>JAHCAK010000040.1 GCA_019634955.1 Burkholderiales bacterium
GGGGGGGGGGGGGGGAGGCGGGGGGAGACGGGGCGGGTCAACACGGAGGGCACAGGGCACACGGAGGGCACGGAGAAATGCCCGGGCATGGCCGATGCCCGTGCCTGGAATGCGGGCAGCCCGCCGCCGCATTCGAGACTCGAGTGGTTTCCTCCGTGCCCTCCGTGTTGAAAACCCCCGCATGCCGAAGCCACTCCCCCTACCGGGGTGCGGTGATGACGTTCTCGCCGCGCTCGAACACCACCTGCGCGCGGCCGACGATGAGGGGGTCGAGCGGCCCGATGATGTCGGGGTCCTTGTTGGCGTAGGGGAGCCGGTGCAGGAGGTAGCGCATCGCGGAGAGCCGCGCGCGCTTCTTGCAGTCGCTCTTGATCACGATCCACGGCGCGTCGGTCGTGTCGGTGTGGAAGAACATCGCCTCCTTGGCCTTGGTGTACTCGTCCCACTTGTCGAGGGACGCCTTGTCGATGGGCGAGAGCTTCCACTGCTTGAGCGGGTGCACCTCGCGCTCCTTGAAGCGGCGGCGCTGCTCGCGCCGGCTCACGGAGAACCAGAACTTGAAGAGGTGGATGCCCTGGCGCACGAGCATGCGCTCGAACTCCGGCGCCTGGCGCATGAACTCCTGGTACTCGGCGTCGGTGCAGAATCCCATCACGCGCTCCACGCCCGCGCGGTTGTACCAGCTGCGGTCGAAGAGCACGATCTCGCCGGCCGTGGGCAGGTGCTCCACGTAGCGCTGGAAGTACCACTGCCCGCGCTCCTCGATCGTGGGCTTTTCCAGCGCCACGACGCGCGCGCCGCGCGGGTTCAGGTGCTCCATGAAGCGCTTGATCGTGCCCCCCTTGCCGGCGGCGTCGCGCCCCTCGAAGATCACCACCACGCGCTGCCCCGTCTCCTTCACCCAGGACTGCAGCTTCAGCAGCTCCACCTGCTGGCGGTACTTCTGCCGCTCGTAGCTCTTGCGCGAGAGGAGGTTCTTGTACGGGTAGCCGCCCTCCTGCCAGTTGTCGGCGAGCTCGCGGTCGGCCTTGCGGCGCGCGAGCTTGTCCAGGCCCTGCTGCTGCTCGAGCACCGAGCGCAGGATGCGCGCGGCGTCTCCCGGGTTCACGCCCTCCAGCAAGTCGCGGATGGCGCCGGCGGTGACCTCGTCGGCGGCGGCGCCCGCCGCATCCGTCGCGAAGGCCTCGATCGCGGCGGCGTCCAGCACCGGGGCGGTGTCGCCCTCCTCCGCGCGGCGGACGGCGTCCCCGCGCGGCCTGCGCGGGCGCGGCGGCCTCGGGGCGACGACGGGCTGGACTTTCCGGCGGGCGATCACGGGGCGCTTCGACGGCATGAAGACCTCTCTGTCGGGCTGGCGGGGAGCCGATGTCCGGGTATATCACGCCCACGGTGCCGGCCGCTGATCGCCGTCAATGGCGATTGCCGCCACCCGCCGGCTGCGCGAGAATGGGGCCGCCAACGCTGGATATCGATGTCATCGCGCCCGCAACACCTCGCCGCACTGCACGCCATCTCACGCAGCCTGCAGGCCCTGCCCATGGCCGGCTCGCTCGCCCAGGAATCCATAGCCGTGCTGGAGAGTTCCGTCGGCTACCGATACGGCGCCGTGCTGCTGGTGGACGACGAGGGGCGCCTCGTCCCGTTCGCGATGAGCGACCAGGGCCGCGGCGCGGAATTCGTCGACGCCGACAAGGCGTACGTCGCCTCACGGGGCATCCGCCTCGGCGAAGGCATCACCGGGTGGGTGGCGCAACACGGCACACCCGTACGCGTCGGCGACGTCCGGCTCGACCCCCGCTATGTGGCCATCCGCCACGAGATCCGCTCCGAGCTCTGCGTGCCCATCCGCGCCGGCGAGCGCATCCTCGGCGTCATCAACGTCGAGACGCCCGCACCGGACGCGTATTCGGAGGAGGACCGGGTGGTCCTGGAGATCGTCGCGGCCCAGATCGCACTCGCCCTGGAGATGCGGCGCCTCGCCGGTCTCGACGCCCTCACCAGCGCCGCCAATCGCCGCGCCTTCGACGAGGCCCTTCCGCGCGAGCTGCGGCGCGGCGCCCGGGGCGGATATCCCGTTTCCCTCCTCATCGCCGACGTCGACCACTTCAAGGCCTACAACGACGCCTTGGGCCACGTCGCCGGCGACGACTGCCTTCGCCGCGTGGTGGAGGCGCTTTCCCGTGGCGTGGGCCGGGCGGGCGAGATGCTCGCCCGCATCGGCGGCGAGGAGTTCGCGGTGATCCTGCCGCACGCCGACGCCGGCTCGGCGATCGCGACCGCCGAGCGCCTCCGCGACAACCTCGCCCGGGCCGCGCTTCCCCACCCTCGCTCGGCCACTGCCCCCTGCGTCACGATCAGCGTCGGCGTCGCCACCGCCCCGTCCGGGCGGCACACCGCCCGGGACCTCGTCCTGATCGCGGACGAGGCGCTCTACCGGGCGAAGCGACTCGGCCGCAACCGCGTCATGGCGCAAGCCAGCTAGTCGGCGTGCGCCGCCTCGCGCGCGCCGATCTCGCCCGTCACCGGCCCGCGGCCCGAGAAGCGGTCCAGCGCGAGGTAGATGACCGGCGTGATGTAGAGGGTCACGGCCTGCGACAGGAGCAGCCCGCCCACCACCGCGAGGCCCAGCGGCTGGCGCAGCTCCGCGCCGGCGCCCAGGCCCAGCGCGATGGGCACGGCGCCCATGAGCGCCGCCGACGTGGTCATCATGATGGGCCGGAAGCGCAGCAGGCACGCTTCCCGGATGGCCGCGGCGGGCGCCATGCCGTGGTTCCTCTGCGCGTCGAGGGCGAAGTCGATCATCATGATGGCGTTCTTCTTGACGATGCCGATCAGCATCAGCACGCCGATCACGGCGATGATCGAGAGGTCCATGCGGAAGAGCCAGAGCGTCACCAGCGCCCCCACCGCCGCCGAGGGCAGCCCCGCGAGGATCGTGATGGGGTGGATGTAGCTCTCGTAGAGCACGCCCAGCAGCACGTAGATCACCAGCAGCGCCGAGAGCAGCAGCCACACCTGGCTCGCCTGCGAGGCCTGGAACGCCGCCGCGTCGCCGCCCCAGCCGGTGAGGATGGAGGCCGGCAGGCCCGCCTCCGCCTTGAAGCGCTCGATGCGGCGCGAGGCGTCGCCCAGGGATGCCCCCGGCGCGAGGTTGAATGCGATGGTGATCGCCTGCAGCTGCCCCTGGTGGTTGATCGCCACCGGCCCCACGCGCCGCTCCACGCGCGCGATCGACGACAGCGGCACCATCGCCCCGCCCTTGCCGCGAAGGTGGATCTTGGCGAAGGCGCCCTCGTCGACGCGGTCGGCGTCGGCGGCCTGCAGGATCACCTTGAAGGAGTCGGTCGCCGTGAAGATGGTCGACACCTGCCGCTCGCCGAAGGCGC
Source organism: Burkholderiales bacterium (assembly GCA_019634955.1). Classification (GTDB taxonomy): domain Bacteria; phylum Pseudomonadota; class Gammaproteobacteria; order Burkholderiales; family Usitatibacteraceae; genus FEB-7. The sequence goes on from JAHCAK010000040.1 coordinate 3,387, forward strand.
TGTAGAGCGCGGTCCGGATGTCCTGGATCTCGACTCCCAGCTGGTTGGCCTTGTCGCGGTCGATGTCGAGCCTCGCCTGCAGCCCGCGCATCTGCGCGTCGCTCGTCACGTCCCGGAAGAGGGCGTCGCCGCGCATGCGCGCCATCACCGCGTCGGCCGCCGCCTGCAGGCCGGTGTCGTCGACGCTGCGCAGCACGAACTGGTAGCGCGACTTGCTGATGCGCCCTCCCAGTCGCAGGTTCTGGATGGGGTTGAAGTACACGCTCATCCCCGGCAGGCGGCGCGTGGCCGCGCGCAGCTCCTCGATCACCTTCTCCATGGGCGCGCGCTCGCCCCGGGGCCTCAGGTTCACGAAGATGCGCCCGCTGTTGCCCTCCGAGGCGTTCACGATCACGGTCTCGATGGCGGGGTGCTCCTGCAGGATCCGCCCCACCTCCTGCAGCCGCTCCGTGAGCGCCGGGAAGGAGATGTCCTCCACCGCCTCGGCCGTGACCAGCACCTGCCCGAGGTCCTCGGTCGGGAAGAAGCCCTTGGGGATGGCCACGAAGAGCGCCACGCTCGCCACCAGCGAACCGGCGGCGACCGCGTGCACGACGTAGCGGTTCGCGAGGCACCAGTCGAGCGTCCGCGCGTACATCGCGTGCGTCCAGCGGTAGATCGCCTCGAACCACGCCGTCCACCGGAGCGCCGGGTCGTCCTCCCGCTCGCGCGTGAGGAAGCGCGAGGCGAGCATGGGGATGAGCGTGAGCGAGACGCCCGCCGAGACGAGGATCGCCAGCGAGACCACCACCGCGAACTCGTGGAAGATGCCGCCGATGACGCCGGGCATGAAGAGGATGGGGATGAACACGGCGACCAGCGAGAGCGAGATGGACACGATCGTGAAGCCCACCTCCTTCGCGCCGTCCAGCGCCGCGCGCATGGGCGGCACGCCCCGCTCCACGTGGCGCACGATGTTCTCCAGCATCACGATGGCGTCGTCCACCACAAGGCCCACGGCGAGCGTGATGCCCAGGAGCGACACGTTGTCGAGGCTGTAGCCCAGCCACTTCATGAGCGCGAGCGTGCCGATGAGCGAGATCGGCAGCGACAGCGCCGGGATGACGGTGGCCACCGGCCGGCGCAGGAAGAGGAAGATCACCGCGATCACCAGCAGCACCGTGATCCCGAGCGTCACCTTCACGTCGTGGATGGCCTCCCGGATGGGTTGCGAACGGTCGTTGCGGACCAGCAGGTTCACGGAGGCCGGCATCTGCGCCGCGAGCCCCGGGATGGCCGCCTTGATCGCGTCCACCGTGGCCACGGTGTTGGCGTCCGGCTGGCGGCGGACGGAGAGCGTGATGGCGCGCTCGCCGTTCAGCCAGCTCGCCGTGCGCAGGCTTTCCACGCTGTCCTCGACGTCGGCCACGTCCTGCAGGCGCACGACCTGCCCGCCCGGGAGCGTCGCCACGATGAGCGGCGCGAACTCGGCCGCGCGCCGCATCTGCGGGTTGGCGTGGATCGCGAGCGCCTGGCGCGGGCCCTCGAGCGTGCCCACCGGCGTGTTGGCGTTGGCCGCGCGAAGCGCCTGCGCGATGTCCTCCATCGTGAGGTTGCGGGCCGCCAGCGCGTCCGGGCGCGCGCGGATGCGCACCGCGAAGCGCTTCTGCCCGTTGATGCGCACCTCCGCCACGCCCGGCAGCGTCGAGAGCGTGGGCGAGATGAGGTTGGTCGCGAAGCCGTCGAGGTCGGAGAGCGGCATCGACGGCGAGGTGAGGGTGGCGAAGATCACCGGCGAGTCGGCCGGGTTCACCTTGCGGTACGACGGCGGCGAGGCCATCTCCACCGGCAGCTCGCGCTGCGCGCGGAAGAGCGCCGCCTGCACGTCCACCGCCGCCTTGTCGATGTCGCGGCCCTGGTTGAACTCCAGCGTGACGGAGGTCGCGCCCTGCGTGGAGGACGAGGTGATCACATCGACGCCGGCGATGGTGGCGAACTGCTTCTCGAGCGGCGTGGCGACGGCCGAGGCCATGTCCTCCGGGCTCGCGCCCGGCAGGCTCGCCGTCACCTGGATGGTGGGCGTGTCGAACTGCGGCAACGCCGCGATGGGCAGGTCGCGGTAGGCGATGAGGCCGGCCAGCACGCACGCGGCCGACAGCAGCACCGTCATCACCGGCCGGCGGATGAAGGGTTCCGAGAAGTTCACGACGGCGCCTTCGCCCCGCCCTTGCCGCCCTTGCCGCCTTCCTTGCCGACCGCGGCGCCCGGCAGCGCCACCGTGCTTCCGGGCCGCAGGTTCTGCGCGCCTTCCACCACCACCCGCGCGCCGGGCGCGACCCCGGTCACCGCCACGAGGCCCTCGTCCAGGTGCGCCACCTCCACGCGCGCCACGCTCACCTTGCGGTCGTCCCCCACCACGTAGACGAAGCGCTGCTCCGGCCCGGCCTGCACGGCCTGCACAGGCACGACGGAGGCTTGCGCGATCGTGCGCGGCGCCACGCTCACCGCGACGAACATCCCCGGCCAGAGGCGGCTCTCGCGGTTGTCGAAGCGCGCCTTCACGCGGATGGTTCCCGTGGCCGTGTCCACGGCGTTGTCGACGAAATCGACGCGGCCCGTGAACGACTGGCGGCCGCCGTCCGGCGTGGCCTCCACGGTGACCGGGCCGGCCGCGAGCGCCCGCTGCAGGGTGCCCAGCTCGCGCTCCGGGAGCGTGAAGGCGACCTGGATGGGGTCGACCTGCGTGACCGTCACGAGGACCGCGCCGTTGGGCTGCACGAGGCTGCCGGCGCGCACGCCGATGGCGCCGGTTCGCCCGGCGAAGCTCGCGTGGATGCGCGTGTCGCCCAGCGCCACCCGCGCGGCCTCCACCGCCGCGAGGTCGACCGCGAGCTGGCCCTTGAGCGTCGCCACCTGGTTCTCGGCGGCGTCCAGCGCCGACTGGGAAATGAATTTCTGCGCGAAGAGCTGGCGCTGGCGATCCAGCGTGCGCTGCGCATTGGCGAGGTCGGCGCGGTCCTTCTCCACCTGCGCCTCGGCCTTCTTGAGCGCTGCCTCCTCGGCGCGGGCGTCGAGCGTGAAGAGGAGGTCGCCCGCCGCGACCGGCTGCCCCTCGCGGATGTGCACCTCGCGCACCGTGCTCGTGATGCGCGGACGGACGTCCACGGATTGCAGCGCCGACACGGTGCCGTTGGCGCGAAGGCGCACGGGAAAGTCGCGCCGCTCTACGGTCGCGACCGTGACCGGCACCGCCGCCGGGCCACCCTTGGCCGCCGCGCGCGGCGCCTTGTCCTCGCGCGAGAGCCACCAGGCGAGCGCGCCGGCGAGCGCGGCCAGCACGACGGCGGCCGTCGTTGCGCGGCGCAATGGGGAGGCGTTACGGGAATTCACCATGGAACGATCATACCGCCCCCGGGGCCGCGCCCTACTGCCACGAGCCCAGCGAGAAGCCGATGCCGTAGTAGGTGCCGAGGTGGTTGTAGTCGATGAGGCTCTCGCCGTAGCCGCGGAAGAACTGCAGGTGCAGCCGCAGGTCGCCCGTCCACGGGCGCGAGAAGGCGAGGTCGGCCTGGATCGCGCCGCGGTTGCGGTCCCCGCCGCGCAGCGAGTGGCGCCCCATGAGCGTGAGGTGCGTGCGCGGCGTGAGGGCGAAGCGCATCGTGAGGTCCGCGCGGCCGAAGTGGTCGGCGATGTCGGGGTTGTCGTCGTCGTTCTCGCGCACGTGCCACCACGCGCGCAGCTGCGCGTTGGCGGTGTCGTCGCCGAGGTACGCCTGCGCGATCACGCGGTTCCAGCTGCGCGAGCCGTCGCCGCCGCGGCCGTTGGAGTTGTGGTTCACCGCGATGCCCAGGTTGCGCACGAGGCCGCCGCCCGGCAGCGCGTCCAGCAGCCGCGGACGGAAGGTGTAGGTCGCCTGCGGCTCGTAGCTCGACTCGCGGAAGGGCCGCGAGCCCTCCGCGTTCCAGAGCTGCCAGTGCGAGACCTGCGTGTACTCGAGCCACAGGTCGTCGTCGTGCGTGAGGATGGAGCGGGCCACGCGCTTGCGAAGATCCAGGCGGAACTTGGCCTCCGTGGGCTGGCGGTCGCGCTCGCTGACGGGGGGGCGGGTCGGGCTGGAGGAGACGCGCGAGGGATTGCGCGAGTGGAAGGCGGGCAGGAAGTAGTTGAGCTGGGTGGCCACCGCGTAGTCGTCGGTGGGAGCGAGCTTCACCGGCTCCCGCTCCTTTCCCGCAACCGGCACGGCAGCCGGCGCGGCAACCGGGCCGGCAACCGGCGCTGCGACGGAATCCGTGCCCAGGAGGCGCGCGAAGCACGCGAGGCGGTCGGCCTTCCCCGCCTCGCCCGGGTGCGCGGCGTTGCAGCGCTCGAAATCCTCCGGCGAGGCCGCGGCCGCCAGCGCCGGGAGCCAGGCCGCGGCGAGCGCCGCGAGCGCGCGCCGCATCAGCGCGCGGCCGCCACCACCATCGCGGTGGCCACCGTCACCTTCTTCGCGTAGGGCACGTGCAGGAACTCGTTGGGGCCGTGCGCGTTCGACTTCGGCCCCAGCACGCCGGTCACGAGGATCTGCGCATCCGGGAACTTGGCGCCCAGCATGCCCATGAACGGGATGGTGCCGCCCTCGCCCATGTACGCCGCGGGCCTGCCGAAGTTGGCCTGCGAGGCCGCATCGAGCGCGGCCGACAGCCACGGCGCCACGGCCGGCGCGTTCCAGCCCTGCGCGGCCTGGTCGTAGGCGAAGCTCACCCTGGCGCGGTACGGAGGATCGGCCTCGAGCGTGCGCTTGAGCTCCGCGGCGGCGGCGGCGGCCGGCACCAGCGGCGGCAGCCTGAGCGAGAGCTTGAGCGTCGTGAACGGCCGCTGCACGTTGCCAGCGATGTGGGTGGGCGGCAGGCCGTCGGCGCCCGTCACGGCGAGCGCCGCGCGCCAGGTGCGGTTCAGCACCACCTCCACCGGATCCTTCGTCACCGGCTCGGCGAAGATCGAGGCCGTGGCCTGGTCGTCGCAGCAGGACGACGCCCACGGGAAGCGCTTCCAGGTGGCGTCGCCGAGGATCGCCGCCGCCTGCCGCGCCTGCTCGAGGCGGTCGGCGGGGATGTCGCAGTTGAACGCCGCGGGCTTCACCACGCCCGTGCGCGAATCGTCGATGCGGTCGAGCACCTGGCGGGCGATGCGGAAGGACGACGGCACGACGCCGCCGGCATCGCCGGAGTGAACGCCCTCCTCGAGGATCCTCACCTCCAGCGCGCCGTTCACCAGGCCGCGCAGCGACGTGGTGACCCAGAGCTGCTCGTAGTTGCCGGCGCCGGAGTCGAGCGCCACCACGAGCTGCACGCCGCCCATGCGCGGGGCGAGGAGGTCGAGGTAGGCCGGCAGGTCGTAGCTGCCGCTCTCCTCGCAGGTTTCGATGAGGCCCACGCAGCGAGGCCGCGCGACGCCCTCGGCGTCCAGCGCCATCACGGCGGACAGCGCCGCGAACACCGCGTAGCCGTCGTCCGCGCCGCCGCGGCCGTAGAGCCGGCCCTCCTCCATCACCGGCTCCCACGGGCCCAGGCCCTCGCGCCAGCCCGTCATCTCGGGCTGCTTGTCGAGGTGGCCGTAGAACACGACCGTGCGGTCGGCCGGAAGCCCGCCGGTCGCGGGGATGTCGAAGAAGAGCACCGGCGTGCGGCCGGCGATGCGCACGATCTCGACCGCCATGCCCGCCACGGGCTGGGCGCGCACCCACGCCTCGGCCTGGCGGATGGCGCGCTCGATGTGGCCGTTCTCCGCCCACTGCGCGTCGAAGTGCGGGCTTTTTGCCGGGATGCGGATGTAGTCGACGAGTTGCGGGACGATGTCGGCGTCCCACTGGCGCTCGATGCGGGCGGCGAGCGGGGCGGCGGCGACGGCGGGAATGTTCGGGCGGGCGGTCATGGCGGGCATCCTTCGTCTGCGGCAAACCGGCATTTTACCCCGCGCCCCCGGGCCGCCCGGTTATGCTTGCGGCCATGCCGACGCTGCCGTGGATCGAGGTCCTCATCGCGCTCTATGTCGCGTGGGTGCTGGGCGCCTCCGCCACGCTCCTCACGCAGCGGCGCTCGCCCACGGCCACGCTCGCGTGGCTCCTCGCCTTCGCGGCGCTGCCGGTCGTCTCCGGCGTCTACTACCTCGTGTTCGGCCCGCGCCGGCTGCGGCGCCGGAAGCTCCGCTACGGCCGCGCGCAGGAGGCGCTCGCGAGCGAGGTGCGGCAGTACCTGCGCAGCTCCTGCTGCCAGGCGCCCGCGGCGCTCACGCCCGAGGCCGCCGCCATCGCCGGCGTGATCGCGCGGCTGGGCCAGGGCGGCCCCACGCTCGCGAGCGCCGTGGACATCCTCGGCGAGGGCGACGAGTTCCTCGCGGCGCTGGAGTCCGCCATCGCCGGCGCGCGCGACCACGTGCACGCCGAGTACTACATCTGGGAGCCCGACGGCGCCGGCACGCGCATCCGCGACGCGCTGGCCGCCGCCGCCCGGCGCGGCGTCGAGGTGCGCGTGATCTTCGACGCCCTCGGCTCGGGGGATGCAGGCCCCGCGTTCTGGGCGCCGCTGCGGGAGGCCGGCGGCACGGCGCTCGCCTTCAACCCGGTGCGCCTGTCCGTCGCGAGCCTCAACTTCGCCAATTTCCGCACGCACCGCAAGATCGTGGTGGTGGACGGCGCCCTCGGCTTCGTCGGCGGCAACAACCTGCACGACCCGGTGAGCCGCGCGGCGCGGGGCGGCGAGGCTTGGCGGGACGTCCACGCGCGCATCGCGGGCGAGCCCGTGCGCCGGCTGCAGCGGCTCGTCCTCGAGAACTGGCTCTATGCCGGCGGCAAGGTGCCCGGCGACCTCGACAGCGTGAAGCGCTTCTTCCCGCCGGCCATGGCGGCGGCGGGCCAGCCCGTGCAGATCCTCGCCTCGGGGCCGGACGACGAGGACGCGCCCATCCACGCCTTCTTCCTCGCCGCGCTCTCCGCCGCCCGCACGCGCGCGTGGATCCAGACGCCCTACCTCATCCCCGACGAGCCGCTGGAGAGCGCGCTTCGCATCGCGGTCCTGCGCGGCGTGGACGTGCAGGTGATCGTGCCGCGGGTGGGCGACTCGCGCATCGTGAGCGCGGCCTCGCGCACCTACTGCGAGGCGCTCTCGCGCGCCGGCGTCCACGTGCTGGAGTACGGCCCGCCCATGCTGCACGCCAAGACGATGGTGATCGACGACACCGTGGCCGTCGTCGGCACCGCCAACCTAGACAACCGCAGCTTCCGGCTCAACTTCGAGGTCGCCGCCGCCTTCTACGACCGCGGCGTCATCCGCGAGCTCTCGCGCCGTTTCGAGGCCGACCGCGCCGCGAGCACGGATTTCGCAAGGCGGCGGCGCGAGGGGTCGAGGGTGCAGGCGATGCTGGAGTCGCTCGCGAGACTCTCGTCGCCGGTGCTGTAGGAGTCTTCCGCCGGGTAGAATGCTCGCCATGAAACTCACCGACCTGCACAAGAACAAGGGCCTCAAGATCGAGGGCGACGCGCGCCGCGGCGGCGTGCCGGACCGCTTCGGCAAGGGCGCGGCGCAACTGCCCGACCGCAAGGAGCAGCGGAAGCTCGACGCCGCCGCGGGCCTGGTCCCGTTCGCCTGCAAGCTGCACGGCGACCTGGTGAAGGAGGTGCAGGCGCGCGCGCAGGCCTCGGGCGCCGGCCTCAACGAGACGGTGGCCGAACTCCTGAAGAAGGGCCTGGCCGCGAAGAAGTAGTGCCGCGCCCATGGCCCTCAAGGCGACCATCTTCAAGGCGGAGCTCGCCGTCTCCGACCTCGACCGCGGGCATTTCGCCACGCACGCGCTCACGATCGCGCGCCACCCGTCGGAGACCGACGAGCGGATGATGGTGCGCGTGCTCGCCTTCGCGCTCAACGCCGACGAGCGGCTCGCCTTCGGCCGCGGGCTCTCGAGCGAGGGCGAGGCCGACCTCGCGCTCACCGACCTCACCGGGGCCATCGACCTCTGGATCGACGTGGGGCTCCCGGACGAGCGCGACATCCGCAAGGCCTGCGGCCGCGCTTCCCGCGTGGCGGTCTATGCGTACGGCACGGGCGCGGCGATGTGGTGGAAGCAGAACGCCGCGGCGCTCGCGCGGCAGTCCAACCTCGCCGTGGTGGAGCTGCCCGTGGAATCCACGCGTGCCATGGCCGCCCTCGCCGCTCGCACGATGAGCCTTCAGTGCACCATCCAGGACGGCCACGTGTGGCTATCCGGCGCGGGCGATCCGCTCGTGATCGAACCCGTCTTCCTGCAGCGCCCCGGCCGGGGCTGATTCCCGTACCGGCATCCCCCGCGGCCCGCCTCCCCGGGCCGGACGACACAATCGTTCACAAAGCCGTTTCGCGGCCTTGCCGATCATGGCGTGGCACAGGGGGGCATCCGCCCCCCGTCCACATCGACAAGACCATGAAAAACAACGACCTTTCCGGCACGCGCGCAGCACCCTCCCCGACCGCCGCAGCGCCTTTCGTGGCCGCGGCGCTCGCCATCCTCGTCCTCGTCGTCTCCGCCTTCACGGCGGCCACCGCGCACGCGGCATCTCCCCTGTGCGCCTCGAAGGGCAACAACCAGAACTACGAGTGGGTGACGCGGGTGGCCATCAACGGCACCTCGGTCGCGATCCCGAAGACGGGCTACCAGGACACCACGGGATCCGCGATCGCCACGCTGCAGGCCGGCCAGTCCTACCCGGTCGAGGTGGACGTGCGCACCGACGGAAGCGTCTACGACGAGTACGTGAAGTTCTGGTTCGACCTGAACCAGGACGGCGCGATCCAGGATGGCGCCCTCAACGCGAGCGAGCTCGTCTACAGCACGAACGCCTCCTTCGCCACCTTCCGCACCTTCACGGGCACGATCACCATCCCCACGACCGCCTACAACGGCCCGATGTACGTGCGGATGATCATGCAGTACGCCGCCACGCCGGCGCTGTGCGGGACCTACACCTACGGCACGACCGTCGACCTGCTGGTGAACATCACGGGCGCGACACCCAACCCCACGGCGCCCGCCGCGCCCACCGCCGTGACCGCCGTCGCGGGCAATGGCTCGGCCACCGTGAGCTTCACGCCGCCGTCGGGCTCGATCTCGAGCTACGTCGTCACTTCCTCGCCCGGCGGCATCACCGCCACGGGCGGCGCGAGCCCCATCACCGTGACCGGCCTCACCAACGGCACGACCTACACCTTCACCGTCGTCGCCAAGGCGACCGCCACGGTCTCGAGCGATCCTTCCGCGCCCAGCAACCCGGTCACGCCCGGCGCGCCCGTCTCCGTCACCGTCTCGCCCGCCTCCCCCGCGGGCGGCACCGTCGGCACGGCCTACAGCCAGGCGTTCACCGCGGGCGGCGGCACGGCGCCCTATGCCTACGCCGTCACCGCCGGTTCGCTGCCGCCGGGCCTCGCGCTCGCGGCCAACGGCACGCTCTCGGGCACGCCGTCCGCGGCCGGCTCCTTCAGCTTCACGGTCCGCGCGACCGACGCGAACGCGCAAGCCGGCACGGTCGCCGCGAGCCTCGCCATCGCCAAGGCCGCGCAGTCGATCTCTTTCGCCGCGCTTCCCGCCGTGCCCCTCGGCACCGCGCCCTTCGGCGTGGCGGCCACGGGCGGCGCCTCGGGCAACCCCGTGTCCTTCGCCTCGCTCACCGCGGCCGTCTGCACGGTGGCGGGCAACACGGTCACGATCGTTCGCACCGGCACCTGCACGATCCGCGCGAGCCAGGCCGGCAACGCCGACTTCCTCGCCGCGGCGGATGCCGACCAGTCCTTCTCGGTCACCGGCCCGGCCGTCTCCGTCTCGCCGGCCTCGTTGCCGGCCGCCACCTTCGGCAGCGCCTACGGCCAGTCTTTCGCGGCGACGGGCGCGGCCGCCCCCTACTCGTACGCGGTCACCGCCGGCGCGCTGCCGCCCGGGCTCGCGCTCGCGGCCAACGGCACGCTCTCCGGCACGCCCACCGCGGCGGGCAGCTACGCCTTCACCGTCACCGCGTCGGATGCGTCCAGCGCCGCCTCGGGCGGCCCGTTCACCGGATCCGTGGCCGCGAGCCTTGCGGTGAACAAGGCCGCGCAGGTGATCGCCTTCGGCCCGCTCGCCAATGTCGCGGTGGGCGCCTCGCCCATCGCGCTCGCCGCGACGGGCGGCGCCTCGGGCAACGCCGTCGCCTTCGCCTCGCTCACCGCGGCCGTCTGCAGCGTCTCCGGCAACACCGTCACCGTCATCCGCACCGGCGCGTGCACGATCCGCGCGAGCCAGGCCGGCAACGCCAACTACCTCGCCGCGGCCGACGTCGACCAGGGCTTCACGGTGAGCGGCCTTTCCGTCTCGGTGTCGCCGGGCGCGCTGGCCGGGGGCACCTTCGGGGCGCCGGTGCTGCGCCTCTTCTCGGCCGCCGGCGGCAACGCGCCCTACGCCTACGCCGTCACCGCCGGCGCGCTCCCGCCCGGCCTTGCGCTCGCCGCCGACGGCACGCTCTCCGGCACGCCCACGGCGGCCGGCACCTACGGGTTCACGGTCACCGCCACGGACGCCTCGGGCGCCGCCATCGGCGGGCCGTTCGCGGGCTCCGTCGTCTCGGGCATCACGATCGACAAGGCCGGGCAGGCGATCGCCTTCGGCCCGCTCGCCGGCGTGCCGGTGGGCACCGCGCCCTTCACCGTCTCGGCGACAGGCGGCGCCTCGGGCAACGCCGTCACCTTCGCCTCGCTCACCGCGGCCGTCTGCGCGGTCTCCGGCAACACCGTCACGGTGATCCGCACCGGCGCGTGCACGATCCGCGCGAGCCAGGCGGGCGACGCCAATTACCTCGCGGCCGCTTCCGTCGACCAGGGCTTCACCGTGAGCGGGCTCACCGTCGCGGTCACCCCCGCTGCGCTCCCCGGCGGCACGTTCGGGACGGCGCTCTCGCGCGGCTTCGGCGCGAGCGGCGGCAACGGCCCCTACACCTTCGCCGTCACCGCCGGTGTGCTTCCGCCCGGCCTCGCGCTCACCGCCGACGGCACGCTCTCGGGCACGCCCGCCGCGGCCGGCACCTACGCCTTCACCGTCACCGCGACGGACGCCTCCGCCGCCGCCATGGGCGGGCCGTTCAGCGGCACCGTCGCGGCGAGCCTCACGGTCGACAAGGCCGCGCAGGCGATCGCCTTCGCGCCGCTCGCCGACGTGAACGTGGGCAGCGCCCCGGTCCCGCTCGCCGCCTCCGGCGGCGCCTCGGGCAACCCGGTCACCTTCGCCTCGCTCACGGCGCCCGTCTGCACCGTGGCCGGCAACGCCGTGACGATCATCCGCACCGGCACCTGCGCCATCCGCGCGAGCCAGGCGGGCAGCGCCAACTACCTCGCCGCCGCCGACGTCGACCGCAGCTTCGCCGTCAAGGCGCTCGTGGTCGCTGTCTCGCCCGCCACGCTTCCCGCGGCGACCTACGACAAGGCGCTCGAGCAGGCCTTCACCGCCACGGGCGGCAACGCGCCCTACGCGTTCAGCATCGACGCGGGCACGCTTCCGCCCGGCGTGAGCCTCGCGCCCAACGGCGTGCTTTCGGGCAAGCCCGCGGCGGCCGGCACCTACGCCTTCACCGTCACGGCGACGGACGCCTCCACCGCCGCCTCCGGCGGGCCGTTCTCGGGCACCGTCGCGGTCACCCTCACCGTCGACAAGGCCGCGCAGGCGATCACTTTCGCCGCCCTCTCGCAGCGCACGCTCGGCAAGACGGCGCCCTTCGCGGTCTCGGCCACGGGCGGCGCCTCCGGCAAGCCCGTCGCCTTCTCCTCGCTCACGACGCCGGTCTGCACCGTGTCGGGCGCGACCGTGACGCTCGCGGCCGCCGGCACCTGCACGATCGCCGCCGACCAGGAGGGCGACGCGAACCACCTGCCCGCCCCGCAAGTGAAGCAGTCGTTCACCGTCGTGCACAACGCGCTGCCCGACCCGATCGCGATGCCGCCCGTCACGGGCGCGCCCATCGCCACCCGCGTCGCCGCGGCGCCCTTCACGGTGAAGGGCATCACCGCCCCCGTTGCCATCGCCGTCACCAATGGCGAGTACGACATCGGCTGCACCGGCGCCTGGACGAGCGCGCCGGGGATGGTCGCCGACGGCCAGCCGGTCTGCGTGCGCCAGCTCACGGCGGCGACGCCCGTCACCTCCTCCGTCACCGTCGTGAATGTGGGCGAGGCGACGGCCACGTTCACCACCACCACGGACAAGGCCGCAGCGCGCATCGCGGTCGCCTCCAGCGGCAGCCCTTCGCGCTACCGCGCCGCGGTCACCTTCACGGCCACCCTCGCGGGCGACTTCGACACCCTCACGGGGACGGTCGCCTTCACCTACGGCGGCAACGCGCTCCTCGGCTGCGAGGCGGTGGCGGTCGCGGCGGGCGAGGCCTCCTGCACCACGCGCGAGCTTCCCCCGGGCGTGCGCGAGCTGCGCGCGGCCTACTCGGGCGACGCGAGCTACCACGGGCAGGCCGCCGAGCCGCTGCGCCACTACGCAAAGGCGGACCTGCGCTCGCAGTTCCGCGACCTGCTGGGCGACGGCAACCGGGACCTCTTCCTCGAGACCGGCGACGGCGGGCTCCTCGCGCAGGTCGTGCGCGGCAACGTGGCCGGCGAGTCGCAGCGCCTCCTCGCGCAGGGCTCCGGCTGGCACGTCGCGCACTTCGGCGACTTCAACCGCGACGGCCAGGCCGACCTCGTCGTGCAGCACGATTCCGGCGAGACGCAGGTGTGGCTGATGGACGGCACGCTGCCTTCCGCGAAGGCCGCCCTGTTCGGTGCGGACTCCGCGCTTCGCGTGGCGCTGGTGGGCGATTTCGACGGCGACGGGCGCGACGACCTCCTCGTGCGCAAGGCCGACGGCACCTACGCCGCGTGGCTGATGCTGGGCGCGCAGGCCGGCGCCCGCATCGACCTCCCGCAGGCCGGCAAGGACCTCGTGCCGCTCACGGCCGCCGACTTCGACGGCGACGGGCACGACGACCTCGTGCTCGCCCACGCCGACGGCAGGATCCGCGTGCAGCTCGTCCGTGCGGGCGCCTCCTCGCGCTTCGCCGACCTGGCCACGCCCGGCGCGGGCTTCACGGTGACCCACGCGCCGGACCTCGACGGCGACGGGCGCGCCGACATCCTCTGGCGCGGCCCGGACGGCGAGATCGCGGCGTGGCTCATGGACGGCACGCTCGTGCGCGAGCGCGCCGGCCTCGAAGGCGCGACCGGCTGGCGCGTGTCGGACGTCGCGGACTTCGACGGCTCCCGCACCGACGACCTCGTGCTCGTCGGCCCCGAGGGCGAGGTGGCCGTGTGGCTCATGGAAGGCGCGGCCCGCTCCAGCCGCCTGGTGCTGCGCGAGAAGAGCGCGTGGACGCTGTGGCAGGTGGGCGACCTCGACTTCGACGGCCTGCCCGACCTCGTGTTCGCCAACGGGGAAGGCGAGCTGGTCGCGTGGCTGGTGAAGGCCGGCCGGGTGGCGAGCCAGGGCGTGATCTCGGGCCCGTCGGCCTGGCGCGCGATTCCGTAGCGCGACAAGGAGTGCCGTCTCCGGCCGGCATTCGCCCGCGAGGGCGGGTGCCGGCCGGTCTTTTCGACGGAGGCCGGCGCGCGGAGAATGGGGATCCTCCCGATACCCGCCTCCCTGCGTGAACCACCCGATCCCCTTCGTTGCCGCAGTCCCCGGCTGGATCGCAGCCGTCGCCGCCGCGGCATTGCTCGCGGCGTGCGGCCCCGCGGTGCCGAAGCTCCCGAAGCTGGATCGCGACGCCGTGGTGCTCGCCTTCGGCGACAGCCTCACCTTCGGCACGGGCGCCTCCCGCGAGCAGTCCTACCCCGCCGTGCTCTCGCGCCTCATCTCGCGCAAGGTGGTCGGCGCGGGCTTGCCGGGCGAAGTGTCCGCCGAGGGGCTCGCTCGGCTGCCGGCCGTGCTCGAGGAGGTGAAGCCGCAGCTCCTCGTGCTGTGCCACGGCGGCAACGACTTCCTGCGCAAGACCGGCGAGGAGGCGGCCGCGGCGAACGTGCGCGAGATGATCCGGCTCGCGCAGTCGCAAGGGGTGTCGGTCGTGCTCGTGGCCACGCCCAAGCCCGGCTTCGGCACCTCGCGCGTGCCCTTCTACGAGTCCATCGGCCGCGAGCTGGGCATCCCCGTCGAGGCCGACATCCTGCCCGACGTGCTGGGCGACCGTTCCCTCAAGAGCGACCTCGTCCACCCCAACGCCGAGGGCTACGCCGCGATCGCCCGCGCGGTGGAGAAGCTGCTGCGGAAGGCGGGGGCGGTTTAGGAGACGATCGGGGACAGTCCCCAAAAGCGGGGACAGTCCCCGATCGTCCCCATTGAACTCCCGCCTCGTTGCCCGCATCTGCTCATCACCAGGCAGAAGGGGGGGAGCAGGGATGCTGTTCGGCGCCATCGTGGTCATCGCCCTGCTCGTCGCGGGCTGGATCGCCTTCGGGCCCCGCCTCGTCGCGCGCAGGCGCCGGCGCGTGGCGTCGCAGCCTTTCCCCTCGGCGTGGGCGCATATCCTCGACGAGCGTGTCCCGGCGGCCGGTCGCCTGCCCCCCGCGCTGCGCCGCCGCCTCGAGCAGGAGATGCAGGTCTTCCTCGCGGAAAAGGACTTCCACGGCTGCGACGGCCTCGCCATCACCGAGGAGATGCGCGTCACGATCGCGGCACAGGCCTGCCTGCTGCTGCTCGGCCGCCCCGGCCACCACTTCCCGCGCCTGCGCCAGGTCCTCGTCTACCCCGCGCCCTTCGTCGTGCGCCGCGAGCGCCGCAACGCCATCGGCCTCGTGGAGGAGCACGACCGCATCCACAGCGGCGAATCGTGGTCGCACGGGCAGGTCGTGCTCTCGTGGCCGGACACGCTGGAAGGTGCCCGCGACCCGGCCGACGGCCGCAACGTGGTCATCCACGAGTTCGCCCACCAGCTCGACCAGGAGAAAGGCCACGCCAACGGCGCGCCGGACATCGCCGGCTTCCACCGCCACCCGCGCTGGTCGCAGGTGATGGCGCAGGAGTACGGCGTGCTGCAGGAGCGGCTGCGCAACGCCGAGCCCGTGCTCCTCGACCCCTACGCCGCCACCGATCCCGCGGAGTTCTTCGCCGTGTGCTCGGAAGCCTTCTTCGAGCTGCCGCACCACCTGGCGGCGTGGCACCCGGCGCTCTTCGAGGAGCTGGCGCGGCTCTACCGCCTCGACCCGCGCGCCTGGGCCTGAGCGCGCGCCCCGGCTAGAGCCGCATCTCGAGGCGCAGTGCCGTGGTGAGGTGGTTCCTCGCCGTGCTCGCGAGCACCTGCCGCTCTTCCGCCGTCGTGTAGGCGGAGAAAGTGTTGAACTCGCGCGGCTCGGGCGATGTGACCGACAGCCGCAGCCGCGTCGCGCCGTCGATGTGCCAGATGGCGTAGGCATCGAGCACCGACTTGCGGTCGGTGCGCTCGAGCTGCTCCGCCGTGGCGCGCGTGTCGTAGGCCGGCGTCCAGTTGAGGGAAGCGCCCACGGAGAAAGGCTTGCCGCGGAAGCGGTAGTCGGCGCCGAGGTTCGCGGTCATGTCCGGCTGGCTCGCGAGGCGGTTGTCGGGCCCCGGCACCTCGTCCACGCGCGAGCGGAACACCGACACGTTGGCGCGCACGTTCACCGCGGGCGAGCCCGGCAGGACCTCGTCCATGCGGAACTTGGCGTCGAACTCGACGCCGCTCGTGCGCGCGCGCCCCAGGTTCTGCGGGCGACTCACCCAGCGCGGCACCGGCGCCCAGGAGACCTGCTCCAGCTCGGTAACGCTGCGGATCACGTCCTTCAGCCGCCGCGTGAACAGGTTCACCGAGACGACGCCGTTCATGGGCAGGTAGCGCTCGAAGGCGAGTTCGAGGCCGTGCGCGATCTCGGGCTTGAGCCCCGGATTGCCGGCCGCGTCCGGGCTCACCGCGGTGTTGGCGCCCGGCACGGGGTAGAGGGTGGAAAGCCGCGGGCGCGCCACGAGGTTCTGCGTCGTGGGCGGGCGGTAGCTCTGCGTGAGGCTCGCGCGCACCTGGTCGCGCTTCGGCGCGTCCCAGCGCCACACCGCGTGCGCGAGCGGGCTCGTGACGCGGCTGCGGTTGCTCACGGGGCTCGCCGGCGTGTCGCTGCGGGTCTCGATCTCCTCGACGCGCACGCCGAGCGAGGTGGCCCAGTTGGGGCTGGGGTCCCACTCGTCCTGCAGGTAGAAGGCGTTGCGGCGCACGCTCACGTCGAAGTCGGCGCCGAATTCGGCGAGCTGGCTTTCGCCGTTCAGCAGGGTGACCGGCGCCTCGCGGCGGCGCGTGCCCTCCCACTCCACGCCCGCCGTGGCCTTGTGCGTCTCGCCCCAGTTGCGCGCGAGCTTGGCGGCGGCGTTCCACGAGCGGTCGCGCACGTCGGTGACCGTTTCCTGCAGGAGCGTGCGCGCGCCCGCGGCGTCGACCTGCTCCAGGCGCGAGGTCCCGTCGACGGTGAAGGTGCCCGCGCCGGCGCGAAGCTCCGTCGTGGTCCCGGGGCCGAGCCTTCGCGTGAGCATCGTCATGAAGCGCGCGGCGCGGAAGCGGCTCTCGCTTCGCCCGTCGCTCGTGGCGTAGGGCGCTTCGCCCACGGGCTGGTCGAGGCGGCCGCGGCTGGCACTTTCGTTCTCGTGCGCGACGACGAAGGGCTGGAAACTCGCCTGCTCGCCGGGCCCGAGGCGCCACTGGAAGCGCGAGGTCATGAAGAGGTGGTCGCCGCGCGAGACGCTCGTGCCCGTGGTGCGCTGGTCGAGGGTGAGCGCCTCCGACGGCAGGGCGGCCGCGGTGCGCTCCTCGAGGGTCTCGTCCTCGCGGCTCCTGCGGTTCACGGAGAGCGTGAGGTTGTAGCTGCCGGCCTCGGAGAAGGTGCCGTTCCTCGTGACCGAGCCGTTGGAGGCGAAGCGGCCGTTCTCGAGCTGCGTGCCGATGCGCAGGTCGTGGTGGCGGCTTCGCAGCGCCTCGCGCAGGACGATGTTGATGGTGCCGGCGATGGCGCGCGTGCCCGTCTCGGCGGTGGGCGCGCGCAGGATCTCGATGCGCTCGACCTGGTCGGGCGTGATCTCCTCGATGGAGAAGCCGGGCGGGATGCGCTCGCCATTGAGGAGGATCTGCGTGAAGCCGCCGGCCATGCCGCGCATGCGCACGGGGCCGCCGCGACCCGGTCGCCCGCCCTGCGTCACGCCGGGCAGGCGCCGCATCACGTCGCCGAGGTTGGTGTCGCCGTACTGCTCGATCTCCTCGCGGCCGATGACGATCTTCGCCGCGGTGGAATCCCGGCGCTCGGTCGTGGTCGTGCGCTTCTGCGTCACCTCGAGCGACTCGACCTTGGCCGGCTCGTCCTTGGGTCTTTCGGCAGGGGGCTGCTGGGCGTGGGCGGTGGCGCAGGCAAGGGCTGCGGCGAGGAGTGCGTGGCGTCTCATCGGATTCTTCTTGGTCTCGGGCAGGCGAGAGTCTACCCGGGACAGGTCCTGGGGACGGTTCCGAAGAACCGTCCCCAATGGGTGTCCCTAGATCCAGCCGCCGCAGCGCGGGGCGCCGCAGCGGCAACGGAGGCGGCCGTCGTGGTGGCTGGGGCGGTAGTCGACGGTGAGTTCCTCGCCGGCGGCGATGTCGCGCAGGGCGTAGAACTCGGCGCGGTCCTTGGTGCGACGCATGAAGGTGTTGGGCGCGCAGGAGTGGTTGATGAAGCGGAAGCCCGTGCGCATGCCGCGCGCGTCGATCGCCTTGCGGTCGAGTTCCACGATGGCGACGATGCGAAGCCCCGCCGCCCGTCGCCGCGCCTCCGCGAGCGGGATCACCTCGCCCTCGAACTCGCCGATCTTGGCGCGCCGCGGGATGGCGCAGCCGGCGAAGAGCCCGCGCCCGGTGATGGGGCTCGGGCCGACCACGAGCGCGTCGTGGTAACGCGACGAATAGGCGATCCGCCTCATCGCGCGCCCAGCAGCCGGTCGGCCGCGGCGAGGCTGCGCCGCAGGTGCGGCGCCGCGGGGCCGGCCGCCGCGAAGGCCGCGCGCGCCTCGTCGGCCAGCGCCCGCGCGCGGCTGCGTTCACCCGAGGCGGCGAGCGCCCTTGCCAGGTCCGCCCGCGCGCTCGCAAGCACCGGCGACTGCGGATGGTGCCGTGGAGCGAGCCGCTCGACCGCCGCGCCGAAGCGCGCGACCGCCTCGCCCGCCTCCCCGCGCTGGAGGGCCCGCTCGCCCCGCAGGCCTTCGAGCTGCGCGAGGAACGGCGCCTGGAAGGCCTGCGTCGACGCCGGCAACGCCGCCATCGCCGCCGCCACCGAGTCGATCTCGATCCCCGCCTCGTCGGGCCGGCCCGCGTCGAGCAGCACCCTCGCCAGGGCCAGCCGGCCGAGTTGCGCCTGGGTCGCGAGTCGCCCCGCCGGGCTGCGGTCCGCCTCGATCACGCGCCTCAGCTCCGCGATGGCCGCATCCCGCCGCCCCTGCCACGCCTCGTTCAAGGCGATGAGCCGCCGCATCGCCAGCACGTCCGGCGCCGCCGCCCCGCCGACCGCCTCCGCCGCCGCGCGCGCGCGTCCGAAAAGCGCCGTCGACCGCGCGTAGTCCCCCTGCGCCTGCAGCACGTAGCCCAGCCGGCTCGCCCCGCGGTTGATGGAAGCCGGCGCCGTGGCGACGTCCTTCACTTCCGCGAACGGCGCGTAGGCCGTCTCCGCCACCTCGCGCGCCCGCGCGAGCTGCCCGTGGTCGAGGAGCGTCTGCGAAAGGAAGGCGCGCGCCGCACCCGCGAACTCCGGGTCGATGTCCGCCCCGAAGCGCGCGAAATTGCGCTCGGCCTGCTCGAGGACGCGGATCGCCTCGGCGCTCTCGCCCGTGCGCCCCATCAGCAGGCCCGCGTAGATGGCCGTGCGCGCCCAGCTGAACGAATCGCCGCCGGCGAACCGCTCGATGATCGCGAGCGCCTGCCGCGCGTGCCCGAGCGCCCGCGCCCACTCGTCGTTGCGCATGAGCACCTCGGTGAGGCGCGTATGGATGGCGGCCTCGAGCTTCGCCGCATCCCCCGGCAGCGCCCGCGCGATGGGCAGCGCCGCGTCGAAGGCCGCCTGCGCCGCGGCGATGTCCCCGCCGAAGCCCTGCGCGAGGCCGAGCATGATGAGCGCGCTCGCCTCGGCTTCCGTGCCGGGCGACGCCTGGCGAAGCAGCGCCGCCGCCCGCCGCGCGTCCTCGACGGCACCGCGGCCGCCCGTCATCACGACCCGGTGCATGGCGCGCTGCGTGAGCGCCTCGCCCAGCACCGCGCGCGCCTCCCGGCCGCTCGCGCCGTCGAGCGCGCCCGCCACCGCGTCGAGGAGCTCGCCGCTGCGCTTCATGTCGCCCGTCTCGCCCGTGGCCATCGCGAGGCTCACCTGCGCGCGCATGCGCTGCGCCAGCGGCGCGCCGCTCGCGGCCAGCGCCTGCGCCCGCGCCTCGGCGATCTCGCGGGCCTGCGCCGTGAGCCCGAGGTCGTAGAGGAGCTGGCCCAGCGCCTGCCGCAGCTCGTCCTTGATCTCCGGCTGGTCGTCGAAGCGCGAGGGCAGCGCCTTCGCCGCGTCGGTGAGGACGTCGGCGATGGGCCGCTTGCGCCGCAGCGAGGCGTCCTCCTGGTTGATGCTGCCGGCCGTGAAGACGCTGAGGAGGAAGTCCTTCACCGCGGCCGTCTTGGCGGCCTCCAGCCGCGCCTGCCGCGCCTGCCAGGCCGCGACACCCGTGCCCGCCACGAGCGCGACGGCGACGGTGGCCCCCGCCCCCGCCGCGAGCGCGTTGCGCCGCAGGAACCGCCCGGCGCGATAGGCGAGGCTGTCGGGCTGCGCGAGCACCGGCCGGCGCGCGAGGAAGCGCTCGAGGTCGTCGGCCAGCTCGCTCGCCGTGGCGTAGCGCTCCTCGGGCCTCGCCTTCATCGCCTTGAGGATGATCGCGTCGAGGTCGCCACGCATGCGCCGCGCCTCTTTCGCGCGCACGCCCGCCGCCGCGCGCCGGCTCGGGCGCACGATGTCCGCCTCGACGATCGCCTGCGCGATGGCCTGCGCGCCGCGGCCGCGCAGCATGTAGGGCTTCTCCCCGCATGCGACCTGGTAGAGCACCACGCCCAGCGAGTAGATGTCGGTGGCCGTCGTGAGCGGCTTGTCGAGCACCTGCTCGGGGCTCGCGTAGTCGGGCGTGAGCGCCTGGCCGAGGACGCGCGTGAGGTCGGCGCCGCCCGCCTCCCCCTCGCCGGCGAGGAGCTTGGCGACGCCGAAGTCCAGCAGCTTCACCGAAGGCGCGGCGCCCCCGGTGGTGACGAGGATGTTGCCGGGCTTCAGGTCGCGGTGCACGACGAGGTTCGCGTGCGCGTGCGCCACGGCGCGCGCCACCTGCGCCATGAGGGCCACGCGCGCCTCGAGCCCCACGGCGGGGTCCGCGCACCAGGCGTCGATCGGCGTGCCGGCCACGAATTCGAGGGCGAGATAGGGCCGGCCGTCGGCGTCGAACCCGGCCTCGTAGAGCCGCGCGATGCGGTCGTCGTTGAGGGAGGCGAGGATGTCGCGCTCGCGCGCCATGCGCTCGGCGAGCCCGCGGTCGAGCAGGTGCCGGTGCGGGAGCTTGAGGGCCACCTCGCGCTGGAAGGCGCCGTCGGCGCGGCGCGCGAGCCACACCGTGCCCATGCCGCCCTCGCCCAGCGGCCGCACGAGGGCCCAGGGGCCGACCCGGTCGCCGGCGCCGGGCTGCCCTGCCGGGGTGGCCGTCCCGCCCTCGCCCAGCTTGGGCAGCGTGCGCAGGAAGTCGGCCGTCTCCACGCCCGGCACGCCGTCGTCCCGCAGGTGCTCGCGCAGGTAGGGCAGGAAGGCCGCGTGCTGCGGCGGCAGGGTGGCGATCCACCGCTCGCGCTCGGGCGCGGGGAGGTCCTGCGCCTGCCGCAGCAGGCCGTCCAGCGTCCTCAGCTCGTCGATCGAGAAGGCCATGCCGGACTACACGGATTCCCGGCGCGCGGGCGGACAGCGGCTCACCGGCCCAGCGCCGCGGCGAGGAGCGCGCGGGCGCGTTGCCAGTCCCGGCGCACGGTGCGGTCCGTGACGCCGAGGGCGTTCGCCACCTCCTCCTCCGTGAACCCGGCGAAGTAGCGCATCTCCACCACCTGCACCAGCCGCGCGTCGACCTGCGCGAGGCTTTCCAGCGCCTCGTGGACGCGCACCAGCTCCGTCTCGTCGTTCGCGAGGCGCTCGCCGAGGTCGGTGTCCAGCGAGACGTGCGGGGCGCCGCCGCCGTGCATCTCCGCCGCGCGCGAGCGCACGATGTCGATCACGTGCGTGCGCATCGCGTGCGCCGCGTAGGCCATGAAGTGGCCGCGGCTCTCCACCGGCAGCTTCGCCATCCCGGCGAGCTTCAGGTAGACGTCGTGGACGAGGGAGGTGGTGTCGAGCGACGGCCCGCGGTGGGTGTCCGCGAGGCGGGCGCGGGCCAGGCGCTTGAGGTCCGGGTAGCACTGGGCGAAGAGGGCGTCGCGCGCGGCGGCGTCGCCCGCGCGCAGGCGCTCGATGAGGTCCTCGGGGGCGTCGGGGGCGCTCGCGGTCACGCGCGGATCATATCAGCGGGCGTCGCGCGTCACGCGCCAGGCGATCGCGGCACCCACGGCGAGCATCGCAGCGCCCACGAAGAACGCCATGCCCGGCACGTGCGCCGCGCCGTCCTTCGCGATCGAGTGCGCGAACACCTGCGTGAAGAGCGTCGGGCCGATCATGCCGGTGATCGCCTGCATGGCGGAAGTCGCGCCCTGCAGCTGCCCCTGCTCGGACGGCTCCACGCGGCGGCTCATGAGCGACTGCGCCGAAGGCCCGCCCAGGCCCCACAGCGCCATCACCGGGATGCCCGCGAGGAAGAGCCAGCCCGTGGGCGCGGCGCCGTAGATCGCCATGCCGGCGGTGCCGAAGACGAGGCCCGCCACGAGCGCGCGCCGCTCCCCGAGCCGCTTCACCACGGGGCGGATCAGCCCGCCCTGCACCACCATGGAGGCCACGCCCACCGCCGCCAGCACGAAGCCCACCGCCGTCTCGCCCCAGCCGAAGCGGTAGCCCATGTAGAGCACCGTCACCGCCGGGAACACCACGTGCGCGAGCTGCATGAGGAAGAGGACGGCCGCGAGCCCGGTGAGCTCCCGGTGGGAGCGCAGCAGCCGCAGCGACCCCACCGGGTTCGCGCGCTTCCAGGCGAAGGCCGCGCGCTTTTCCTTCGGGAGCGACTCCGGGAGAACGAACCACCCGTAGCAGGCGTTGGCGAGCGCGAGGCAGCCCGCCACCCAGAAAGGCAGGCGCGGGTCGATCCCGCCGAGGACACCGCCCAGCGCCGGGCCCAGCGTGAAGCCCAGCCCGAAGCCCGCGCCGACGATGCCGAAGGCGGCCGCTCGCTTCTCCGGCGGCGTCACGTC
Source organism: Burkholderiales bacterium (assembly GCA_019634955.1). Lineage (GTDB taxonomy): Bacteria > Pseudomonadota > Gammaproteobacteria > Burkholderiales > Usitatibacteraceae > FEB-7. The sequence continues at coordinate 25,780 of JAHCAK010000040.1, forward strand.
GGCGATGTAGGCGAAGGCGGTCGAGACGCTCGCCGCGGTGATGCCCGAGATCACGCGCCCGACGAAGAGCCAGGCGAGGTTGGGGGCGAGCGCCATGAGGAAGTAGTCCAGCCCCAGCCCGAAGCAGGAGACGAGGATCACCGGGCGGCGCCCGAAGCGGTCCGAGAGCGCGCCCAGCAGCGGCATGGAGAAGAACTGCATCACCGCCCACGCCGTGCCGAAGACGCCGTAGACCGCCGCGGCGCGCGCCGTGTCGCCGCCCTCGAAGCTCTCCACGAGCTTGGGCAGAACCGGGATCACCACCCCCATGGCGATCACGTCCACGACCACGAGGGCGAAGATGAAGGCGATGGCGGCGGGGCGCGCGGACATGGATGGGACCAAGGGCCCGGGAAAAGCGGCGAGTCTATCCGAACGCGCCACCGCACCCGTTACGGTCGGCCGGCCCGCAATCGGCCCCGCTCTTGATCCTCGGCAAGTTTCGGCGGGAGGCGGCGCGTAAATTGGACTCGGGGGATTGTTCCCCCGGGAGAATGCGATGAAGACCCCGAATCCGCATCGCCACATCCACATCGGCGAGGCGCGGCACGAGCAGCTGTACGCCCCGCGCCGCGACGACCCGTACCTCGACGCCGGCAAGCCCCCGCAGGACGCGCGCTGCCCCGAGTGCGGCGCCATCTTCCACAAGGGCCGCTGGGCCTGGGGCCCGGCGCCCCGGGACGCGATGCCGGTCACCTGCCCGGCCTGCCTGCGCATCCACGACCGCTTCCCGGGCGGCTACATCACGCTCAGGGGTCCGTTCGTCGAGGCGCACCGCGACGAGCTGAGGAAGCTCGTTCAGGCGCGCGAGGCGCACGAGAAGGCCGAGCACCCGCTCGAGCGCGTGATGGACATCGGCGAGCGCGCCGGGGCCCTCGAAATCACCACCACCGGCAACCACCTCGCCCGCGCCATCGGCAATGCCGTGCGGGCGGCCTACGACGGGCACCTCAAGGTGCGGTACGAGGCCGACGAGAACCTCGTCCGGGCGGTGTGGACGCGGTAGTTCGCATGCCGCGCTGAAAGGGCGTCGGTTCGCGATTTCCCGGGAGATACCCGTCATTCTCCTGGGCAGGCAGGCGTGACCACCGGATGGGTGCCCCGAAAGTCGAGGGCGCTCAACACACGAGCACCCTCGACTTTCGACCCATCTACAGTCGAGGCCGCTTCGCTGCCTCGACCGCGGTGGTCGCCTGCCCAAGGAGAATGACGGGTATCTCCCGGGAAATCGCGAAGCGACGCCCTGTCACGCGCTCGCGCGCTCCTTCTCGCGCCACACCTGCCGGAACTTGCCGCTCACGGGGTGGGCGGCGATGACGCCGGTCTCCACGCGGATGGAGATGCCGGCGAGCCCCTGCCGGGCGAGGAAGCGCGCGAGCGCGTCCTTCACGCCGGCGGCGGCCTCGCGGCCGCGGCGGTGGGGTTCGAGGCGCACGCGCAGCGCGCGCGGGCCCGTCTGCACGACCTGGAAGCGATGCTCGCCCGTGCCCTCCTCCACCGCCGTGCACAGGGCCATCGGCATCACCGGCACGTCGCGGCCGCGCGCGTCGTCGAGGCGCAGGATCTCGTCGCGGCGGCCGTCGACGCGGATCACGGGGAAGGGGCTGCCGCAGCCGCAGGGCTTCGAGGCGAGCGTCACGCTGTCGCCCAGTTCGTAGCGCACCAGCGGCTGCACGTGGTTGGCGAGGTTGGTGAGGAGCACCGAGGCCGAGGGGGTGTCGGGGCCCACGGGCCGGTAGTCGGCGTCGACGGGCTCGAGCACCACCCAGTCGTCGTTCAGGTGCAGCGAGCCGCGCGGGCACTCGAAGGCGATGTTGAGGAACTCCGAGGCCCCGTAGTCGCCCGCCACGCGGCAGCCGAAGGCGCGCTCGATGTGGTCGCGCGCGATCGGCGCCAGCCACTCGCCGCCGTACCAGAGCACCGAGGGCGTGATCGCGAGTCGCCCCGCGTCCTTCTCGTGGGCGAGCGCGCGCAGCACGGTGGCGTAGGAGGCGACCACCGTCGGCTTGAAGCGCTCCAGCTCGTCGCAGATCTCGCGGATGGGCGCGGTCACGGGGAAGACGCGCGCGTTGGCCTCGAACCACGGGTGCAGCGCGCGCAGGCGCTCCCAGCTCACGATGCCGGCGAAGTGGCCTTCGGTCGCGGCGATGAGCGCGTAGCGGTGGCCGGAGAGCGGCTGGTTCCAGTTCCAGGCCGGGGCGAGCGCGCCCAGCCGCGTGGCGCCCAAGGCGTCGTAGACCGCAAGCGCGTCGGCGTCGTGGACGATCAACCCCGGCACGCCCGTCGTCCCGGAGCTGGAGAAGACGGCGTAGCGGCCGAGGAAGGACTCGCCGATGCGGCCGAGGTCGCGCGTGAAGGCCTCGACGCCCTTGCGCGTGACGGCGGCGTCGGTGACCCACTCGTCGAAGCGCGCCATGAGCGCGGCCTTGTGGACCGGAGGCAGGTCCGCAAGGCGCAGGTCGTGCCGGGGCGCGGCGCCCCAGTGCGCGGCGTAGAAGCGCGAATGCCGCCGCGTCCAGGCGAGCAGCCGCGCAAGGCGCTCGTGCCGCAGGCGCTCGATCGCCACGCGCCCGGCTGCCTGCGTCCAGCCCGCGTCGGTCGCGAAGCTCGCCCACCGCCACATCGAATCCAGGAAAGACCACTCGCCGGGGTGCACGGCGAATCCTCCGGGTGACGCCTTTCCCCTACTACTACGCCTTCCCCCGGGTCGCGGCCCCCGGTTGGATCAGGAAACCCGCGAAAGGCGGGCGCGCAGGCGGGCTACCCCCGCGGGCGGCGCTCCACGCAGTAGGCGTAGCCCAGCGAGGCGAGCTCGGCCTGGGTGAGGCTGTCGGAGCGGTTGGCGGCCTGGATCATGTAGGTGGCCACCTGGGTGCCCCAGCTGTCCGAGGGCTTCTGGATCCCCTGCTCGAGGTCCTTCACGCCGCGGCGCTTGGCGCCCTCGATGAGGCTCGCGACCTGCGAGGTCGTCTGCCGGCAGGCGCGCTTCACCTCCTCGGAGGCGGCCTGGGCGGTGGCGGTTTCGGGGGCGAGGGTCGTGGCGAGGGCGGCGGCGGCCAGGGCCTGGAGGGTCTTCATGGACGGTTTCCTTGTCGGTGTGCGGGGCGTGGAACCTCGGATTCTACCCGGGCCGCGCCGGGGCGGTTTACGATAGGTCATGGCCTCTCGAAAATCCCCCGCCCGCGCCGCCGCCCCCCGGGGCGAGCACGCAACCCCCGTGTCCGAGCGCATCCGCGCGCGCCTGCGCAAGGCCCGCGAGCGCCACCACGCCAACGACAACATTTCCGCCTTCATCGAGCCGGGCGAGCTGGCCCAGCTGCAGGAGGAGGTCGAGGCGAAGATGAAGCGCGTGCTGGAAGCGCTCGTGATCGACACCGAGAGCGACCACAACACGCAGGAGACCGCCCGGCGCGTGGCGAAGATGTACGTGACCGAGGTCTTCCGCGGCCGCTTCGTGCCCGAGCCGCCCGTCACCGAGTTCCCCAACGTCGAGCGCCTGAACGAGCTCATGATCGTGGGGCCCATCACGGTGAGGAGCGCCTGCTCCCACCACCTCTGCCCCATCATCGGCCGCGTGTGGATCGGCGTGATGCCCAACGAGCACTCGAACCTCATCGGGCTCTCCAAGTACGCGCGCCTTTGCGACTGGGTGATGAGCCGGCCGCAGATCCAGGAGGAGGCCGTCACGCGCCTGGCCGACCTGCTGCAGGAGAAGATGCAGCCCGACGGTCTCGCCGTGGTCATGGAGGCCGACCACTTCTGCATGCAGTGGCGCGGCGTGAAGGACACCGACTCGAAGATGGTGAACAGCGTGATGCGCGGCTCGTTCCTCAAGGACGCGAACCTGCGCCGCGAGTTCCTCGCGCTGCTGCAACGGAAGAACGCCTAGCACCCCGCCCCGGAGAACAAGAATGCTCGTCCGCCTCCTCTACGCCAGCCATTCCGCCAAGCCCGTCACGCCCGACGTGATCGAGTCCATCCTCGAGCAGTCGCGCAAGCACAACCCGCGGCTGGGCATCACCGGCATCCTCTGCCAGAGCGGCAACACCTTCCTGCAGGTCCTGGAGGGCGGGCGCACCGCGGTGAACCTGCTCTACAACGACATCGTGCGCGACGCGCGGCACAAGAACGTCGTGGTGCTGCACTACGAGGAGGCCGAGCAGCGCAAGTTCGCCGGCTGGACGATGGGGCAGGTGAACCTCGCCAAGGTGAACCCCTCCACGCTCCTCAAGTATTCCGAGACCACTGTCCTGGACCCCTACGCGATGTCCGGGCGCGCCTCGATGGCGCTGCTGGAGGAGCTCATCGCCACGGCGCAGATCATCGGCCGCGCCACCTGAGGCCGGCCGCGTGGGGCGGGCCCTCAGGATCGCCTGGTTCGCGTTCGTCCTGGCGGTCGGCTCGCTCCTCGCGACGTGGTCGTGGCGGAGCGATTTCGATGCCGCCTTCGGCGCCGCGGTGCGCCTGGCGATCTGGGGCACCACGACCGTCGACGATTTCCGCCGGTGGCCCGGAAACGATCTCGCGCCCTCCGTCTCGCCCCGCCCCTTCCCGCGCCGGGCGCAGCCGGCGTCCCCGCCGGAGGTGGAACTCCTCGCCGGCAGGCGCCAGCCGCTCGCCGCCGCCCTCGAATCCACGCGCACGCTCGCCTTCCTCGTCGTGCGCGACGGCGAGATCGTCTTCGAGTGGGGCGGCGAGGGGCGCGCGCCCCGCGAGCAGTCGCAGTGGTTCTCGGTCACCAAGTCCGTCCTCGCCACCCTCGTGGCGATGGCCGTGGACGACGGCATCCTCGCCTCGCTCTCCCGGCCGGTGACGGACTTCGTGCCGGAGCTCGCGCCGCACGGCTTCGGCGGCGTGACGCTGCGGCACCTGCTCGACATGACCTCGGGGATCGACTACGACGAGAGCGACAACCCGTTCGGCGAGCACGTGCTGATGAACTACACGCCCTCGATCGAGCGGCAGGTCCTCGGCTTCCGCCTCGCGGGCACGCCCGGGGCGCGCTGGTCCTACAAGTCGGGGGACACCGCGCTCCTCTCCCTCGCGCTTCGCCGCGCGCTCGCTGCGCGCCGCGGCCCGGGCGCCACCCTCACCGCCTACGCGCAGGCGCGCCTCTGGTCGCCGCTGGGCATGGAGCATCCCGGCACCTGGTCCGTCGACCAGGAGGGGGGCCTCGAGAAGGCGTGGTGCTGCCTCGCGGGCTCCGCGCGCGACCTCGCGAGGATCGGGGTGCTCTACCTCGCTCGCGGCGCGCCCGGCGGCACGCGGCTCCTCGCCGAGCGCTGGGCGGACGAGGCCTTCGCGCCGATGCCCGACGCGGGGGAATGGCGCGCGCACCGCTTCTCGTGGTGGTCGGCGCGCCCGCAGGCGCAGGGCATCCTCGCCATCGGCAAGGACGGCCAGTTCCTGCACGTGGACCCCGCGCGGCGCACGATCATCGTCCGGCTGGGGCGAAGCCAGGGGGACGCGGGCGTCGGCCGCTGGGCGGCGCTCTTCGAGTCCCTCGCCACGCACGCCTGGTAGCCGCCCGCCGGTCGCCTTGACCGGCATCAACAGGCCGCCGGGCGCCGGGCGGAAACTGGGGGCACGGAGGACATCGCCATGCCGGCCTCCTGCCAGCCCGAGTCCCTGAAGCCCGAAGCGCTGCGCCGCGCCTGCGACCCCGCGGGCCTCGCCTTCGCCACCACCGCCGAGCTCGAGGATTTCACGGAGATCCTCGGCCAGGCGCGCGCGGTCGAGGCCATCCGGTTCGGCGTCGGCATCGAGCGCGACGGCTACAACCTCTACGCGATGGGCCCGGAGGGCATCGGGCGCCACACGATCGTGCGCCGCTTCCTCGAGCAGCGCGCCCCGCAGCGCGAGACCCCGAGCGACTGGTGCTACGTCTTCGACTTCGACGCGCCCGACCGCCCGCGGGCGCTGGAGCTCCCGGCCGGGTCGGCCACGCGCTTCCGCGACGACATGGCGCGCCTCGTGGAGGACCTGCGCACCGGCATTCCCGGCGCCTTCGAGACCGACGAGTACCGCACGCGGCTTCAGGAGATCGAGAGCGAGTTCGAGCACCGCCACGAGGCCGCCATCGAGGCCATCGGCGAGAAGTCGAAGGGCCAGGGCATCGCCCTCGTGCGCACCCCCTCGGGCTTCGGCTTCGCGCCGATGCACAAGGACAAGGTGATGAGCCCGGACGAGTTCCACGCGCTCCCCGAGGCGAAGCAGAGGAAGGTGCAGGAGGCGATCGCGGCGCTGGAGCAGGAGCTCGCGCGCGCGCTGCACGAGGTGCCGCGCATGCGCCGCGAGGCGCAGCGCAAGGTTCGCGAGCTCAACCGGCAGGTGATCGGCACCACGGTCACCGGCCTCATCGAGGAACTCAAGGCCGCCTACGTGGCCCTGGCGCCCGTCGTGCGCCACCTCGAGAGCGTCCACGAGGACGTGCTCGACCACGCCGAGCACTTCCGCCACCCGAAGGAAGGCGAGAGCCGCACGCTCTTCGGGATCCCCATCCCCGAGCCCGAGGCGGAGTCCCCGCTCGGCCGCTACCAGGTGAACGTGCTGATCGCGCACGAGGCCGGCAGCGGCGCGCCCATCGTCCACGAGGACAACCCGACGCACGACAACCTCGTGGGCCGCATCGAGCACCAGGCGCAGATGGGCACCCTCGTCACCAATTTCATGCTCATCAAGGCCGGCGCCTTCCACCGCGCCAACGGCGGCTACCTCGTGCTGGACGCGCTGAAGGTCCTCACCCAGCCCTACGCGTGGGAGGCGCTCAAGCGCGCCATGCGCTCGCGCGAGATCCGCACCGAGTCGCTGGGGCAGATGCTCTCGCTCGTGAGCACGGTGGGGCTCAAGCCCGAGCCCATCGCCTTCGACCAGAAGGTCGTGCTCGTGGGCGACCGGATGATCTACTACCTCCTGCAGGCCTACGACCCGGAGTTCCCCGAGCTCTTCAAGGTGGCGGCCGACTTCGAGGAGGACATCGCGCGCACGCCGGAGTCCGACCTTCTCTACGCGCGCGTCGTGGCCACCATCGCGCGGCGCGAAAAGCTGCGCCACGCCGATCGCGGCGCGGTCGCCCGCCTTGTCGAGCAGGGGGCGCGCGCCGCCGGCGACGGCGAGCGGCTCGCCGTCGGCATGCAGGAACTGGTGGACCTCCTGCGCGAGTCCGACCACTTCGCCGGCGAGGCCGGGCACGCCGTGGTGGAGGCCGCCGACGTCGACCGGGCGCTGGAGGCGCGCGAGGAGCGCCAGTCGCGCATCCGCGAGCGCCTGCGCGAGCGGATGCAGGAGGGCACGCTCCTCATCGACACCGAGGGCGCGCGCGCGGGGCAGGTGAACGGGCTATCCGTGGTCCAGCTCGGCGAGTTCGCGTTCGGGATGCCCAGCCGCATCACGGCCCGCGTGCGCCTCGGCGGCGGCGGCATCGTCGACATCGAGCGCGAGGCCGAGCTGGGCGGGCCGCTGCACTCCAAGGGCGTGATGATCCTCTCCGGGTTCCTCGCCGGGCGCTACGCCACCGACCGGCCGCTCTCGCTGTCGGCCACGCTCGTCTTCGAGCAGAACTACGGCGGCGTGGAGGGCGACAGCGCCTCGTGCGCCGAGCTCTGCGCGCTGCTCTCCGCGCTGGCCGAGGCGCCGCTCGCGCAGTCGATCGCCATCACCGGAAGCGTCAACCAGCACGGCGACGTGCAGGCGATCGGCGGCGTGAACGAGAAGATCGAGGGCTTCTTCGACCTGTGCCGCGTGCGCGGCCTCACCGGCGCGCAGGGCGTGATCATCCCGGCATCCAACGTGCGCCACCTGATGCTGCGCCGCGACGTGGTCGAGGCCGTGGCGGGCGGCCGCTTCGCCATCTACCCGGTGAGCACGGTGGACGAGGCGCTCGCGATCCTCGCCGGCGCCCCGGCCGGGGAGCGCGACGCCCTCGGGCGGTTCCCCGCGGAAAGCCTCAACGCGCGCGTCGAGCGGCGCCTCGCGGGGTTCGCCGAGCGCGTGCGCAACTTCACGGCGGGGCCGGCCGGCCGCAAGGGCTGGCGCCGCGGCGGCAAGCCGAAATGAAGACGCGGCGCATCGTCGTGGGCCTCGGGCCCGCGCCGCAAAGCCGCGGGGCGCTGGAGGCCGCCGCCGCCATCGCGCGCCTGCTCGATGCGGAACTGGACGCGCTCTTCGTGGAAAGCGAGGCACTGCTGCGGCTGGCGGGCCTGCCCTTCGCGCGCGAGGTGGGCGCGAGCTCGGCTTCCGCGCGCCCGCTGGACGCGGCCGCCGTGGAGCGCGCGATGCGCGCGCAGGCCACCGAGGCGCGGCGCCTGCTGGCCGGCGTGGCCGACCCGCGCGCCGTGCGCTGGACGCTTCGCGTGACGCGCGGCGCGGAGGGCGAGGAGCTTCGCGCGGCCTCCTCGGGCGCGGACCTCGCCGTGGCGAGC
>JAHCAK010000041.1 GCA_019634955.1 Burkholderiales bacterium
ATCGCGGCCACGAGGTCGCGCGCCATCCCCCGCCTCGAATAGGGGGCGTGCCTTTCGTCCGTCGCGGGCTTGCCCGATTCCCCGTAGCCGCGCAGGTCCGCGGCGACCACGGTGAACCGCCGCGCGAGCCGCGGGGCCACCTTGTGCCAGAGGGCGTGGGTCTGCGGATAGCCGTGCAGGAGCAGCAGCGGCGGGCCGGCGCCGCCGACGACGGCGTGCACCGCGACACCCCCGGCATCGACGTCGACCACGCGAAAACCGGGGAAAAGACCCGCCTGTTGGACCATGGTGCCATTATGACGCGAGGCATACCCCCCGGCCGGTTGACGCCCATCAACCGCAGGCGCCGGCAAACGCCTAAAAAGAGCGGATCGAACCCATGACGAACGGAATCGCGCCAATGGATACCTCCCCCGCCGCCCTCGACGTCCTCGTGGTGGGCGCCGGCATCTCCGGGCTCGCCACCGCCTTCGGCCTCGCGCGGCGCGGCCTGCGCGTGGAGGTGCTGGACGCCGCCGCGAAGCCCGGCGGCGTCATCGGCACGGTGCGGCGCGACGGCTGCCTCTACGAGCGGGGCCCCAACAGCGCCCTCGACACCACGCCCCTCATCGGCGAGCTCATCGAGGCGGCGGGCATCGCCTCCGAGCGGCTCCCGGCCAGCGAGATCTCGAACACGCGCTTCGTGGTGAAGGGCGGCAGGCCCGTGCCCCTGCCGATGTCGCCGGGCGCGTTCCTCGCCACGCCCCTCTTCTCGCCGCTGGCCAAGGCCCGCCTCGCGCTCGAGCCCCTCGTCCGGCGGCAACCCGCCGGGGAGGAGGAGGCCATCGCCCACTTCGTGCGCCGGCGCCTCGGGCGCGAGTTCCTCGACTACGCGATCGAGCCCTTCGTGGCCGGCATCTACGCCGGCGACCCGGACCGGCTCTCGGTCCCCGCGGCCTTCCCGAAGCTGCACGCCCTGGAGCAGCGCTACGGCAGCCTCATCGTCGGCGCGATCCTCGGCGCGCGCGAGCGGAAGAAGCGCGCGGAGACGGCCAAGAACACCGCCAGGAGCTTCTCCTTCCGCGGCGGCATGCAGGCGCTCACCGATGCGCTCGCACGCGCCGTCCCGGTCGTGCAGGGCGCGCGCGCCATGTCGCTCTCGCGCCTGCCCGACGGCTCGTTCGCCGTCGCCTTCGACCGCGAGGGCGCCCCGCTCACGCGGCACGCGCGCGCCGTGGTGCTCGCCGTGCCCGCCGACGAGGCCGCGCGGCTCGCCTACCCGCTCGCGCCCGAGGCGACGCGCGCGATGCAGGAGATCCAGTACCCCCCCGTGACCATCGTCGCCACGGCCTACCGGCGCGACGACGTCGACCACGGCCTCGGCGGCTTCGGCTTCCTCGCCCCGCGCGTGGAGGGCCGCGCCGTTCTCGGCACGCTCTTCTCCAGCTCCATGTTCGAGGGCCGCGCGCCCGAGGGGCAGGTGCTGCTCACCAACTTCGTGGGCGGGCGGCGCAACCCCGCGCTCGCGGAAGCCGGCGACGACGAGATCGTGGAAAAGGTCGCGGCCGAGCACCGCGCGCTGCTCGGCGCCCGGGCGCCGGCGCTGTGGAACGTCGTCACGCGCTGGCCGCGCGCCATCCCGCAGTACGAAATGGGCCACCTCGGCCGCATCGCCAAGGTCGCGGAGGCCGAGAAGGCCGTGCCGGGATTGCGCTTCTGCGCCAACTGGCGCGGCGGCGTCTCGGTGGGCGACTGCATCGCCAACGCCCACGCCACCGCGGAATCGCTGGGCGCGTGGCTGCGCGCCCCCGTCACCGCGCGCTGACGAAGCGCGCCGCGTGGCGCGCGATCACCGCTTCCTCGTCGGTCGCCACCACGCGGATCGCGGCGGCGCTCGCGGGCGCGGAGATCGCCTCCGCGTTGCGCGCGTTGGCGGCCTCGTCCACGGCGAGCCCCATCCACGCGAGGCGCCCGACGATGCGCGCGCGGATCGTGGGCGCGTTCTGGCCGATCCCGCCGGTGAAGACGAGGAGGTCCAGGCCGCCCAGGGCCGCGCACATGGCGGCCAGCTCGCGGCTCGCGTGCTCGACGTAGTAATCGACCGCCTCGCGCGCCGCCGGCTCCGTCGAGGCCGCCAGCTCGCGCATCTCGCCGGTGATGCCCGAGAGACCCAGCAGGCCCGACTCGCGGTAGAGGAGCCGCGCGATCCGCTCCGCGTCCATGGCGCGCTGCTGCAGCAGGTACAGCACCACGGCGGCGTCCAGCCGGCCGCAGCGCGTGCCCATGGGCAGGCCGTCCAGCGGCGAGAAGCTCATGGTGGTGGCCACCGACCGCCCGTCGCGGATGGCGCAGATCGAGGCGCCGTGGCCGAGGTGCGCGGCGATGACGCGCCCGGCCCCGCGGCCCTGCGCGGCGAGCTGCGCGCAGATCGACTCGTAGGAGATGCCGTGGAAGCCGTAGCGGCGCACGCCCTCGTCGTGCAGCGCGCGCGGGAGCGCGAAGCGCTGGTTGGGCTCCGGCTGCGCGCGGTGGAAGGCCGTGTCGAACACGGCGACCTGCGCGACGTCGGGGAAGGCGTGGCGCGCGGCGCGCACGCCCGCCAGGTTGTGCGGCTGGTGCAGCGGCGCGAGGGGCTCGAGGCGCTCCATCGCGGCATACGCCGCCTCGTCGATCGCGACCGGGTGGTCGAAGGCCACGCCGCCGTGCACGATGCGGTGGCCGACGACGGCCACGCGCGCGTCCGGCGCCCCCTCGCGCAGCGCCGCGAGGGTCGCCTGCAGCGCGTCGTCGTGGGTGGCGCCCGCGCTCCCCGCGAGCTCGCGGTCCTCGAGCACGGTCCCGGCGGCGTCCTTCACGCGGAAGCGCGCGCGCGAGCCCAGGCCGTCGGCGATCCCCGAAAGCCGCGGCGCGCCCTCCGGCCGGCTGGCCGGGTAGAGCGCGAACTTCACCGACGAGGATCCGGCGTTGAGCGTGAGGACGTGGTCGGCCACGGGCGCCTCAGGCCGGCGAGGGCAGGATGTCGAGGAGCTTCAGCCGCTGCACCTTGCCCGAGGGCCCGCGCGGCAGCTCCTGCACGAAGTGGATCGCCTTGGGCGTCTTGTAGCGGCCGAGGTGCCCGAGGCAGAAGTCGCGCAGCTCCGCCTCCGTGCAGTCCGCGCCCTCGCGCCGCACGACGCAGGCGGCGATCTCCTGCCCGTAGTGGCGGTCGGGCACGCCCACGGCGGCGGCGTCCAGCACGGCCGGGTGGCGAAGCAGCACCTCGTCGATCTCGCGCGGGGCGATGTTCTCGCCGCCCTTGATGATGAGCTCCTTGATGCGGCCGGTGATGAAGAAGAAGCCGTCGGCGTCGCGCCGGCCGATGTCGCCGGTGCGCAGCCACCCGCCCGGGAAGAAGGCCGCGGCGGTCGCGTCCGCATTCTTGTAGTAGCCGGCCGTGACCTGCGGCCCGCGGATGAGGATCTCGCCGGGGGTGCCGTCCGGCAGTCCGTTTCCGTGCTCGTCCACGACGCGGGCCTCGCAGCCGGAGGCGCGCCCCACGGAGCCCACCTTGCGCCGCGAGGGCTCCAGCGGGTTGGAGAAGGCCGGCGCCACGGTCTCCGTGAGGCCCATGGTCTCGATGATGCCGATGCCGAACTTGCGCTCGAAGGCGAGGTGGTGCTCCGGCGGCAGCGCGGCCGAGGCCGAGCGGCAGAAGCGCACGCGCGCGAGCGCCTCGCGCGGCGGCGCCTCGCCCTCGAGCAGGTAGCTCACGATCGTGGGCACGACGTTGATCCAGGTGCAGCCCGAGCCGGTGACCAGCGGCCAGAACCGCGCGGCCGAGAACTTCGCCGGCATCACGAGCGAGCCGCCGTGCGCGAGGGGGGCGAGCATCGTCACCGCGAAGGCGTTGATGTGGTAGAGCGGCAGCACCGCCGCCACGCGGTCGCCGGGCCCGAGCGCATGCTCGGCGCTGATGGCGCGCGCGTTGGCCGCGAGGTTCGCGTGCGAGAGCATCACGCCCTTGGGCTTGCCGGTCGTGCCCGAGGTGTACATGAGGAGGGCGAGCGCCTCCGGCGCCACGGCCGGCAGCGCCGCGGCGGAGTCCTCCTCGCGCTCCCCGGGAAGCGAGGCGGCCTCCGGATCCACCTCGACCACGCGCAGGCCCCGCGCGATGCCCGCGGCCAGCTCGCGAAGCCGCGGCGCCCACTCGGGGGAGGCGAACACGACGCGGCTGTCGCAATGGTCCAGCACGTAGCGCATCTGCTCGGGGCTGGAGAGCAGGTTCACCGGGTTCACGCAGCAGCCGCCGGCCATGGCGCCGAGGAGCAGGCGCACGGTCGCGAGCCCGTTGGGCATCACGAGCGAGACGTGGGTGCCCGGCCCGCAGCCCTCGCGGGCCAGCAGCGCCGCCACGCGCCGCGCGGAGGCGGCGAGCTCGCCGAAGGTGAGCGTGGCGCCCGTCTCGGCGGAAGTGAAGTAGTTGGCGGTCCCGCGCGCGGCCGCCTGCGCCGCCACGAGGCTTCCGACCGTTTCCCCCACGCTCACCGCCCCCAGCGCGCGAAGTACGCGCCCAGCAGGTCTTCGACGGCGGGAACGCGCTCCGGCAGCGGCCGCGACACGCGCGTGACGTTCATGTACTGCCGCACGTTCAGGTTGTCGGAGAAGTTGTTGCGGCCCCAGGTGCCGCAGCCCATCGAGAGCGACACCGGCAGGCCGTTGGAGAAGCTCCCGCCGTTGGCGATGCAGTGCGCCTGGTTCAGGATCACGCGCGCCACGGGCAGGGTGAGCCCGAGGTCCAGCGCCCGCTCCTCGCGCGCGCTGTGCAGCGACACCGAGTGCCCGGCGCCCTGGAAGGCGTAGATGGCGCGCACCGTCTCCTTGGCCTGCGCGAAGTCGCGCACGCGGTAGACGGCCAGCACCGGCGAGAGCTTCTCGCCCGAAAAGGGGTGGTCCGGGCCGGCGCCGCCCGCCTCCACCATGAGCACGCGCGCCGGGCGCGCCGCCGGGTTCGCGAGGCCCGCCCGCCCGGCGATGAGCCCGGCGGGCTGGCCGATCACGGCCGGCGAGAGCTTGCCGTCGGGCCACATCGCGAGCCGCAGGCGCTCGCGGTCGGCCGCATCCAGCATCACGCAGCCGTGGCGGGCGAGGGCCGCCAGCATCGCCTCGGCCACCGCTTCCACCAGCACGACGCTGTTCTCCGAGGAGCAGCTCGTCGCATGGTCGAAGGTCTTGGAGAGCACGATCTTCGCGGCCGCCTCGTCCAGCGACGCCGTCTCGTCGACGATGGCGGCCACGTTGCCCGCGCCCACGCCGAAGGCGGGCGTGCCGCTCGCGTAGGCCGCGCGCACGTTGGCCTGCGAGCCGGTGGCCACCACGAGGTCGCACTGGCGCATGAGCTCGGCGGTGGCGTCCTTCGTGACGGGCGCGGGGAGCATCTGCACGAGGTCCCTCGGCGCGCCGATGCGCGCGAACTCCGCGTGCACGAACGCGACGAGCCTCGCGCAGGTCGAGGCGCCCTTGGGCGAGGGCGCCACGATCACGGCGTTGCGGGCCTTGAGCGAGTTGATGATCTTGTTGGCCGGGGTCGCCGCCGGGTTGGTCGAGGGCGTGATGGCGCACACGACGCCCACGGGCCGCGCGATCTCGACCACGCCCTTCGCCGCATCCTCGGCGATGACGCCCACGGTCCTCATGCCGTGCAGGTCGCGAAGCAGCCCGAGCGTCTTGCGGTGGTTCTTGCGGACCTTGTCCTCGACGTCGCCGATGCCGGTGTCGGCCACCGCCAGCGCCGCGAGCTCGCGGTTGCGCCCCGGCTCGAGGATGGCCCAGCCGGCCGCGGCCACCAGCTCGTCCACGCGCGGCTGGTCGTAGCCGTCGGCGATGGCCTGCGCGGCGCGCGCGCGCGCGACCAGCGCCGCCACCGCCTCGTGGGCCGGGCCCCGCCCGCGGTCGTCAGCCGGGCTGGGCATGGGCACTCCGGGAGGCGCGCGCGCGCTGCCAGGCGGCCTTGGCGAGCGGCCAGGCGAGGCCGGCGAAGGCGAGCGCGAGGATGCCGCCGCTGATGGGGCGGGTGAAGAAGACCGTCCAGTCGTTGTCGAAGCTCACCATGGTGGTCATGAAGTTGGTCTCCGCGAGCGGGCCCAGGATCGTCCCCAGGACCAGCGGCGCGATGGGAAAGCCGTAGCGCTCGAAGAGGAAGCCCAGCACGCCGAAGGCGGCGATCACGTTGAGGTCCGAGAGGTTGTTCCGCGCCGCGAACGCCCCCACGAAGCAGAACACCACGACGAAGGCGGAAACGATGGCCTCCGGCGCCTCCAGCACCTTGCACAGCGGCCGGATCGCGAAGTAGCCGAGGATGCACATGCCGATCACGCCTGCGAACACGGTCGCGAAGACGGTGTAGACGAGGTCGGGGCTGGAAACGAACACCTGCGGGCCGGGCTGGATGCCGTGCAGCAGGAAGGCCGCGAGGATGATGGCGGTGGCGCCGCTGCCGGGGATGCCCATCGCGAGCAGCGGAACGAGCGCCCCCCCGACGGAGGCGGTGGCGGCGGACTTCGCCGCGACGATCCCTTCCGCCGCCCCCGAACCCAGCGCCGCTCGGTTCTTTCCGTACTGGCTCTCCAGCCCGTAGGCGACGAAGGCCGACACGGTGGCGCCCGCGCCGGGCACCACGCCGACCACGATCCCCGTCGCGGTGCCGCGCGCGAAGGTGGCCTTCATCCCGAGCATGGCGGAGAGCCGCGGAAAGGCCGTGCGGAAGCGCGCCGCGCCCTTCTCCGCCCCGCCGCCCTCGGCCGCGAAGCCGCAGCCCATGCGCGTGAGCACCTCGCCGATGCCGTAGGCGCCCACCATCACCAGCAGGAACTCGACGCCGTCCTGCAGGAAGGGCTGGCCGAAGGTGAATCGCTCGGCGCCATAGACCTCGTCCACGCCGACGGTGGCGATGAGAAGCCCGAGGCACAGGCTGATGAGCGCGTTCGCGAGCGAGGTGCCGGAAAGCGTGACCACGCTCGCCAGCCCGAAGAAGACGATGGCGAAGAACTCCGGCGTCGAGAACGCGAGCGCGAGCCCCGCGACGGGCTTCGCGAGCAGCACCATCACGACCGCCGACACGAGCCCGCCCACCAGCGCCGCCACGAGCGACCACCCGAGGGCGAGGGCCGCCTCGCCCTTCCTCGCCATCTCGTAGCCGTCCCAGATGAGGGGCACGTCCATGGGCTCGCCGGGAATGCGGAAGAGGATCGCGGTGATGGCCCCGCCGTAAGTGCCGGAGACGTACATCGCGGTGAGGAGGATGAGCGCCGGCGCGACCCCCATCTTGTAGGTGAAGGGCAGCGCCAGCACCACGCCCATCACGAGCGTGAGGCCGGGGAGCACCGCCACCAGCATGCCCAGCACGAGCCCCACCGCCAGCACGGCGAGGTTCACCGGCGTGAAGAGGTGGCCGAAGCCGGTGGCGAGGAGCGGGAGGACGTCCATGGCTTGCGCGTCAGGAGACGCCGATGAGCTTCAGCAGCGCGAGCGAGAGCGCCTGGAAGGGCCCCGCGCCCAGCGGCAGCGAGATGTAGGCCACGCGCATGAAGACGACCACGAGCGCGAGGCTGCCGGCGAGGCCCAGCACCGTCGTGAGGACGGGCCGGCGCATCCCGCCGAACCACGGGAAGGCCGCGAGGAAGACCGCGGTCGCCACGAAGAAGCCGACCCACGGCACGACGATCACGTAGCCGACGACGAGGCCCACGCCCGCCGCGAGCTTGCCCCACTGCAGGGCCGGCGGGGCGTCGGCGCCCTCGCCGCCGCCGGCAGGCGACGGCTGCGCGGCGCCGCGCGGGCGCATGGCGAGCCGCCGCACGATCTCCCACGCGCACAGCGCGCCCATGAAGACGAGGATCGCCTTGGGCCAGGCATCCGGCCCGATGCGCCCCGCCCCCGTGTTCGCGGCGATGCGCGTGGCGGCCCAGTAGAGGAACGCCGTCGCGGCGAGCAGCAGCCCGTGCGGCAGCACGAGCCGCAGTTTTCCCGGCATCGCCAAGCGCCCGCTCAGGACTTCTTGGGCATGTTGGCGTTGATGAGCGCCAGCTGCTCCTCGAGGAACGGGCCGGCCTTGGCCGCCGGGATGTAGCTGTCGGCGAAGGCGAGCTCGTCGGCGAGGTACTTCTTGAACTCCGCCGACTGCGCCGCCTTGTCCATGGCCGCGGCCATCGTCGCGACCTGCTTCGGGTCGGTGCCGGCGCGCATCACGATGGCGCGGAACTGGCTGATGGCGAGCGTGACGCCGTACTTCTTCGCCAGCGCGATGCCCTCGTAGCCCACCTGCGGCTGGTCGGCGAAGAAGACGATGGGGCGCATCTGCTTCGAGTCGAGGAAGGAGCGCACGTCCCCCGCCTGCTCGATCACGACGTCGGCGTGGCCGCCCAGCACCGAGGAGTAGCGCTCGCCCGGCTTGGCGAAGGGCACCGGGCGGAACTTCGCGCCCTGCTCGTTGAACTTCACCACGTGCATCTCGTCGGGGCCGCCGAAGCCGGTGATGCCCACCTTGATCTCGCGCGTCTTCGCCTCCGCGAGCAGCTCGTCGAAGGTCTTCCACTTGGCGTCGGCCTTCACGAAGAAGCCGCTGGGCTGGCGGATCATGATGCCCAGCGGCGCGAGGTCGGAGAGCTTGTAGCGGCCGCCGCCGCCGGCCAGCGTGCCGAGCGTGTCGGCGATGAAGACGGCCATCGAGTGCCCGTCGGCCGGCGCCGAGAGCAGCTTCGCCATGCCGGTGTTGCCGGTGGCGCCGGCGATGTTGAGGATGGGCAGCGAGGTGCCGAGGTCCTTCTCGATGAGCGAGCCGAGGCGGCGCGCGAGCTGGTCCGCGCCGCCGCCGGCGCCCCAGGGCACGATGAAGTCGACGGGCCGCGACGGGTACTTCGCCTGCGCGAACGCGAGGCGCGGCGCGAGGGCGAGCGTGGATCCGGCGAGGATGAGCGAGCGGCGAAGCGCGTTCGGGTTCGGGTTGTCCATGGACTCCTCCTGGGTGTGTGGCGGCTCGGTTTCGGCGGGTCTTTCGTGCCCGCGTTCGGGGCTGCGGCGTAGACTATGGTGCAGTTTGCGGTGCACAAAAGTCCCGTTTTCCGGGATTTCCATCACGCGGGGGCGAGGTCACGATGGAGAGCAACCAATCGAACGCGGCGGCGGTGCGCGCCTTCCGCGTGCTGGAGGAAGTGGCGCGGCACCGCGACGGCTGCGCGCTCGCCGCGGTGGTGGAGGCCGTGGGCCTGCCCAAGCAGACGGTGCACCGGCTGGTGGGGCAGCTGCAGCTCGCGGGGCTGGTCGTGCGCGAGCCCGGCACGCGGCGCGTGCAGATCGCGAGCCGCGTGGAGCGCTTCGCGCAGGCCGCGCTCATGAACGGGCCGGCGCGCGCGGAGCGCCACGCCATCCTCGCTTCCCTGGTGGACGAGATCGGCGAGACCTGCAACCTCGCCGCGCTCGCCGGCACCGACATCGTCTATCTCGACCGCGTCGAGACCTCCTGGCCGCTCCGGATGCTGCTCGCGCCCGGCTCGCACGTGCCGCTGCACGCCTCGGCGAGCGGCAAGCTCCTGCTCGCGCTGCTGCCGCGCCCGCAGAGGACGCGCCTGCTCGAGAGCCTCACGCTGCGCGGCTACACGGAGAACACGCTGGTGGACCGCGCCGCGCTCGAGCAGGACCTCGAGGCCACGCGCGCGAGGCGCGTCGGCATCAACCGCGCCGAGCACCTGCAGGGCATGTACGGGATCGCGGTGCCGGTGATGCAGGAGAGCCGCCGGGCCTGCGCCGCCGTGGCGCTGCAGGCGCCCGCGGGGCGCGCGACCATCGAGGCCCTGATGGGCCACGTGCCGCGGCTGGAGGCGGCGGCCGCGCGCATCGCGCGCACCTTCGCGCGCTGACCTCACGCGACGAGGATCCCGAGCGAGACCACGGCGAGGAAGCCGAGCGTGAAGCGCCGGAAGCCGCGGTCGTCGAAGCGCGCGAAGAGCCGGGTGCCCGCCACCATGCCGCCGTAGTAGCCGGGCGCGAGGATCGCGGCGAGCAGCAGCGCATCGCGCGAAAGCGCCCCCGCCGCCGCCAGCGCCACGAGCCCCGCCGCCGAGATGGCGCCCACGAACCAGGTGAGGTTGGCGCGCGCCGTCTCGATCGCGCCGGGCCCGGCGAGCAGGTAGACGATGGCCGGCGGCCCGCCCATGCCGGTCGCGCCCACGAGCGCGCCGCAGAGCGCGCCCACGCCGGCGGATGCCGCGGGCCGCGGCTCGGCCGAATAGCGCCAGCCCGCGAGCAGCACGAGGGAGAACGCGATCACGGTGGCCGCGATGACGCGGCGCATCGTCACCGGGTCGGCGGACACGAGGGCCCAGGTGCCCAGCGGGATGGTGAGGCAGCCCGCGGCGAGGATCGGCCCGATCACGCGCCAGCGCACGAAGGCGCGCGTCTGCACGAGCATGGGCGTGGCGGCGACGGCCTCCAGCAGCAGCGCCACCGGCACCGCGGCCAGCGGCCCGAGCAAGAGCGCCAGCGGCGGGGCCATCACCATGGCGCCGCCGAAGCCGGTGATGCCGCGGATCACGCCGGCGGCCGTCGCGACCGCTGCCGCGATGGCGAGCGCTTCAGGCGCGAACGGGTCCAAACGGCGCGGCCGTGCGCGTCATTCGAAGGTGGCGGCCAGCCGCCGCGCGGCCTCGTGCAGGCGCGGGGCCAGCTCGATGGCGCGCGTGAGCGGCAGCCGGGCCGTCGCCGCGTGCACCGCGACCGCGGCGATCGCCTGCCCGTCGGCCAGCCGCACGGGCACCGCGACGCAGGCGACACCCAGCACGTACTCCTCGTCGTCCACCGCGTAGCCGGCGTCCGCGATGCGGTCCAGCTCGCGCGCGAGCAGCGACCGGTCGGTGATGGTGCGCTGCGTGAAGCGCGTGAGCGGCATCTCGGCCACGAGGGCTTCCCGCTCCGCCGCCGGGAGCGAGGCGAGCAGGAGCTTGCCGCTCGCGCTGCAATGCGGCGGCACGGTGCTGCCCACCGGGAGGTTCAGGCGCAGCGGCCAGTCGGCCTCGACGCGGTCGAGGTAGACGACCTCGCCCTTGCGCAGCATGGAGAGGTTGCAGGTCTCGCCCACGTCGGCCACGAGCTGGCGCAGGATCGCGCGACGCAGCGTCGCGACCGAGTCGTTGGCGAGGATGGCGAGGCCCAGGCCCGCGAGCCGCGGGCCCACGGCGTAGGCGCGGCCGGCGGGCTCGCGCTGGACATAGCCCGCCTCCTCGAAGAGGGCGAGCGTGCGGTAGAGCGTGGGCTTGGGCAGCCCCGTCTCCTGCATGAGCTGGGTGAGCGTGGGCGGGCGCGGGGAGCGCACCAGCGCCTCCAGCACCGAGAGCGCCTTGAGGGTGGAGGAGCTTTCCTGGGACGCCTCGCGGGGAGCGCGGTCGGGGCGGTCGTCGAGCACGGAGGCCATGCCCGAAGGGTATTCCTATTGTTCAGCCTTTGCAATCATAAGGTTCCACTGATAGAAACGCGGGCTTGCAATGCCGCCAATACTGGCCTATCGTTCCGTTCTTCGAGACCAATCATTCCGCTAAACAGAACCAGAGGAGACGCGCCATGAACGACATGACGCAGGCGAACCGCAACATCGTGCAGGGCAAGCAGCGCATGACGCCGTCGGAGGCCTTCGTGGAGACGCTGGCCGCGCAGGGCGTGACCGACGTCTTCGGCATCGTCGGCTCGGCCTACATGGACGCGCTCGACATCTTCCCGGCCGCGGGCATCCGCTTCATCCCCGTGGCCCACGAGCAGGGCGCCGTGCACATGGCCGACGGCTACTCGCGCGTCTCCGGCCGCCACGGCGTGTGCATCGGCCAGAACGGCCCCGGCATCACCAACTTCGTGACCGGCGCCGCCGCGGCCTACTGGGCGCACTCGCCGGTGGTGCTCATCACGCCCGAGACGGGCTCCATGACCATGGGCCTGGGCGGCTTCCAGGAGACGGAGCAGCTGCCGATCTTCTCCAAGATCACCAAGTACCAGGGCCACGTGATGAACCCGAGGCGCATGGCCGAGATCACCTCGCGGTGCTTCGACCGCGCGATGCTGGACATGGGGCCGACGCAGCTCAACATCCCGCGCGACTACTTCTACGGCGACATCGAGTGCGAGATCCCGAAGCCCATCCGCATCGGCCTGGGCGCCGGCGACGAGGCCGCGCTGGACGAGGCGGCGAAGCTGCTCGCCACCGCGAAGTTCCCGGTGATCCTCTCGGGCGGCGGCGTGATCATGGGCGAGGGCACGGCGGAAGCCGCGAAGCTCGCGGAGCTGCTGCACGCGCCGGTGGCGGTGAGCTACCTGCACAACGACGCCTTCCCCGCCTCGCACCCGCTGTGGGTGGGGCCGCTGGGCTACCAGGGCGCCAAGGCCGCGATGAAGCTCATGGCGAAGGCCGACGTGGTGCTGGCGCTCGGCACGCGCCTGGGGCCCTTCGGCACGCTGCCGCAGTACGGCATGGAGTACTGGCCGAAGGACGCGAAGATCATCCAGGTCGACGCCGACGCGAAGATGCTGGGGCTGGTGAAGGCGATCTCCGTGGGGATCTGCGGCGACGCGAAGGCGGCCGCTTCCGCGCTCGCCGCGCGGCTGGCCGGCAAGTCCCTCGCCTGCCACGCCAACAAGGCCGAGCGCGACGCCGCCATCAAGGCCGAGAAGGCCGCGTGGGAAGCCGAGCTCGACAAGTGGACGCACGAGACCGACCCCTACTCCGTCGAGATCGCGCAGGGCTCGGGCGCCATGCACCCGCGCCAGATGCTGCGCGAGCTCGAGCGCGCGATGCCCAAGGGCGCGATGGTCTCCACCGACATCGGCAACATCTGCTCGGTGTCCAACTCCTACCTGCGCTTCGACGAGCCGCGCTCCATGCTCGCCGCCATGAGCTTCGGCAACTGCGGCTACGCCTTCCCGGTGGCCTGCGGCGCCAAGGTCGCGCGCCCCGACCGCCCCGCCATCGCCTACGTGGGCGACGGCGCGTGGGGGATCTCGCTGAACGAATTGCTCACCTGCGCGCGCGAGAAGATCGGCGTGACCGTCGTGGTGTTCAACAACGGCCAGTGGGGGGCGGAGAAGAAGAACCACGTGGACTTCTACTCGCGCCGCTACCAGGGCGTCGAACTGGTGAACCCGAGCTGGGCGGCGGTGGCGAAGTCCTTCGGCTGCGACGGCGTGACGGTGGACAAGCTGGGGGACGTGGGGGCCGCGCTCACGGAGTCGGTGAAGCGGCAGGCGGAGGGGAAGACGACCGTGATCGAGATGATGGTCACCAAGGAGCTGGGCGACCCGTTCCGGCGCGACGCGCTGTCGAAGCCGGTGCGGCACCTCGCGAAGTACAAGAGCTTCGTGTAGGTCGGAACGACAGGTGGAGAAGCAACCGGGGCCGGGCAGCGATGTCCGGCCCCGGCCGTTTCGCGGCCCCGATCCGCCAGCCCGCGCGGCTGCCTAGCGCCCGTCGCCCCCGCGCGGCCACGCCGGGATGCGCCAACCGCGCGCCACCGCCAGCAGCCGCAAGCCGGAAGTCACGACGATCCCGGTCCCCGTGGAAACCATGGGCGCCACGCCCTGCGCGTGCAGCACGAGGAAGACCGCGCCGCCGATGAAGGCGCACAGCGTGTAGGGCACGTGGTCGTGGAAGACCCTGGGGATCTCGTTGCAGAGGACGTCGCGCAGCACGCCCCCGCACACCGCGGTGATCGCGCCCATCAGCACGGACACCAGAGCGGGCATTCCCGCCACCATCGAAAGCGACGCGCCGGAGATCGCGAAGAGGCCCAGGCCGAGGGCGTCCGCCCCCTCCATCACGCGGTCGACGCGCCGGTGCCGCATGGCGCGCAGGAGCAGCGGCGCCGCGAGCGCCATCGCCAGCACGAGCCAGATGTACTCCGGGTTCTGCACCCAGAAGAGCGGCCGGCGGTCGAGCAGCAGGTCGCGCAGCGTGCCGCCGCCGAAGGCGCTCGCGAACGCGACCGAGAAGACGCCGACGATGTCCATGCGCCGGCGCGTGGCTTCCAGGATCCCCGAGAGCGCGAAGGCGACCGTCGCGGCCACCTCGATCGCGAGCAGGATGGTCTCGGGGCTCACGGCTTCGCGGGCGGCGGCCCCGTGGTCCCGCGCACCACCAGCGGCGCGGGCAGCTCCCTCATCGTCGGCACGACCTTCCCCGCGAGCCGCGCGAGCAGCCGCCGCCCCGCCTCGTGCCCGATCTCCGCCGAGGGAACGCGCACCGTCGTGAGGCCGGGCGAGAGCTCGCCGGCGAGCTCGATGTCGTCGAAGCCGGCGATGGACATCCGCCCCGGCACGTCGATGCCGCGGTCGCGGCACTCGAAGAGCGCGCCGATGGCGAGCGGGTCGTTGCCGCCGATCACGGCCGTGAAGCCGGGCGCGCGCTCGAGCAGCTTCGCGAAGGCCGCGCGCCCATTCGCCACGGAGAAGTCCGTCTCCACCACGCGCTTCGCGGGGAGCTTCACGCCGCGCGCGGCCAGCGCGTCCCTCACGCCCGCGAGGCGCTCGCGCGCGCGGTCGTTTCGCCGCGTGTCGCCGGCGATGACGGCGATCTCGCGGTGGCCGAGGTCCAGCAGGTGCTGCGTCACGCGGATGGAAGCGCCGCGGTGCGAGAAGCCGATGCAGTGCTGCCGCGCCGAATCGTCGAGCGACCAGGTGATCTCCCAGGGCACCTCGGCGCGCTCCAGCACGGCGAGCGTCTCGGGCCGGTGGTCCAGGCCCACGAGCACCATGCCGTCGGCGCCGCGCTCCACCAGCGCGCGCGTGGCCGCGAGCTCCGCATCGAGGTCGTAGTCGTGGCTCGCCAGCAGCAGCGTGTAGCCGGCCGCGGCGAGCTCCTGCGCGAGCGCGTGCGTGGCGCCGGCGAAGATGGGGTTGTCGACCGGCGGGAACACGGCGCCGATGGTGCGCGTGCGGCGGGTGGCGAGCGCGCGCGCCGCCCCGTGCGGGACGTACCCCAGCATCGCCGCGGCCTCCTCGACGCGCCCGCGCGTGTCGTCGCGCACCATGCCGGGCTCGGAGAGCGCGCGCGAGGCGGTGGCGAGCGAGACGCCCGCGGCGCGGGCCACGTCGGCGAGGCGGGGGTTGGGGGCACTGCGCGGCATGGGGGTGACTCTACCACCGCCCCGATGCCCTGCAAGCGCTTGTAATACCCCTATGCTGCGCCGCACATTGACGCTGGGCCGATACCTGCATACCCTGCCTGCAAGCGCTTTCATTCCAGCCGGGCGGGAAGGCCCGGGGCGCTGCCCGCCCACACGGCGGGTCCATGACAACCGGCGCGCCTGCCCGGCCGCCCACAAGGAGGAGATCCAGATGGCCCAATCCCGTTGGAACCTCGCCCGCGCGGCCGTCGCCGCCGTGGTGATCGCGGCCGCGCCCGCGCTGGCGCTCGCGCAGGCCAAGCCCGTGAAGATCCGCGTGCAGTCGGTGATCCCCACCTCGGCCGACGAGGTGACGATGCTCAAGGACTTCGCGGCCGACGTCGCCGCGCTCACCAACAACACCGTGATCTTCGAGGTGCTGCCGGCCGGCGCGGTGGTGGCGGTGAACGACACGCTGGACGCGGTCGACAAGGGCGTGATCGAAGGCGGGTTCGCCTGGACGCACTACTGGTCCGGCAAGCACCCGGCCGCGGCCCTCTTCGGCTCGCCGGCGGCGGGCTCGGGCCTGGGCATGGACAACTTCGCCTGGCTCTCCTGGTACCTCTACGGCGGCGGCCAGCAGCTCTACGACCAGCTCTGGAAGGAGATGAAGGTCAACGTGAAGGGCTTCATGCTGCAGCCGGTGGGCCCCGAGGCGCTGGGCTGGTTCAAGAAGCCCATCAACACGATGGCGGATTTCCGCAAGCTGCGCTTCCGCACGCCGCCCGGCATCCCCGGCCAGATCTACAACGACATCGGCGTGGCCTCCGTCGCCATGGGCGGCGGCGACATCCTGCCCGGCCTCGAGAAGGGCGTGATCGACGCGGCCGAGTGGTGCTGCCCGAAGCCGGACATGACCTTCGGCTTCCAGAAGGTGCTCAAGCACTACTACATGCAGGGCCTGCACCAGGTGGTCGTGAACGCGGACCTCTACCTGAACGGCGACGTGTGGAAGAAGCTCACGCCCGGCCAGCAGAAGGCGATGGAAGTCGCGGCCAACGCGGCGCTCACCAAGGCCTTCGCCTACCGCATCCACGAGAACGGCAAGGCGTTGAAGGAGCTGACCGAGAAGCACGGCGTGATCCTGCACGACACGCCGCCCGAGTACTTCAAGGAGTACTCCGCCGCGGCCATGAAGAACTTCGAGAAGAACGCCGCCGCCAACCCCTTCTTCAAGAAGGTGTGGGACAGCCAGAAGGCCTTCGCCGAGACGGCGATCCCGTTCTGGGCGCAGGCGCAGCGCACCAACGCGAACCTGGGCGCCGCCTACGCCGAGGAACTGGCGAAGAAGGGCAAGAAGTAACCCCCGGCGGGCGGCGGCCACGCGGCCACCGCCCGCCTTTCCCCGTTTGACCGAGCCCGCGGGCGCGGCCGCCACGGCCGCGCTCCCGGCAGGCGCGCGCCCGGCGCAGGCGCCCCGAGGAGAAGAGCGAACCATGGCCGAACAACCCCAACCCGAGCTCACCGACGAGCTGATCGCGGGCAGGCGCGCGAGCATCGCCGAGGGCCTGCCCGACGACATGCCGCGCTGGATGTCGCGCACGATCATCGCCATAGACACCTTCAGCCTGTGGACGGGGCACGTGGTGAGCTGGCTCGCGATCCCGCTCATGGCCGCGATGGTCTACGAGGTGGTGGCGCGCTACGCCTTCACCGCGCCCACCGTCTGGGCCTACGACATGAGCCGCTTCCTCTACGGCGCGCTCTTCATCCTCGGCTCGGCCTACGCGCTCTCCAAGGGCGTGCACATCCGCTCCGACTTCCTGTACCGGGGATGGTCCGTGAAGACGCAGGGGCGCGTCGACACCGCGCTCTACCTCGTGTGCTACTTCCCCGCGATGCTGACCTTCATGTACGTGTCCACCCGGTGGGCGTGGCAGGCCGTCGAGCGCGCGGAGCGCGGCATGGACACCGCCTGGATGCCGCTGCTGGGCCCCGTGAAGAGCTGCCTGCCCATCGGCATCGCCTTCCTCCTGCTGCAGGGCTTCTCGGAGCTTCTCAAGAGCATCCACGCGGCGCGCGCCGGGAGGTGGCCGCAATGAGCCCGGAGATGATCGGCCTCATGATGGTCGCCGGGATGCTCGTGGGCATCTTCGTCGGCTTCCCCATCTCGTTCACCCTGATCTTCCTCGGCCTCGCCTTCGGCTACTGGGGCTTCGGGGACCTCGTCTTCTACCTCATGACGCTGCAGTTCAACGCGACGATGATGGAGCAGACGCTCGCCGCGGTGCCGCTTTTCGTCTTCATGGGCATCATGATGGAGCAGGCGAACCTCATGGAGCGCCTCTTCGACGCGGTGCAGAAGATGCTCGCCCGCGTGCGTGGCTCGCTCTACCTCGCGGTCATGTTCGTGGCGACCATCTTCGCCGCGGCCACGGGGATCGTCGGCGCCTCGGTCACGATCCTGGGGATCATGGCCGGGAAATCCATGACCCGCTCCGGCTACGACGTGAAGCTCTCCTCGGGCCTCATCGCCGCGGGCGGCACGCTCGGCATCCTCATCCCGCCGTCGATCATGCTGGTGGTGATGGGCCCGGTGCTGGAAGTGCCGGTGACGACGCTCTTCGCCGCGGCCATCGTCCCGGGGATCATGCTGGCGCTCCTCTTCACGGCCTACGCGATGATCCGCTGCCTGATCAACCCGGCGCTGGGCCCGGCCCTGCCGCCCGAGGAGCACCCCGCCAACATGGGCGAGGTGTGGGTGCAGTTCTTCCAGGGGCTGGTGCCCCCGGCGGCGCTGGTGCTGGCGGCGCTCGGCAGCATCGTCTTCGGGTTGGCCACGCCCACGGAGGGCGCCGCCTGCGGCGCGGCCGGCTCCGTGCTCCTCACCGCGGCCTACGGGCGGCTCACGCGCGCGAACCTCAAGGACGCGCTCATCCGCACGCTCGAGATCTCGGTGCTGATCCTCTTCCTCGTCGCGGCCTCCAACTTCTTCGGCGCCGTCTTCGCGCGGCTGGGCACGCCCAACATGCTCACGGACTGGCTGCTGGGCATGGACCTCAACCCGTACGTGACGCTCTTCATCATCATGGCGCTCATCTTCCTGCTGGGCTGGCCGCTCGAGTGGGTGCCGATCGTGCTGATCGTCGTGCCCTTCCTGCTGCCGCTGGTGCAGAAGCTGGGCTTCGACCTCGCGTGGTTCGGGATCCTCGTGGCGGTGAACCTGCAGACGGCGTGGCTCTCGCCACCGGTGGCGCTTTCGGCGTACTTCCTCAAGGGGGTGGTGCCGCAGTGGGAGCTCACCGACATCTACAAGGGGATGCTCCAGTTCATGGGGCTGCAGCTCTTCGGGCTCGTGCTGATCATCGTGTTCCCGCAGATCGCGCTGTGGCTCCCCCAATACATCTACGGGAAATGACCATGGCGATCGAATACCTCAAGAAGGCGTCGAGGACGCCGGAGACGGAATCGGGCGCGGCCCGCCAGGTGGCCGAGGAGATGCTCTCCGAGATCGCGAAGCGCGGCGAGGCGGCCGTGCGCGAGTACGCGGAGAAGCTGGACAAGTGGACGGGCGAGATCCTCGTGACGGAGGCGGAGATCGCGCGCCGCACCGCCGCGATCGACCCGAAGGTGAAGCGCGACATCGAGTTCGCCGCGGAGCAGGTCCGCCGCTTCGCGCTGGCGCAGCGCGACTCCATGAGGGAGTTCACGGTGGAGCTGCGCCCGGGCCTGCACGCCGGGCAGCGCCTCATCCCGGTGAACGTCGCGGGCTGCTACGTGCCCACGGGGCGCTACGCGCACATCGCCTCGGCCTACATGACGATCGCCACCGCGAAGGCGGCCGGCGTTCCCAACGTGATCGCCTGCTCCACGCCGTACCGCGGCGAGGGCATCCACCCGCAGGTGCTCTACGCGATGAAGGTGGCCGGCGCCGACGCGATCATGACGCTGGGCGGCGTGCAGGCCATCGCCACGCTCGCCTACGGGCTCTTCACCGGCAAGCCCGCCGACATCGTCGTCGGCCCCGGCAACAAGTTCGTGGCCGAGGCCAAGCGCATGCTCTTCGGGCAGGTGGGGATCGACGTCTTCGCCGGGCCCTCGGAGGTGGCGGTGATCGCCGACGACTCGGCGGACCCCGCCATCGTCGCCTCCGACCTCGTCGGGCAGGCCGAGCACGGGCACGAATCGCCCGCGTGGCTCTTCACCACCTCGCGCCCGCTCGCCGAGGCCGTGATGCGGCTCGTCCCGCAGCTCATCGACAGGCTCCCGCCCACGGCGAAGGACGCCGCCGGCTCGGCGTGGCGCGACTACGGCGAGGTGATCCTGGGCGCCACCCGCGAGGAGATCGCGCAGGTCTCGGACCGCTACGCCAGCGAGCACCTCGAGGTGCACGCGCGCGACCTCGACTGGTGGCTCGCGAACCTCACCTGCTACGGCTCGCTCTTCCTCGGCGAGGAGACGACGGTCGCCTTCGGCGACAAGGCCTCGGGGCCCAACCACGTGCTGCCCACGAAGGCCGCGGCGCGCTACTCCGGCGGGCTGTCGGTGCACAAGTTCGTGAAGACCGTCACGTGGCAGCGCCTCACGCGCGAGGCGAGCCGCGAGATCGCGGAGGTCACGGCGCGCATCTCGCGCCTCGAGGGGATGGAAGCGCACGCGCGCACCGCCGACGACCGCCTCGCCAAGTACTTCCCCGGCGAGCGCTTCGAGCTGGGCGCGCCGGTGGAGCGCTGAGCCCGTGGCGGCGCCGGGCAGCTTCGACCTCGCCGGCAAGGTCGCCCTCGTGACGGGGGCGAGCTCCGGCATCGGCCGCGAGATCGCGCGCGCGCTCTCGGAGGCCGGGGCCTCGGTGGTGCTGGTGGCCCGGCGCCCGGCGGAGCTGCAGGAGGCGCGGGTGGAGGTGGAGGCCGAAGGCGGGCGCGCGGCGACGCTCGCCGCCGACCTCGCCGACCGCCGTTCGCTTCGCGCGGCGGCGGCGCGCTCCCGCGACTTCTTCGGCGACCCGGACATCCTCGTGAACGCGGCCGGCGTGAACCTGCGAGGGCCGATGCTCGAGCTGGACGACGAGGCCTGGGACACGACGATCGCCATCAACCTCTCCGCGCCGTACTTCCTCGCCAAGGCGCTCGCCCCGGCCATGGTCGCGCGCGGCTGGGGGCGCATCATCAACATCGCCTCGCTCCAGTCGCTGCGCGCCTTCCCGATGAGCGCGCCCTACGGCGCCTCCAAGGGCGGCGTGATGCAGCTCACGCGCGCGCAGGCCGAGGCGCTCTCGAAGGACGGCGTCACCGCCAACGCCATCGCCCCGGGCTTCTTCCCCACCGCGCTCACGGCGCCCGTGGTGAACGACCCGGCGCGCTGGGAGAAGATGGCGCAGTCCACCTTCGCCCGGCGCAACGGCGAGCTTCACGACCTGCGCGGCACCGCGGTCTTCCTCGCGAGCCGCGCCTCCGACTACGTGACCGGCCAGGCGATCTTCGTCGACGGCGGGTTCTCGGCAGGGTGAAACCATGAAGGCTCTCGTCTACACCGCTCCCAACGAGGTCGTGCACCGCGACGAGCCGGACCCGGCAGCCGGAGCGGGCGAGGTGCTCATCCGCGTGGAGGCCGTGGGCATCTGCGGCTCCGACATGCACGCCTTCCACGGCCACGACCCGCGGCGCGTGCCGCCGCTCATCCTCGGCCACGAGCTGGCCGGCGAGGTCCTCACGGGCCCCGGCAAGGGCCGGCGCGTGACGGTGAACCCCATCATCGCCTGCGGGCACTGCGACTACTGCGTGCAGGGCCGCGACAACCTCTGCGCCAACCGCACCATGATCGGCATGCAGCGCCCCGGCGGCTTCGCCGAGCGCGTGGTCACCGCGGCCTCCGCCGTGATCGAGCTGCCGGAGGGCATGGGGGCGCGGGAAGCCGCGCTCACGGAGCCGGCCGCGACCGCCCTGCACGCCCTCAACCTCGCCTCGCGCGCGCTCGCGCGCCCGGTGCCGGAGTGCGCCGTGCTCGTGATCGGCGGCGGCGCCATCGGGCTGCTCACGGCGCTGCTCCTGCGCACCTGGGGCGCGCGGCGCATCCCCCTCGCGGAGACCAACGCGCTGCGCCGGGACGCGGCCCGGCGGGCGGCGGCGGTGGAGGCCTTCGACCCGCTCGCCGGCGGCGGCCCGCCCGAGGGCTCGATGGACCTCGTGATCGACGCCGTGGGCGCCGCCCCCACGCGCAAGGCCGCGCTCGCCGCGGTGAAGCCCGGCGGCGTGGTGCTGCACATCGGCCTGCAGGACTGGGCCAGCGAGATCGACATGCGCAAGCTCACGCTGGCGGAGATCACGCTCGTCGGCGCCTACACCTATTCGACGGCCGACCTGCGCGCCGCCGCGCGCGCGCTGCACGAGGGCGCCTTCGGCGACCTCGCTTGGGTCGAGGAGCGCCCGCTCGCCGAGGGCGCGCGCGCCTTCGACGACCTGCACCACGGCCGCAGCGCCGCGGCCAAGATCCTGCTGCGCCCCTGAGCGAGACGATGGCCGAGACCCCCACCCACGATTTCATCGTCGTCGGCGCCGGCACCGCGGGGTGCGCGCTGGCCGCGCGCCTGTCGGAGAACGGCCGCCACTCCGTGCTGCTGCTGGAGGCGGGCCCGAAGGACGACTACCCCTGGATCCACATCCCGATCGGTTACGGCAAGACCATGTTCCACCCGGTCTACAACTGGCGCTTCGAGACGGAGCCCGACCCGGGGATGAACGGCCGCCGCATCTACTGGCCGCGCGGCCGCTGCCTCGGGGGCTCGTCCTCCATCAACGGGCTCATCTACATCCGCGGCCAGCACGAGGACTACGACCACTGGGCCGCGCTCGGCAACGAGGGCTGGGCGTGGAAGGACGTACTGCCCTACTTCAGGAAGCTGGAAGCCAACTCGCGCGGGGCTTCCGACCTGCACGGCGCCGACGGGCCGATTTCCTGCTCCGACATCCCCGGGCGCCACGAGCTGATCGAGGCCATCATCGCCGGCGCGGGCTCGCTCGGCGTGCCGCGCAACGACGACTTCAACGGGGCGCGGCAGGAGGGCGTGGGCTACTACCAGCTCTTCACGCGCAAGGGCTGGCGCTCCAGCACGGCGGTGGCGTACCTGAAGCCCGCGCGCGGCCGGGCGAACCTGCGCGTGGAGACCGACGCGCACGCCACCC
The DNA here is from genome assembly GCA_019634955.1 of Burkholderiales bacterium. Classification (GTDB taxonomy): domain Bacteria; phylum Pseudomonadota; class Gammaproteobacteria; order Burkholderiales; family Usitatibacteraceae; genus FEB-7. The sequence continues at coordinate 22,268 of JAHCAK010000041.1, forward strand.
GCCTCCTCTTCGAGGGCACGCGCGCCACCGGGGTCGCCTACCGCCAGCGCGGGCGCGACCTCGTGGCGAGGGCCGCGCGCGAGGTGATCGTGGCCGCCGGCGCCATCCAGAGCCCGCAGCTCCTGCAGCTCTCCGGCGTGGGGCCGGCGGAACTGCTGCGCCGCCACGGCATCGGCGTCGTGGCCGACCTTCCCGGCGTGGGCGAGAACCTGCAGGACCACCTGCAGCTCCGCCTCGTCTACAAGTGCACGAAGCCCATCACCACGAACGACGACCTGGCCTCGTGGTGGCGGTCGGCGAAGATCGGCTTGCAGTGGCTGCTCTTCCGCGCGGGGCCGCTCGCCATCGGCATCAACCAGGGCGGGCTCTTCACGCGCGTGCTGCCGGGTGCGACGCGCCCCGACATCCAGTTCCACATCGCCACCCTCTCGGCGGACCTCGCCGGGGCCAAGCCGCACCCCTTCTCCGGCTTCACGCTGAGCGTGTGCCAGCTCCGGCCGGGCTCGCGCGGGCACGTGCGCATCAAGTCCGCCGACCCGTTCGCGGCGCCGGCCATGGTGCCCAACTACCTCTCGGCCGAGGAGGACCGCCTCTGCGCCGTGGAGAGCGTGAAGTTCGCGCGGCGGCTGGCGGCCGCGCCGGCGGTGGCGCCCTATGTCCGCGAGGAGTACAAGCCCGGCCCCGGGGTGGCGAGCGACGCGGAGATCCTCGACTGGTGCCGCGGCAACGGCGCGACCATCTTCCACCCCTCGGGCACCTGCCGCATGGGCAGCGATCCCGCCGCGGTGGTAGATTCGAGGCTGCGCGTGGCCGGCGTGTCCGGGCTGCGCGTGGTCGACTGCTCCGTCATGCCCACCCTCGTATCCGGCAACACCAACGCGCCCGTGGCGATGATCGCCGAACGGGCGAGCGACCTCATCCTGGCCGACGCCGCCGCCGGCCGCCCCGCCTGACCCCCTCCGGAGGAAACCCGCCATGCAAGCCAAGGACGTGATGACCAGCCCCGTGGTCACCGTGAGCCCCGAAGCGACCGTCACCGAAGTCGCGAAGCTGCTGCTCGGCCGCCACATCAGCGCGGCGCCCGTGGTGGACGACGCGGGGCACCTGCTGGGCATCGTGAGCGAGGGCGACCTCATGCGCCGGCCCGAGGCGGGCACGGAGCGGCACCGCTCGTGGTGGCTCACGCTCATCTCCGACGCGCAGGACGAGGCGCGCGACTACCTCAAGACCCACGGCCTGCACGCGCGCGACGTGATGACGCGTAACGTCCTCACCGTCGACGAGGAGACCTCGCTGCACGACATCGCGAGCCTCCTCGAGAAGGAGCGCATCAAGCGCGTGCCCGTGGTGCGCGACGGCAAGGTGGTGGGCATCGTGAGCCGCGCCAACCTCCTGCAGGCGCTGGTGGCGCAGTCGCGCCCCGTGGTGCCGCCCGCCGACGACCGGGCGCTGCGCCAGGCCGTCATGGACGCGATCAAGGCCACCGGGGCGCGCACGCTCTACGTGAACGTGGTCGTCTCCGAGGGCGTGGTCCACCTCTGGGGCATGGCGCACACGGAGGAGGAGAAGAACGCCATGTGCGTGGCCGCCGAAAGCGTCACCGGCACGCGGCAGGTCTGCGAGCGCATCACCCTCATGCCGCGGGGGGCGGGCGCGGCCACCTGACGCCGCCTCAGAGCATCGCGCGCAGCGCGGTCTTGAGCACCTTCCCGTAGTTGTTCTTCGGCAGCCCCGCCACGAAGCGGTATTCCTTCGGCCGCTTGAACCGCGCCAGCGCCCCGAGGCAGAGCGCATCCAGCTCGGCGGCCGTCGGCGCGGGCTCCCCCGCCACCACGAAGGCGACCACGACCTCGCCCCACTCGGGGTCCGCGCGCCCCACCACCGAGACCTCGGCCACGCCGGGGTGCGCGAGGAGCACCTCCTCCACCTCGCGCGGGTAGATGTTGGAGCCGCCGCTGATGATGAGGTCCTTGCTGCGGTCCTTGAGCGTGAGGAAGCCCTCGCCGTCGAAGGCGCCCAGGTCGCCCGTCCACAGCCAGCCGTCGCGAAGCGCCTTCGCCGTGGCCTCGGGGTTGCCCCAGTAGCCCGCCATCACCACGGCGCCCTTCACGCAGACCTCGCCCACCTCGCCCGCGGGGAGGTCCCGCCCCGCGCCATCGCGCACCGCCACCTCCACCCCGCTCTGCGGCAGGCCCACGGAGCCGATGCGGTCGAGGTACCGCGGATGGCCCCGCTCGGCGAGGATGCGCTTGCCCAGCGCCGTGATCGTCATCGGGCTCTCGCCCTGCCCGTAGATCTGCGCGAAGCGCGGGCCCATCACCTCGAGCGCGCGCAACAGGTCCGCCACGTACATCGGCCCGCCGCCGTACACCACCGTGCGCAGCCCCTCGAGCGCCGGGCCGTGCGCGGCCGCGTGGTCGACCAGCCGCCGCACGATCGTGGGCGCGGCGAACATCCCCACGCCGCGGTGCGCGCCGCAGAGCGCGAACACCTCCGCCGGGTCGAACCCGCCCGACTCGGGGATCACCTGCGCCGCGCCCGCGAGGAGGTACGGCACGAGGTAGAGGCCGGAGCCGTGCGACATGGGTGCGGCGTGCAGCAGGCAGTCCGCGGGCGAGACGGCGTCCACGTCGGTGAGGTAGCCCTGCGCCATCGCGCGCAGGTTCGCGTGCGAGAGCATCGCGCCCTTGGGCCGGCCGGTGGTGCCGCTGGTGTAGAAGAGCCAGGCCAGCGCGTCGTCCGGCACCGGCGCCACGGGCATCGGCTCAATGAGGAGCGCGTCATAGCCGACGCTCCCGGCCTCGATCACGTCCGGTGCGCGGTGCATGCCGGCGACCGCTTCCGCGAGGCCCGCGACCCAGTCCGGCGTGGCGAATACCGCCTTCGCCCCCGAATCCTCGAGGATGAACGCCACCTCGCGCGGGTGCAGCTTCGCGTTCACGGGCACCGCGGCGAGCCCCGCCCACCACGCCGCGAGCATCACCTCGGCGTACTGCGGCGCGTTCCGCATCACGATCGCCACGCGGTCGCCCGGCGCGAGGCCCAGCTTCTCGTGCATCCCGCGCGCGAGCCCCGCCACATCCGCCGCGAGCGCGCCGAAGGACTTCCACGGCGCGGCCCCCACGAACACCGCCGTGCGTGCGGGGTCGCTGCGGGCGTGCCGGTCGAGCCAGAGGGCGAGATTCATCGCCGCCAGTTTAAACTGCGGCCGTGCCATCCCATCCCCCCGCCTGGCTGCGCTGGGCGCCCGCGCTGTTCGTGTTCCTGTGGAGCACGGGCTTCATCGGCAGCCGCCTGGGCGCGCCCTTCGCCGAGCCGCTCACCTTCCTGTCGTGGCGCTACGCCGCGGCGGTCGTGCTGCTGGTCGCCGCGGCCGTGCTCACGCGCAGCGCCTGGCCGGCCTCGCCGCTGCTGGCGGGGCACGCGGCGGTGGCGGGGCTCCTCGTGCAGGGCGCCTACCTCGGCGGCGTCTTCTGCAGCGTGGCGCGCGGGATGCCGCTCGCCACCGTCTCGCTCATCGTCGGGCTGCAGCCCATCCTCACGGCGATGGCCGCGGGCCCGCTGCTGGGCGAGCGGCTCACGAACCGCCAGTGGGCGGGCATTGCGCTGGGCTTCGGCGGCGTGGTCCTCGTGGTCTCCGGCAAGTGGTCCGGCGCCGCCACCGACCCGGCGGGCTACGCCTGGCTCGCCTTCGCCCTCTTCGGCATCACCGCCGGCACGCTGTACCAGAAGCGCTTCTGCGGGGCGGTGCCGATGCTCACGGGCGGCGTGATCCAGTACGCCGCCGCGGGGCTCGTGACCGCCGCCGCCGCGTACGCGACCGAGACGATGGTGGTGCAGTGGACGCCGCAGTTCGCCTTCGCGCTGGGCTGGCTCGTGCTGGTGCTCTCGCTGGGCGCGATCGGGCTCCTCTTCACCATGATCCGCCACGGCGAGGCTTCCCGCGTGGCGAGCCTCTTCTTCCTCACCCCGCCGGTGACGGCGGTGATGGCCTGGCTGCTCTTCGACGAGAGCCTCCCGGCGGTAGCGCTGGCGGGACTCGCGGTCTCCGCGGCAGGCGTGGCGCTGGTGACGGCGCGGCCGCGCGCCGCCGCATGACGCCACGGGGGGGCCGCGCTATATTGCGGCCCATGCCCCGCCTCTGCCCCCTCGCCGCCGCGATCGCGCTTTCCTGCGGGGCGGCCCACGCCCAGATCGCCACCGACGGCTCGATGGGCGCGCGCGCGACGCTCGCCGGGCCGCGCTATTCGATCCCCGACACGCTGGGCTCGCGCCGCGGCACCAACCTCTTCCACAGCTTCTCCACCTTCAACCTGCGCCCGGGCGAGACGGCCACCTTCTCCGGGCGCGGCTCGATCGCCAACATCATCGCGCGCGTGACGGGCGGCTCGCCCAGCTCGATCCAGGGCACCATCGCCTCGACCCTCGGCCAGGCCAACCTCTGGCTCGTGAATCCCAGCGGCATCGTGTTCGGCGCCGGCGCGCGGCTGGACCTGCCCGCGGCCTTCCACGCGAGCACCGCGCACTACGTGGCGCTGGGCGACGGCACGCGCTTCGACACGACGACGACCTCGCCCGAGATCGGCGGCCTGCCGCCGGTGGCGCTGGGCTTCGGCGCGGGCGAGGCCGCGCCCATCACCGCTTCCGGCGTGCTGCTCTCCGTTCGCGAGGGCCGGCGCATCGCGCTCGTCGGCGGCGACGTGACGCTCGCCGGCAACGCCATCGTGAACGCGCCGCGCGGCGAGGCGATCCTCGTGGCCGCCGGCAGCGAGGGCGAGGTGATCCTCGACGGCGGCACGGTCCGCCTCGAGGGATTCACTCGCCGCAGCCACCTCGTGCTGCGCGACGGCGCGCGCGTCCTCGCCAACGAGGGCGCCTCGCGCACCGGCAGCGGCCGCGTGACGCTGCGCGGCGGCGATGTCACCCTCGACCACGCCGGCGTGGAATCGCGCACGCGCTTCGGCGCGGGCGGCGCCATCGACATCGAGGCCGCCGGGCGCCTCACGGTGGACGCCTCCGACGTGCTCGCGGTCACCACCGGCGCGGGCGACGCGGCCTCGCTGCGGCTCGCGGGCGAGGACATCGAGATCCGCGGCGCCTCGCTCGTCGACACGAGCTGCGACCCCGGCTGCACCACCGGCAACGGCGGCGCGCTCACGATCGAGGCGCGCGGCACGCTCGCCATCCGCGGCGATTCCCCGACGCAGCCCACCTACGTGGTGTCCAACTCCTTCGGCGGCGGGCGCACCGGCCCCATCGCCATCCGCGCCGGCGCGTTCGTCGGCCAGGGCAACGCGCTGCTGCAGGGCATCTCGCTCGCCGCCGGCGGCGGCAACACGATCACGCTCGACACGGGCTCGATCCGGCTCTCCGGCGGCGCGCAGGTCGATGCGAGCTCGCGCGGCGGCGGCCCCGGTGGCACGATCACCGTGCGCAACGCCGGCGGCATCGTGATCGAGGGCACGCGCAGCGACCCCACGCAGGGCGGCATCACGCTCGCGAGCGGGTTCTTCTCCTCCACCGAGGGCCCGGCGGCCGGTGGCGCGATCGTCGTGTCGACGCGCACGCTGGAGGTGCGCGACGGGGGCGAGGTGAGCGCCGCCGCGCGCGTGGGCTCCACCGGCCCCGGCGGGGCGATCGACATCCGCGCCACGGAGTCCATCCGCGTGGCCGGCCGCGACGCGAACGGCAAGCCCGCGGGCATCGTCTCCAACACCTTCGGCGCGGGCGCGGCGGGCGACGTGCGCCTGGAGGCGCCGGCGATCACGATCGAGTCGGGCGGCGTGGTGCAGGCCACCACCGAGAGCACCGGCCACGGCGGCACGCTCACGATCCGCGGCGGCACGCTCGTCCTGCGCGACGGCGGGCAGGTGGCGAGCGAGTCCTTCCTTTCGGGCGACGCGGGCGATCTCGACATCGCGATGACGGGCGACATCTCCATCGGGGACGAGGGCGCGGTCGCCACGAACCGGTTCGAGAGCGGGATCTTCGCGAACGCCAACGGCAGCGGGCGCGGCGGCACGGCGCGAATCTCGGCCGCGAACCTCGCCATCCGGCGGGACGGCAACATTTCCTCCCAGGCGCGCTCAACGGGCGACGGCGGGAGCATCGACATCGCGGTCACGGGAAGGCTCGCGCTCACCGGGAACGGGCGCCTCACCGCTGAAAGCCTCGACCGCACGGACGCCACGGGCCGCGCCCCGGGCCTCGCCGGCGACATCCGCATTCAAGCCGCGGGCGGCGTGTCCCTGGGCGCCGACACCCAGATCGCCACCTCGGCCCGCGAGGCCGACGGCGGCAACATCGCCCTCGCCACCGACGGACTCCTGCGCATGGAGGGCGGGCGCATCGCCACCGCGGTCGGCCTGGGGCAGGGCGACGGCGGCAACGTCTCGATCCTCGCGCCCATGATGGTGCTGCGCGGCGCGACGATCTCGGCCAATGCCTTCGGCGGCGACGGCGGCAACATCGCGATCGGCGTGGCGAACCTCTTCCGGACGGGCGACACGCGCATCACCGCCTCGTCGCAGCTCGGCATCGACGGGGTCATCTCGTTCGAGTCGCCGGCCATCGACCCCACGGCGCAGCTCCTCGCGCCGCCCCCCGTCTTCCTCGACGCGGGCGCGATCCTCGCGGGGCGCTGCGGGCCGCGGCTGGCCGGCCGCGCGAGCAGCCTCGTCGTCGTGCCCGAGCCCCTCGGCGACCGCGTGCCCGACCAGTTGCGCACCGCGTTCCCCGCGTCCGCCCTGCGCGATCCGCGCGCGGCCTCGTGCGCGCCGGGCCCGGCGGCCCGCTAGATGCGCCGCCTCGCCACGGCAATCACCCTCGCGCTCGCCAGCACGGGCGCGGCCTCGGCGCTGCCGGATGCGCCCCCGCCCTCCGACCTCGAGCGCGAGATCGCCGAGCCGCGCGTGCGCGCAACCGCCATTCGGGTGGAAGGCGCCACCGCCGTGCCGATGGAGGCGCTGCGCGCCGAGATCGCCCCGTACGAGGGGCGTGCCCTCTCCGGCCGCGAGCTGCGCGAGCTGCAGCGCAAGCTGACCGCGGTGTACGCCTCGCGCGGCTTCGTGACCTCGCGCGTGGAGCTGCCCGACCAGTCGGTGGCCGGCGGGCCCATCGTGTTCCGCGCGGTGGAAGTCCCCGTCACGCAGGTCCGGTTCTCCTCGCACCCGCTCGTGGCGAGCCCGGCGTGGCTCACGCGCCTCATCGTGCCCGACCCCGCCGCGCCCGCGAGCCTGCCGCAGCTCCAGGAGCGGATGGCGTGGCTGCGCGACGAGGGCATCGTCGAGCGCATCACCCTCGAGCTCGCGCCGCTTCCCGCGCCCGGCGGCTCGGAGCTGGTGGTGGAGGTGGAGGAGCCGCGCCCGTGGAGCGCCGTGCTGCGCTACGACAACCACCACGCGCCGGCCGTGGGCGCGCGCCGGCCCACGCTGGAACTCGCGCACCGCAACCTCACCGGCTGGGGCGACGCGCTGCAACTGCGCTACGGCGACACCTCGGGCCTCGAGGACGTGTTCGCCTCGTGGTCGGCGCCGGTGCCGGGCACGCGCCTGCGCGCGGGCGTGCGCTTCGAGCGCTCCGACTCGCTCGCCATCGACCCGCCGGAGTTCCGCGAGCTCGACATCCGCTCCGTGGCCGAGACGCGCGCGGGGTGGGTGGCGCGCGACTGGGTGCGCACCGCCTCGCGCACGATCACGACGGAGATCGCGCGCGAGCGGCGGGAGTCGCGCACCTCGCTCCTCGGCCTGCCCTTCTCCTTCACGGCCGGCATCCCCGACGACGGCGCCCGGCTTTCCGCGTGGCGGCTCGCGGCCGCGGCGAGCCTGCGCGACGACAGCACGGTCGCCTTCGCGCGCCTGCAGGCGAGCCGCGGAACCGTCACGGTGGACGAGCTGCCCGAAGGGCTCGCGGGGCCCGCCCCCCGCTTCACCGCCTTCCACGCCGCGGCGCAGCTCGCGGTGCGCCTGCCGTGGCGCGGGGCGCTGGCCATCGCGCGCGCGCAGGCCCAGTACACGCGCGACACGCTGCTCGCGATGGAGAAGCTCCCGCTCGGGGGGGCGCAGACGGTGCGCGGCTACCGCGAGAACCTGCTGCTGCGCGACCGCGGCGCCGCGGGCTCGATCGAGCTGCAGGTGCCGGCGTGGGAGCGCGAGGGCGTGGCCCGCGTGGCGCTGGCGGCCTTCGCCGACGCGGCCTGGTCGCGCGACACGCTGCGGCGCGACGACGGCCTGCCGGCCACGATCGCCTCCGCCGGGGTGGGCGTGATCGCCGCGCTGCCGCGCGGGTTCTCCGCCCGGATCTACGCCGCGCAGCCCACGAAGCGCCACCTCACGGACCGCCGCGACCTCCAGGACCGCGGCGTGCACTTCGAGATCGCGTGGGACGCGGGCGCGCTCCTCGACTGAGCCGGCGCTAGCGCCAGTTGCCGATGACGATGAAGGGCGCCCAGAAGGCCGGGTGCGCGAAGCGCTCGTCGGCCGCCAGCGCGAGCTGCGCGTGGCGAAGCGACTGCGCCTTGCCGTCGCCCGCGAGCAGGCGCCGGTAGAAATCCGCCACCAGCCGCGCGCTCGACTCGTCGTTCACGCTCCAGAGCGTCGCCACCGCGGCGCGCGCGCCCGCCGAGAGCGCCACCCCCGCGAGGCCGAGCGCCGCGCGGTCGTCGCCCGCGGCCGTCTGGCAGGCGGAGAGCGCCAGCAGCTCGAGCGGCTCGGCCTTGAGCTTGCCCGCGGAGATGGCGCGGCGCATGCCCTCCAGCGTGAGCCGGCCGTCCCAGGTGAGGAGGAAGGTCTCCGAGGGGTCGGCCGTGAACTGGCCGTGGGAGGCGATGTGCACGGCCGTCGCGCGCGAGCGCGAGAGCGCCCCCTCGATCGTGGCGACGGTGAAGTCGCCGTCGCGGTAGACGGGCGCGCCGAGCATCTTCGAAAGCGAGGCCAGCTCCTCGGCCACGGCGGGCAGCGCCTCGAAGCCCTGGCGCGCCTGCGTGAGCCCGGTGAGGACCGCGCCGCCGCGCGTGGGCACGCCGGCGCGCGTGTCCGTGAGCGCGGCCACCGGCGTCACCGCCACCGCGTAGCGCTCGACGAGGTGGCGGCGGCCGTCGTGCAGGGCCGCGAAGGGCAGCGCCCGCAACGCCCCGTCCGGCACCCAGAGCAGCGTCGTCACGCCCAGCGCCTCGAGGTGCGCCTCGATCGGGGCCACGAGCGCCTCGTGCAGCCGCCGCCCGATGGCGAGGTACTGCGGCGCGAAGGGCCGCTCGACCGCCTCGCGGAAGCGGTGCACGTCGCGCGTCACCGCCGCCTCGCCGCGCGCCACGGTGAAGCGCGCGATGCCGCTCGCGTGCGTGACGAGGAGCTCCAGCCGGCCGGGCAGCAGCAGCGGGTGGATCACCGCGAGGCGCGCGTCCGCCTGCTCGGGCCGGGCGTCGCGCGCGGCCTGGGAGGCGATGCACGGGTCGCGGAAGTGGTCCTCGACCTCCGCCGTGCGCGAGAGCTCGATCACGCCCCGCGCGCGGGCGAGGATCGCGGGATCGTCCTCGCCGCCGCGCTTGGCGCGCGCGAGCAGCAGGTCCGCGAGGTCGTGATAGACGCGCCCCGAGCTGCCCGCGAGCGCCCCCAGCCAGAAGCGCCCGAAGGCGAGGCGGCCCTTGAGCGCCTCGCGCTCGTCCACGGCGCGGGCGAGGAGGCGCTCGGCCGCGTCGTCCTCGCCGGCCGCCTTGCGCGCGAGGCCCGCTAGCCACAGCCAGCGGAAGCGCCAGGGGTCGTCGGCCGCCGCGGAGAGCGTGACGGCGCGGTCGAGGGTGGCGGCCGCGCGCCGCGATTCGCCGCGCGCGAGGTCGAGGTGCCCGAGGAGCCCCAGCGCGTGCGCCGCCGTGCGCGCATCGCGCGCTTCCGAGGCCTCCCGGTAGGCGAGCGAGAGCTGCGCGTGCGCGAGGGTTTCGCCCGCGGAGACGGCCGTGCCGGGGCGTTCGGGCAGGAGCGCGAGCCCCGTGGCCACGCGCAGCCGCGCGCGCAGCGACGCCTCCGGCAGCGCGTCGATGGCCTCGACGGCGGGGCGCGCCGCCTCGAGCGTGCGACCGCCCACGCGCGACTCGACGAGGGCGGCGTTGACGCGCGCCTGCGCGCGCGTGACCGGCCCGCCTTCCTGCGCGGCCGCGAAGCGCTCGCGTGCGGCCACGAGCTGCGCCGCCTCCGCGTACGCGACACCTGCGTTGAGTTGCGCCTCGGGCGGCGCGCCGGCCACGGATGCGCGG
>JAHCAK010000042.1 GCA_019634955.1 Burkholderiales bacterium
GGCTCGGGTGCAGGCGCCGGGGCAGGGGCAGGCTGTGGCGCCGGGGCGACGGTGGCATCGGCCACGACGCCCGCCTGTTGCGCCGGCGAGGCGGTGGTCACCGGGCTCGCGGGCGCGGGCGTCGTGCGGGTCGTGACGCTCGGCACCGGGACGGGCTCCGCGGTCTTGGGCTGGCCCGGAAGCAGGCCGAGGTAGGACGCGGCGCCGGCTGCGCCGAAGACCACGACGGCGATGGCGCCGACGACGAGGCCGGGATGCAGGCCCGACTTGGGCGCTGCGCCGGGGGCGGGGGTGCTCATGGCGTTCTCCTGTTCGTATCCGCGGCGCGAACGCCGCATCCCGTGAAGCTTAACGCGCGGCGGGCCGGAATCGTTGACGGCTCGTCAGATGTCCACGTGGGTGCCGAGTTCCACCACGCGGTTGATGGGGATGTTGAAGAAGTCGGTGGCGCGCGTGGCGTTGCGGCTCATCCACGCGAAGAGGTGGTCGCGCCAGGTCGCCATGCCGCGTCGCTCGCCGGCGACGATCGTCTCGCGCGAGAGGAAGAACGAGGTCTCCATGGGCTCGAAGGCGAGCCCGTACTGGCGCCGGCACGAGGCGAAGATCTCGCCCACGTCCGGGTGCTCCTTGAAGCCGTACCACGCCTCCATCTGCCAGAAGCCCTCGCGCAGCCGCGAGAGCTGCACGCGGTCCTCCACCGGCACCACCGGCACGTCGTGCGTGACCACGGTGAGGAAGACGATGCGCTCGTGCATCACCTTGTTGTGCTTGAGGTTGTGCAGCATCGCGTGCGGCACCTTGCCGGGCGTGCTGGTCATGAAGATGGCCGTGCCCGGCACGGTCTGCGGCGGGCTCACGGCCAGCGCGTCGAGGAAGGGCTCGAGGGGGATCCCCTCCTCGCTCATGCGGCGCATGAGCAGCGTGCGGCCGCGCTTCCAGGTGACGAGCAGCGTGAAGCAGGCCGCGCCGATGGCGAGCGGGAACCAGCCGCCGGAGAGGAACTTGGCCGCGTTGGAGGCGAAGAAGGCGAAGTCGATCGCGAGCATCGAGCCCAGCACGCCCGCGGTCGCCGCCGGATGCCACTTCCACAGCCGGTGCGCCACCACCATCGCCAGCGCGCACTCGATCACCATCGTGGCGGAGACGGCGATGCCGTAGGCGTTGGCGAGCTGGCCCGAGGACTGGAAGCCCAGCACCAGCAGCACCACGGCCGCGAAGAGCATCCAGTTGATGAAGGGCACGTACACCTGCCCGATCTGGCGGTCGGAGGTGTGCAGGATCTTCAGCCGCGGAATGTAGCCCAGGTGGATGGCCTGGCGGGTGATGGAGAAGGCGCCGGAGATCACGGCCTGCGAGGCGATGACGGTCGCCGCCGTCGCGAGCGCGACCATCGGCAGGAGCGCCCAGCCCGGCAGCATCAGGTAGAAGGGGTTCTTCACCGCCGCGGGGTTGGCGAGCAGGAAGGCGCCCTGCCCGTAGTAATTGAGGAGCAGCGCCGGCATCACGAGCCCGAACCAGGCGATGCGCACCGGGCGCTTGCCGAAGTGCCCCATGTCCGCGTAGAGCGCCTCGCCGCCCGTGAGGACGAGGAACACCGCGCCCAGCACGAGGAAGCCGGGCAGGGGGTTCGCGGCGAGGAAGCCCACGGCCTGCGCCGGGTTGAGCGCGTGGACGATGTCGGGGTGGTCGCCGATGCGCGAGACGCCGGCGATGGCGATCGCCACGAACCACAGCGCGGTGACGGGGCCGAAGAAGGCGCCCACGCGCCCGGTGCCGTGGCGCTGGATGAGGAAGAGCGCGGCGAGGATCCCGAGCGTGAGCGGGATCACCCAGCGCGAGAACACGGGCGTGGCGATCGCCAGGCCTTCCACGGCCGAGAGCACGGAGATCGCGGGCGTGATCATGCTGTCGCCGTAGAACATGGCCGCGCCGAAGATGCCGAGCATGATCACGAACCAGCGCATGCGCGGCTCGTGGTGGATGCCGCGCAGCGCCAGCGCGAGCAGGGCGAGGATGCCGCCTTCGCCGTTGTTGTCGGCGCGCATCATCACCGAGAGGTACTTCCAGGCCACGACCCAGGCCATCGACCAGGTGATGAGCGAGAGGATCCCCTTCACGTTCTCCGGCGTGGGCGCGATGCCGTGCTCGGGGCTGAAGCACTCCTTGAGCGCGTAGAGCGGGCTCGTGCCGATGTCGCCGAAGACGACGCCGAGGGCGCCGACGACGAGCGCCGGCAGGGCGGCTCGGGAGGAGTGGGCCACGGGGGCCGGGACTTCGGGGGAACTCATGGAAGCTCCCGCGCCCGGGGAGGCCGGGCGCAAGTGGGGCGGGACTATACGCCGCCTTGCTGCGCTGCACAATGACCCGGTTCCCCGGCCGCCCCTGCCGCCCAGGGTGCGATCCGCGCACTTCGTCGCCTTGGGGTTGTGCCGCGACGGGCGCGCGGCTACCCTGCGCGCACCTCACAAGCGCCTGAAAACATGAAGCTAATTCGGCCGGCCGCGTTGTTGCTCCCCCTGCTCGCCCTGCTCGCGCCCGCCGCGCTGGCGATCGAGGCCCACCGCATGGCCACGGGCGAGAAGATCGTCCTCGACGGGAATTTCGACGAGGCCGCGTGGGCGAAGGCGCCGCCGCACGGCACGTTCTACGAGATCTCCCCGCGCGACAAGGTGGCCGCCTCCGTGGCGACCGAAGTGCGCTTCGCCTACGACGGCGCAGCCCTCTACGCCGCCGTGCGCGCCTGGGACCCGAACCTCGCGGACCTGCGCGCGCCCTTCGCGCGGCGCGACAGCGTGCTCGCCGACCAGGACATGGTCGTGATCCTCATCGACCCGATCGGCACGCGGAAATTCGCGCACTTCATCCGCGCCAACCCGCGCGGCGTCATCGCCGACGGCCTCTACAACGAGGACACGGGCAGCGAGGACTTCTCGCCCGACTTCGAGGTGGACGTCGCCACCGGCCGCTTCGACGGCGGCTGGACGGCGGAATTCCGCATCCCGTTCTCCTCGCTTCGCTACACCGACCCCCCGAGCCCGGAGTGGAGCGTGCTGGTCTTCCGCAACTACCCGCGCGACCAGCGCTACCGCATGGCCTCGAGCCCGCTCGCGCGCGACGCCAACTGCTTCCTCTGCCTCAACCTGCCGCTCACCGGGCTCTCGGACCTGCCTTCCACGCGCCACCTCGCCGTGACGCCGCAGCTCACGGTGCGCGGCACGCGCGACCGCGCCGACGGGGCGCGCGCGCGCGAGAACGACGTCGTCGCGGGCGTGGATCTCAAGTGGCGGCCGCGCGCCGACCTCGTGGTTGACGCGACCCTCAACCCCGACTTCTCGCAGGTGGAGCTGGACACGCCGCAACTCGCCGGCAACACGCAGTTCGCGCTCTTCTTCAACGAGAAGCGGCCGTTCTTCCTCGAGGGGGCCGACATCCTGCAGTCGCCCACGAACGCGCTCTACACGCGCACCGTCACCGACCCCGCCTGGGGCGCGCGCGCCACGCGGCGCACCGAGCGGCTGGACTGGACGCTCCTCACGGCGAAGGACGACGGCGGCGGCCTCGTGCTGCTGCCGGGCACCTACGGCACGGGCTTCGCCGCGCAGGACCGCAAGTCGCAGGCCACGATGGGGCGGCTGCGCGCGCAGGTGAGCGGCATGACGGCCGGGCTCGTCCTCGCCGACCGCAGCTACGACGGCGGCGGCTACAACCGCGTCGCCGGCCCCGATCTCGCGTGGTGGGCGAATGGGGAGAACCGCGTTCGCGCCCAGTACCTCGCCTCGTGGACCACCGCGCAGCCGGGCGCCACCGGCGCCCTCGAGGAGGGGCGGCGCACCGACGGGCACGCCGCGCGCGTCGACTGGAGCCTGAGCGGGCCGGCGTGGCGCGAGTTCCTCGTGCTCTCGGACGTGGCGGAGGGCTTCCGCGCCGACAACGGCTTCTTCGGCCAGAGCGGCTACCGCGGCGTCTACAGCGAGACGCAGCGCCGGTTCCTGCGCGTGGGGCCGTTCAACGAGGTCTCGCCCTACCTCAACGCCGAGTACAAGACCGACCGCGACGGCACCGTGATCTACCAGCAGAACAACCTCGGCGTGCAGCTCGGCCTGCCGCGCGCGACCAACGTCTGGCTGGAGTGGCGGCCCAACAACCTCGTGGCGGTGCGCGAGGGCGGCGGGCTGCGCAAGCGCGACCAGCTCTACGTCGGCATCGAGAGCAATCCCTTCGACTGGTTCTCGCGGCTGTACTCGGAGCTCGCCTGGGGCGACCGCGCCGACATCGCCAGCAACCGCATCGGCAAGGGCTGGTACTACGGGCTCACGGCCAACGTGCGGCCGCACCGGCGCATGGAGGTGGAGTACCGGCTGGACGACGACACCATCGACTCGCACGACCCCGTCGAGGGCTCGCGGCGCATCATCCACCAGCGCTCGCAGCAGGTGCTCGCCATCTGGCACTTCACGGCGAGGGACAGCCTGCGCACCATCTGGCAGTCGGGGTGGGTGAAGCGCGCCGCCTCGCTCTGGAGCGCGCCGGTGCCGCACCGCGAGAAGTCCGACACGCTCTCGCTCGTCTACGGCCACCGCCAGGGCATCGGCTTCACCGTCTACGTGGGCGCGACCGTCGGCCGCTCGCTCGACGCCGACGCCGGCGCGAAGCGCCACCAGGCCGAGGTCTTCGCCAAGGGCGCGTGGACCGTCGACGTCCTCTGAGCCGTGCGTGGATGGGAAATCCGTTGCCTTTTCCCGCGGAGTCGGGAAAAGGCAACGGATTTCCCTCCTCCTATGCCACGTACAACAGGACGGCGACGTAGTGCAACGCGCTCCCGGCGAGCACGAAGAGGTGCCAGATGCCGTGGAAGTGCCGGACCCGCTCGTCGTACACGTAGAACGCGATGCCCGCCGTGTAGACCGCCCCGCCCGCCGCCAGCCACGCGAAGCCCGGCCAGCCCAGGGCGCGGATGAGCGGTGCCACGGCCACCAGCGCCACCCAGCCCATCAGCAGGTAGATCACGAGCGAGAGCACGCGGGCGCCGCGGGCGAACCAGATCTCCTGCACGATGCCGAGGGCCGCGAGGCCCCAGACGACCCCGAAGAGCGACCACCCCCACGGGCCGTTCAGCGTGACCAGCGTGAAGGGCGTGTAGGTCCCGGCGATGAGCAGGTAGATGGCCGCGTGGTCGATCTTGCGCAGCACGAGCTTCGCGCGCCCGCGCGTGGAGTGGTAGAGCGTCGAGGAGAGGTAAAGGAAGACGAGCGTGGCCCCGTAGATCGAGAAGCTCACGATCTTCCACGGGTCGGCCTGGAGCGAGCCGATCACGATGAGCGCCACCGCCCCGGCGATCGCGAGGAGCGCCCCGGAGAGGTGGGTGAAGCCGTTGAATCGTTCGCCGTGGTACATCGCCGGCGGCCCCAGTCAGGTGAAAAGACCCAGGGGAAGGGACTCAGGGGGAGGGGGGATCGGCCTCGGGGGGAGGGGCGGAGTCGGCGCCTTCGCCCGCCTTGGCGAGCTTGGCCTGCTGCTTCTTGAGCAGCTTCTCTTCCTTCTTGCGCTTCTGTTCCAGTTCCCGCTTGCGCTTCTCGAATGCGTAGTTGGGCTTGGCCAAGATCGTGCGCTCCTTCCGGGGGTGAGGGTGGGGGCATTGTCCCACGGGTCGGCGCGGCGCGCTTGCGGGGCCTCAACCCGGCCCGCCGGGGTCAGCCGCCGCCCGCGAGGAGGGCCTCGAACCCCTCCCGGTAGGTGGGGTAGCGCAAGCCGAACCCCTCCGCGCGCAGCCGGGCGCTGGAAATGCGCTTGTTGCCGCCGCGCTGCAGCACCTGCGCCGAATCCTCTCCCACGGGAGGCGGAGGAACCCCCAGGCGGGCAGCGATCCAGTCGAGGATCTCGCCCATGGGGGTGGGGGCCTCGTCGCTGCCGAGGTAGAGCGGCTGCACCGTGCGCCGCTCCACCAGGTGCACGAGGGCGCGGGCGCAATCGTCGCGGTGGATGCGGTTGGTGATCGCCGCGCGCGATTTCGCCGAGACCGGGGCCGCGGCGCGGACCATCCGGACGAGCCGGTCGCGGCCGGGGCCGTAGATGCCGGAGAAGCGGATCGTGGTCGCCTCGCACGGCGCGCCAGTCAGGAGCGCTTCCCCGTCGAGGAGCGCGCGCCCGGAGAACCCCTTCGGCACGGCGGGCGAGGCTTCGTCCACGACGCTGCCGTCGTCCTGGCCGAAGACGCCGGTGGACGAGACGAAGATGAAGCGGCGGGCCGCCGCCGACGCGGCTATGACATTGCCGAGTCCGGTCACGTAGGCGTCGCGGTAGGCCTCCTCCGTGAAGCCGTCGGCCGACACGCAGTAGATGACGCACCCGGCCTCGTGAAGTGCCGCGGGGTAGGTCTCCGGGCGCAGGACGTCCATCGCGTGGGCGCCGGGCTCGCCGCGCGGCGTCCGCCGGCCGATCGCGACCGCGTGGCCGGCCTGCGCGAGGAAGGCTGCGGCCACCGTGCCGACATAGCCCGCGCCGGCGATGAAGACCTTCGCCATCAGGCGACGACGAGGGCCAGCGCGAAGCCGTCGTAGCCCTTGGCGCCCACCGTCTGCATCGCCGTCACGGCCACGCGCGGCTCGGCGGCCATCGCCTGGTTCAGGCGCCGCACGCCCTGCACGGCCGGGTCCTCGCTCGCGGCATCGGCCACGGCGCCCTTGCGCACCACGTTGTCGACGACGATCACGGTGCCGCGGCGCGAGAGCTTCAGCGCCCAGGCGAAGTACTCGGCGTTGGACTGCTTGTCGGCGTCGATGAAGACGAAGTCGAACGGGCCGGCCGACTCGCGGGCGAGCTCCTCGAGGGAATCGAGCGCGCGGCCCACGCGCACCTGCGCCTGGTTGGCGAAGCCGGCGCGCGCGAGGTTCGCGCGGGCCACCGCCGCGTGCTTCGGGTCGATCTCGAGCGAGATGATCCGCCCGCCGGGCGCCAGCGCGCGGGCGAGCCAGATGGTGCTGTACCCGCCCAGCGTGCCGATCTCGAGGATGTTCCTCACGCCCTGGATCCTCGCGAGGAGGTGCAGGAGCTTGCCCTGCGGGGCGGAGACGGCGATGGCGGGCAGGCCCGCGGCCTCGCTGTCGCGAAGCGCGGCCTCGAGGTCCGCGTCGGGCTTCACGAGCGTCGCGGTGAGATAGTCGTCGACGGCGTTCCAGGTGTCGGTGCTCATGCCGCAAGCCTATCACCATCGAGGGCGCGGCCGCCCTCGGCTAGAATCCCGGGATGGCCGACATCGTCATCAAGCCCGATCACTTCCGCGCCCTCGGCGAGCCGCTTCGCGTGGAGCTTGCCCGCGACGGGGCTGCAGCCACCGTGGAGCTGCGGGTGCAGTCCGTGGAGGCGCTCCCCGCGCACCGCTTCCGCGAGGAACCGTTCTCGCTCGTGCTCGCGGGCCCGCGCGCGCCGCTCCTGCCGCAGGCGACCTACGCCCTGCGGCACCCGTCCCTGGGCGCGATCGAGGTCTTCCTCGTTCCCATCGGGCAGGACGCGGACGCGACCCGCTACGAGGCGACGTTCAACTAGCGGTGCGCCCGCCCGCCGGGCGGACCATGAACTCGTAGAGCCCGCGCGTCTCGCGCGTCGCGAACCCCAGCCGGTCGTACATGCGCTTCGCGGGGTTGAAGGGCTCGACATGCAGCGAGAGCTCGAGCGCCAGCGAATCGGCGTAGCGCAGCAGCTCGTCCATGAGGCGCGAGCCGATGCCGCGGTTGCGGAAGGCGGGCAGCAGCGTCACCTCCATGAGCCGCACCTCCAGCCGCGTCGTATGGACGTAGATCCGGCCGATGGGTTCCCCCTGCGCGATGACGAGGCGCTCGGCGCCGGGGTAATGCTGGGCGTAGTGCCGCTCCTGCTGCGCGGACTGCCAGTCGGTGAAGGCCTTCTTCTGCTCCGCCGTCCACGGCACGGGGCGAAGCTCCTCCTCGCGGGTGCTGGCGTAGACGGCGGCGATGAAGGCCGCGTCCTCCTCCCTTGCCGGGCGGAGCGTGACGCCGGCGGCGGCGAGCCCCGCCGAAGCGAAGGCGAGAAACCCCGCCACGGCTCCCGGAGACTCGCTCAGGCCGCCGAGCGGCGGATCATCACCGTCACGTAGTCGAAGTCGGGCCGGCCGCCCTGGGCGCTCGCGAGGGGCGCGTGGAGATCGCCGCTGAAGTGGCAGTCGGCGAGGTTGGGCTGCGCGCCGGTCGTGCGCGAAGGGCCCGCGAGGACATAGAGCCCCAGCCCCGGGCCGTTGCGGGCGCCCAGCGGCATGTAGAGCATGCCCGAAGGCAGCATGCCCGGCGCGAGCGCCTGGCCCTCGAGCGCGTAGACCACCTGCAGCCCGACGCGGTCGTGCATCGACACGTCGAAAGTGAGCGGGGAGGTCGCGCGGCCCCGCTTCGCGCCGGCGGGCGCCGCCTCGTACTGCCACGCGGGAAACTGCGCGACGTAGGGCGACTCGTCGAGGGCGAAATAGCCCGTCACCGCGAGGGAGCGCAGCACCTCCGCGCCGCCGGCCGCCTGCTGCAGGATGCCGATGGAGACGCTCGCTTGCGGCTCCGAAGTGGCGAGCGCCACGGTGGGATCCCACCGCACCCAGCGCAGGCGCTGCATGTCGGCGGCGAGCGGCTGGCCGCGGGCCACCATTTCGAGGAGGGCGGGGCTGCCGGGCAGGTAGCCGAGCGCCAGCCCTTCGTAGACGAGCCCGTTGCCCGAGGTCCCCGGCTTGCCGGCGCCCGCGGCCTTCGCGAGGTTGGCGGCGCGCACGGCGCCCTCGTCCGAGGCGAGGCTGGCGAAGCCGCCGGCAGTGGCGGCGCCGATCGTTCCGACGCTGGCGATGAAGGTGCGGCGGTCCATGGTGTCCGTCCTAGGTGCGCGGCGGGAAGACGCCCTGCAGCGCGATGTTGAAGTAGAAGGTGAGGTAGGGCTGCATGTTGTTGTGCGGGTTGTCCCCGCCCGCCGGCGCCAGCGTCTCGAAGGCCATCGTCGCGTTGCTCGCGGGCTGGAAGAGCGTGCCGCCGGTCGAGAGCGTGATCGAGGCGTTCGGGCTGGGCACGTTGGTGTCGGCGGGGTCGATCACGCCGGCCCGCAGCGCGTGCGAGTGCGACGGGATCTCGGATTCCAGGAGCGACACCGTCTCGGAGCCGCCCGTCTCGCCCAGGTCGTGCAGGGACAGGCCAGGGCCCTGGCCGGGGTGCATCGGCGCGCGCCCCTGGAGGTCGGGCAGCGCGAAGTTGGACTTGCCGTTGCCGCCGTAGGTGGTGCCCAGCAGCGAGAAGAGCGCGGTGTTCTGCGACAGCGGCAGCAGCTGCCCGTCGCACCACGCCCAGCCCCTGGGGGCGAAGTTGAACGGGAAGATGCGGATCTCGGCGACGAAGGGGTCGGCCATTGGGTGCTCCTAGGTGGGGCTCGGGAAGATCCCGAAGAGCGAGATGATGAAGTCGACGCAGAGGTAGGGCTGGAAGTTCGTGTGCGGCTGGCTGCCGCCCACCGGGCCGATCGCGCCCGGGTTCATGTTCCCCGTGGGCAAGTCGTTGATGTAGGGCGTCACGTTGAACGAGGTGGCGAGCACGTTGCCCGCCGGGCTCACCTGGTCGCCGGGCTGCGTCGAGGCGAGCATCGGGTGGGCGTGGGCCGGGATCTGGTTCACGGTGAGCGTGATCTCCTCGGCGCCCCCGGTCTCCGCGAGGATGAAGCCGTTGCCCTGGTGGAGGGGGATGCGGCCGCGCAGGTCCGGCAGGGCGAAGGTCGACTGGCCGTCGCCGCCGTAGGTGGTGCCGATCAGGTTGAACAGCGTCTCGTACTCCGAGATGGGCATGAGCTGCCCCTCGCAGAACATCCAGCCGGCAGGGGCGAAATTGCCCGCGAACATGCGGATCTCGCCTACGTAAGGTTGCGCCATGGTGGCCTCCGCCTAGGTCGGCGACGGGAAGATGCCCTGCAGCGCGATGCTGAAGGACAGGGTGAGGAAGGGCTGCATGTTGAGGTGCGCCTGGCTGCCCCCGGTGTTGGTCACCGTCGCGGGGTTGAGGGAAGTGAGCGCGGCCGGGGCGTGGTAGGCGTTGTTGGCTCCGCCCAGGAAGGCCGCGTTCGGGTTGGCGGCGCCGCCGGTGGCCGTCGAGGAGGCGTTCGCCACGTGGACGTGCTGCGGAAGCTCGGCGATGGAGAGCGTGTGGGCCTGCTCGCCCCCGCGCTCGCCCAGCGTGTGGCCGCCGCCCACGTGGATGGGCACGCGCCCGCGCAGGTCCGGCAGGGCGAAGTTCACGCGCCCGTCGCCGCCGAAGGTCGTGCCCAGCAGCGAGAAGAGCCCCTGGTTC
The DNA here is from genome assembly GCA_019634955.1 of Burkholderiales bacterium. Lineage (GTDB taxonomy): Bacteria > Pseudomonadota > Gammaproteobacteria > Burkholderiales > Usitatibacteraceae > FEB-7. The sequence continues at coordinate 10,314 of JAHCAK010000042.1, forward strand.
TGGTTGATCGGCAGGAGCTGCCCGTTGCACAGCGCCCAGCCCTTCGGGGCGAAGGAGAAGCTCATGATGCGGACCTCGGAGAGGAATGGCTCGGCCATGGTGTCCTCGCTTTCAGGGAGTGGGGCAGGCGGCGCCGCTCACGAAGCCGCCGCCGGTGGGCACGGTATTGCTCACGAGGCCGGTGGGCGCGCCGATGAGCGGGTTGTTCGTGGCGATGAAGCTCGTCACCGCCGCGTTGTCGTTGTTGGCGCCGCCGTAGCCCGGCAGGCGGACCGTGGTGGCCTGGCGCTGGCGCAGGCGGAAGTCGTAGTCGGCGCCCACCGGCGGCACGGCGTCCGCGCCGCTGCCGAAGAGCGTGTTCCCCGTGATCGCCGCGCAGGTGAGGAAGGTGTCGCCCGGCACCGTGCCGATGTTCAGGTGCACGCCGTTCTTCGGGATGCCGGCCGTGCCGGCGGTCGTGCCCGGCTCGCGCAGGGTGTTGCCCGTGATCGTCGCGTTGATCGTGCCGGACTGCGCCGAGGCGCCGCCGCCCGCGAGGACCTCGATCCCGAAGTTGTTGTACTGCTGGATGGTGTTGTTCGTGATCGCCACCGTCACGGTGCCCTGGCCGACCGACTGCACCTTGAGCGCGGAGCCTTCGGCGGACCCGGTGTTGGCCACGCCCGACTGGCCGATGGTGTTGTTCGAGATCGTCCCGGAGAGCGTCCCGGTGCCCGTCGGCTTCACCACGAGGAGGGCCGGCCCGACCGCGTTGCGGAAGGTGTTGCCGGTGATGGTGAGCGGGAGGTTGTTGTTGGTGCCGCTCGTGATCGTGAGCCCGCCGCCGCCGGTGGCGATGGCCGGGTGGTTGTTGGAGAAGTTGCTGTTGGTGATCACGAGGTCCTGGCCCGAACCCGAACCGTTGTCCACGTACTGTAGCAGGTCGCCCCGCGCCGAGGTGAAGGCGGAATTGGTCACCGTCACCTTGATCGTGGCCGTGCCCTGCGGCTGCACCTGCAGGCCGTCGTTGCCGTTGGCCGCGCTGTTGGCGCCGACGGTCACCGTATCGAGCGTCAGGCGGTCGAGCGTCCCGCTCTGGTTCACCACGCGGATGTTGTCGGAGAAGCCGCCGCTCACCGAGGTGCTGGTGAGGGAGGCCGATCCGGTGAGGCCGTTCACCGCACCGCCGAACTCGCCGGTGCCGGAACCGAAGGCGATGCTGCCCTCCGGGCTCGACAGGCCGCCGACCGTCGTCGTCGACCCGTTGACCCCGCTCACCACCGAATTGGCGAGCGTGAAGCCGTTCACCGAGAAGCCGCGGATGGCGTAGTTGGCGAAGTCGTTGAGCTGCATCCAGCTGAACGAGGGGTTCTGCGTGTTGTTGAGGTAGATGCCGATGCCGCTGGCTGTCGCGCCGTCGGCCCCCGTCTTGTTGGCGATCGTGCCGCCGGTGCCGGCCGCGCCCGTGCCGGTGACGGTGAGCGAGCCCGAGGCGCCCGTGTTGTCGAGGATGATGCCGGTGCCCGAGCCGCCGTTGGACGAGATGCTGCGGAAGGCGAGCCCCGCCGCTCCGATCGTGGTGTTGGCCACGTTGAGCGCGGTCGCCGTGGTCGCCGCGAGCGTGTTGGCCGCGCCCGTGACCGAGATCGTGCCGCCGCCGGTCGCGGTGAACGCCGGGTTGGTCCCGGTGCTGAGGGTCACGCCGCCCGTGAGGTTGATCGTCGCCCCCGTGTTGGTCGTGAGCACGACGCCGGCGGGATTGGTGCCGCCGCTCGTGATGGCGCCCGAAAGCGCCACGGTGCCGGCCGTCTTGTTGGCGACGCTCACCACGCGCGCGCCGGTGGCGGTGTTGCTGATCGTGCCGGCGTAGGAGACGCTCGCCGTGCCGCCGCTCACGTCGAAGGCGTGGCTGGTCGAGCCGCTCAGCGTGCCGGTGCCGAGGTTGACGGTGCCGCCCAGGCCCGCGAGGTTCACGTTCTTCGCGCCGCCGCCGGAGGTGAGGCCCGTGAGCACCACGTTCACGGCCGGCACGCCCGCGCCGGTGAGGTCCACGCCGCCGCCGCCCGGGTTGTTGATCGACACGGACGACACCGCGAGGGTGCCGACGCTGGCGCCGAGGAGCGCCATGCCGGTGCCGGTGCCGATGTCGAAGCCCTTGAGCAGGTTGTTGGCCGCGAGCGTCACGCCGTCGCCGGTCGCGTTGCGGATGAGCGGCGTCGCGCCCGCCGGGTGCAGCGTCGGCGTGGCCACCGCGTTGAAGGTGCCCGGCACGTCGAGGGCGACGCCTTCGCCGACGAGCCGCTGGCCGTTCTTGAGGACCGCGCCCGTCTCCTGGTTGGTGGAGGTGCCGTCGCCGCGGAAGACGAAGATCGTGTCGTTCACCGACGAGGCGGTCACCGCGGCGGCGAGCGTGTTGAAGGGCGTCGACGAGCGCCCGTCGCCGGCGCCGCCGTTGTTGCGCACGTACCAGGCGCGGTGGGCCACGGTGACCGTGACCGTGCCGGTGGCCGTGCCGATCCCGTCGCTCACCGTGTAGGTGAAGGTGTCCGCGCCGGTGAAGTTCACCGGCGGCAGGTAGGTGAAGGTGCCGTTGGCGGCCATCGTGACGGTGCCGCCGTTGGTGCTGGCGAACGTGCCTGCCGTGGCCGTGACGCCCACGCCGTTGGCGCCGCCGTTGCCGTCGTTGTCGTTCGTGAGCACGTTGGACGCGGTGACCAGGATCTTCGGCGTGGCGGCCGCGCCCGGGGAGGCCACTTCCAGCAGCGTGTTGCCCACGGCGTCGTAGGCGTCGGCGCCGGCGGACGGCGGCTCGTTGATGGTGCCGGCGTAGGCCACCGTGCCGGTGCACGAGGTGGCCGTGTCGGTCACCGTGACGGTGAAGCTGTAGGCGCCGGCGGCCGTGACGGTGCCGGTGATCGCGCCCGCGCCGGACATCGACAGGCCGCCGGGGAGCAGGCCGCCGGTCACGGCGAAGGTGTACGGGCCGGTGCCGCCGCTGCCCACCAGCGTCTGCGAGTACGCGTTGGTGCGCGTGGGCTGCGCGATCGGCGTCGTCGCGGTGAGCACCGGGCAGACGCGCAGGCTCAGGTTCTGCGTGGGCGCCCCGGCCACGTTGGTCGCCGTGATCACCTGCGCGTAGGGGCTCGCGACGTGCGTGCCGGCCGCGGGCGTGCCCGAGATCGTCGCGGTGCCGTTGCCGTTGTCCACGAACACGAGGTTCGCGGGCAGCGTGCCGGTGCGCGTGATCGCGGGCGTGGGATCGCCCGTCGTCGTGACGTTGAACGACCCGGCGGTGCCCACCGTGAACGTGGCAGTGGCCGGGCTCGTGATCGCCGGCGGCGTGGCGACGGTGAACGAGGCGCTGAAGTTGGCGGCCATGGCCTGGCCGGCGTCCGCGTCGGTCACGTTGGCGGCGATCACCGTGATCGTGCACACGGTGCTCACGGGCAGCGGCCCGGTCGGCGTGAGCGTGAAGCTCGCCGCCGGCGAGGCCGAGAGCGTGAAGGGCTGAGGCGCGGCGACCGGGCACTGCAGCGAGAACGAGGCGAGGGTCGCGTTGACGGACTCGCTGAAGTTGACGGTCACGGTCGCGGCCGGCGCGATGCCGCTGGCGCCATTGGCCGGCACGGTCGAGGTGACCGTCGGCAGCGCGTTGGTGGTGAAGGTCGCCACGTGGTTGGCGGCGAGGTTCTGGGCGACCGAATCGGTTACCTGGTTGGCGACCACCGTGAGCGTGCAGGTCGTCGAGGCCGGCAGCGGCGCCGTGGGCGTGAGCGTGAAGCTCGCCGCCGGCGAGGCGGGCGCCACCGTGAAGGCCACCGGCGAGCCCACCGGGCAGGCCAGCGTGAACGCGGAGCCCGTCACCGTGACCGCTTCGCTGAAGTTCACCGTGATCGTCGCACTCGGCAGGACGGAGGTCGCGCCGTTGGCCGGCAGGGTCGAGGTGACGGTGGGCAGGTTGTCGACGGTGAGGTTCACGGTCGCGGTGGCCGAGAGCGGGCCGCCGGTGCCGGTGTTGCCCTGGTCGTTCACCGTGATGGCGAGCGTCGCCGCCCCGGCGTAGGCCGGCGTCGGCGTGAACAGCAGGCCCGTGAGCGCGGCGTTCATCGCGGCGATGGGGCCGGTGGCGGTCACGCTGGCGGTGCCGTTGCCGGCGACCGCGAGGCCGGCGGTGCCGGAGAGCGTCGCCGTGCCGTTGGTCGCGGCGAGCGTCACCTGCACGTCGCTCGTGCCGGCATCCGGGTCTGCCACGCTCACGGTGGCGGCGAAGTTGAAGGCGGTGTTCACGGGCGTGACCGCCGTGGCAGGCGCGGTCACCGTGGGCGCGTTGTTGGTCGCCGTGAGCGCCACGGTGGCGTGGGCCACCGGGGTGTTGGCGCCGATGCCGTCGTTCACCGTCACCGTGATGTCGCGGTTGGTGGCGGTGGTGGGCGCGACCGCGGCGTTGGCGTAGGTGAGCGTGCGCAGGAGCGCCTGGTAGTCGGCGAGCGGGGCCACGCGCGCGATGGCGAGCGTGCCGGTGGCCGGCGTGTAGGTGACGTCGGCGGCGAGGATGGCGCCGCTGCAGCCGGGGGCCACGGCCGGGCAGGTGACGGCGAGGCTCTCGTTGGCGCCGTCGAGGAGGTTCGTGATGACGACGGTGGCGCTGGCGAGCGTCGTGCTGTCGATGTCGGTGACGGTGAGCTGGGCCGCGTCGACGATGGCGACGGCGCCGCCGCCCTCGGTGAAGGCCGCCGGGCCGAAGTCGATGCCGGCCGCCGGGCCATTCAGGTCGACGACGGGCGCTTCGCTCGTCACGCCGATGGTCACGGTGGCGCCGCTGCTGCCGCCGGTGTTCGTGATGACATACGAGAACCCGTCGGTGCCGGCGAACGCCGCGGTGGGCGCGTAGGTGAAGCTGCCGTCGGACTGGACCGTGGCGTTGCCGTTCGTCGTGGCGATGGCGCAGGGGAAGACCGTGCAGGCCGGGCCGCTGCCGGTGACGCTGGTCACCGTCGGCGTCGGGACGCCCGAGTCGTTGGCGAGCAGCCCCGTGCCCACGGGCACGTTGAGCACCGTGTCGTGGACGACCGTGTAGCTGTCATTCACCGCCGCGGCGGCCTGGATGAGGGTGAGCGCGAAGCCCTGGTTCACCGGCCCGCCGGCGGCGTTGGTGGCGCTCGCCGTGCAGTTGTAGAGGCCCGCCGTGCCGGCGCCCGGGTTGCCCGCGAGCGTGCCCGTGCCGTTGGCGTTGTCGGTGAAGGTGATGCCGGCGGGAAGCGCCGGGGCGCAGGCGCCGAAGGCGAGCGACGGCACCGGGAAGCCGGTCGCGGTGACCGTGAAGGTGTTGGCGATGCCGGCGTTGAAGGTCGTTGCCGCCGCGCTGGTGATGGCCGGCAACTGGTTGGTGCCGATCGTGACGGTCGCGGTGGCCGTGCCGTTGGCGTTCGCGAGGTTGTAGCTGAAGGTGAACGGGCCGGTGAAGCCCGCGGCCGGCGTGTAGGTGAAGCCGCCGTTGGCGTTGACCACGAGCGAGCCGCCCGCGCCGAAGGTGGCCGTGGCGCCGGCCGCATTCGTGGTGACCGTGCCGCCGGCGCTGCCGCCGCCGAAGGAGGAGACGGCCGCCGCGGGAATGCCGAGCGCGTCGTTGGCCAGCACGCCGGGCGCCGCGACGACGAGCGGCGTGCCGGAGGTGGCGGTGTAGCTGTCGGCGGCGGCCGCGGGGGCCGAGCCCACCCGCGCGTCGACGCGGAAGTAGATGCGGTTCTCGGCCGGCTCGTGCTTGGCGAAGGCCGAGGCGATGTCGGAGCCGGGGGGCGCGTCGCCGGAGGGGTCGTTCGCGATGGGGGCGATGCCCGTCCAGTCGCCGACCTGGCCGTCCAGGACGACGGCGGCGATCGCGGCAGTGGCGAGGATGACCGAGAAGACGGCCGCGACGACGGTCGTCGGCACCTTGTGGCGGCGCATCGCGCGCGCGGCCGTGAGGCAGAGCAGGAGCGCCAGCAGGAAGATGCCCGCGTCGGTGAGCGTGGGCACGGCGATGCCGCCCGAGCCCGCGAAGGCGTAGATGATCGGCGTGCCGCCGGCCGTGCCGGTCGTGGTCACCAGCTCGTCCGTGCCCGTCACGGGATCCGTGTACACGAAGCCCACGCGGACCACGCCCGCGGCGAAGCCGATGGGCACGAAGGTCTCGATCACGTCGTTGCCGCCCGTGCCGACCCCCACCCCGACCGACCAGCCGCCGGGCGAGACCGGCGTGGCGGCGCTCAGGGTCGCGGGAGGCGCGGCGCAGGCCTGCTGCGTCACCGCCCCGATCGTGGGCGGGCTGGTCGTCGTCGTGACCTGCGTCGTGAGGACCGTCTCGACGCCCGCGAAGGGGCCCCCGGGCGTGGCCACCGTGCAGCCGGTGGCGACGTTGTTGTCGGTGTCGAGGAGGATGGTGAGCTGGGCGGCGCCCGCGCCCAGCGCGAAGACGGAAACGAAAAGAAGCCCGAGGCTGCGGACGAGCCGGGCAGCGGTGCCGATGCGCATTTGTTGCGACTCCCTGGATTGTTCTTGGCGCCGCGATCGGCGCCGGCCGGGCCGGAACGGAGTCGCGCTTGGAACCGGTACTTTACACCGGTGGCGCAGCGCGTGTCGCCGCGGCGACGCCTACCTGTCGATGCGCCTCGGCGCCATGTCCGCCACCGACTGCGCGATGATTTCCGCGAGCACGGCGGTGTCGACGTCGGCCAGCCGCTTGAGGTAGAGGCAGGCGACGCCCGTCCGGTGCTTGCCGAGCTTCGCCAGCAGCGCCTCGCGGCCCTTGAAGCCCGGCATGAGGTAGAGCGTGAGGTCGTTCTTGCGCGGCGAGAACCCGATGATGGGCCAGTCGTTGGACTTGCCCCGCGCGTCCGTGTAGGTGTAGGCGCCGAAGCCCACGATGCTCGTGCCCCACATCACCGGCTTCGCGCCGGTGGCCTTGCGCATCAGCTTCTCGACGGCGAGGCAGTCCTTGCGACGCTGCTCGTCCGGCACCGCGGCGAGGAAATCGGCCACGCTCGCCTTCGTCGGTCGCGTCTTGGGTTCCGCCATGGTCGTCTCCTCGCCGGTCGCGGCCGGGTTTCAGGTTCGCTTCGCGCTGCCGAGCGCCGCGAGCGCCTCGGCGCGCCGGGCCTCGACTTCCGCGGGGCCGGCCACCGTCACGCCGAGGTCGCGCAGCAGCCCGTCGGCGATGCCGTAGATCCAGCCGTGGACGCAGAGATCCTGCCCGCGCTCCCACGCGTCGCGCACGATCGAGGTCTCGCACACGTTCACCACCTGCTCGATCACGTTCAGCTCGCACAGCCGGTCGGCCTGTGCCGCGGCGTCGGCCAGCACGGAGAGGATGTCGGGGTGCTTGTTGCGCACGTCCTGCACGTGGCGCAGCCAGTTCTCCACCAGGCCGAGGCGGTCGCGGCCCAGCGCCGCGCGCACGCCGCTGCAGCCGTAGTGCCCCACCACCATGATGTGGCGGACCTTCAGGAACTCGACGGCGAACTGGATGACCGACAGGCAGTTGAGGTCCGTGTGCACCACGACGTTCGCGACGTTGCGGTGGACGAAGAGTTCGCCCGGGAGCAGCCCCACGATGTCGTTGGCGGGCACGCGGCTGTCGGCGCAGCCGATCCACAGGTATTCCGGCGACTGCTGCTGCGACAGCTCCGTGAAGAAGGAGGGGTCGTGCCGGCGGATGCGCTCGGACCACGTGCGGTTGTTGTCGAAGAGGTGGGGAAGCGATCTCAAGGCGGTGTCCCTGCGCGAACGCGGTGATTGTCGATCCAGAAGGCCCACAACACCAGCAGCCACTGCGCCTGCCCGACCCACGCGATCGCCGTCGCGCTGGGCGGCGGCGGGCCGAGGAGGTTGCCGGCGTGGATGGCGAGGAGGAAGGCGACGAGGCCCGCGAACCCCCATCGCCCAACCGAATCCGCCGCGCGCGTCCCGCGCGCGTAGAGCCACGCGCCGGCCGCGAAGAGCGGCAGCTCGATGGCGAGCGTGAGCGCGACGGACGACCACGCGCCCATCCCGGCGAGCGTGGCCGACCCCGGGTAGAGCGGCAGGTCCGGCGCGTGCACGATCGCGTCGAGGAACCAGTGGCTCGCCACCAGCGCGGCGAGCACCGTGGCGCCACGGCGGTCGCGCTTCACGGCGAAGTACAGGGCGCCCACGAGCGCCGCCCACGCGAGGACGGCCGCGAGGCTGTGCGACACCGGGTAGTGCTCGAAGACGAGCGGCGTCACGGCGGTCGCGCCCGGCGCGATGCGGACGCGCTCGATGCCGGCCAGCAGCAGCGTGGGCCAGAGCAGGTCGATGAACTGCGCCGCGGCGAAGAGCCAGCCCAGCGACACGCGGGGGGCGATCGCCTTGGCCGCGAAACCGGCGCCGAAGTGACCGAGGAACATCAGCCCGCCTCGCCGCCGTCCGGGCCCCAGAACACGACCCAGGTCGCGAAATCGGGCGTGAAGTTCTCGAAGCGGTGCGCGGCGCCGGCCGGCACGAAGAACGCCGTTCCGGGCCCGAAGGCGTGCCGCTCGCCCTCGAGCACGAACTCGCCGCTGCCCGAGTGGATGAAGTAGAGCTCGTCCTGCGCGTGCGGCGTTTGCGGGTCGTCGCCCACGGGCGCGTAGAGCTCGACCGACATCGAGCCGTGGGCGAAGGCGCGCGCGAATCGCTCGCCCTGCGGCCACTTCGCCGACGCCTTGCCGGGCAGGCGCGCGAGCAGCTCGGTGGCGGAGGCCTTCAGCGGGCGGTCCACGGGCTCACTTGCGCTTCTCGAGCAACGCCTTCAGGTCGGCGAAGGGCGAGTGCGTGGCGCCCTTGGGGCCCGCCCCGCCCGATGCGCCGGCGGCGAGCTCGAGCTGCTTCTGGTGCTCGTTGTCGTGGCAGTAGACGCACAGCAGTTCCCAGTTCGACCCGTCGGGCGGGTTGTTGTCGTGGTCGTGGTCGCGGTGGTGGACGGTGAGCTCGCGCAGGTTCGCGCGCGTGAAGGTGCGCGCGCAGCGCCCGCAAACCCACGGGTAGAGCTTCAGCGCCTGCTCGCGGTAGGTGTGGCCGCGCGATTCCGCCGCGCGCCGGGCGTCGGCGACGATGCGGTCGAGCTTGCCGTGATCCATCCTGGCACCCCTTTATTGCAGGCGTCTTACGCGGGGCGAGCGGTTGGTGCCGGCTATCTCGAGGTAGAAGGCGCCCAGCGCGCCGCGGCGCACGCGCACGTTCGGGTTCTCCATCCAGAGCGAAGCGCGGCTGTCGTCCACGACCTGCCAGACCTGGCCGTTGGCGAGGCGGATGTTCTCGTTGGCCCGCCAGCCCTCGAAGCGGCCGGGGATCGTGCTTTCGATGGCTTCGACCTTGAGGATCTCCTGCTTGTGCTCGAAGCCGAACTGCTCCTTGGCGGGGGCGGCGGCGGGCGCGGCGGGTGCCGGTGCCCGCGCGGCGGCGGGGGCGGCGGCAGGCGCGCCCACGACGATCGCGTCGTAGCAGGCGAGGCGTGCGGCCGCGTCCTTGATGGCGCGGCAACGCTGGATGCCGGCGTCGTCGGCGAGCGCGGAAGTGGCGGCGGCGAGGAGGAGGAGGAGCGAGAGAACCCGCATGGAATTCGTCCGGCGAGGAAGGAAAGGGCGAATTCTGTCGCCCGGGCGGGCCGGGGTCAAACCCGACTCGTCGATCCCGCGGGAACGGCGGCGAGTGATCAGCGGTACTTCTGCGCGCAGCGCGTGATCGCGGCGATCGTGGCGAGGTCCAGGCAATGGCGCGCGTCGACTTCCTTCACGCGCCGCTTGCGCTGCGGAGCCGGTGCGGGGGAGGCGGGCGTGGGCGTGGCCGCAGGGGCCGGTGCCGCAGTCGGTGCGGGTGCCGCGGCCGGAGCCGGTGCCGCTGCCGCGGCTGGGGCGGGCGGGGGAGCCGGCGGTGGCGCGGAGTCGGCCTTCCGCGCGTGCCTCCTCGGCCCGCCCGGGCGGTACTGCTCGGCGCAGCGCGCGATCTCGCGGTTGTCGCCCAGGTCCAGGCAGTGCCGGGCGTCGGCGGCAGGCGATACCTTCGCGATGCCCAGCGGCGAGACGGCCTGCAGGAAGGCCACCAGGGCGATGGTCGACTTGATCCGGACGGCGGCCAGCGGGACGCGGCCTGGGAGGTGCCTCATCGCGACTCTCCTTCCGGCAAAAGCCGGCATCCCGGCAGTCTACCCCGCGTCAGCCCCGCGCCTCGTACTCGAACAGCCAGAAGTTCGCCAGCTCCCGAAAGGCGGGCCGCTCGCCGAAGTCCGCGATCATCGCCTCCAGTTCCTCGCGGGCGGGGAAGTTCTTGAGCACCCTGTGCCGGGTGCCGTCCTTGAGGACGCGCTCCTGCCAGGTGTTGCCGCGCGCATCGCGTCCGGCGATGGGGAAATCCCGCAACTGCACGGTGGAGTTGTCGATGAGGGCCACCTTCGCGCCGGGCAGCAGGCGCCGGTGCAGGCTCGCGAGGAACTCGCCGCGGCGCTCGACGGGCACGTGCGAGAGCCAGAGGCCCGCGAACGCGCCCTCGAAGAGGCCGAGCGAGGCGGGCAGCTCGTAGGCATCGGCGCGCTCGAAGCGCACGCGCCCGACGCCGGGGCGGGCCCTTGCCAATTGCAGGGGCTCGTCGACGGCGTCGGTTGCGGTCATCGCGGCGGCAACCGGCGCGATGTGCTGCGTCCAGTAGCCCGTGCCGCAGGCCACCTCGAGAACGGTGCGGCCGGCGAAGACGGTGGGCAGGTGCGCGCGCAGGAAGGCGATGTCCTCGCGGCGCTCGGGCTTCTCGTAGACGTCGTCGTAGTACGGGGCGCGGGCCGCGTAGTACGCCCGCATCGGGTCAGGGTCGGGCATCGGCTTTCCAGCGGTGCACGTAGGCAAGGCAGGCGGCGGCGAGGACCGTGTTGAGGCCCTGGGCCCATTCGACGGACGCCATCGCCTCGCCGGTGTGCATGCCGTGGGCGACGGCCAGCCAGCCGAGCACGATCTCGGCGGCGAGCATCGCCGTCGCGGCGACGCGGCCCCCGCGGGCCTGCTGGATCCAGGCGAACACGGCGGCCACGAGGCCGAAGGCGATCACGGCGAGCGCGAGGTTGACCCACGCATCGGGCACGGCGCGCGTGCCGAGCCCCTTGCCGAGGTTCCCCAGGCCCTGGACCAGCGCGACGAGGACGGCGTAGGCGAGCACCGCGAGGTGCCCGGCCGGCATCGACCGCGCGCCGGGAGCCTCGCCGCGCGGCCCGTAGTCGCGTTCGCACGCTTCCGAGGCGAGCCGGACGGCCTGCGCCACGTAGGCCGGGTCGTGCAGCGCGGCCTCGCCGGGGTGCTCGAGCCGCAGCCGGTAGCGCGTGAACGATTCCAGCGTGAGGTCCGCCGGGAGCGGCTCCGCGCCGTACTCGCGCAGGCGGCGGGCCTCGATCTCGCGGTAGATGTCCGCTTCGGCGTAGCCGTTGGCGCGGAACTCGTGCCAGCCGCGGGCGATGACGGCGATCGTGGCCTCCGGCCGGGCCAGCAGCTCCGCCGCGCCGAGGCGGGCGAGCGCGTCCTCCGGCACGCGGTCGCGCGTGCGCAGGCGGACGAGCAGGCGGATGAGGTTCAGGTCGTCCATCGGCGATCGGGGGTATCCTGCGCCCGGCAGGATCGACGCCGCTACGGAAAATTCATCACGGCGCGTACATGGGCTTGCCGTCGTTCAGGCGGATCCAGCCCTTCACGATGCGGTAGATGAACCACAGCAGGTCGGCGATGAGGATGAGCCAGCCCACGATCAGCAGGAAGGTGATCACGCCGAGCAGGCCCCAGAGCAGGCTGAACCAGAAGGTGCGGATCTGCCAGCGGAAGTGGCTCTCGAGCCAGGTGCCCTGCACGTCGTCGCGCTTCACGTAGTTCATGACGATCGCCACGAGGGCGGTGACGCCGAGCACGAGCGAGAGGGCGTAGAAGAGGTAGATGAGGCTGGTGAGGGACTTGTCGGAGACGCTCTTGTCCGGCTCGGTGGTGGTCATCTTCCCTCCCCGTGTGGGCCGCTCGTGGGCACGGGAAGATCGTACCGCAGCTCGGCGAAGCCCGGCCCGAACATCCTGACGGAGGTCAGGCGAAGGGGCGGGCTGGTGATGTTGCGGGGAAGCAGGGGCTTGCCCGCGCCCAGGGTGACGGAGGCGACCTGGACGATCAGCTCGTCGAGGAGGCCGGCGTCGTGGAACTGGCCCGCGAGGTCGCCGCCGCCGACGATCCAGAGGTTCCTGCCGTCGGCCGCCTTCGCCATCTCCTCGTGCACGGGGCGCACGTCGCCCTTCACGAAGCGGATGTCGGCGCCGGGGACGGGCGGGAGGCGGCGGCTCGTGAACACCCACGCGGGCTGCTCGTAGGGCCAGGGCTCGCCGTCGCCCGTGCCGGGCTTGATCGCATGGCGCAACATCCACTCGTAGGTGTGGGCGCCCATGGCGAGGGCGCCGATGTCCTTGATGAACGCCGGGTAGCTCGTCGCGCCGATGTCGCCGAGGGGAAAGAGCCACTCGAGCGAGTCGTCCTCGGTGGCGATGAAGCCGTCGAGGGTGGCGGCGGTGTAGTACTGGGTCTTCATGGCGGGTCCCACAGCGCGGGGGCTATGTGCTGCGGGTGGCCAGTGAGGTTACGCCAGATGGGCAACAGAATTCCTCAGGAGACGTAACCCCGCAAAACGGGCTCACCATGACATTTTCCGCGCCACTACGTGCAATTCACGTCGTCAGACTTTCTTTTTGTTTGTTTGTCTCCCCGACTGTCATGGCCAGAATCGTTTCGAGTTGCGAGACCAAAACGGTCTCTCCTCTGAATCTCACTCGCTCCGTCCTGATGGAACACTGCTGCATACTCATTTGTTCAAACCGTCGCAGCGTCTTCCAAACAGTCTGAAAGACTTTTCGAGCATCCCTTCTGTCAATACGTGAAGGTAAGACATGCAACCCCAAGGCTTTGGTCTTGTGCGTCGCCATATCGACGCGCGACCGAAATCTCGCATGATTACCGTACGCCGGACTCTTCTGTGCAGACTTCATAACCATTGAGGGGCTGCCACCATATTCATAGTCAATAACCCAAAGGTAGTTATGCGCGAGAGTATCTCGAAGGACATAGACCTCCTCTAGCGCCTTCATGTGACGGAGCTTTGGGTATAGCGCACGAACGACATCAAGCGCGCTCCGGCAACTCGATGAGATCTTCGAGCCCTGGATGTATCGCACTCGTGCAACGTATGATTCAAATGCCGCCACCAATAGAAGCACAACCGCTGATGCATACCCGTGTTCGTAGTAACCGGATTGCACTCTGTTTGGTCGGGTCCGTCCCGCAATCGTGAGCCATCGATCGATAAGGTCGGCAATAGGCTGGAAATACGCGGGGCCTACTATTGTGACGAGATTGTCTGGCGTACGCGCCATAGTCTGCTAAGCGCTCCGGCGTTGCGGCTAACGGGCAGATCGCAGCCGGCTGAAGTCTGTCCGCCTGAGCCGCGGGCTAAACGTCGGCTGGTTCAAGCGGAGCATCTCCCCTACGAAACTTCTTCAACCCCAGTGCTTCCATCAATCCGGCGTGAATGCGGAAACTAGTTGCTGCTTCATCCAGACGCACAGTGGGGTCGATGTAGCGCCAGATGTACTCAGAACCCCCGCCGACGCCCCCGGTCTTCTGATAGCCGACGAGAGAGAACTCGAATAGCTGCCGGAGAACGCTTAGGGCGGTGGCGCCGCCGAGAAGATCGGAGCGCCGCATGCACGCTTGATCGAACTCCTCGCGCGTGAACTGGAGCGCCTCGAGCGATCTCAGAATGTCGATGTAGTCGCGATACTCTGGAACGTGTTTGAAGATCTCGTCCGCAAGCTCATTGAGAAGGTACTCAGAGTACGGTGTTCGTGCGGTGATAATGTCTCTGTTTTCGAATTTTCCGTCCACCGTGCCGCCGTGTGCCTTGTACGCGACGAGTACTTCATTGGCGAACTTGATGGCATCGCGAGGTCGTCGGAAGGTGCGATCCAGAATGTGTTTGTACTTCGACTGTCGTCCAGGCATCTCATGGGCTTCATCGAAGACATTTTCCCACGGGACCACCAATTCCTCGGTTTGCAGCGCGACAGCGAAGCGGCGCTCAAGCAGGGAGCGAAGGGTCCACCTTGTCCGCGGCCCGTCCCACTCGATTAGTGACATGAAGTTTTCGGTTAGCTTGTTCTTGTCTTCGAACTGAAGAGTTCTGTAGATGTCGTCTCGAAGGCACAGAACAATCGAAGTTCTCCTATTTGCTTGCCGAAACGAGTTGTTGAGTGAGTTCGCGGCAAGTAGAAGACCGACAAGCATCTGCGAATAGCGCGCGTCGTTGGGATCGAAGCCCTTGTCGAGTTCGTCGAAGCAAACGTAATAGCTGTGAGCGGGGTTTAGGCAGGCCGCAATCGCGTCTGCTATTGAATTGTTAACCTCTTGAAATATTTTGGGAAGGTCGCCAACCGGAACTGATTCAAGATCAACACCGGCTTCAACAATGCCAGCAAGCCTCAAGTGAGGTTTGATACGAAGCCGCTTTCCTGGGGTGAACAGTTGAGTTACGTCGGGATCGCGGGTGCCGTACGAGTCAACGACGAACCGTTCGACCTTGCCGAGTTCCTCAAGAGCCTCTTCGTTCCACGGTTGACTGCTATCCTGGTTCAGAAGGATCTTCGCCAACGTCATCAGAATCAGGTAGCGCCAGCTGTGCGCAAAGCGCTGTTCTTCGGGGACGCCGACCATGCCCTGCAGGTTGTGGTGATGCCATGGGTAGTCGGTAAAGGTATGGCCGTACGCGAACACGTCATGCTGCCGCATCCGAATGATCTTGCGGAAGATGGCCGTCTTGCCGCTACCCTTTCGCCCCACAACCAGGGGCTTTCGATGCGCGACTGCCTCAATGTAAGCTTCATGGCCCTGAAACGCCTGCTCCAACAGATCGTCAGTGTCCGCGTCGGTGCTGCCAAAGTTTGCTACGTCGATGAGCTCTCGCATAGGTCTTCTCTGATGTTTAGTCGCCGAATCAAGCGGTCGACCACGGCACTTCATACCACCTTGGCGCGCGCATACCATCTAAGGCGTGCAAAGAGCGGCCTCGACTTGACACCATCTGTTCAAACGTGTCATTTGACTTCATCTTTGTCGCGCTTAATGCTGTTGTGACTGCGACATAAGAACCGTAGGTTTGAGAGTTCATCCGTGCCGCCGCGCGAAAGTGGCTTAATGTGATCAACCGTCAGGTGTTCAGCGGCCTTGCAGCCTGGCATCGCGCATACGTAAGAAGCTCCCGCGTCCAACATGGCGAGTACGAGATATGAGCGAGTGGCATTGAACTCGTTGCGTCGAATCTTTGTGTGGGTCTTTTTGGCCTTGGCGCCAGCCTCGGCGACTCGGATTAACTCCAGGAGACGTAAGTATTCGTTGTAGGACAGCTCCGAATACCTCGCGAGTGGGCCCGAACCACCGTGGCAGGCTTCGCGTAGGGCTTCGTCAGCCATGTGCGAGTACGCAATTTCAATCAGTCCAGCGAGACGATGCGGCGTAACGTTCAGTGCTGCGCGGTGGACCAAGACGCCAACATTCGGTGCAAACGAGACGATACCGTCGATATTGATGAGTGGCATATGCGTTTCGGTCGACGTGTTGGAGCTAGCAATCGTGTTGCCACGAAGTGCTCATTAAGTGCGCCTGATATCCCAATATTCGCTGTAGAATAACGGTTGTATTCTGTCCTTCTTGTAGCAAAGGGTCAATCGCAGCCAATTGATCCCGCGGCGAGATCCCGCTTCACAGCCGATATCGACAGAGGACAGGCCCAGCATCCTGGCGACCGATGTCCCACGACTCCGGCACCCGCTCAGGAGAGCCGCCATGCCCTCGAAGCCCCGCCGCACCCGCTTCGCCCGCAGCGCCGCCGCGAAGCGACCGCTGCGCATCGTCACCCCCGACAAGCTGGACCTGCGCGACCGGCCCTACCAGCCCTCGGTCGCGATCGCGCCGCCGCCGGCGTTCCGCGCGAAGGTGCGCATGCCCGTGCTCTCGCAGGGCGAGTCGAGCGCGTGCACGGGCTTCGCGCTCGCCACCGTCGTGGGCCAGCTCCTCAAGCAGGCCAACCGGACGGCCGACGCCGCGGTGTCGCCGTGGATGCTCTACTCCATGGCCCGCCGCTACGACGAGTTCCCGGGCGCCGAGGACGCGGGCTCGAGCCTGCGCGGCGCGCTGAAGGGCTGGCACAGGCACGGCGCCTGCGCCCTCGGCCTGTGGGAGGCGATCGACATGCCGGTCGCGACCAACGTCCCCGGCAAGGACTGGTGGCTCGACGCCGTGAACCGGCCGCTGGGCGCCTATTACCGCCTCGACACGCGCTCGGTCACGGACATGCACGTGGCGCTGAACGAGGTGGGCGTGCTCTACGCGAGCGCCATCTGCCACGACGGCTGGCTCGAGGACGGCAAGGCCGCCTCGCGCAAGGGCTGGGCCATCCCGTTCCGCAAGGCGAAGTTCGCCGACGGCGGCCACGCCTTCGCGATCGTCGGTTACGACGAGCGCGGCTTCCTCGTGCACAACTCGTGGGGCAAGGGCTGGGGCGACGGCGGGTTCGCCACGCTCACCTACGCGGACTGGCTCGAGCACGCCATGGACTGCTGGGTGGCGCAGCTCGGCGTCGTCACGCAGGAGCACCGGCGCGTGGCCTCCTCGCCCATCGGGGTGAGGAAAGGCGCGGCGCTTTCCTCCGACCGCCTCCTCGCGCGCCACCAGCTCGCGCCGTACGTGGTGAACATGGAAAACAACGGGAGGCTCTCTTCCTCGGGAGCCTTCCGCACCGGCGAGGACGACGTGCGCGCGCTCGTCACCGATTACCTCGCCGCCGCGCGCAAGGACTGGGGGCTCGGGGCCGGCGAGCCCGTCGACATCTGCCTCTACGCGCACGGCGGGCTCGTGGGCGAGGATGACGCCGCGCGAACCTTCGCGAGTGGCGTATTCGCGCCTACGCGGCGAGGCTCTTCCCGGTGTTCGTGATGGGAATCCGATCTCTGGTCCACCATCAGGGCGCGGCTGGAGGACATCGTGCGGAAGGCGCCGCGGCCGACGGCGGGCCCGCTGGAGTCGCTGGGCAGGTGGTGGGACGCGCGGCTGGAATCGCTGCTCGCCCCCGCGGGCGGGGCGCTGTGGGGCGAGATGAAGCAGAACGCGCAGGCGCTCTCGGGCGACGCGCGGTAATTCGCGGCTGCTCTTCCGCCACCTGAACGACTCGGCGGTCGCCAACGGGCCCGGCTTCCGCCTGCACCTCGTGGGCCACTCGGCCGGCTCGATCGTGCACGCCTACGTGATCGACCGGCTGGCCGCGCAGGAGTGGGAGTTCGAGAGCGTCACCTTCCTCGCGCCCGCGATCCGAGTCGACACCTTCGACGAGCGCGTGCGGCCGTGGGTGGAGAGCCGCAAGGTGAGGCGGCTGCGCGAGTTCCACCTCACCGACGCGGCCGAGCGGCAGGATCCCACCTGCCGGCCGATCCTGGCTGCTGGCCGCTCGCTGCTCTACCTCGTGTCGCAGTCCTTCGAGGGCGGGCGCGAGGTGCCGATCCTCGGCATGGAGAAGCATTTCGCTGACCTCGCGCGCCTGCGCGTTCGGTGAAGGTCTTCGCAGCCGGGCGGCGACATTACCGCCAGCACGACCCACGGCGGGTTCGACGACGACGCGGCGACGATGGCGAGCGTGATCGCCGGCATGGGAAAATAGGAGGCATGGACCTCTACATCGTCACGGGGCACACGAAGGGGCTCGGCCGCGCGCTGGTCGAGCAGCTCGGCCGCGAGCCGGAGACCGAGCTGATCGCGCTGGGGCGCGCGCCGGACGGGCCCATCCCGGGGGGCGCGCAGCTCTTCGTGGACCTCGCCGCGCCGCGCGCGGTGGAGTCGGCCTGCGACCGCATCGAGGAGCGGATGCGCGGCAAGCGCTACGGCAAGGCCGTCCTGGTCAACAACGCGGGCGTGATCTCGCCGGTGGGCATGCTCGACCGCGTGGACGCCGCGGAGCTGGAGCGCAGCCTCGCCGTGAACTTCGCCGCGCCCATCCTGCTCATGCGCCGCTTCCTCATCGCCATGGCCACGGCCGCCAAGGTGAAGCGCGTGATCAACATCTCCTCCGGCGCGGCCCGCCGTCCCTACTTCGGCTGGGGCGCCTACTGCGCGGCCAAGGCCGGCCTCGACATGATCTCGCGCGTGGCGGCGCTGGAGGCGCAGGCGGCGATGACGGGCGTGCAGGTCGTGAGCCTCGCGCCCGGGGTGATCGACACGCCCATGCAGGGCGTGGTGCGCAGCGCGAGCCCGGAGGAGTTCGTGGACGTCGAGCGCTTCCGCGCGATGAAGGCGAAGGGGGAGCTGCGGCCGCCCGAGGAGGTCGCCGCCGACATCCTGCGCCTCGAGAAATCCGGGAAGCTCTTCGCCGAACCCATCGCCGACCTGCGAACGCTGGGCGAGTGATCGTCGACCCGTTCTTCTACGCGGTGGCCATCCCCGCGGTGCTGCTCATGGGCGTGTCCAAGGGCGGCTTCGGCAGCGGCCTGGGCATCATGGCCACGCCGCTCGTGGCGCTCGCCGTGCCGGCGCCGCAGGCCGCGGCCATCCTGCTGCCCATCCTGCTGGTGATGGACGCGACGGGGCTCGCGGCCTACCGCGGCACCTTTCACCGCGCCAACCTCGGGCTGCTGCTCGCAGGCGGCATCGCCGGGATCGCACTCGGCGCCCTCGTCTTTCGCTTCGTGAGCGAGCCGATGCTGCGCGTGGCGCTGGGGGCGATGGCGATCGCGTTCGTCGCGCACCGCCTGCGGCAGGGCGGGGCCGATGCGCCCGCCATCGTGCCGTCCAAGGGCAAGGGCCTCTTCTGGTCCACGCTTTCCGGGCTCACGAGCACGATCGCGCACGCGGGAGGGCCGCCGCTCTCCGTGTACCTGCTGCCCCAGAAGCTCGACAAGGCGGTGCTCGTGGGCACCACGGTGATCTTCTTCGCCGTGATCAACGCGGTGAAGCTCGTGCCGTACGTCTGGCTCGGGCTCTTCGATTCGGCGAACCTCCTCACCTCGCTCGCCCTCGTGCCGCTCGCGCCCTTCGGGATCTGGCTGGGCGTGTGGCTCATGCGGCGCCTGTCGCAGGCGCTCTTCTACCGCATCGCCTACGCCATGCTCGCGATCGTCGGCGCGAAGCTCCTCTGGGACGGCGCGCGCGGCCTCGCGGGCTAGCGCCGCCCGCCTCGAATCGCGCGCCACAGGAAACCCGCCGCGAGGGCGAGCGGGAGGATGCCGGTGACCGTCCAGAGCGCGATGGGCCAAGTCGAGCGGCGCGGGGGCGGGGGCAGCAGGTCGGAGTCGCGCAGTTCCTCGGGAAAGGGGCGCGGCGGCACGGGGATCACCTGCAGGTCGGCGGGGTCGGCGGGCAGGCAATTCATGTACTCGCGCGGGTTGGCGGCGGGCCAGGTGCCCCAGGCGCGCGAGGAGGGGATCTGCGGCAGGCGCACGCCGACGAGCGCTTCGATGTCCTCGGCCAGCATTCTTGCGAGGGTGCCGTCTTCCGCGCCTCGCGCGCCGCGCGCCAGTTGCAGCAGGCCGAACGCGGCTTCCTCGAAGGCGGCGGCGGGCATGAGCCGCGTGCGGTCCTCGGTGAGGTACTCGTAGGCGGTGCGCGCCGATGCGAGCCGGCCCTCGGTGAACGCCTTCGCGGGAATGGCGAGCCAGGCCCGCAGCCTGTCCGAGGGCCCGCGCGAGGCGAGCGGCCATCCCAGCGCGTGCAGCAGGTCGACGGCGATCGAGGCGCAATTCATCGACGAGTGCCGGTAGGGAAGCTGGCGGCGCCAGAACTGCAGGTAGAGCCGGCTGAGCGCCCCCGCAGCGCTCGATCGCCCGGCCGTCGCGAAGCACGGCCACCATCAGGTACGAAGGGCGATACCACGCCTGCCCGCTGTTCAGGTCGGCGAGGTAGTTGTCCAGCGGGACCGGTGCCGGGAGGATGCCTTTCTCGCTCTCCAGGTCCAGCGTGTAGAAGTTGGCCGCGAGGAGATCCGCGAGGCGGCCACCGGGGCCGAGAAGCCCGGTGGCGAGCGCGAGGTGGCCGCCCCAGGCCTCGTCGTCGTCGCCCTGCGCGCCGCTCAGCACGAAGGCCAGCACGGGCCTGCCCGCCCAGCCGCGGCGGCCGGGCTCGCGTTCCCAGACCGGGTGCGTCTCCGGCGGCGAGTCGATGCCGCCGCGTTCGGCGCTGCGCACCAGCCCCGGATCGGCGAGGCGGCGTAAGAGTTTGCCGCGCGGACGGCGGGGGCGGCTTCACGACGCGCCAGTCCTCCGGCCACAGGGTGCGGGCCTCGAAGGCGCCGCCGGCCCGCGTCTCTCCCCGCATCGTCACGGTACGCCCGGCGAGGTAATGGAAGGTCGAGGCGTCCGCCCAGGACCGGTTGAGGGGGTGGGGCGCGACGAGAGCGAGCGAAGCGGCACCGGCCGCGTCGCGGAAGGTGGCGCCGTCGGCGGCGAGGCGCACGCCGGCCTTGCGTTCGGACGCGGCCAGCCAGACCAGCGGGGGCTTCGTGAGCGGGCCGGGGTCGCGGGCCCACGCCGACACGTCCGCGAAAGGATCGACCCCGCGGGAATATCCGGCGAAGGGCGGTGTTACCGGGATGGCGATCGTCTCCCGCGCGAAGAGCTCGCGCGCGGTGCGGGAGACGGTGTCGCCGGCCGTCGCCCCCGTGGCCAGCCGGAAGGCCGCGGGTTCGAAGGGGCCGAGCGGGCTGTCGGGCGGGAGAGGGCGGTCGTCGGGCATCGCGGCCTCCATCATGCACGGCCCGGGCGCCCGCGCTACACTCCGCGCGCTTCACCCCCCAACAACGCACGAGAGGAGCCTCCACCATGAAACGCACGCTCGCAGCCATCGCCACGCTCGCCTTCGCCGGTTCCGCCTTCGCCTTCCACTGCCCCAAGGACATGAAGGCCATCGACGAAGCCCTCGCCAAGAACCCCAAGCTCTCGGAAGCGCAGATGAGCGAGGTGAAGAAGGCGCGCGCGGACGGCGAAGCCCTGCACAAGGCCGGCAAGCACCAGGAGTCGGTCGACACCCTCGCGAAAGCGATGAAGATCCTCGCGATCAAGTAAGTGGCCGTGGCAAGAAGGGCCGGCCGGTTTTTCCGACTCCGCGGAAGAACCGGCCGGCCCTTCTTGCTTGCGGCGCCGTGCCCGTCGATGCGGCGTCGCGGGATTCAGGCTAGTCCGGGGGTGCCTGCCACCACGGAGAAGCTGGCGGCGGTGGAGAGGGCGGCGTCGCGGCGGCGCGCGTCGTCGACCACGCGCAGGTGGGCGTCGAGGCGGTCGGGGCCGAGGTCGAGGAGGATGTAGCCGCGCCGCGAGCTGTCGGCGTAGCGGATGGGCGGGTTGGCCTCGCGGATGGCGTTCACGGCCTTCATGCCGAGTCCGCGTGACGAGATGGAGGTGCCGCAGAACTCCGCGGCGATGACGGGGGAGCCGGCATCGCCCGGCCGCGAGTGGAGGTTCGCGGCGTAGTGCGCGTGCACGTCGCCGCCCAGCACGACGGGGTTGGCCGCGCCGCTCTCCGCGAGCGAGCTGAAGAGCCGCTCGCGCGCCCAGGGGTAGCCGTCCCAGCCGTCCGTCCAATGCTGCATGCCGCCGGGCGCGGGGCGGCCGGCATTGGCCATGAGCGTCTGCTGCGCGAGCAGGTTCCAGCGCGAGCGGGAAGCCCGCAGCGCGCCATCCAGCCAGCGTTCCTGCGCATCCCCCAGCATCGTGCGGCCCGGCTGAGTGCGCTCCCCGCAATCAACACCCACGGTGCGGCTGCCCCCGCGCCCCGGCGGCGGGCAGGCCTGCCACGCGCGGTACTGGCGGTCGTCCAGCACGTGGATGCTGGCGAGCGAGCCCCACGCGTGCGTGCCGTAGAGGCGGAACTCGCCGTCGGGCCGCTCGACGCCCGGCCGCAGCGGCTGGTGCTCGAGGAAGGCGCGGTAGGCGGCCGCGCGCCGCACGAGAAAGGCCGGGTCGAGGTCCTGCGAGCGGTCGTTGGCGTAGTCGTTGTCGACCTCGTGGTCGTCCCAGGTGA
>JAHCAK010000043.1 GCA_019634955.1 Burkholderiales bacterium
AGGGAGGTAACGCGCACGCGGAGTCGCCGCTGTGAATACCGGCTTCCTCGATGTGCTCCATCACGCCGCAGACGAGACAGAGTTTTCCGTCGCTGATGGCGTCGACGTCCACCTCGATGGCGTCCTCGAGAAACTTGTCGATGAGGATCGGCTGTTCGGGCGCGGCATCGAGAGCCTTGGCGATGTACTCTTGGAGGGAAACGGAATCGTAAACGATGGCCATGTTTCGTCCCCCCAAGACGTAGCTGGGGCGGACGAGCACGGGATACCCGATCTGCTCGGCGATTCTCGCGGCGTCGACATGGTTGGTCGCGGTGCCGTTTCGTGGCTGCCTGAGGCCGAGCTTGGCGAGCATTTGCTGGAAGCGTTCTCGATCTTCGGCGAGGTCGATGCTGTCGGGACTGGTGCCGATGATCGGAACGTCCGCCGCTTCGAGCGCCTTGGCGAGATTGAGGGGGGTTTGCCCGCCGAACTGCACGATCGCCCCGAGCGGCTTCTCGATGCGCGCGATTTCAAGCACGCTTTCGGCCGTCACGGGCTCGAAGTAGAGCTGGGACGAAACGTCGAAATCGGTGCTCACCGTTTCCGGGTTGCAGTTGATCATCACCACTTTGTAGCCGCGCTCCCGAAGCGCCATCGCGCCGTGCACGCAGCAGTAGTCGAACTCGATGCCTTGGCCGATACGGTTCGGGCCGCCGCCGAGGATCATCACCGTTTTGTTCTCGGGCGTGAGGGAGGGGGCGTGCTCGAGGGGCACGGGATTATCCCGCCAGCAATTCTGGTAAGTGGAGTAGAGGTAAGGGGTGAAAGCCACGAATTCCGCGGCGCAGGTATCCACGGCGCGGAACTGGGGGTGAAGGCCGAGCTCCAGGCGCAGCTTGCGCAGGCTCTCTTCCTTCGCGCCGAGGATCTCGGCCAGGTAGCGGTCCGAGAAGCCGAGCGCTTTCGCGCGGCCCAGGGTTTCCGGGCGTTTACGAAACTCGTTTTCGGCTTTCGCCCAGCCGAGGGCCGCGATCTCTTTCTCCGCCGAGAGGATCTCGGCGAGTTGCCGCAGGAACCACGGATCGATATGGGTGATCCGGTAGAGCTCATCGAGCTCCACGCCCTGGCGGATGGCCGAGGCGAGGTAGAGCAGGCGCTGGTAGTGGGTGGTGCCCAGAAACTGCAGGAGCTCGCGGCGCCGTTCGGCCGTGAACGGCTCGGTATCGTATTCGGTGGGGCGGAACCAGGTGAAGCGGTTCTCCATCGAGGCGAGCGCTTTCAGGAACGCTTCCTTGAAGGTGGAGCCGAGCGCCATCGCTTCGCCCACGGATTTCATCGTGGTGTTGAGGAGGGGCGTGGAGGTGCGGAATTTGTCGAAGTCGAAGCGCGGGATCTTCACCACCACGTAGTCGAGGGTGGGCTCGAAGCTCGCGGGCGTGGAGCGGGTTACGTCGTTGAGCAATTCGTCGAGGGTATAGCCCACGGCGAGGCGAGCGGCGATCTTGGCGATGGGGAAGCCCGTGGCCTTCGAGGCGAGGGCCGAAGAGCGCGACACCCGCGGGTTCATCTCGATCACGATCACTCGGCCGGTTTTCGGGTTCACGGCGAACTGGATGTTGGAACCGCCCGTGTCCACGCCGATTTCGCGGATCACGCGGATGGCCTGGTCGCGGAGCACTTGGTATTCGAGATCCGTGAGGGTTTGGGCCGGGGCCACGGTAATGGAATCGCCGGTATGCACGCCCATGGGATCGAGGTTCTCGATCGAGCACACGATGATCACGTTGTCTTTGTGGTCGCGCACCACTTCGAGCTCGTATTCCTTCCAGCCGATGAGGCTTTCCTCTACCAGCACCTCATGCGTGGGGGAGAGCTCAAGGCCGCGCTTCAGGAAGAGGGAGAACTCTTCCCGGTCCTTGGCCGTGCCGCCGCCTTCGCCGCCGAGGGTGAAAGAGGGCCGGAGGATCACGGGAAAGGGGATTTCCTTGAGAGCGTCGAGCCCCTCCTCGAGGGTTTTCACCGTGCGGCTCATCGGGATGTCGAGGCCCGCGCTGATCATGGCCTTGCGGAAAAGCTCGCGATCCTCGGCTTTTTTGATCGACTTGATGTTCGCGCCGATCAACTCCACGCTGTATTTGTCCAGGATGCCTTTTTCCGCCAGCTGTACCGTGAGGTTGAGCGCCGTCTGCCCGCCCATGGTGGGCAGGAGGGCGTCGGGGCGCTCCTTCTCGATGATCTTCTCGACCATGCGCCAGGTGATGGGCTCGATGTAGGTGACGTCGGCCATCTCCGGGTCGGTCATGATCGTCGCCGGGTTCGAGTTCACCAGGATCACCCGGTAGCCCTCGTCGCGCAGCGCCTTGCACGCCTGCGCGCCCGAGTAGTCGAACTCGCACGCCTGGCCGATCACGATCGGGCCGGCGCCGATGATCAGGATGCTCTTGATGTCGGTGCGCTTAGGCATTCGGTACCCCATGGAACGCCGATTTCCGCCGATGCCCCGCCGATTGCCGCCGATTCAATTCGATTGACCGGTGAATCCGGAAACGGCCGGCGTACTCGCAAACACTCGCATCCATCGGAATCCACCCGGATTCATCGGCGGCAATCGGCGGGGCATCGGCGCGAATCGGCGTTCTCATGCCTTGCTCTTTGCCATCATGGCGATGAAGCGGTCGAAGAGGTAGGCCATCTCCCTCGGGCCGGGCGAGGCCTCGGGGTGGCCCTGGAAGCTGAAGGCGGGGGCGTCGGTGCGCTCGATGCCCTGCAGCGACCCGTCGAAGAGCGACTTGTGCGTCACGCGCACGGTCGCGGGAAGGCTCGCCTCGTCCACCGCGAAGCCGTGGTTCTGGCTGGTGATGAAGACGCGCTTCGAGTCGAGGTCCTGCACGGGGTGGTTCGCGCCGTGGTGGCCGAACTTCATCTTCACGGTGCGCGCCCCGCTCGCCAGCCCCAGGAGCTGGTGCCCCAGGCAGATGCCGAAGGTGGGCGTGCCGGAGGCCACGATCTCGCGGATGGCGGCGATGGCGTAGTCGCAGGGCTCCGGGTCGCCGGGGCCGTTGGAGAGGAACACGCCGTCGGGCTTGAACGCGAGGGCCTCCCTGGCCGGGGTCTGGGCCGGCACGACGGTCACGTGGCAGCCGCGCTCGGCGAGGTGGCGCAGGATGTTGTGCTTCACGCCGAAGTCGTAGGCGACCACGTGGAAGCGGGGGGCCGCACCGGCGCCGTAGCCCGCGCCCAGCGCCCAGAGCGAGCCGTTCCACTCGTAGCGTGCCTTGCAGGTGACGGCCTTCGCGAGGTCCTGCCCCGCCATCGAGGGCGCGGCGCGGGCGGCCTCGAGCGCCGCCTTTTCATCGGGCTCCCCGGTCACGATGCAGCCGTTCTGCGCGCCCTGCGTGCGCAGCAGGCGCGTGAGGCGGCGGGTGTCGATGTCGGCGATGGCCACCACCCCGTGCCGCGCGAGGAACGCCGGGAGCGTCTCCTGCATGCGCCAGTTGGAGGCGAGCAGCGGCAGGTCGCGGATCACGAGGCCGGCGGCGAAGATGCCGCGCGACTC
Organism: Burkholderiales bacterium; assembly: GCA_019634955.1. Taxonomy (GTDB): domain Bacteria; phylum Pseudomonadota; class Gammaproteobacteria; order Burkholderiales; family Usitatibacteraceae; genus FEB-7. The sequence goes on from JAHCAK010000043.1 coordinate 3,539, forward strand.
CATGTCCTCGGCGTTGGCGCCGGTGTTGCCGATGTGCGGGTAGGTGAGCGTCACCACCTGCCCGGCGTAGGAGGGGTCGGAGAGGATCTCCTGGTAGCCCGTCATCGCGGTGTTGAACACCACCTCGCCCACGGTGCGGCCGGGAGCGCCGATGGCGGTGCCGCGAAAGACGGACCCGTCGGCGAGAACCAGGAGGGCGGGGGTCTTCTGCGACAAGGACGGCTCCGGAAACGGGGGAAAACGACGGGCGCAAAAAAACGGGAGGAGCTTTTGGAGGACGCCAGGCTCATCCCGCTTTCATTGACCCGAAATCATAGCAAATCCGGGCCCCTTCTTCAACGAACCGGCCCGCCCGGAGGATAATTCCCCCACGCCATGCATGCCTTCCAAGCCCTCGCCGGCATCACGCTCCTCGTCGCCCTCGCCTGGGCCCTCTCGGAAGACCGCCGGGGCGTGCGCTGGCGCGTCGTGGCCGCGGGCCTGGCACTCACGGTCGTGCTGGCGGCGTTGCTACTTTCCGTCCCGTGGCTCAAGGGCGCGGTCTTCTCGCTCAACGCAGGCCTCGTCGCGCTGGAGCGCTCCACGCAGGCGGGCGCCACCTTCGTGTTCGGCTTCCTCGCCGGGGGGCCGGCGCCGTACGCGGAGACGAACCCGCCCGCCGCCTTCGTCCTCGCCTTCCGCGCGCTCCCGCTCGTGCTGGTGGTGAGCGCGCTCTCCGCGCTGCTCTTCCACTGGCGCATCCTGCCCGCGGTGGTGCGGGCCTTCGCGTGGGTGCTGAACAAGTCGATGGGCCTGGGCGGCGCGGTCGGGGTCTCGGCGGCCGTGAACGTCTTCGTCGGCATGGTGGAGGCGCCGCTCGTGGTGAAGCCCTACCTCGCGAAGCTCTCGCGCTCGGAGCTCTTCATGGTGATGGCGTGCGGCATGGCCACCATCGCCGGCACCGTGCTCGCGCTCTACGGCGTGATCCTCGCGCCCGTGGTCCCCGACGCCATCGGCCACATCATCATCGCCTCCTTCGTGGCCACCCCCGCGGCCATCGTGGTCTCGGCGCTGATGGTTCCGGGCGCGATGTCCGACGAGGCCGCCATCGCCATCCCGCGCCAGGACGCGAGCGCCATGGACGCGATCACGCGCGGCACCGGCGAGGGCGCGCAGCTCCTCATCCAGATCGTGGCGATGCTCATCGTCCTCATCGCGCTGGTCCACCTCGTGAACGCCGCGCTCTCGCTCGCGCCCGCGTTCGGCGGCGAGCCGCTCACGCTGCAGCGCATCCTCGGCTGGCTCTTCGCGCCGCTCGCGTGGACGGCGGGCGTCCCCTGGGAGGAGGCGCGGGCGGGCGGCGCGCTCCTGGGCACCAAGACGATCCTCAACGAGTTCGTGGCCTACGTCGACCTCGCGAAGCTCCCGCCGGAGGCGATGGGCCCGCGCTCGCGGCTGCTGATGACCTACGCGATGTGCGGCTTCGCCAACCTCGGCAGCCTCGGCATCCTCATCGGCGGCATGGGGGCGATGGTGCCGGAACGGCGCGGCGAGATCGTCTCGCTGGGGATGAAGTCGATCGTCGCGGGGACGCTCGCCACCTGCCTCACCGCCGCGGTGGTCGGCTTGTTCGTTTGACCGGGGGACGCGCGCCGGAAAACGCCGATTGCCGCCGATGCCCCGCCGATTGCCGCAGATGGTCCAAGTCGGGTCGTGCCGAGCCTTTCGGGCGCTGATTCCGTCGCAAGCACTTTCACTTTCACCGTGCCCCGAATTCAATCGGCGGTAATCGGCGGGGCATCGGCGGGAATCGGCGTTTCCACCGCCTTACCCCACCGTCAGCCACGCAAGCCGAGCACGTCGTCCATGTCGTAGAGCCCCGGAGGTTTCCCCACGACCCACTTCGCGGCGCGGAGGGCGCCCTGCGCGTAGGTGGCGCGGCTGGCGGAGCGGTGCGTGATCTCGATGCGCTCGCCGGTGCCGAGGAAGAAGACGGTGTGGTCGCCGATCACGTCGCCGCCGCGCGCGACGGAGAAGCCGAGCGTCCCGGCCTTGCGCTCGCCGGTGGCGCCGTGGCGCGCGTAGACGCCGTCCTGCGCAAGCGAGGTCCCGCGCGCGGCCGCGGCCACCTCGCCCAGCTTGAGCGCCGTGCCGGAAGGCGCGTCCACCTTGAGCTTGTGGTGCAGCTCGAAGACCTCGACGTCGTAGGCCGGGCCCAGCGCGCGCGAGGCCATGTCCACGAGCTTCATCATCACCAGCACGCCGATGGCGAAGTTGGGGGCGAAGACGACCGGGACCTTCCCCGCCGCCTCGCGGATCTTCGCGAGCTGCGGCGGCTCGAAGCCGGTGGTGCCGATCACGAGCGGCTTGCCCGCCGCCACGCCGGCGGCCAGGTGCGCGAGCGTGCCCGCGGGCCGCGTGAAGTCGATGAGGACGTCGGCCGCCGCGAAGGCCGCCGCGGGGTCGGTGCCGACCGCGACACCTTTCGCGCCGGCGGCGAGCTCGCCCGCGTCACGGCCCGCGAAGGGCGAGCCGGCGACGTCCAGCGCTGCCGCGATCGTCGTGGCGGGGTCGGCGCTGCCGGCCTCGAGGAGCGCGCGGCCCATGCGGCCGCCGGCGCCCGCGACGGCCAGGCTCACCGCGCTCATTTCCGCGGCGCCGCGCCCGCCGCCGAAAGCGTGGGGCCGCCGTCGATGCGCACGACCTTCTCGTTCTCGAAGAAGACGGAGAACCTGTTCTGGTCCACCAGGCGCCCGCGCTGCTCGAGGCGGAAGTAGTAGTCCCAGCGGTTGGCGTGGAAGACGTCGGTGAGCAGCGGCGTGCCCAGGAGCGTGCGCACCTCGGTGCGGGTCATGCCGGGCTTGAGCCTCGCGAAGGTCTCCGGCGCGACGAGGTTGCCCTGCTGGATGTCGATGCGGTGGACGACGGAGCCGCAGCCGGCGAGGGCGAGCGACAGGGCGAGCGTGGCGAGGAGGCGCATGGCGGGCGGTATCGTGGAGTGCCCGCATTATAGCGCGGGGGGTGGGGGCGCCCGGCCGCCCCGGCGGCGGCGAAGGCGGTTATGATTCGGCGAGGCTCACCCGCACACGATCCCGCCATGACCGACCCCAAGGAACTGCGCAGCACCGGCCTGAAGGTCACCGCGCCGCGCCTGCGCGTGCTCGAGCTCTTCCAGACGAGCCCCGCGCGCCACCTCACCGCCGAGGACGTGTACCGCCGCCTGCTGGACGAGCACGCCGACATCGGGCTGGCCACCGTCTACCGCGTCCTCACGCAATTCGAGCAGGCGGGGCTGCTCGTGCGCCACCATTTCGAGGGCGGCAAGGCCGTCTACGAGCTGAACGAGGGCAAGCACCACGACCATCTCGTGTGCCTGCAGTGCGGCAAGGTCGAGGAGTTCTTCGACCCGGAGATCGAGAAGCGCCAGGCGAAGATCGCGCGCGACCGCGGCTTCGCCATCCACGACCACTCGCTCTACCTCTACGCCGACTGCCTGAAGGCGGACTGCCCGGACCGCCCCAAGAACGGATGACGGCGATGCTTCGCCGCCTCGCCTCGGCCGCGCTCGCCGCCCTGCTCGCGGCGGCAGCCCCGCCGGCCCTCGCCCAGTTCGCGCCCTCCCCGGCCAAGGGCGAGATCGCCGCGGCCGACCTCCCGCGCGAGGCGCAGCAGACGCTCTCCCTCATCAAGAAGGGCGGCCCGTACCCCTACGCCAAGGACGGCACCGTGTTCGGCAACCGCGAGGGCCTGCTGCCGAAGCGCAACCGCGGCTATTACCGCGAGTACACCGTGAAGACGCCCGGGGTGCGCCACCGCGGCGCGCGCCGCATCGTCGCCGGCCGCGAGGGGGACTACTGGTACACCGCCGACCATTACGCCAGCTTCCGGCGCATCCGGGAATGAGGGCCAGCCATGCCGCTTGACGCGCTGAACGACCTGCTCGAGGACGAGACCGGCGGCGTGTTCTTCCTGCCGAGGCACGCCGAGCCGCGCGAGGTGCAGGCGGCCGCCAAGCGCGCGAAGTTCGCGTGCTTCCACATCGAGGGCAGGAACATCGCCCGCAAGGAGCAGCTCCTCAACCACGTCGCCACGGCCCTGCGCTTCCCCGGCTACTTCGGCGGCAACTGGGACGCGCTGGAGGAGTGCCTCACCGACATGGAGTGGGTCGACGCCCCGGGGTACGTCATCTACTACGACCACATCGACGCCCTGCTCGCCGCCCACCCGGACCAGTTCGCCACCTTCGTGGAGATCTGCCGCGACGCGGTGGCCTCGTGGAAGGAGGACGGCACGCCGATGGTGGTGCTGCTCTCCGGCACGAAGGCCCCGAAGGGCGTGGCGAGGATCAGGGAAGAGTGACGGGGATGCGCGACTCGAGCGCGATCGCGCGCGTCGTGACCTTCGCCCGCCAGGCCATCACCTCCACCCCGGCGGCCACCGCCTCGCGGAGCGTCGCCCCGTAGAGCGGGTCGATCGCGTCCGCCGGGCGCACCTCGTCCACGTCGCCGCGCTGCACGCAGAAGACCAGAACGGGCCGCAGCCCCTGCGCCTTCAGGCGGACCAGCTCGCGCAGGTGCTTCGTTCCGCGCGCGCTCACGGCGTCCGGGAAGAGGGCCACGCCCGCCTCCACGGCCGCCGTCACGTTCTTCACCTCGACGAAGCACGCGGGGCGCGAAGGCGACTCGAGCACGAGGTCGATGCGGCTTCGCTCCTCGCCGAACGGCACCTCGCGGCGGATGGCGGCGTAGCCGCCCAGCTCCGCGATCACGCCCGCCTCGATGGCCTCGGCCACGAGCCGGTTGGGTAGCCCGGTGTTGATGCCCACCATGACGCCGCGGCCGCGGCCGGACGGGCGCGCCTCCACCAGCTCCCAGGTGTGGCGGTACTTGCGGGTGGGGGAATCGCTCTCCGACAGCCAGGCGCGGCTGCCGGGCTCGCAGCAGCCGAGCATCGAGCCGGTGTTGGGGCAGGCGGCGGTGACGAGGCCGCCGCCTTCGAGCTCGACGTCGGCGAGGAAGCGCTTGTAGCGGCGGACCAGCCGCCCCGGCACGAGGGCTTGCGCGAACTTCATGCCGTGCCGGGGCGAGGCGGCGTCAGGAGCCGATCTGGGCCTTGAGGAAGTCGAGGATCCGGTTCCACGTGTCGACGTTGTTCTCCAGCCTGCCGAAGCCGTGGCCTTCCTTCTCCTTGATCACGAACTCCTTCGGCGCGTTGCCGGCGCCCGCGAGGTTCTTGTTCATGTCGTGGATCTGCCCGATGGGCACGCGGATGTCGTCCTGGCCCGCGTAGAGGAAGACGGGGCGCTTGATCTTGTCGGCGTGGAAGACGGGCGAGATGTCGCGCACGATCGGCGCGGAGAGGTCCTCGGTCCCCAGGATCGCCTTCCAGAGCGTGACGCCCGCCTCGCTGAACGCGGTGTCGCCCTCGACCGTGGTGAGCTGGTACTTGAGGTCCGTGACCGCGAGGCCCGCGACGGCGCACTTCCACAGGTCGTTGTTGCGCACCAGCGCCTGCAGCGCCGCGTAGCCGCCGTAGCTCGCCCCGGAGATGCACACGCGCGAGGGGTCGACGAAGCCCTGCTCGACGCCCCACTTGAGCGCGTCCTCGTGGTCGTCGGACATCTGGCGGCCGAAGGCGCCGAAGCCGGCGTAGAAGATCTTCGACCCCATGCCGGGGGTGATGCGGAAGTTGGGGACGATCACCGCGTAGCCGCGCGAGGCGAACATCTGCCCCTCGCGCACGCCGAAGCCGGAGCCCCAGTAGTCGGCGCGCACGTGCGGGCCGCCGTGGATGTGCACGATCGTGGGCAGCTTCGTGCCCGCCTTGTATCCCTTCGGCAGGAAGTAGTAGCCCGGGATCTCGAGGCCGTCGCGCGTCCTGTAGACGAACGGCCGCTGCTCGACCAGCCGGCCGTCGAACCACGGCTTGGCGGCGCCGATCTCCTCCATGGTCTTCTTCTCGTCGTCGAAGAGGTACCAGCGCGTGGAGGCCGTGTCCGAGGAGGAGGTGACGATGAAGCGCTTGCCGTCCGGCGTGCGGCGGAACGAGTTCACGCGCCCCGGCATGTGGCGGTCGAGCGCGGCCTGGATGGCGGCGTACTGCGGGTCGGTCCACACCCACTCGGGCTTGGCGCCGTTCACGGCGTAGCCGAGGATCTTGTCCGTCTGCGGCTGCGTGATGACCCCGGCGACGCGCCGGCCGCTCGCGTCGGCGCCCATGTCGTAGCGCGGGTGCTGCGCGATCAGCTCGCCCAGCTTCCTCGCCTCCGGGTCGTAGCGGTAGACGGCCATGGTGTCGCGGCCGGCGTTGGAGGCCACCTGCAGCGTCCTGTCGTCGGACTCGAAGGCGAGCGGCACGAGCGCCGGCCCCTTGTGGAAGTCGTAGCGGGCGAGCTCCGTCCACGGGCTGTTCTCGTCCTTGCGGTACCAGACGACCGTGGTGGGCTTGTCCTTCACGCCGGCGCGCAGCACGCGCGGCACGAGCTTGCTGTCGAGGATCCACTCGTAGGCGTACTCGGAAGGGCGCCCCGAGGTGAGCAGCGTGTAGCGGCCCGTCACCACGTTCAGGCGGTACAGGTCGTTCGAGTTCGCGTCCGTCATGTTGCCGGAGGCGATGATCTCCTCGTCGTTGCCCGGGATGGAGCGGAAGTAGCTGAGGCTCCGGTACACGTTCTGGCGGTTGGAGCGCATCTCGCGCACCGTCATGGAGATGCGCCGCCCTTCCTTGCCGTCGCGGCTCACCATGAAGAGGCCGCCGCCGTCGAACTGGCCGGGGCCGGTGGGCGAGTTGATCTGGCCCAGCGAGTAGAGCAGGCGGTCGTTGCCCACCCACGTCACGTTGAGGACGTCGAAGATGTCGTAGTTGGTGAGCGCCCGCACGTTGCGCGTGGCCAGCTCGATCACGACGAGGTTCATGCGCCCGTTGAGGGGCATGGTCGCGGCGAGGTGCTTGCCGTCGCGCGAGAGCGTCGGGCCCATGAGCTGCGGCGGCTTCCAGAACTCCTCGACCGTGAGGGGCGCGTCGGAAGGCGCCTTGGCGGGGGCCTGGGCGTGTGCGGGGGAGGCGAGCGCGAGGAGCGCCGCGGCGGCGAGGGCCGCCTTGAGAATGGGCTTGTGGCTCATCGGGGGACCGGGGTCGTGGTTTGCGAGGCTCGCAGTTTGGGGCGAGCGACGCGGAAACTCAACTGCCCGGCCCGCCGATGGGGCCAAGGGGCTACGCCTGCGGCGCGCCCTCGGCGGCTTCCTGCTCCGCGATCTGCTTGCGGACCATCTCCATGTCCAGCGACTTCGTCTTCTGCACCACCTCCTCGAAGGCGCCCTGCGGCAGCGCGCCGGGCTGCGAGAAGACGATGACCTGCTCCTTGAACACCATGAGCGTCGGGATGGAGCGGATCTGGAAGTGCGCGGCGATCTCCTGCTCGTCGTCGGTGTTCACCTTCGCGAACACGACGTCGGGGTTGGCCTCCGCCACCTTCTCGAAGACCGGCGCGAACCCGCGGCAGGGCCCGCACCACGGGGCCCAGTAATCGACGATGACCATGGGGTTCCCGGTCACCACCTGCTCGAAGTTCTCCTTCGTGAGTTCGACGACGGCCATCTCGGCTATTTCTCCAGTAGTGCCCGGAGCATCCAGGCGGTTTTCTCGTGGACCTGCATGCGCTGCGTGAGGAGGTCGGCGCTGGGCTCGTCCGCGGCCTTGTCGACCAGCGGGAAGACCTTGCGCGCGGTGCGGACGATGGCCTCCTGCCCCTCGACCAGCAGGCGGATCATCTCATGGGCGTCGGGCACGCCGTCGGTCTCGGGGATCGACGAGAGCTTCGCGTAGGCCTTGTAGGTCCCCGGCGCCGGGAAGCCCAGGGCGCGGATGCGCTCGGCGATGAGGTCCACGGCGAGCGCCAGCTCGTTGTACTGCGTCTCGAACATGAGGTGCAGCGTCTGGAACATCGGGCCCTTCACGTTCCAGTGGAAGTTGTGGGTCTTGAGGTAGAGGGTGTAGGTGTCCGCGAGCAGCCGAGAGAGCCCCTCCGCGATCTTCTCGCGGTCCTTCGCCGGGATGCCGAGGTCGATGGGGGGCGCGGCCTTCGCCAGCTTCTTCGCCGCCTGTTTCTTCGCCACGATTGCCTCCTTTCGTCTTCGATGCCGTCATTTTCCGCCGATCGCGGAATCGGCGCCAATCGTCATTGCCAATCCCCGCGATAGGCGGGCGCAATGGCCGCCTCAGGCGTGCAGCTTCCCCGCCGCCTGCACGACCGCCTCGGCGAGCGCGCGCACGGACTTCGCCACGCGCTCGTCGGCGATTCGGCCATCGGGGCCGAAGGCCTCGTGCGCCCGCGGCACGGCGACCTGGGTGCCGAGCACCGTGACGCCTAGCGTCGCGAGGACCTGGCGCAGGTGCGGCAGCCCGCGGACGCCGCCGAACGCGCCCGGCGAGGCGGCCATGAGCCCGGCGACCTTGCCGCGCCAGGGCGCGAGGCCGGAATCGTCGCCGCGGCCCTCGCCGAGGTCCCGCGAAAGCCAGTCGATCGTGTTCTTGAGCAGCGCCGTCACCGACGAGTTGTTCTCCGGCGAGGCGACGAGGAGCGCGTCGTGGGCGAGGAAGAGCGCGCGCAGCTTCCGCGCGTTCTCCGGCATGCCTTCGGCCGCCTCGAGGTCGCCGTGGTAGAGCGGGATGGGGTAGTCGTCGAGGTCGACGAAGGTCGCCTCGGCCCCCGCCTCGCGCGCGAACCGCGCCGCCTCGCGCGCGAGCTTCTTGTTGAGCGAATCGCGCCGGGCGCTGCCGGCGAAGACGAGGATGCGTGCCATGGGGCCTCCTGGCCTCGAGTCTACGCGAGCGAGCCCATGCGGCCCGTCCGGTAGGCGATGTCGGCGGCCCGCGCCTGCTCCACGCTGTTCATCACGAACGGGCCGTGGAAGACGAGCGGCCCCTCGGCGGGCTCGCCACCGATCACCATGAGGTCCAGCCGGCCCGGGCCGGCGTTGCGCGCGTCGAGCGGGCCGCCTTCGTCCGCGAACACGACGAGCTCGCCCGTGGAGGCCGCGACGCCCTCCGGCCCGAAGGCGCCCTCGCCCGCGATCACGTAGGCCGCGGCCTCGAAGCACGCCGCCACATCCAGCGAGATCGCCGCGCCGGGATCCACCGCCACGTGCGCGACGAAGGCGGGCATGAGGGTCTCGGCGGGGCCGCGGGCGCCGGCGACCTCGCCGCCCACGACGCGCAAGGTCGCGCCCGGCAGCCGCTTCTCCGCGATGTCGGCCGCCTCCAGGCGCTGGTAGCGCGGCGGCGCCATCTTCAACGCGCGCGGCAAGGAGGTCCAGAGCTGGATGCCGTGCTGGATCACCTCGCCCGTGCCGTCGGCGAGCGGGCGCTCGGCGTGCACGATGCCGCGCCCGGCGGTCATCCACTGCGCGCCGCCGGCGGTGACGACGCCTTCGTGGCCGGCGGAGTCGCGGTGCTCGTTCACGCCGTCCAGCAGGTAGGTCACGGTCTCGATGCCGGCGTGGGGATGGGGCCCCACGCCTTCGTCGCCGGGAGCCACGCGGAACGGCCCGAAGTGGTCGAGGAAGACCCACGGCCCGACGGCGCGGCGCTCCCGGTCCGGAAGCGCCCGGCGGACGGGCATCGTGCCGGCCGAGGCCGGCTGCGAGGCGATGACGCGGGTGACGGGGCGGGCATTGTCGGCCATGGCGGCGCCCCTAGCGGCGGTCCACGCTCCACGCCCCCGGCCCGAAGGCCGCGACGTAGAGCATCCCGCCCAGGATGGAGAGGTTCTTGAGGAACTGGGTCATCTGCGCCTGCGCCTCGGGCCCCACGGGGCTGTGGAAGATGAGCGTCGTGGGCACGAGGAAAGCGGCGATGGCGAGCGCGGCCCAGCGGGCCTTGAAGCCGGCGAGCAGCATGAGGCCGCCGACCAGCTCGATGGCGATGGCGCCGACCAGCAGCACCTCGGCCATGGGCATGCCCTTGGAGGCCATGTAGCCCGCGGTGCCCGCGAAGCCGGTGATCTTGCCGAAACCGGAGACGACGAAGAGGAGGCCGAGGCCGACGCGGCCGGCCAGGGTGGCGCTGTTCAGGAGAGTCGGGTTCACGATGTTGTCCTTTAGGAGATTTTCAGTTGAATTTCACGGAAGATCGAAGACGATGACTTCGGCATTGCGGCCCTTCTCGAGGCGGATTTCCGGCTCCCCGGCGAGCTTCAGGGCATCGCCGGCCACGAGCGGATGGCCATTGGCGGTCACCTCGCCGCGCGCCACGTGCACATAGCCGCGTCGCCCGGGGGCCAGCGCGTGGGCCGCCGTCTCGGCCCCGTCCAGCAGCGCCGCGAACACGCGCGCGTCCTGGTGGATGGTGACGGAACCCTCGCGGCCGTCCGGGGAGGCGACCAGGCGCAGCCGCCCGCGCTTGGAGGCGGCGTCGAAGCGCTTTTCCTCGTAGCCGGGGTCGATGCCGCGCCGAGCGGGCTCGATCCAGATCTGCAGGAAGTGCACCCCCTCGCGGTCCGAGGGGTTGAACTCGCTGTGGCGCACGCCCGTGCCGGCGCTCATCCGCTGCACGTCGCCCGGGCGGATGACCGAGCCGTTGCCCATGCTGTCCTTGTGCTCCAGCGCCCCGTCGAGGACATAGCTGATGATCTCCATGTCGCGGTGGCCGTGGGTGCCGAAGCCCATGCCGGGCTGCACGCGGTCCTCGTTGATGACCCGCAGCGGCCCGAACCCCATGTGGGCCGGGTCGTGGTAGTCGGCGAAGGAGAACGAGTGGAAGGAATCGAGCCAGCCGTGGTTGGCGTGGCCCCGGTCTTCGCTGCGGCGCAGTTCCATCATGGTGTCGCTCCTCTCATGCATTCGTGTTGAACGATGAAGTGCATGATAGGGTTGATGTTTTACTCATGAAAGCGAATAATTCTCACCAGATCATTCGTATTTTTTGAACATGAAGCTGACCCTCGAGGCGCTCGAGGTTCTCGATGCCATCGACCGGCGCGGCTCCTTCGCCGCTGCCGCCGAGGAGCTGCATCGCGTTCCGTCAGCAATCACTTACTCCGTGCAGCAGGCCGAGGAGGCGCTCGACGTCCTCCTGTTCGACCGGCGCGGCCACCGCGCCCGGCTCACCGACGCCGGGCGCGAGCTCCTGGACGAGGGCCGCCACCTGCTGCGCGCGGCCGCCGACCTCGAGTGCCGCGTGCGCCAGGTCGCCAAGGGCTGGGAGGCGGAACTGCGCATCGCCGTCGACACCCTGATCGGGATGGAGAAGCTCTACGGGATCGTCACGGAGTTCTACGAGGCCAACACCGGCACGCGGCTGCGCTTCCTGCACGAGGTGCTGGGCGGCACCTGGGACGCCATGGCCTCCGGCCGCGCCGACCTCGCCATCGGCGCCACGGGCGACGCGCCCGCCGGGGCCGCCTACACGGCGCGCCCGCTGGGCCACGTGGAGATGGTGCTCGTCGCGGCGCCCTGGCACCCGCTCGCGAAGGCGCCCGGCCCCGTCACGGAGGCCCTGCTGCTGGAGCACCGCGCCGTGAGCATCGCCGACAGCTCGCGCCTGCTGCCGCCGCGCACCGCGGGCCTGCTCTCCGGGCAGGACGTGCTCACCGTGGCGAGCCTCGACGCCAAGGTCGCCGCCCACGTGGCCGGCCTCGGCATCGGCTGGCTGCCGCGCTGGATCGCCGAGCGCGAGGCCTGGGCCGGGCGGCTCGCGATCCTCGAGGCCGAGGCGCCGCGCCCGCCCGCCGAGATCGTCGTGGCCTGGCGGCCCGCCACCGCCGGCAAGGCGGCCAAGTGGTTCGTGAAGCGGCTCGAGGACCCGCTCGTGGCCGCCTCCCTCCTTTCATGACGGCAGCCCGCTACATCGGGCGCTTCGCCCCCTCGCCCACCGGGCCGCTGCACTTCGGCTCGCTGGTGGCCGCGGTGGCGAGCTGGCTGGATGCGCGCGCGGCCGGGGGCCGGTGGCACCTGCGCATCGAGGACGTCGACGCGCCGCGCACGGTGCCCGGGGCGGAGGACGCGATCCTGCGCACGCTGGAAGCGCTGGGCCTCGCGTGGGACGGCCCCGTCGTCCGCCAGCGCGACCGCGCGGCGCGCTACGCCGAGGCACTGGAGAAACTGCGCGCCGGCGGCCTCGCCTACCGGTGCCGCTGCTCGCGGCGCGAGATCGCGGACTCGGGCGTCCACGGCATCGACGGCATCGTCTATCCCGGGACTTGCCGCCACGCGGCCATCCCGGCCGATGCGCCCGCGGCCACGCGCTTCCTCGCCCCGGCGGGCGAGGTCGCGTTCGACGACCGCGTGCAGGGGCGCGTCTCGCAGCGCCTGGCGGACGACGTCGGCGACTTCGTCGTGCACCGCCGCGACGGGCTCTTCGCCTACCAGCTCGCCGTGGTCGTGGACGACGCCGATCTCGGGGTGACCGACGTGGTGCGCGGCGCGGACCTCCTCGACTCCACCCCGAGGCAAGTGGCGCTCCAGCGCGCCCTGGGCCTGCCCACGCCGCGCTACCTGCACTTCCCGGTGGCCACGCACGGCGGGGAGAAGCTCTCGAAGCAAACGCTCGCGCCGGCCGTCGACGCGGCGGAGGGCCTCGCCGCATTGCGCGCCGCCCTTGCCTTCCTCGGCCAGCCCGTCCCGCCGGCCGGCGCCCCGGAGGCGCTTCTCGCCGCGGCCGCGAGGCAGTGGGAGCCGGCGCGCATACCCCGGGGCCGGGCGCGGGAACTGGCGCCGGGCGGCGCCGGCGCATACCCCCGCGGCCTATAATCGCCCCTCACCCCACCCGGTTGAATCCAGTCCGGCCGGTCCCGTCATCCAACGGGGCATGGGACGGGGGCCCACCCGGCCCGCGCCCGCCTGCGAAAGACCCGACCATGACCTCCTCCTCCGCGCTCCCGCCCGACGCTCCCCGCTCCCGCCGCCGCTTCGTGAAGCCGGCGCTCATCCTCCTCGCGCTGATCGCGGTGGCCGGCACGTTCGTCGGCCTTCGCAACAGCGAGGCCAAGAAGGAAACCAAGAAGGAGGAGAAGGTCCGCACCTTCGAGCTCGCCCCCGGCGACGTGGCGATGCTCGAGCGCCAGCCGCTGGGCCGGCAGATCCCGCTCTCCGGGACGCTCAGGCCCGTGCTCTCGGCCACGGTGCGCGCCAAGGTGCCCGCAGAGGTCTCGCGCGTGCTCGTGCAGGAGGGCCAGCGCGTGGAATCGGGCCAGGTGCTGGTCGCGCTGGACACGGCCGACCTGCGCGCCCGGCTGGACCGCGAGATGGCCGCCGTCGCCGAGGCGCGCGCGCGCCTCGACCTCGCGCAGAAGAACGAGGCCAACAACAGGGCGCTCCTCGCCAAGGCGTTCATCTCGCAGAACGCCTACGACAGCGTGCTCAACACCGTGCAGGTGGCCCGCGCCAACCTGCAGAGCGCCGAGGCCCAGGCCGCCATCGCGCGCCGGGCGCTGGAGGACGCGCAGGTGCGCGCGCCCTTCGCCGGGGTCGTGGCGCGGCGCTGGGTGAACGTGGGCGACAAGGTCTCGGCGGACACGCCCGTGGCCTCCGTCGTGGACCTCTCGCGCATGGAGCTGGAGGCCCAGGTGCCCGTGAGCGAGGTGCCGTTCGTGAAGGTGGGCCAGCCCATCGCCTTCAAGGTCGACGGCTTCGCCGGCCGCGACTTCGGCGGCAAGGTCGAGCGCATCAATCCCTCCGCCGAGGCGGGCTCGCGCGCCATCTCCATCTTCGTCACGCTCGCCAATGCCGACGGTTCGCTGCGCGGCGGCATGTTCGCCAACGGCACGCTCGACACCGCCGAGGGCGCGCCGGTGAACGTGCTGCCCGTCGCCGCCATCGTCGAGGAGGGCGGGCAGAGCTTCGTGCTGGTCGTGAAGGACGGCAAGGTCGAGCGCCGCACCGTCGTGCTGGGCGTGAGGAACGCCGAGCGCGGCCTGGTGGAGGTGCACGAGGGGCTCGAGGCCGGCGTCCCCGCCATCCTGGTGAAGGCCGACGGCCTCAAGGCCGGCGCGAAGGCCACGCTCAAGCCCGCCCGGGCCTCCTGAGGGAGCCGCCGCCATGTGGTTCACGCGCGTCTCGATCAACAACCCCGTCTTCGCGACCATGATGATGGCCGCGCTGATGGTGCTCGGCCTCTTCTCCTACCAGCGCCTGTCCGTCGAGCAGATGCCCGACGTGAGCATCCCCATCGCCGTCGTGCGCACGCCCTACCCCGGCGCTTCCGCCGAGGCGGTCGAGGAGGAGGTGACCCGGCGCCTCGAGGAGGCCGTGAACACCGTGAGCGGCATCCGCACCATCCGCTCGGGGTCGGTGCAGGGCTTCTCCTGGGTGGTCGCCGAGTTCGAGCTGAACGTCGACATCAAGACCGCCATCCAGGACGTGCGCGACCAGGTGGCGGAGGCGCGGCGCACCTTCAACCGCGACGTGGGCGAGCCCACCGTCTCGCGCGCCGACAACGACAACGACGAGCCGGTGATGTACCTGTCGATGTTCTCCGACGCGCGCAGCCTGCGCGAGGTGTCGGACCTCGCCGAGCTCCTGGTGGTGAAGCGCCTGCAGGGCGCGCCCGGCGTGGGCAACATCGAGGTGAACGGGTCGGTCAAGCGCGAGCTCGCCATCTTCCTCAAGCCGGAGCAGATGGCCGCCTACGGCGTGGGCATCGACCAGATCATCGCCGCCGTGCGCCAGGAGAACCAGGACGTGCCCGCGGGCGCGCTCGTCTCCGACCGCGTCGAGCGCGTGGTGCAGGTGAAAGGCAAGGTCGCGAAGCCCGCGGACTTCGAGCGCATCATCGTCGCCCGGCGCGGCACGGGGGCCGCCACGACCGCCATCACCCTCGGGCAGCTCGCCGACGTGCGCGACACGCAGCAGGAGGAGACCTCGTTCGCGACCGTCAACGGCAAGCGCGGCGTCTCCATCCAGATCCGGAAGACCCGCGGCGCCAACACCATCGACATGGCCACCGAGATCAGGAAGAAGATCGAGGAGCTCAAGAAGTCGCTGCCGCCGGACGTGGTGCTGGAGGTGAGCTTCGACCGCTCGACCTTCATCAAGGATTCCGTGAGCAACGTGAAGAGCACGATCCTCGAGGGGGCGCTGCTCACGATCCTGATCGTGTTCCTGTTCCTGCACTCGTGGCGCTCGACCGTCATCACCGGCCTCACGCTCCCCATCTCCGTCTTCGCGACCTTCATCGCGATGTACGCCTTCGGGTTCACCATCAACTTCATCACGCTGCTGGCGCTGTCGCTCTCCATCGGCGTGCTGATCGACGACGCGATCGTGGTGCGCGAGAACATCGTGCGCCACCTCGGCATGGGCAAGACGCACCGGCAGGCGGCGCTGGAGGCGACCCAGGAGATCGGGCTCGCCGTGATGGCCACCACCTTCACCATCGTCGCGGTCTTCGTGCCCGTGGCCTTCATGGGCGGCATCATCGGCAAGTTCTTCTACCAGTTCGGCGTGACGGTGGTGGTCGCCGTGATGGTCTCGCTCTTCGTCTCGTTCACGCTGGACCCGATGCTCTCCTCCATCTGGCGCGACCCGCCCTCCGGCTGGATGCGGCGCGGCCCCGTGCGCCGGCTGCTGGACGCCCAGCAGCGGCTCATGGACTGGATCCACGCGAAGTACGACGAGGTGCTGCGCTGGGCCTTCCGCCCGGAATACCGCCGCACCTGGGTGCCGAAGCTCACCGTGACCGGCTGGGCGCGCGGCGGGTTCGCGCGCGGCGGCCTGCGGGTGGAGCGCGTGCGGATCCGCAACAAGGCGATCGTGCTCTGGATCGCGACCCTCACGCTCGCCGCCTCCTTCGGGCTGGTGGCCGCGGGGCTCGTCAAGAGCGAGTTCGTGCCGCAGCCCGACGAGGGATGGACCAGCCTTCGCATCCAGACGCCCGTGGGGTCTTCGCTCGCCTACACCGTCTCCAAGGCCGAGCAGGTCGAGGCGGCGCTGAAGGAGTTCCCCGAGGTGAAGCGCCTGTCCAAGAGCGTGCGCCGCAACTCGGCGTGGATCGAGATCCAGCTCGTGGACAAGGCGAGCCGCGCGCGCACGCAGAAGCAGATGGACGACGCCTTCCGCGAGCGGCTGAAGAGCATCGCGGGGCTGGAGGTCTCGATCGGCTGGAACCGGCCCATCCGCATCTTCGTGCAGGGCCCGGACATCCGCGAGCTCGACCGCATCTCGCAGGAAGTGATGGCGAGGATCCGCGCCATCCCCGGCACCGTGGACGTGGAGTCGACCTTCAAGCCCACGAGCCCCGCGCTCGACGTCGTCGTGAACCGCGAGCTCGCGAGCGACCTGGGCGTGTCGATGGCGCAGATCGCCGCCACCACCCGCGCGCTCATCGGCGGCGAGCAGGCCGGGCAGTGGGAGGGCCCCGACGGCGAGAACCACCAGATCCTCCTGCGGCTGCCGAAGGACGAGCGCACCGGCATCGCCGACCTCGACAAGATCTGGGTCGCGAGCTACTCCTTCAACGCCGACGCGACCCCGCGCATGGTGCCGCTGCGCCAGCTCGCGGAGTTCAAGCCGGCCTTCTCCGAGCGGCAGATCGACCGCCGGAACCTGCAGCGCCAGATCCAGATCTGGGGCGGCCTGGGCGCGAAGGCCACGCTGGGCGAGGTGGGGGCCGAGGTGCAGAAGATCCTCAAGTCGACGCAGCTGCCGGCCGGGTACAGCTTCCACCAGGGCGGCGACTCCGAGATGATGCAGGAGAGCGGCAAGTACGCGCTCATCGCGCTCGCCATCGCCGTGATCTTCATCTACCTGGTGCTCGCCTCGCAGTTCGGCAGCTTCCTGCAGCCGGTGGCGATCATGGCCTCGCTCCCGCTGTCGCTCATCGGCGTGTTCCTGTCGCTGATGGTGTTCGGCTCGACGCTCAACATCTTCTCGGTGATCGGCTTCATCATGCTGATGGGCCTCGTCACCAAGAACGCGATCCTGCTGGTGGACTTCACCAACCAGGGCATCCGCGAGGGCAAGACGCGCGAGCAGGCCATCCTCGACGCCGGGCAGGTGCGGCTGCGGCCCATCCTCATGACCACCGCGGCGATGGTGTTCGGCATGCTGCCGCTCGCCCTCGCCCTCGGCCCGGGCTCCGAGCAGCAGTCGCCCATGGCGCACGCCGTGATCGGCGGGATCCTCACCTCGACGCTCCTCACCCTCGTCGTCGTCCCCGTCCTCTTCACCTACTGCGACACCCTCGGCCGGCGCGCGGCCGCCCGCCTCACCGGCGGCGCCCCCGCCCCCGGCGGCGCCCTCCCCGAAGGCGCGCCCGCGAAGCGCGCCGACGACTGATTTCCGCCGCGTAGCGAGCGGCGGGAGGCGGTGGGCGGGGAAGGATGAACGGCCGTCGAAGTCCTTCGGCCCGCAAGCGTGACCACCGGACGGGTGCCCAAAAAGTCGGGGGCGCTCAACACACGAGCACCCCCGACTTTTTACCCGTCAAGAGATGGGGCCGCTCACGCTGCCCCATCCCGGTGGTCGCGGGCCCAAGGACTTCACCCCCTTCACCTTTCCCCCGGTCCCTGCGGTGGGCGCCGTGGCGCTTCCACCGGTGCGGCGATGGCGCGCGCGCGGGCGGCTCCACGAAGTGCGGCCGCGTGGTCGCGGCGAGCGTCGAGCGGATTCCTTGGCAGGCGACCACCGCGGTCGAGGCAGCGCCAGCGGCCTCGACTGTAGACGGGTCGAAACTCGAGGGTGCTCGTGTGTTGAGCGCCCTCGAGTTTCGGGGCACCCGTCCGGTGGTCACGCTTGCGGGCCCAGGATGCCGATCGGATCTCCCGGTCACCTCACCATCGTGAACCCCCGTCAGAACCCTATCGCGTGACCGTCCTTGCGATGGTCCGACCCGGCGCAGTACCCGTCCTCGAACCGCCATATGAGCTGTGCCCCCCCGAACCCGAACATCGCCGCCTCGGGGTCGACGATGCGATGCCCCCGCGAGGCGAGCTCGTCGAGGACGCCGGGGGCGAAGCGGGAGGACTCGAAGCTCACGCTGAAGTCGGCGTTCACGATCCAGCGCGGCCCGTCGCTCGCGGCCTGCGGGTTCTGGCGCCAGTCGACGATGCGCGTGACCATCTGCGCGTGCCCCTGCGGCTGCATCTGCCCGCCCATCACGCCGAAGCTCATCACCGGCTTGCCGTCCAGCGTGAGGAAGCCCGGGATGATGGTCTGGAACGGCCGCTTGCCCGGGCCGACGAGGTTGGGGTGCCCGGGCTCGAGCGAGAAGCCCGCGCCGCGGTTCTGCATGGAGATGCCGGTGCCCGGCACGACGACGCCGGAGCCGAAACCCATGTAGTTGGACTGGATGTAGGACACCATCATCCCGCTCGCGTCCGCGGTCGTGAGGTAGACCGTGCCCCCGGCGCGCGGCTCGCCCGGCGCGTGGGCCTGCGCGCGCTTCATGTCGATCGCCTTCGCGCGCCGCTCGAGGTAGGCGTCGTCCAGCAGCTTCGCGGGCTCGAACTCCATCGTCGCGGGGTCCGACACGTAGCGGTAGGCATCGGCGAAGGCGAGCTTCATCGCCTCGATCTGCAGGTGCAGCGCGTCGGCGCCGTCCACGGGGAGCGCGGCGAGGTCGAAGTGGCGCAGCATCCCCAGCGCCATGAGCGCGACGATGCCCTGCCCGTTGGGCGGGATCTCGTGCAGGCGGTAGCCGCGGTACTCGATCGACAGCGGCTCCACCCAGTCGCAGCGGTGCGCGGCGAAATCCTCCACGGTGTGCGCGCCGTCGTCGGCCTGGGAGGCGAGCGCGATGCGCTCCGCGAGCTTGCCGCGGTAGAAGCTCTCGCCCTTGGTGGCGGCGATCTCCTCCAGCGTCTCGGCCTGCTGCGGGCAGTAGAAGCGCTCGCCCGCGCGCGGGGCGCGGTCCTTGGGCAGGAATGTCCACGAGAATTCCGAGAACCCCTTGAGATTGGGTGCCTGCCGCGCCCAGCTCATCGCGGTGATGGGCGAGACCATGAAGCCGTCGCGCGCGTAGCGGATCGCGGCCTGGAAGAGATCCGTGAAGGGGAGCTTGCCGTAGCGCTGCGAGAGCGCGACCCACGCCGACACGCAGCCCGGGATGGTGACCGCGTCCCAGCCGTGCACGGGCATCGCCGCGCGGCCGGCGAAGCGCTCCGGCGTCCAGCCGGCGGGCGCGCGCCCCGAGGCATTCAGGCCCACGAGCTTCTCGCCGTCCCACAGGATCGCGAAGGCGTCCGAGCCGATGCCGTTGGAGGTGGGCTCGACGACGGTGAGGGTGATGGCGGCCGCGAGCGCGGCATCCACCGCGTTGCCGCCGCGCGCGAGCGCCTGGAGGCCCGCCTGCGCGGCGAGCGGCTGCGAGGTGGCGACGACGTTCTTCGCGAGCACGGGCATGCGCTGCGAGGCGTAAGGGAAGTCCCAGGTGAACATGATCTCGGCTTTCGGCGGGCGGGCTACTCGGGCTTGACCTTGGCGTCCTGGATGACCTTCGACCACTTCTGCGCGTCGCGCGCGATCACCGCGGCGAAGTCGGCCGCGCTCCCGCCCGCGGGCTCGAAGCCCATCTGCGCGAAGCGCGCCTGGATCTCGGGCAGCGCCAGCGCGCGGTTCATCTCCGCGTTCACCCGGTCCACCACGGGCTTGGGCGTGCCCGCCGGGCCCAGCAGCCCGAACCACACCACGCTCTGGAAGCCGGGCAGGCCGGACTCGGCGACCGTGGGCACCTCCGGCACCAGCGGCGAGCGGCCCGGCGAGGAGATGGCGAGCGCCTTCACCTTGCCCGCCTTCACGTTGGGCTGGGCGGTCATGATGTTGTCGAAGAGGATCGCCACCTGCCCGGACATGAGGTCGGGGATCGACTGCTGCGTGCCCTTGTACGGCACGTGCGTGAGCTTGATGCCCGCCATGGCGGCGAAGAGCTCGCTCGTGAGGTGCGAGATCGTGCCGATGCCGCTCGTGGCGTAGTTGAGCTTGCCCGGGTCCTTCCTCGCCAGCTCGATCAGCTCCTTCACCGAGTTGGCGGGCACGTGGTTGCTCACCACCATGAGGTTGGTCGCGTTGCCGACCCAGACGACGGGCGTGAAGTCCTTCACCGGGTCGTAGGGCACCTTCCCGAGGTAGGGCCCGATCGAGTGCGTGCTCGCGGTCGCCATCACGAGGGTGTAGCCGTCCGCGGGGCTCTTCGCCACGAGGTCGGCGCCGATCGCGCCGCCCGCGCCCGGCTTGTTCTCCACGATCACGGGCTGGCCGAGCTGCGCGCCCAGCTTGTCGGAAAGGAAGCGGGTGAGCACGTCGGTGGGGCCGCCGGCCGGGAAGGGAACGATGATCTTCACGGTCTTGGCGGGCCAGGTCTGGGCGAGGGAAGGCAGCGCGGCCGCGAGGAGCGCGGCGGCGAGGACGAGCGGGCGGGGGAGCATGGCGGTGGGGACGGGAGTCGCGGGTCCGGAAATGGTAGCACCGGCGGCCGCGCCATCGGGGTTATCCTGACGGCGAGGAGGAACCGCCATGACCGCCGCCCCGCAAGCCCTCGTCTTCGACGCCTACGGCACGCTCTTCGACGTGCACTCCGTCACGCGGCTCGCCGACACGCTCTTCCCCGGCCGGGGCGCGGCGCTGTCGCAGGCGTGGCGCACGAAGCAGCTCGAGTACACCTGGCTGCGCAGCCTCATGGGCCGCTACGACGGCTTCGATGTCGTGACGGCCGACGCGCTCGACTGGGCGCTGGAGTCGTTGCGGCTCGAGGCGGGAGCGGCGGCGCGCGAGGCGCTGCTCGCGGCCTACCGCACGCTCTCGCCCTTCCCGGAAGTGCGCGGCGCGCTCGAGGCGCTCGGCCGCGGCCGGCCGCTCGCGATCCTCTCCAACGGCCACCCGGAGATGCTCGATGCCGTGGTGGACCACAACGAGCTGCGCGTCTTCTTCGGCGAGCGCGTGCTGAGCGTCCACGCGGCCGGCGTCTTCAAGCCCGACCCGCGCGTCTACGCGCTCGCCACGGCCACGCTGGAACTGCCTGCCGAGGCGGTGGGCTTCGTCTCCTCCAACGGCTGGGACGCCGCCGGGGCGAAGTCCTTCGGCTTCCGCGCCTACTGGGTCAACCGCGCGGGCGCCCCGGTGGAGCGCCTGGGCACCGCGCCCGACGCGGTCGTCGCCGACCTGGCCGGGCTGGCGGGCCTGCTCGGCGGCTAGTCCTCCTCGACGAAGGTCTCCTCGCGCTTCTTCCTCACGGAGGGCGCGGCCACGATCACGAGCAGCAGCACGGCCAGCACCAGCAGCGTCGCGCTGATGGGGCGCGTCACGAACACCGCCGGGTCGCCGCGCGACAGCAGCAGCGCCCTTCGCAGGTTCTCCTCCATCATCGGCCCCAGCACGAAGCCCAGCAGCAGGGGTGCCGCCTCGCAGTCGAGCTTGCCGAAGAGGTAGCCGATCAGGCCGAAGATCGCCGCGAGCTGCACGTCCATCCACGAGTTGTTGATGGAGTACACGCCGATGCAGCAGAAGAGCAGGATCGCCGGGTAGAGGAAGCGGTACTGCAGCGTGAGGAGCTTCACCCACATGCCGATCATGGGGAGGTTCAGCACCACGAGCAGGAGGTTGCCCACCCACATCGAGGCGATCATGCCCCAGAAGAGGTCGGGCTTGGCCGTCATGATCTGCGGGCCCGGCTGGATGCCGTGGATGATCATGGCGCCGATCATGAGCGCCATCACCGGGTTGGACGGGATGCCCAGCGTGAGCAGCGGGATGAAGGAGGTCTGCGCCGCGGCGTTGTTGGCCGACTCCGGCGCGGCCACGCCCTCGATCACGCCCTTGCCGAACCGCTCGGGGTACTTCGAGAGCTTCTTCTCCAGCGTGTAGGCCGAGAACGAGCCGAGGATCGGCCCGCCCCCGGGCAGGATCCCGAGCGCGGAGCCCAGCGCCGTGCCGCGCACGATCGGCAGCGCCGAGATGCGCATGTCCTGCCAGGTCGGCATGAGGCCCGTCACCTTCTTCACGAACACGTCGCGCTTCTGGCCGTGCTCGAGGTTGCGGATGATCTCGCCGAAGCCGAAGATGCCCATGGCGATGGGGCCGATGCCCACGCCGTCGATGAGCTCCGGCAGGCCGAAGTTGTAGCGCGCCACCCCGGAGTTCACGTCCGTGCCGATGAGGCCCACCAGCAGCCCCAGCACGATCATCGCCACCGCCTTGATGAGCGAGCCGTGCGCCAGCACCACCGCGGCGATGAGGCCCAGCACCATGAGCGAGAAGTAGTCGGCGGGGCCGAACTTGAGGGCCAGCTCCGCCAGCGGCGGCGCGAACGCGGCCACGAGGAGCGTGGCCACCGTGCCGGCGAAGAACGAGCCGATGGCCGCGATGGCGAGCGCCTTGCCGGCGTTGCCCTGCTTGGCCATCTGGTGGCCGTCGAGGCAGGTGACCACGGAACTCACCTCGCCGGGCAGGTTCACGAGGATCGCCGTGGTGGAGCCGCCGTAGCTCGCGCCGTAGTAGATGCCCGCCAGCATGATGAGGGCGGAGACCGGCGGCAGCACGAAGGTCGCCGGAAGCAGCATGGCGATGGTGGCCACCGGGCCGATGCCGGGCAGCACGCCGATCAGCGTGCCCAGGAGCACGCCGATGAAGCAGTAGAGGATGTTCGTCCCCGCGAGGGCGACGCCGAAGCCGAGCTGGAGGTTCGCGAGCAGTTCCATGGTCGCCTCAGACGCGGCACATCGCGAACTTCTCGAAGACCTCGAACCCCGGGCACAGCGGGATCGGGAGCTTCAGGCCCGCGACGAAGGTGAGGCTGCAGAAGATGACCAGCCCGATGGCGAGCAGGACGACGGGGCGCAGGCGGAACTCCTCGCTGCCGATGCTGGAGACGATCACGACAAACAGGCCCATCACGATCATCCCGAGGATCTTCAGCAGGAAGCCGAAGACGACGATGGGCATGAGCACCCAGAACACGGGCCCCCAGTGGAACTTCTCCACGCCCGGGCCCTTGTTCCTGTCGCGCAAGGCCGACGCCGCGATCGCGAGCCCCAGCAGCGCGAGGATCACGCCCAGGGCGAAGGGGAAGAATCCCGGGCCCATGCGCGCCGCCGTGCCGAGCTTGTAGGTGAGCGCGATGCCGGCGAAGAGCCCGCCCGTCGCGAGGAACATGATGCCCGCCCAGAAGTCGCGGGGGTTCTTGATGAGATGCTTCATGCGCTTGGTCCGCCAGGCATCGCGCCGGCGCCTCCTCTTCGGTTTTCGACCACCTTGCTTGCCGTCAGCTTCGCGTCAGGTTGCGGCGCCCCGGCCCGCGTGCAGTATATGCCGCGGCCCGGGGCGTGTCCTGCCGTTCCCGCTACTTCGCCAGCCCCATCAGCTTCGCCACCTCGACGTAGGCCTTCGTGCGCTCGGCCATGAAGGCCGCCATCTTGTCGTAGGTCACGTCGATCAGCTCGAACCCGCCATCGGCCATCTTCTTGCGGAACTCGGGATCCTGGTTGATCGCCGAGAAGATGTCCGACACGCGCTTGCGGATGTCCTCGGGCGTGCTCTTGGGCACGCCCACGCCGCGGTAGGCGCCGTCGACCCAGTCACCGCCGAGTTCCTTGAAGGTCGGCACGTCGGGGAAGCCGGCGAGCCGGCTCTCCGAGGCCACCGCGAGCATGCGCATCTTGCCCTTCTGCGACAGGGCGAGGGTGTTGTAGGACATGGCGGCGGTCACGTGCCCGCCGAGGACGGAGGAGACGAGGTCGCCCGTGCCCTTGAACGGCACGTAGGTCGTCTTCGTGCCCATGAGCCGGTTCAGGCGCGTGTGGGCCACGTGGTTGGCCGAGTTCGTGCCCGAGCCGGCGAAGGTGACCTTGTCCTGGCCCTCCTTCGCGGCCTTCACGAGGTCCGCGTAGGTCTTGAGCGGGCTGTCGGCCCGCACGATGATCGCGTCGGGCGTGTACTGGTACATGTGGACGTTCGTGATGTCCTCGGTCTTGTACTGGACGTTGCCCTCGAGGGGCTGCAGCACGATGTGCGGCAGGTTCGTCCCCATGACCGTGTAGCCGTCGCCCGGGTAGGAGTTGAGCTGGCTCCAGGCGAGCGCGCCGCCGGCGCCGGGCTTGGACTCGATGACCATGTCCTGCCCGAACAGGCGCTTGAACACGATCTGCTGCTGCCGCGCGCCGATGTCGGACTCGCCGCCGGGGGCGAAGGCGATGATCATGCGCATCGGCTTGTCGGGGAACGCCGCGCGGGCCGGCAGCGCCATCGAGGCGGCCACCGCGCCGCCCATCACCAGGAAATCTCGTCTCTTCACTTGTACCCTCCTCCTTCGTTGGTCGGACCCGTGGCCGGGCTCTCGTATCCGATTGTATACAGACTTGCCCCCGCTTTCGCCACCGCGGCGCCCTAGAGCGCGTCGGCGATGGCCTTGCCCACCTCGGCGGTGCCGGCCGTGCCCCCCAGGTCGCGCGTGCGCGGACCGTCCGCGAGCACGCGCTCGATCGCCTTCACGATGGCCTCGCCGGCCTCGGTCTCGCCCAGGTGGGCGAGCATCATCGCGCCCGACCAGATCTGGCCGATGGGGTTGGCGACGTACTTCCCGGCGATGTCCGGGGCGCTGCCGTGCACCGGCTCGAACATCGAGGGGAACTCGCGCTCGGGGTTGATGTTGGCGCCCGGCGCGATGCCGATGGTGCCCGTGCAGGCCGGCCCCAGGTCCGAGAGGATGTCGCCGAAGAGGTTGGAGCCCACCACCACGTCGAACCAGTCGGGGTGCTGCACGAAGTGCGCGGTGAGGATGTCGATGTGGAACTGCGAGGTCTGCACCTCGGGGTACTCCGCCGAGATCGCCTTGAAGCGCTCGTCCCAGTACGGCATGGTGATCGCGATGCCGTTGCTCTTGGTGGCCGAGGTGACGTGCTTCCTGCGCCGCGTCCTGGCCAGCTCGAAGGCGTAGCGCAGGATCCGGTCCGTGCCCCGCTTCGAGAACACCGACAGCTGCGTCACGAACTCCTGCTCCGTGCCGCCGTACATGCGCCCGCCCATCGAGGAGTACTCGCCCTCGTTGTTCTCGCGCACCACCCAGAAGTCGATGTCGCCGGGCTTGCGGCCGGCGAGCGGGCTCCGCACGCCCGGCATGAGGCGCACCGGCCGCAGGTTCACGTACTGCTGGAACTCGCGCCGGATGGGCACGAGCAGCCCCCAGAGCGAGACGTGGTCGGGCACGCCCGGGTAGCCCACGGCGCCCAGGAAGATCGCGTCGTGGTGGCGGATCTGCGCGAGCCCGTCCTCGGGCATCATGCGCCCGTGCTTCTGGTAGTACGCGCAGCTCCACGGCTTCTCGTCCCACGCGAAGCCGATGCCGAACTTGCGCCCCGCGGCCTCGAGCACGCGGATGCCCTCGGGCACCACCTCGTTGCCGATGCCGTCGCCGGGGATGGTGGCGATGCGATAGGTCTTCATGCTTTCCTCAGTCTCCGAAGAACGATTCGAATTCGTCCGCCACGAGGCCGGGAACCTCCTCGGGCAGGTAGTGGCCGGCGGGCAGCGCGCGGCCGGTCACGGGCCCGGCGCTCGCCGCGCCCCAGTCCGCCAGCGGCGCGAAGCAGCGTTCCACCACGCCGTGCGCGCCCCAGAGCGCGTGCACCGGGCAGGCGATCCTTCGGCCGGCCTCGCGGTCGGCGCGGTCGTGCTCGAGGTCGATCGTGGCCGCCGCCCGGTAGTCCTCGCAGCTCGCGTGGATCGCCTCCGGGGTGAAGCGGCGCTCGTACTCGGCCCACGCCGCCGGGTCGAAAGGCGCGAGGCCCGCGGACCCCGAGCCCATCTTCTTGCGCAGGTAGAAGCCCGCGTCGGCCGCGATTAGCGTCTCGGGAAACGGCGCCGGCTGGATGAGGAAGAACCAGTGCCAGTAGGCGCGCGCGAAGGCCATGTCGGTGCGCTCGTACATGGCGAGCGTGGGCGAGATGTCGAGCACCGCGAGGCGCTCGACCGCCTGCGGGTGGTCCACGGCGAGGCGGTGCGCGACGCGCCCGCCGCGGTCGTGGCCGGCGAGCCGGAAGCGCGGGTGGCCCAGCGCCGCCATCGCGGCCACGAGGTCCTTCGCCATCTCCCGCTTCGAATACGGGCCGTGCCGCCCGTCCGTCGCGGGCTTGCCCGACTGCCCGTAGCCGCGCAGGTCGGCGGCGACCACCGTGAACCGCCGCGCGAGCCGCGGGGCCACCTTGTG
>JAHCAK010000044.1 GCA_019634955.1 Burkholderiales bacterium
TGCTCGCAAGAACAGGGACCGTCCCCATTCCTGCACACAGGCCGGGGACAGTCCCCGGAAAGCGGGGACAGTCCCCGACTTGACGGCGGGGAACCTTTCCGGCAAAGTGATATCACTTTAATAGCTCTCGCCGGGGAGTCGCCATGGCCCAGTACCGCAAGGAAGGCAATTTCGAGAAGCCCGCCAGCACCTTCAACGGCATCGCCATGCTGCTCGCCCTGCTGGCGCTCATCGGCCTGCTGGTGTTCGCCATCGTGGGCGCCCGCGCGCCGGCGATCGCGGTGCCCCTCGGGCTCGCGGTCGTGTTCGTGGCGGGCGGGTTCTTCATGCTCCAGCCCAACGAGGCGGGCGTCCTCACGCTCTTCGGCGACTACTCGGGCACCGAGCGCACGCCCGGGCTGCGCTGGACCTGGCCCTGGCTCATCCGCAAGAAGGTGAGCGTGCGCGCGCGCAACCACAACGTGGACACGCTCAAGGTGAACGACAAGCGCGGCAACCCGGTGGAGATCGCCGCGGTGGTCGTCTGGCGCGTGGAGGACACCGCGCAGGCGCTCTTCGACGTCGACGACTTCGAGAACTTCGTGCGCGTGCAGAGCGAGTCGGCGCTGCGCCACGTGGCCACGCGCTACAACTACGACGAGGGCGAGGAGCACGAGGCCGGCGAGATCACGCTGCGCGCCGGCGCCGACACCGTGGCCGACGCGCTCTGCGCGGAGCTGCAGGCGCGAGTGAACCTCGCCGGCGTGAAGGTCGAGGAGGCCAAGCTCACGCACCTCGCCTACGCGCCCGAGATCGCCGGGGCGATGCTGCGCCGCCAGCAGGCCGAGGCGGTGATCTCCGCGCGCGCCAAGATCGTCACGGGCGCGGTGAGCATGGTGGAGATGGCGCTGAAGAGCCTGTCGGAGAAGAACGTGGTCGAGCTGGACGACGAGCGGCGCGCGGCGATGGTGTCGAACCTCATGGTGGTGCTCTGCTCGGAGCGCGACACGCAGCCCATCGTCAACGCCGGCACGCTCTACACCTGAGGCGGCCATGGACGAAGCCGCCCTGGGCGCGTGGGGCCTGGGCCTCGCCTCCGCCGTGCTGCTCGCCCTCGGCTGGGCGATCGGCGTGCTGGGCAAGGTGAACCTGATCAACAACTACCGCGCGCACCCGGAGCGCTACCCGGACGCGCAGGGGCTGGGGCGCTGGATGGGCTTCACGCTCGCTGCGGGCGGCGCGTCGTTCGGCGTCGCGGCGATGGCGGCGGGCGCGAGCCTCATCGGCGAGGACGGGGTGGGAATCTGGTCCGGGGCCACGGCCATCGCGCTCGTGGCCCTCTCGCTCGGGGGGATCGCGCGCTACCGGCGCATGCCTGCGGCCGGCGGCGGCGAGCGCAAGCGGCGCTGAGCGCGGATGGCGAGCCCCGACAAGAAGGCCTTCCTGCTGCGCATCGACCCCGTGATCTGGGCCGAGATCGAGCGCCTGGCCCAGTCGGAGCTGCGCAGTGCCAACGGGCAGGTCGAGTACCTCCTGCGCGACGCCCTCGAGCGCCGCGGCATCCGCCTCGCCGCCCGCAAGCGCGACCGCAAGGAGGGACAGTAATCGGGGACGGTTCCGAAGAACCGTCCCCGATTACTGTCCCCGTTCCTCGGGCGGCTTGACCTGGCGGAAGGCGCGCCAGAGGGCGAGGTCGTAGCCGATCTTCGCCACGCCGGCGAGGACCAGCGGCACGCCCAGGCCCGCCGACTGCATGAGGGCGCCGGCGAACATCGGCGCGAGCGCCCAGCCCCCGGAGCGCACGAGGTTCGTGATCCCGGCGGCGGCCAGCCGCTCGGCCGGCTTCACCACCGCCATCACGTACGACTGTCGCGTCGGCACGTCCATCTCGTTCAGGCTCTCGCGCAGCAGGAAGAAGAACGCCGCCCACGCGAAGTCGTCGGTGGCCACGATCGTGAAGAGGAGCAGGCTCGACGGGATGTGCGTGTAGACCATCGTGTTGATGAGCCCGATGCGCTTCGCGAGCCACGCCGCCGCGATGTGGGAGGCCGCCGAGAGCAGCCGCCCGGCGCTGAAGAGCACGGCCACCGTCGCCGCCGACGCCCCGAAGCGCTCCGAGAACCAGTAGGCGAAGATCGCCGAGCCGATGAAGCCGCCGGCGAAGGCGTCGACGAAGAAGAGCGCCGAGATCTTCGCGATGATGGGCCGGCTTTCCGGCGAGAGGTCGCGCAGGCGGGAAGGCGCGCCATCGCCCACCCGGGAGGGAAGCCTCGCATACAGCGCCGCCGAGGCGAGGTAGAGCGCGCAGAAAAGCACGAGCGCCGCCTTCATCGCGGCGAGCGGCGCCATGCCGGCCAGCGACTCGAGCGCCGTCGGCAGCGCCGCCAGCAGCCCGCCGGCCGCGTAGCCGGCGTCGAGCAGCACGTTGTACCAGGCGAAGACGCGCGTGCGGTCCGCGTCCGTCGTGGTCGCCGGGAACATCGCCTGCTCGAGGATGGGAATGGCGCCCCGGTCGCGCCCGTTCACGTTGAACATGCCGAGGAAGGCGCCCGCGACGACCAGGGGGAACGCGTCGGTCGCGAGGAGCACCGCGCAGCCCGCGACCGGGAGCGCGCAGAGGGCCACGAGGAGCGAGCGCTCGGAGACGCGCGCGCCGGCGACCATCGTGAGGAGCGTGGCGAGCGCCGCGCCCCACAGTGCCGCCGACAGCACGACGCCGATCTGCGCGGCCGAGAACCCCAGCTTCGCGCAATAAAGCCCCACCAGCACGGCCATCATGCCGATGGCGAGCGCGCGCAGCAGCGCGGCGGCGTAGAGGAGGCGGCGCAGTCCCGCCGGGGAGCCGGTCACCGCGCGATGATAGCGCGCTTCAGATCGTGGGCTTGCGCCGCAGGAAGTCCTGGCGGTCGATGGACCGCAGGCGCAGCTCCTTCACGTCCGTGCCCTGCAGGAGCGTGAGCCCCACCTCGACGCCCGGCTCGCCCAGCGCCCAGAGCTTGCGGTAGAAGTCCGGCAGGTCGCGGATCTTGCGCCCGCCGACCGACAGGATGATGTCGCCCGCCTGCACGCCCGCGCGGTCGGCCGGGCCGCCGGCGCTCACGCGCAGCACCTTGAGCCGGCCGTCGTCCTCGACGGTGTTCAGGCCGATCCACGGCCGCCGCCCGCCCTTCTGCCGCCCCGTGGCGATCATCTCGTCGAGGATGGGCTTGAGCAGGTCCACGGGCACGAACATGTTGCCGGGCAGCCGCTCGCCGGGCGTCATGGCGTCCATCACGAAGAGCGAGCCGATGCCCACCAGCTCGCCCTCGCGGTTGATGAGTGCCGCGCCGCTGTGGTCCGTGCGCGGCGGCGTGGTGAAGATGGCCCCGTCGATGAGGTACTCCCAGTAGCCCGCGAAGGGCCGCTTCGACACGACGGTCGCCACCGACACGCCGCCCTCGCCGCCGGTGACGACCATCAGGCGGTCGAGCTGCTCCACGCGCCCGCTTTCGCCCAGCCGCACGGGCTTGGGCGCGAGCGGGCCGAAGGGGCGCAGCAGCCCGAAGCCCGTGGCGTGGTCGTAGGCCACGACGGTGGCCGGCATGGACCTGCCCGACGAATCGGTGACTTCCACCTGGTCGGCCTCGAGGATGAGGTAGCCGATGGTGAGCACGAGGCCGGACGGCGCGATGAGCACGCCGGACCCGGCGCGCTGCGCGCCGAGGCTCTCGACGGAGCGCGCGTCGCCGATGGCGCGCGTGCGCACCGAGACCACGGCCGCGGCCGCCTCCTGCAGCGCGCGCACGGTGGCCTCGTCGTCCTGCGGCGCAACGGTGGGCTTCTCCCCCGCCTTGTCCGTGCTGGAGGGGCTCGCCGCGCCCAGGGCGGGCGGGCAGGCGAGGAAGGCAAGGGCGAGCAGGAGTCGTGCGAGCCGGCGCGTGGACATGGTCGCCTCCGCGTGAGGGGCCCCGGCGAGGGGTCGAGCCATCCTAGCACCGCGCCGCGGCGGCGCAAGCCCGCCCTTCAGGCGAGCCAGGCGAGGCTCTCCGCCGTGGGGCCCGTAGGCCGGTACTCGCCGGCCACCCAGCCCGCGTAGCCCATCGCGTCCAGGCGCCGGAAGCAGCCGGCGACGTCCACGCGCCCGGTGCCCGGCTCGTGGCGCCCCGGCGCGTCGGCGAACTGCACGTGCCGGATCACGGGGGCGAAGCGCGCGAGGCCCTCGACCGGGTCGTCGCCCATCATCGCCGCGTGGTAGATGTCGTACTGCAGGCCGGCGTTCTCCGCGGCGAGCTCCGCCAGCAGCGCCGCGCCCTCGGCCTGCCTCGCGAGGCAGAAGCCGGGCACGTCCACGGTGTTGATGGGCTCCACGAGCAGCGTGAGCCCGGCCCGCGCGAACTCCGCGGCCGCGTGGCGCAGGTTCGCGAGCAGCGTCGCGCGCACGAGCGCCGGGTCGGCGCCCGCCGGCGCCTTGCCGGCGATGCAGTTCACGCGCTCGTTGCCCAGCGCGCGGGCGTACGCGATGGCGCTCGCCACGCCCTCGCGGAACTCGTCCTCGCGCCCCGGCAGGCAGGCGATGCCGAAGTCCCCGGCCGCCTTGTCGCCCATGGGCAGGTTGAACAGCACCATCGCGAGCGCGTTGGCTTCCAGCAGCTCCGCGATCTCGCGCGGCTCGCGGTCGTAGGGCTGCGCGAACTCCACCGCCGCGAAGCCCGCCGCCGCGGCCGCGCCGAAGCGGCGCTCGAACGGCAGCTCGGCGAAGAGGAACCCGAGGTTGGCGGCGAAGCGGGGCATGGTCGCTGCTACTATAGCGGACGAAGCGCTCCCGCCGATGAGCACCGCCACCCTCCCGCAGCAGACACCCCAGCCCGCCGAGCCCCCCGCCACCGGGGACGCGGGCGTCGTCGCGAAGCTCCTGCCCTACCTGTGGGAGTACCGCGGCCGGGTGCTGCTCGCCCTCGCCTTCCTCGTTACCGCCAAGGTCGCGAACCTGGGCGTCCCGCTCGTCATGAAGGCGATCGTGGACGGACTCTCGGGCCCCAAGGCCGTGCTCGCGGTGCCGGTGGCGCTGCTGGCGGCCTACGGGCTGCTGCGGATGTCGTCCACGCTCTTCAACGAGCTGCGCGACGTGGTGTTCGTGAAGGTCGCGCAGCGCGCCATGCGCCGCGTGGCGCTCGAGGTGTTCGAGCACATGCACTCGCTGTCGCTGAGGTTCCACCTGGAGCGGCAGACGGGCGGGCTCACGCGCGACATCGAGCGCGGCGTGCGCGGCATCTCGACGCTGCTCAACTACATGGTCTTCAGCGTGCTCCCGACCTTCTTCGAGATCGCGCTCGTGACCGGCTTCCTCATCGTGCGCTTCGACGTGTGGTTCGGCGTGATCACCGTGGGCGCGCTCGTGCTCTACATCTCGGCCACCTTCCTCATCTCGGAGCGGCGCATCCACCACCGCCGCGCCATGAACGAGTCGGACTCGAAGGCGAGCACGCGCGCCGTCGACTCCCTCATCAACTTCGAGACGGTGAAGTACTTCGGCAACGAGCGCTTCGAGGCGAAGCGATACGACGAGAGCCTCTCGCGCTACGAGCGCGCGGTGGTGACGAGCGAGACCTCGCTGGGGTTCCTCAACACCGTGCAGGCGGCGATCATCGCGGTCACCGTCTCGCTGCTCATGTGGCGCGCCTCCGACGGCATCGTGCACGGCTCGCTCACGCTGGGCGACCTGGTGATGGTGAACGCGCTGCTCATCCAGCTCTACATCCCGCTCAACTTCCTCGGCGTGCTCTACCGCGAGATCAAGCAGTCGCTCACGGACATGGAGAAGATGTTCCGCCTGCTCGCGGTGAACCGCGAGATCGAGGACAGGCCCGGGGCGCCGCCGCTCGCGGTGGCCGGCGCCGCCATCCGCTTCGAGGGCGTGGACTTCAGCTACGACGGGCGCCGCCCCATCCTCGCCGGCGTGGACTTCGAGGTGCCCGCCGGCAGGACGGTGGCGGTGGTGGGCTCGAGCGGCTCGGGGAAGTCCACGCTCGGCCGGCTCCTCTTCCGCTTCTACGACGTGCAGGCCGGGCGGATCGCGATCGACGGCCAGGACATCCGCGAGGTGACGCAGGCCTCGGTGCGCGCGGCCATCGGCATCGTCCCCCAGGACACGGTGCTCTTCAACGACACGATCTACTACAACATCGCCTACGGGCGGCCGGGCGCCACGCGGGAGGAGGTGGTCGAGGCCGCCAAGGTCGCCCACATCCTCGACTTCATCGAGAGCCTGCCGGACAAGTGGGAGACGACCGTGGGCGAGCGCGGCCTGAAGCTCTCCGGCGGCGAGAAGCAGCGCGTGTCCATCGCGCGGACGCTGCTCAAGAACCCGCCCGTGCTCATCTTCGACGAGGCCACCTCCGCGCTCGACTCGCGCACCGAGAAGGCGATCCAGGCCGAGCTCGCCGAGATCTCGCGCGACCGCACCACGCTCATGATCGCGCACCGGCTTTCCACCATCGTCGACGCCGACCAGATCCTCGTGATGGAGGGCGGGCGGATCGTCGAGCGCGGCGCCTTCCGCGACCTCCTCGCGAGGGACGGCAAGTTCGCCGAGATGTGGCGGCTCCAGCAACAGGAAGAGGCGCAGGGCGACCCGGCCCTCGCCGGCGAAAGGAAGGACGCATGACCCACACCCCATGGCTCGCGGCCGCCGCCGCGGCCGCGCTGCTCGCCGGGTGCGCGGCCCCGCCCGCCCCGGCGCCCCGCGAATCCGAGATCACGGTCACGAGGATCGAGCGGCTGCGCTGGGACCTCGCGCCCGAGCCGGGGCTCTACCGCGTCCGCTTCGGGCCGGCGCTCTCGCTCGAGATGCGCCGCGAGGCGGAGCGGATGTCGCCGGCCTCCTTCATGGACTACCTGCACGCCGAGATCCAGGTGATGGAGCGCGAGGCCGCCCGCGAGCTGGTCGCCCGGCGGCTGTGCACGGCCAACGCGCGCATCGTGCTGCCCGTCGAGCCCAACGACGGCAACTCGCCGCTCACGGCGGTGTTCCGCTGCGGGGTGTCGCTCTTCTAGCGGCCGCCGGCCGCGAGGTGGCGGTGCAGCGCCGCGGCGACGGCGCCGGGCGCCTCCGTCGTCATCGCGTGCCCGCAGTCCAGCGTGACGAGGGTCGCGCCCGGGATCTGGCTCGCCACCGCCTGCCCGGCCTTCCACGGCGTCATCTGGTCGCGCCTTCCCGCCATCACGAGCGTGGGCGCGGCGATGGCGCGGATCGCCGTCGGGTCGGGCGCATAGGCATGGCAGGCGGCGAGGTCGGCATGCTGCACGCCGGGTCGCGCCCGCCCCACGAGGCGTCGGCTGGCGCCGGCGAGCGAGAGGCCGGGGATCGCGCTCGTGGCGAGCGCCACGTTGCGCGCATGGCCCCACGCCGTCTGCATGTCGAAGGCGGCGGGCGAGTCGTCCTTCGCCGCCGCGAGGAAGGCCTCGCCCACGGGCATCGGCGTGGCAGTGCCCAGCAGCGCAAGGCGCGCCACGCGAGCCGGGTGGGCGATCGCGGTCGCGAGCGCCACGAGGGAGCCGAGGCTGTGGCCCACGACGTGCGCGCGCCCGACGCACGCCGCCTCGACGAACGCCGCCACCCAGTCGGCCAGCGCCTCGACGCTCGTGCGCAGCGCGCCGGGGCTGCGGCCGTGGCCGGGGAAGTCCACGGCGAGCACCGAGAATCCGTGGTGCGCGAGGTAACGCGCCGGGTAGTGCCACACGCTGTGGTCGAGCGCGGCGCCGTGCAGCAGCACGACGGCGGGGAGCGCCGGGTCGAAGGCCCGCCCGCCCGTGTAGGCGTAGGCGGGGTAGCCCTGCACGATGAAGTTCATTTCTGCGAGGCCCGCAGCGCCCGGGAAAGGTCCTCGAGCAGGTCGTCGGGGTGCTCCAGGCCGATGGACAGGCGCACCGTGCCGGGCGTGATGCCCGCGTTCGCGAGCGCCGCGTCGTCCATGCGGTGGTGCGTGGTCGAGGCGGGGTGGATCACGAGCGACTTGGCGTCGCCGATGTTGGCGAGGTGCGAGAAGAGCGAGAGCGCCTCGATGAACTTGCGGCCCGCCTCGCGGCCGCCGCGGATCTCGAAGGAGAGGATGGCGCTCGCGCCCCGCGGGTAGAGGCGCGCGGCCAGCGCGTGGTCGGGGTGCGAGGCGAGCCCCGGGTGGTGCACGCGGGTGACGGCTTCCTGCGCGGCGAGGAACTCGACGACGAGCCCCGTGGTCGCGACGTGGCGCGGCATGCGCAGGTGCAGCGTCTCCAGGCCCTGCAGCACCTGGAAGGCGGTCATCGGCGCCATGCACGCGCCGAAGTCGCGCAGGCCCTCGCGGCGCGCGCGCAGCAGGAACGCGGAAACCGGCGATTCCTCGCTGAACACCATGCCGTGGAAGCCCTCGTAGGGCTCGGTGAGCGTCGGGAATTTCCCGGAGGCGTCCCAGTCCATGCGCCCGCCGTCCACCAGCACGCCGCCGATCACGACGCCGTGGCCGGAGAGGAACTTGGTGGCCGAGTGCAGGACGAGGTGCGCCCCCATGTCGAGCGGGCGGCCCAGCGCCGGCGTGGTCACCGTGGCGTCGACGAGCAGCGGGATCGCGTGCTCGCCGGCGACCTGCGCGAGCGCGGGGATGTCCAGCACGTCCACCGAGGGGTTCCCCACCGACTCGCCGAAGAGGAGGCGCGTCTCCGGCCGGATGGCGCGCCGCCAGGCCTCCGGGTCGCGGGCCGGCACGAAGGTGGTCTCGATGCCGAAGCGCGGCATGGTGTAGTGCAGCAGGTTGTGCGAGCCGCCGTAGAGGCTCGCCGACGACACGATGTGGCCGCCGCGCCCCATGAGGGTCGCGATGGCCAGGTGCAGGGCGGCCTGCCCGCTCGCCGTGGCGATGGCGCCCGCGCCCCCCTCGAGCGCCGCCATGCGCTCCTCGAACACGGCCACCGTCGGGTTGGAGAGCCGCGAGTAGACGTGCCCGGGCAGCTCCATGTCGAAGAGCGCCGCGGCCGTGTCGGCGTCGGGCAGGACGAAGCTCGCCGTCTGGTGGATGGGCACGGCCCGCGACCCCGTGGCCGGGTCGGGCGACTGGCCGGCGTGCACCGCCAGGGTGTCGGGGTGCGGCGTCTTGGGGGAGGAATGGGCCATCGAATCAGGGATTTGGGTTTCGTTCTTCAGCCGGCTTATCTTGTCACGGACGGGTCACCTTTGCTATGGTGCCGGTTGCCTCCCGATTCCCGCCCCCATGAAGCGCCTCGCCGCCCTCTTCGCCGCCCTCGCCCTGGCCTCCACGGCCATCGCCGCGGACAAGCCCGCCCCGCGCGCGAAGGCGAAGCCGGCACGCGCCGTGGCCGACGTCGACAAGGACGGCGACCCGAACCTCAAGAGCACCGCCGCGCTGGTGCTCGACGCCAACACCGGCGAGACGCTCTTCGCCAAGAACGCCGACGCGGTCCACCCCATCGCCTCGATCACGAAGCTCATGACGGCGATGGTGGTGCTCGACGCCAAGCTGCCGCTGGACGAGCCGGTGCAGATCTCCACGGAGGACCTCGACCTCCTCAAGGGCACGAAGTCGCGCCTTCCCGTGGGCGCGCACTTCCGCCGCGACGACCTCATCCGCATCGCGCTGGTCGCCTCCGACAACCGCGCCGCCGCGGCGCTGGGCCGCGCCTATCCCGGCGGCATCGATTCCTTCGTCGAGGCCATGAACGCCAAGGCGCGGCTGATGGGCCTGGAGTCGACGCGCTTCGTCGATTCCTCCGGCCTCGCGCCCGGCAACGTCTCCAGCCCCGCGGAGCTCGCGCGCCTGGTGGCGGAAGCCTCCAAGTACGACATCATCCGCGAGTACTCGACCACCCCGGCCCTCGACGTGACGCTGCCCGACAGCGGCCGCAAGGTGGCCTACGTGAACACCAACGCGCTGGTGCGCGCCGGGGACTGGAAGATCGGCGTCTCCAAGACCGGCTACATCAGCGAGTCCGGCAAGTGCCTCGTGATGCAGGCGCTCATCGCCAACACGCCGGTCGTGATCGTGCTCCTCGATTCCTGGGGCCGCCTCACGCGCATCGGCGACGCCAACCGCATCAAGCGCTGGCTGGAGAAGAACCCGGCCCGCCTCGCCGGCGCCCTCCGCGCCGGCTGAATCCCGCCGGCGCCCGCCGCCGGCGCCACCCCCCGTGCCGATCACCTGCCCGAAGTGCGGCCACGCGCGCGGCCCGGCCGAGGCGGCGCCCGACTGGCAGTGCCCCGCGTGCGGCGTCGCCTATGCGAAGGTCGCGCCCGGCGCGGCGCCCTTCGTGCCCCGGGCCCGCGAGGCCGCATCGGCGCGCGCGCCGGGCGCTGCCCTGGCCGGCAAGGCCGCGATCGCGGCCGTCGGCCTGGCGCTCCTGTGGGCGTTCCTGCGCCCCGGCGAGGGCGAGCGGGGCGGCTCCCGGCCGGAAGTCCCGCCGGCGTCGGGGGCGGGGCTGGCCGCCAGCGTGAAGCCCGGCGACGTCGTGGTCTACACGACCACGGAGTGCCCGCATTGCCGCATCGCCAAGGACTGGCTCGCGCGCTACGGCTTCGCCTTCACCGAGTGCAACATGAGCGTCGAGCCGCGCTGCGAGGACGAGTTCCGGCAGCTGGGCGGGCGCGCCACGCCGTTCGTCATCGTGCGCGGCAAGCCGCTGTCGCGCGGCTTCCACTCGCGCGAGTTCCTCGCCGCCGTGGCCGGGCGGCCTTCCTGAGCTGCGCGCTCACGGCAGGCGGTGGCCCGCGGCCTCGCGGCCGGCGCGGGAGGCCTCCACCCGCACGCGGAAGCTGAGCGCGAACGCGAACGCGAGCAGCACGGCCTCCAGCGCGAAGACCGTCGCGTAGGCCGGGAACGCTTCCCCCGTGGCGAGCCGCACGGCGTCGACCACCGCGCCGCCGAGGAGGCTCCCGGCCGCCTTGCCGGCGAGGCTCGCCGTGCCCCAGACGCCCATGAGGAGCCCCGCGCGCACCGAGGTCGCGAAGGTGGCGATGCCGCCCAGCAGGCCCGCGCCCGCGAGCCCGGTGCCCAGCCCCATCAGCGCGACCAGCACGCGGAAGGCGCCGGGGCTTCCCGAAAGGCCCGCGGCGATCACGCCGGTGAACACGGCGATCGTGGCGAGGAGGCCCGCGCGCAGCAGAACGACCGGCCGCGTCACGCGCAGCAACCACCCGCCCGAGGCGAGCATCGAGGCCAGCACGCCCAGCCCCCACCACGCCGTGAGCCGCGTCGTGTCGGCGACCGACATGCCCAGCACGAGGGCGCCGTAGGGCTCGAGCAGCACGTCCTGCGCCAGCGTGCCCACGAAGGTGAAGACGATGAGCAGGAAGAAGCGGCGCACCTGCGCGTCCCCCAGCAGGAAGTCGCGCAGGGCCGCGAGGAAGGGCGTCTCGCGCGACTTCTCCGCCGCGCGCGCCGCCGCGTGGCCGCCCCGCTCCTGCCCGATCACCGCGACGAGCGTGAGGACGAGCAATGCCGTCACCGCCCCCGCCGTCGCGGCCACGAGCTTCGCCGGCGCGTAGTCGCGCAGCAGCTGCCCCAGCCCGCCCGCGCCGGCCACGAGGCCGAGCATGGTCGCGACCTCGTAGAGCGTGAGCGCCCGCGACCGGGCGGCGCCCTCGAAGCGGTCCGCGACCAGCGCCTGGAAGACGTTGTGGCCGAGGTTGCGCCCGAAGCCGTAGACGACGAAGGCGAGGACGAGCCCGGCCGCGAGCAGCGCGCGCGAGGCGCCGGCCGTCATGAGCCACACCGTGGCGGCCAGCCCCAGCGCCGCGAGGACGGAGCCGGCGACGATGTAGGGCTCGCGCCGGCGGCCCGCGATGGGGTAGCCGTCCGAGCGGTAGCCGAACCAGACGCGCAGCGGCGCCTCCAGCAGCGGCAGGGCGAAGAGGAAGCCCACGAGCGTGAGCGGCAGGCCCAGCTCGGCCACCATGATGCGGTTGAGCGTGCCGCCGGCCAGCGCGCCGGTGATGCCGTAGCCGAGGGGGAAGGCCGCCAGGCGCAGGGCGTCGAGGCGCATGGCGCATTCTCGCCGCCGGGCGTCGCCGGCACAATGGCGGCTGGCCCTCACTGCGCGACGATGCCCGTGGACACGATTCGCCTTTCCGCCTTCGCCGTGCTCGGGGCGCTGGCCTTTCCCGGCGCGGCTGCGGAGGAGGCGGAAGTGCGCGTGACCGACCTGGTGGTCACGGCCACGCGCGAGCCGCGCCCTGCGCGGGAACTGCCCATGGCGATCGACCGCGTCGACGCCCGCGACATCGCCGAGGGCCGCCCGCTGGTGAACCTCTCCGAATCCGTGGCGCGCGTGCCCGGCCTCGTGGCGCGCGACCGGCACAACTACGCGCAGGACCTGCAGGTGTCGCTGCGCGGGTTCGGCGCCCGCGCCTCCTTCGGCGTGCGCGGCGTGCGCCTGGTGGCCGACGGCATTCCCGCCACGATGCCGGACGGGCAGGGGCAGGCCGCGAGCGTCGACCTCGCCACCGCCGGGCGCATCGAGGTGCTGCGCGGGCCGTTCGCGGCGCTCTACGGCAACGCCTCCGGCGGCGTGGTGCAGGTCTTCACGCAGGACGCCCCGGCCGGGCCCGAGGGATCCGCCTCGCTCTTCGCCGGCGACCACGGCACGCGGCGATACGGCTTGCGGGCCGGCGGCCGGTGGGGCGGAAGCGACCTCGTGGCGGGCGCCTCGCGCTTCCGCACCGACGGCCACCGCGCGCACAGCGCCGCCCTGCGCGAGCAGTTCAACGCGAAACTGGGCTTCGCGCTGGGCGAGGGCCGGCTCGCCCTCGTCGCGAGCGGCATCGACCAGCCGGAATCGCAGGACCCGCTGGGGCTCACGCGCCAGCAGTTCGACGCCGACCCCGGGCAGGCCGACGCCGCGGCGCTCCTCTTCGACGCGAGGAAGAGCGTGCGGCAGTCGCAGGCGGGCCTCGTGCACGAGAGGGATCTCGGCGCGAACGCCTTCGAGGCGCGCGTCCACGGCGGCACGCGCACGGTGGTGCAATACCTCGCGCAGGCGGGCGACGGCCCGCTCGCGGCCGGCGGCGTCGTCGACCTCGACCGCCGCTATGGCGGCGCGGGCCTGCGCTGGCGGCGGGCGATCGGCGGCGAGCGCCCGCTCGCCCTCTCCGCGGCGGTCGAAGCCGATCGCATGGACGAGCGCCGCCGCGGGTTCGTGAACGAGCGCGGGGTGGCGGGGGCGCTTCGCCGCGACCAGGACGACCGCGTCGAGAGCCGCGACGCCTGGGCGCTGGCCGAGTGGCGCTTCGCGCCCGGCTGGAACGCCGCGGCCGGCGCCCGCCACAGCCGCGTGTCTTTCGTCTCGCGCGATCGCTTCGTGAACGAGGCCAACCCCGACGACAGCGGCCGCGTGACGCACGCGCGGACGCTCCCCGTGGCGGGTGTCTCCGTCGAGGCCGGCGGTGGCTGGCGCCTCTACGCCGCCGCGGGCGGGGGGTTCGAGACGCCCACGCTCGCGGAGCTCGCCTACCGTCCCGGCGGCGCCCCCGGCCCCAACCTCGGCCTGCGGCCCTCGCGCAGCCGCCAGGCCGAGGCGGGCGCGAAGGCGCGCTTCGGCGAGACGGGGCGCCTCGCCGCGGCGCTCTTCCGCATCGCGACGCGCGACGAGATCGTGGTGGACGCCTCGGCCGCCGGCCGCACCACCTTCCGCAACGCGTCGCGCACGCGGCGCGACGGCTTCGAGCTCTCCGCGGAGGCGGGCCTCGGCGGGGGCTTCGCGGGCGCGCTCGCCTTCACCTGGCTGGACGCGCGCTTCCGGGACGGCTTCGCGGCGGGCAGCCCCCCCGTCGCCGTGCCCGCGGGCTCGCGCCTGCCGGGCGTGCCGGCGTCGACGCTCTACGCGGAACTCGGCTGGCGCCATGCCGCCAGCGGCTTGCACGCCGCGGCCGAGGTGCAGGCGGCGGGCAAGGTCTTCGTGAACGACGCCAACGCCGACGCGGCGGCCGGCTACGCCGTGGCGAGCCTGCGCGCCGGCATCGAGCGCCGCTTCGCCGGGTGGCGCCTCACGGCATTCGCGCGCGTCGACAACGTGGCCGACCGCACCTACGCGGGGTCGGTCATCGTCGCCGAGTCGCGGGGGCGCCACTTCGAGCCCGCCGCGGGGCGCTCGTGGAGCGCCGGCGCGACCGCCACGGCGGCCTTCTAGGGGCGCTGCTACACTCACGTCCATGAAAGTCGGGCTCTTCGTGACCTGCCTCGTGGACCTCTCGCGGCCGGGGATCGGCTTCGCCGCGCTGAAGCTGCTCGAGGGCGCCGGCTGCGAGGTGGTCGTCCCCGCCACGCAGACCTGCTGCGGCCAGCCCGGCTACAACTCCGGCGGGCGCGAGGTCGCCAAGGCGCTCGCGCGCAAGGTGCTCGCCGAGTTCCGCGACTGCGACTACGTGGTGGCGCCCTCGGGCTCCTGCTCGGGGCAGATGAAGGTCGCCACCGTGCACGACCTCTTCAAGGGCGAGCCCGAGCAGGCCGATTTCGAGCGGCTCGCGGCGAGGTGGTACGAGCTCTCGCAGTTCCTCGTGGAGGTGCTGAAGGTGGAGCGCGTGCCCGGGAGGTTCGCGGGCACCGTCACCTACCACGACAGCTGCTCGGGGCTGCGCGAGCTGGGGGTGAAGATGCAGCCGCGCTACCTGCTGGGGATGGCCGGCGCGCGGATCGCGGAGATGGAGGGGGCCGAGCGCTGCTGCGGCTTCGGCGGCACCTTTTCCATCAAGCTGGGCGACATCTCCACGCGCATGTGCGAGAACAAGTGCGAGTCGATCCGCGCCGCGGGGGCGGACGCCGTCGTGGGCGGCGACCTGGGGTGCCTGCTCAACATCGAGGGGCGGCTGCGGCGAACGGGGGACACGAGGACGAAGGTGCTCCATTTCGCGCAGGTGATCGCCGGGGAGGGCTGACGGATGCAAGAGGCTTTGGAAACGCCGATGAACGCCGATGCCCCGCGGATTGCCGCAGATTCGATTGGGCGGGACCGGTGTACAAGGATGCGACTCGAATCGGTTCGGCATCCATCCGCCTCGGCGCAGACCATGACGTATCGGCGGCAATCCGCGGGGCATCGGCGTTCATCGGCGTTTCCAAGGATCCTCGCTTGCATCACTCGGGCCGTCTGATGCAGGTCCAGAGCATGTTCTTCAAGCAGCGCGCCAGCGAGAAGCTCGGCGACGAGCTGCTGCAGGGGAACATGAGGAAGGCGAAGGGCAAGTTCGTCGACGGCCGCGCGAAGGCCGTGGCGGAGTTCGGCGTGTGGGAGGAGGTGCGCGCCCACGCGGCGAAGGTGCGCGACCGCGCGCTCGCCAACCTCGACGCCTACCTGGTCGAGTTCGAGGCGAACGCCACGCGCCGCGGCGCCGTGGTGCACTGGGCGGAGACCGCGGAGGAGGCCTGCGCGATCGTCGCCGGCATCGCCCGCGACAACGGCGTGAGGAAGGCCGCGAAGTCGAAGTCCATGGTCTCCGAGGAGGTGAACCTCAACGAGGCGCTGGAGGCCGCGGGCGTCGAGGTGATCGAGACCGA
This sequence comes from Burkholderiales bacterium, assembly GCA_019634955.1. Lineage (GTDB taxonomy): Bacteria > Pseudomonadota > Gammaproteobacteria > Burkholderiales > Usitatibacteraceae > FEB-7. The sequence goes on from JAHCAK010000044.1 coordinate 15,492, forward strand.
CCTCGGCGAGTACATCCTGCAGCTCGCCCACGAGCCGCCCTCGCACATCGTCGCCCCCGCCGTGCACAAGTCGAAGGAGCAGGTGGCCGAGCTCTTCGTGAAGGCGCACGGCAAGCCGCGGCTCACCGAGATCCCGGCCATGACGCGCGAGGCGCGCGAGGCGCTGCGCGGCCACTTCCTCTCGGCCGACATGGGCATCTCCGGCTCCAACTTCGTGATCGCGGAGACGGGCACGACGCTCACCGTCACCAACGAGGGCAACGCCGACATGGTGACGACGCTGCCGCGCATCCACGTCGTGATCACCGGCATCGAGAAGGTGATCGGGACGCTGGAGGACTTCGCGACCCTCATCCGCCTGCTGCCGCGCTCGGCCATCGGGCAGACGGTCACCAACTACCTCACGCTCACCACGGGCCCGAAGATGCCGGACGAGGCCGACGGCCCCGAGCAGATGCACATCGTGCTCGTGGACGCGGGCCGCACGAAGCTCCTCGGCGGCCCGATGCAGGAGATGCTGCGCTGCATCCGCTGCGGCGCGTGCATGAACCACTGCCCCGTCTACCAGAACGTCGGCGGCCACGCCTATGGCTGGGTGTATCCCGGGCCGATGGGCTCGATCCTCACGCCGGTGTACGTGGGGCTCGAGAACGCGGGCGACCTGCCCAACGCCGCCACCTTCTGCGGCGAGTGCGCGGTCGCCTGCCCGGTGAAGATCCCGCTGCCCGACCTGATGCGCAAGCTGCGCGAGCAGCAGTTCGACCGCAAGCTTCGCCCGTGGCCGGAGCGCATGGCGATCGCCGCGTGGGGCTTCGCCGCGACGCGCCCGGCGCTCTACGCCTTCCTCTCGCGGGTGGGCGCGCGCGTGGCTGCCTGGATGGGCGGAAGCGACGGACTCATCCACCGGCTCCCGGGCCTGGACGGCTGGACGAAGGGGCGCGACATGCCGGCGCCGCAGGGCAGGACTTTCCGCGAGCTCTACGCGCTCAGGCAGGGGAACCGCCGATGAACGCGGATGAACGCGGATGAGTGGCGAAAGGGATTCCATGGCCGCGAGAAGGGGCATCCTCGCGAGGATCCGCAAGGCGCAGGGGCGCGACGGTGAGGAGCCCACCGCGGCCGAGCTCGCCGCCGTGCGCGAGGCGATCGCGCGGCACGAGGTGGGGCCGCAGCCGCCGTTCGCGCACGCGCCGGACCGGCTGGCGCAGTTCCGCAAGGAGTGCGACCGGCTGGGGACGACGCACGCGACCGTTTCCTCGCTGGCGGAGGTCCCCGCGGAAGTGGCGCGCTACCTCGCGGCGGGCGCGCTCGCGCCGGCGGTCGCCGGGTGGGGCGAGTTCGCGGGCTTGGACTGGGCGGGCGCCGGCATCGGCTACCGCAACCGGCCGGCGGACGCGAACGACGCGACGGGGCTCACGGGGTGCTTCTGCGCCATCGCCGAGACGGGCACGCTGCTCCTGCTTTCCTCGCCGGCGGCGCCGAAGCTGAACGCGCTCCTGCCCGAGACGCACGTGTGCGTGGTGCGCGCGGCGCGCATCCTCGACACGATGGAGGAGGCCTTCGCGCTCATGCGAAGCGAGGCGGGCGAGCCGCCTCGCGCCACCTTCTTCGTCTCCGGGCCCTCGCGCACGGCGGACATCGAGCAGACCATCGTGATCGGGGCGCACGGCCCGTACCGCGTGCACGCTGTCATCGTGCCGTAACCCCGCGGCCGAAAACGCTTGGCCCGGCGCACGGCTGCTGGTTAGAATCGGCCACCGCCAGCCCCCTCAGGATCGCCCGGGTTTCCCCATGCGCAAGTTGAGCGCCGCCGTCTCGCTTTTCGTCTTCTGGGTCCTCCTCTCGGGGTACTTCACGCCGTTCCTGCTCACGGCGGGCGCGGTGTGCGCGGTGGCGGTGGTGGCCTTCGCCCGGCGCCTCGAGGTGGTCGACCCCGAGGGGCACCCCATCGACTTCTCGGGTTCGGCGCTGCGCTACTGGCCGTGGCTCGGCGTGGAGATCGTGAAGAGCGCCTGGGACGTCGCGAAGGTCATCGTGCACCCGCGGCTTCCCATCAGCCCGGCGCTGGTGCGCGTGCCCGCGACGCAGAAGTCCGCCCTGGGCCGCGTCGTCTACGCCAACTCGATCACGCTCACGCCCGGCACGGTGACCATCGTCGCGGGCCGCGACGAGTTCCTGGTGCACGCCCTCACGAGGGCCGGGGCCGAGGGCCTCGCCTCGGGCGACATGGACCGCCGCGTCACCCGCTTCGAGGGCGCGCGCCAATGATCTACGCGCCCGCCATCGCCGCGCTCCTCGCGACCATCGGCCTCGCGCTCGTGCGCGCCTTCCTCGGGCCCACGCTCTTCGACCGCGCGCTGGCCGCGAACGCGATCGGCACCGTGGCGATGCTGCTCCTCGCGGTGCTGGAGTTCCTCACCGGGCGGCCGGAGTACACGGATCTCGCGATGGTCTACGGGCTGCTCAACGTGGTCGGCACCATCGCCGTGCTCAAGTTCTTCCGCCTGGGCGACCTCGGGCGCGAAAGCCCCGTCGACGAGGGGGAACGGTGACGCCCGCCGACTGGATCTCGATGGCGCTGCTCGCCGCCGGCGGCGCGTTCTGCGTGGTCGGCGCGGTCGGGATGCTGCGCATGCCGGACTTCTACACGCGCATGCACGCGGCGAGCGTGATCGAGACGCTGGGCGCGGGCCTCGTGATCGCCGGCCTCATGGTGCAGGCCGGGTTCACGCTCGCCTCGGCCAAGCTCGCGATCCTCGCGGCGCTCATCTTCTTCGCGAGCCCGACCGCCACGCACGCGCTCGCCAAGGCCGCCCACGAGCGGGGCGTCGAGCCCGTGCTGGGCGAGGGCGGCGGGGAGGGCGGGAAGTGACCGAGACCCTCGCCATCGCCGCGCTCCTCGCGATGCTCGCCGTGGTGGCGGTCGCGATCGCGCGCATGCGCAACCTCTTCGGCGTGGTCGTCCTTTCCGGGGCCTACAGCTTCCTCATGGCCACCGTGCTCACCGCGTTCGACGCGGCCGACGTCGCGATGACGGAGGCCGCCGTGGGTGCGGGCATCTCCACGGTGCTGCTGCTGGGGGCGCTGCACCTCGCCGGCAGCCTCGAGGCCAAGCCCGCCAGCCGCCCCTGGGCGCCGCTCGTGCTCGCGGGCTTCACCGGGATGCTCGTCGTCTACGGCACCTACGGCCTGCCGGCGTTCTCGGACCCGCAGTCGCCCATCCACCGCCACGTCGCGCCGCGCTACCTCGAGGAAGGGCTCAAGGAGACGGGCGTGCCCAACATCGTGACGGCCGTGCTCGCGAGCTACCGCGGCTACGACACGCTGGGGGAGACGACGGTGGTGTTCACCGCGGGGATCGGCGTCATCGCGCTGCTGCGCCGGCGGCGCAAGGGCGGGGGCGCGAAGCCGTGAAGTCCGACATCATCCTGCGCGTGGTGGCGAAGATCCTCATCCCCTTCGCCCTCATGTTCGCGCTCTACGTGCAGTTCCACGGCGACTTCGGGCCCGGCGGCGGCTTCCAGGCGGGCGTGATCGTCGCGGCCGCGGTGGTCTTCTACGGCGTGATCTTCGGGCTGGCGGCGGCGCGGCGCGCCGTGCCCGAGCCGCTGGTGGAGTCGATGGTCGCCGCGGGCGTGCTCGTGTACGCGGGCGTGGGCGTCGCGGGACTGCTCCTCGGCGGCAACTACCTGGACTACTTCGTCCTCGACCACGACCCGGTGCACGGGCAGCACCGCGGCATCTTCTGGGTCGAGGTGGGCGTGGCCATCACCGTGAGCGGGGTCATGCTCAAGATCTTCTACCTCTTCGCGGGCCGCGGCCGCGGCTTCGAGGAGGACGACGGGCCGTGACGCTGCTCGGGCACTTCACCTACTGGGCCACCGTGTTCCTGATGATGACGGGCCTGCACGTCGTCATCTCGCGCGGCAACCTCGTGAAGAAGCTGGTGGGCCTGGGGATCTTCCAGACCTCCGTCTACCTGCTCTACATCGGCCCCGGCAAGCTCGTCGGCGGGACGGCGCCCATCGTGGGGCCGGGCATCGCCACCTACTCCAACCCGCTGCCGCACGTGCTCATCCTCACGGCGATCGTCGTGGGCGTGGCCACGCTCGCCGTGGGCCTCGCCCTCGTCGTTCGCATCCGCGAGGCCTACGGCACGATCGAGGAGGACGAGCTCCTCGCGGCCGACGCCGAAGACGACTGAGTCGCCGCCTTGCTCGCCCAGCACCTTCCCGTCCTCGTCGCCGTCGTCCCGCTCGTGGCGGCCCCTCTCATCGTGGTGGCGAGGAGCGGCTTCCTCGGCTGGGTGACGGCGCTCCTGGTCGCCGCCGCGACGACCGCGATGTCGGCGGCCCTCCTCGCGCAGGCGACCGCGTCCGGCACGATCTCCTACGCCATCGGCAGCTGGCCGCCGCCCTGGGGCATCGAGTACCGCGTGGACGCGGCCAACGCGCTGGTGGCGCTGCTCGTGAGCGCGGTGGCCCTGGTGGTCGTGCCGTACGCGCGCCGCAGCGTCTCCGCGGAGGTCGGCCAGGACCGCCAGTACCTCTTCTACGCGCTCCTGATGCTGTGCCTGGCGGGCCTGCTCGGCATGGCGCTCACGGGGGACGCCTTCAACCTCTTCGTGTTCCTCGAGATCTCCTCGCTCTCCACCTATGTCCTGATCGCCCTGGGGCGACACCGGCGGGCGCTGCTGGCCGCCTACCAGTACCTGGTGCTCGGGACGACGGGCGCGACTTTCTACGTGATCGGCGTGGGGCTGCTCTACCTCGCCACGGGCACGCTCAACTTCGCCGACATGGCCGTGCGCCTGGCCGACGTCCGCGACGCCCGCCCGCTCGCGGCCGGGCTCGCCTTCATCACCGCGGGCATCGGACTCAAGCTCGCGCTCTTCCCGCTGCACGCATGGCTGCCCAACGCGTACGCCTGCGCGCCGTCGGCCGTGTCCGCCTTCGTCGCCGCGACCGCGACGAAGGTCTCGATCTACGTGCTGATGCGCGTGTACTTCTCCGTGTTCGGCGTCGATGCCGTGTTCCGCGACCTGCCCACGGGCGCGATCCTCGCCGTGCTGTCGGTCGCCGCGATGTTCGCGGCCTCGGCCGCGGCGATCGTGCAGCCGGACCTGAAGCGCCTGCTCGCGTTCTCCAGCGTCGGCCAGGTCGGCTACATCACGCTCGGCATTTCGCTCGGGAGCGCCCCGGGGCTCGCCGCCGCGATGGCCCACGTCGTGAACCACGGCATCACGAAGGGCGCGCTCTTCCTGCTGGCGGGCGCCATGGCGCTTCGCCTCGGCGGCACCGGGATGGACCGCGTGGCCGGGCTCGCGCGCACCATGCCGGTGACGGCCTTCGCCTTCGTGGTCGGGGGCCTGAGCCTCATCGGCGTCCCGGGCACCGCGGGTTTCGCGAGCAAGTGGGCGCTGGTCTCCGCGGCGATCGAGGCGGGGCGCTGGTGGATCGCCGGCGCCGTCCTCCTCAGCTCGCTGCTCGCCGTGGCCTACGTGTGGCGGTTCGTCGAGTGCGCCTACTTCCGCGAGCCGCCGGCCGGCGCACCGGATCGCGACGAGGCCCCGGCCGACATGACGGGGCCCGCGCTCGCGCTCACGGCGGCGGTCGTGGCTGCCGGGCTCTTCGCCTCGCCGGTGCTGGAGGCGTCGACGCGCGCCGCCGCGGCCCTCATGGGGTTCGCGCGATGACGGGCGGCGAACTCGCCCTCGCCGCGCTCGCCGTCCCCCTCGCGGGCGTGGCCTTTGCGGCGGCGCTGCACCGCAACCCGGACTGGCGCGAGGCCGCCACCTTCGCCACGGCGGGCATGCTCTTCTTCCTCGTGGTCTCGCTCGCGCCCGCCGTGCTGGCCGGGGAGCGGCCGTCGGTCGTGCTCTTCGAGATGCTGCCGGGGCTTCCCGTGGCCCTGGCGGTCGAGCCGCTGGGGTGGCTCTTCGCCGCAGTGGCCTCGTCGCTCTGGGTCGTGAGCACGGCCTACTCGGTCGGCTACCTGCGCGCCAACGGCGAAGGCCGCCAGTCGCGCTTCTTCGCCTGCTTCGCGGGCGCCATCTTCGCGGCCGTCGGCATCGCCTTCGCCGGCAACCTCCTCACGCTGTTCCTGTTCTACGAGATCCTCACCCTCGTCACCTACCCGCTGGTCACGCACCACGGCACGGACGAGGCGCGCCGCGCCGGGCGCGTGTACCTCGGCGTGCTCGTGGGCACCTCGATCGTCTTCCTGCTGCCGGCGGTGATCGCGACCGCCGCGCTGGCGGGCACGCTCGACTTCCGCCCCGGCGGCATCCTCGGCGGCCGCGTCGACGCAACGGCCGCGGGGGTCCTCCTCGCGCTCTTCATGTTCGGCATCGGCAAGGCGGCGCTCATGCCGTTCCACCGCTGGCTTCCGGCGGCGATGGTCGCGCCCACGCCGGTGTCGGCGCTGCTGCACGCCGTCGCGGTGGTGAAGGCGGGGGTTTTCTGCGTGGTGAAGGTGATCGTCTACGTGTTCGGCACCGAGACGCTCGCGGCGCTGGGCGGGGCGGCGTGGCTCACGGCGGTCGCGGCCTTCACGCTCGTCGCCGCCTCGGCGGTGGCGCTTCGCGCCGACAACCTCAAGCGCCGGCTCGCCTATTCCACCGTGAGCCAGCTCGCCTACGTGACGATGGCGGCCTCGCTCCTCACGCCGGCGGCGGTCATGGGCGCGGCCCTGCACCTGGTGGCCCACGCCTTCGGCAAGATCACGCTCTTCTTCGCCGCGGGATCGATCTACACGGCCGCGCACAAGACCGAGGTGAGCCAGTTGGACGGCATCGGCCGCGCCATGCCCTGGACGATGGGCGCCTTCGCGGTCGGGGCGCTGTCGATGATCGGGCTGCCGCCGCTCGCCGGCTTCGTGTCCAAGTGGTACATCCTCACCGGGGCCATGGGCGCGCGCGACTGGCTCGTCGTGGGCACGCTCGCGGCCAGCACGCTGCTCAACGCCGCCTACTTCCTGCCCATCGTCTACCGGGCGTTCTTCGTGGCCGACACGGCGGGCGGCGGCCACGGCCACGAGGCGCCGGCGCCCATGGTGGTCGCGCAGGCGGTCACCGCGGCCGCCTGCGTGGCGCTCTTCCTCTTCCCCGGCCTCGCGATCGCCCTCGCGAAGGCCCTCACGTGAGGCCTTCCATGGACGAACGACGCGAGGAAAGCCCGCACTGGCTGGCCCGGCCCCGCACGATCCGCGGGCTGTGGATCGCGTTCATCGCGGTGCTGGCGGCCACGGTGGCCGCGGGCTTCGCGGTGGACATGCACCCGCACTTCGGGATCGAGCGGCTCCCGGCGTTCTTCGCGGTCTTCGGCTTCGGGGCCTGCGTGGCGATGGTCGTGGCATCGAAGCTCCTGGGCGCGCTCCTCAAGCGCGAGGACACCTACTATGACCGCTAGCGCCGCGCTGCACCCGGGCCTGTGGCTGGCGGCGGCGGGTGTCGCGGCCGTCTTCCTGCGCGGCCGCGCGCGGCAGGCGGTGCTGCTCGCCGCACCGCTCGCGGCGCTCGCCTTCCTCTGGGCCCTTCCCGACGGTCCCCACGGCGCGTGGTCGTTCCTCGGCTTCGAGGCGACGCTCGTGCGGCTCGACAACCTGTCGCGGCTCTTCGCCACGATCTTCGCGGTGATGGCCTTCGCGGGCGCGCTCTACGCGCTGGGGCAGGCGAGCCGGCTCGAGGTGCCCGCGGCCCTCGTGTACGCGGGTTCCGCCATCGGCGCCGCGCTGGCCGGCGACCTCCTCACGCTCTTCGTCTTCTGGGAGCTGATGGCGGTGGGCTCCACCCTCGTCCTGTGGTCGGCGGGCCCGCAGGCCTTCGCGGCCAGCCGGCGCTACCTCGCCATGCACCTGCTGGGCGGGGTTCTCCTCATGGCCGGGATCGCCGGGCACGTGGCGGCCACGGGCTCGATCGCCTTCCACCTCATGCGCCCCGACACGGTGGCCACGGCGCTCATCCTGGCGGGCTTCCTGCTGAACGCCGGCGCGCCGCCGGTCTCGGCGTGGCTTCCGGACGCCTACCCCGAGGCCTCGTGGAGCGGCATGGTGTTCCTGTCGGCGTTCACGACCAAGACCGCCGTCTACGCGCTGCTGCGCGGCTTCGCCGGCACGGAGATCCTCGTGCCCATCGGTCTCTTCATGGTGTTCTACGGGATCGTCTACGCGATCCTCGAGAACGACATGCGCCGCATCCTCGCCTATTCCATCGTGAACCAGGTGGGCTTCATGGTGACGGGCGCCGGCATCGGCACGGAGATGGCCGTGAACGGCGCCGCCGCGCACGCCTTCACGCACATCCTCTACAAGGCGCTGCTGCTCATGTCCGCCGGCGCGGTGCTGCTGCAGACCGGCAAGCGCAAGTGCACGGACCTGGGCGGCCTCTTCCGCACCATGCCGCTCACGGCGGCCTGCGGGATCGTGGGCGCGCTCGCCATCTCGTCCTTCCCGCTCACCTCGGGGTTCGTCTCCAAGTCGATGGTCTCGCAGGCGGCGGCCGACGGCCACCTGCAGGCCGTCTGGCTCCTCCTCACGGCCGCCTCGGCCGGGGTGTTCCTGCACGCGGGGATCAAGTTCCCGTGGTTCGTGTTCTTCCAGAAGGACTCCGGACTGCGCCCGGCCGAGCCGCCGCCCGCCATGCGCGCGGCCATGGTGCTTCTCGCGTTCCTGTGCGTCGCGATCGGGGTCGTCCCCGGGCCGCTCTACGCCCTGCTGCCGTACCCGGTGCACTACGTGCCCTACACGGCCGGCCACGTGGTGGCCATGCTCCAGCTGCTGCTCTTCTCGGGCCTCGCCTTCTTCCTGCTGCTGCCGATGCTCCGGCGCACCCTCACCATCACCCTGGACACGGACTGGGCCTGGCGACGGCTGGCGCCCGCGGCGTGGGCCCCGGTGGAGGCGGCGATCGAGGTGGCGCGCCGGGGCGTCCTCGGACCGGCCCGCGATCTCCTCGCGCGGGCCGCCGGCGCGGTGGCGCGATTCGGGAGCCCGCAGGGGGCGTTCGGTGGCGCCTGGAGCGTCCGGGCCATGGCCGGGTGGGTCGTCGCCCTCCTTGCCGCGCTCCTGATCCTTACCTATCGGTAGGAGCGCCTTGTATTCCCGGTGCGGCCAAAGGGGAATGCCCCTCGGTTTCTATTGCCATTCCCCTCCCCCCGGCCTTAGCATTGCCTGTCACCCGGGCGGAAGGTCCCGCGCCCCGAGACCCCTGCCCGAAGAGCCGCCATTTTCCTGAAGAGCGCCCCAACAACCCTGAGGAGAAACACATGACCGACAAGACCCGCGTCACGCGGCGCAATTTCCTGGCCGGCGCCGCCGGCGCATCCACCCTCGCCTTCCCGATGATCGCCAAGGCCCAGGGCCCGATCAACATGCGCTGGCAGTCCACCTGGCCCTCGAAGGACATCTTCCACGAGTACGCCCTGGACTTCGCCAAGAAGGTGAACGACATGACGGGCGGGGAGCTCAAGATCGAGGTGCTGCCCGCCGGCGCCGTGGTCCCGGCCTTCGGCCTGCTGGACGCGGTCTCCAAGGGCACGCTCGACGGCGGCCACGGGGTGCTCGTCTACCACTACGGCAAGCAGAACGCGCTGGCGCTGTGGGGCTCGGGCCCGGCCTTCGGCATGGATGCCAACACCGTGCTGGCCTGGCATCGTTACGGCGGCGGCAGCGCGCTGCTCGACGAGATCTACGGGAGCCTCGACCTCGACGTGCGTTCCTTCCTCTACGGCCCCATGCCGACCCAGCCCTTCGGCTGGTTCAGGAAGCCGGTGAAGCGGGCGGGCGAGCTGAAGGGCCTGAAGTTCCGCACCGTCGGCCTGGCCGTCGACCTGTACCGGGAGATGGGCATCGAGGTGAACCCGCTGCCGGCCGGCGAGATCGTGCCGGCGATGGATCGCGGCATGATCGACGCCGCCGAGTTCAACAACGCCAGTTCCGACCGCCAGCTCGGCCTGCCGGATGTCGCCCGGTATTGCATGCTGCAGAGCTTCCACCAGAGCGCCGAACAGTTCGAGATCCTCTTCAACCGGCCGCGCTACGACGCCCTGCCGGAGGAGCTCAAGGCCATCATCGCGCATGCCGTCGAGGCCGCCTCGGCCGACATGTCGTGGAAGGCCATCGAGCGCTATTCGCGGGACTACCTCGACCTGCAGGGGAAAGTCAGCTTCCGCAAGACGCCGGATGCGATCCTGAAACGCCAGCTGGCGGCCTGGGACAAGGTGGTGGCCGAAAAGAGCGCCGAGAATCCGATGTTCAGGAAGGTGAGCGACTCCATGCGCGCCTACGCGCAGCGCACCTGCCGCTGGCAGCACGACACGCTGGTCGATTACAGGATGGCTTACCGCCACTTCTTTGCCGGGAAGGCGCCGAAGAAGGGAAGGGGCTGAGCCCCGCTCGGATCCGCGCCCGGCTATTGCATCGAGCACGGCAAGCCCGATCACCTGCAAGTCTGCGAACGGCGCTGCATCGAGAGTGTACTGCGCGCCAATCGCTGGCGCATGGCGGAGACCGCTGCCGTCCTCGGCATCAGCCGCAAGAACCTGTGGGAAAAGCTGCGCAAGCTGGGCATCGCGGGAGAACAAGGATGATCCGCAGGTATTGCTTTTCGATTAATGATTCGATTATTATGGAAATATGGAAATAAAGCAGACCGTCAATTGTTTGACTGCCCTGGCCCAGGAAACCCGCCTGGCGATCTTCCGCCTGCTGGTCGAGGCGGGGCCGGCAGGGCTGTGCGCCGGCGACATTGGCGCGCGGCTGAAGGTGCCGCCGGCGACGCTGTCCTTCCATCTCGCGCAGCTGGCCAATGCCGGCCTGGTGCAGGCGCGCCAGCAGAGCCGCTTCATCTTCTATTCCGCCGATTTCGAAGCCATGAACGGACTCGTCGCCTTCCTCACCGAGAACTGCTGCGGCGGCAAGCCCTGCCCGCCGGCAAAATCCTCGCGCAGGAAAATTCACACCGCCTGATCGCCCATGCCGCAACGCATCTTCAGTATCCCGGTCCTGAGCACCAGCCATTCCGTCTGCAGCAGCCTCGGCGAGGCGGCCGTCTTCGCGGCGCGGACGATTTACGCGGAGGCTGCCCGGTGAGCGCGCAATGCGAAGTCACCGTCCGCGCCGCTGCCGGCGCGCCCATGAATCTCTTCGAGCGCTGGCTGACGCTGTGGGTGTTTCTCTGCATCGTCGCCGGCATCGCGCTCGGTCAGATGCTGCCGGCGCCGTTCCAGGCGCTGGGCCGCATGGAGGTGGCGCGGGTGAACCTCCCGGTCGGCCTGCTCATCTGGGTGATGATCATCCCGATGCTGGTGAAGGTGGATTTCGGCGCGCTGCACCAGGTGCGCCGCCATGTGCGCGGCATCGGCGTGACGCTGTTCGTCAACTGGCTGGTGAAGCCCTTCTCGATGGCCTTCCTCGGCTGGCTGTTCATCCGCCAGATCTTCGCGCCGCTGCTGCCGACGGAACAGATCGATTCCTACATCGCCGGCCTGATCCTGCTCGCCGCCGCGCCGTGCACGGCGATGGTCTTCGTCTGGAGCCGGCTGTCGAACGGCGACCCGCTGTTCACGCTCTCCCAGGTGGCGGTGAACGACACCATCATGATCTTCGCCTTCGCCCCCATCGTCGGCCTGCTGCTCGGCATCTCCGCGATCACGGTGCCGTGGGATACGCTGGTGACTTCCGTCGTGCTCTACATCGTCATCCCGCTGGCGCTGGCGCAGCTCTGGCGCCGCGCGCTGCTGAAAAAGGGGCAGGCGCACTTCTACGCAACCATGGCGAAGCTCGGCCCCTGGTCGATCGCCGCGCTGCTCGCCACGCTGGTGCTGCTGTTCGCCTTCCAGGGCGAGGCCATCCTGCGCCAGCCGCTCGTCATCGCCCTGCTGGCGGTGCCGATCCTCATCCAGGTGTTCTTCAATTCCGCGCTGGCCTACTGGCTCAACCGCGCAGTGGGCGAGCAGCACAGCGTCGCCTGCCCCTCGGCGCTGATCGGCGCCAGCAACTTCTTCGAACTGGCCGTGGCCGCCGCCATCAGCCTGTTCGGTTTCGAATCCGGCGCGGCGCTGGCGACCGTGGTCGGCGTGCTGATCGAGGTGCCGGCGATGCTGCTGGTGGTGAAGGTGGTCAACGCCAGCAAGGGCTGGTACGAGCGCGGCGCTGCCTGAGCCAAGGAGAATTCATGACGGCCCAAACGACAACTCCCCATCCCGACAGCCGCGCCGTCTGGGCCGCCGTCCTGGCATTGCTCGGCGTCTGGGCCGTCCTTTACGCCAGCCTGACGCCCATCGCCGACGCGGCGCTCGAACTCATGCCTCTGGAACGCGGCACGCATCTGGCCGAGGCGGTGCATTTCTTCATCTACGA
>JAHCAK010000045.1 GCA_019634955.1 Burkholderiales bacterium
CGTGCGTGCGGTTCCCGCGAGCCACCCGGGGTCTGGTGCGAGGGGATCGGGCGCGGCAAAGGCGTCGGGCCGCAGGAACAGGATGTCGTGCAGGGTGGCCACGCGCGGCACGGCGAGCGCGCGGCAGGCCCAGTCGGCGCGCTCGCGCGGCGCGGCTGCGAGCTGGTGCAGGTGCACGAGGCCCACGCGCCGCCCGCGCAGCCACTGCGCCAGCGTCTCGCCCACCGCGCCGGGCGCGAGCGGCAGGAAGCGCCGCGCGCGCGGGTCCTCGATCACCTCGGCGCCATCGCCCGCGTGCCAGATGAGCTGCGGCCGGTCCACGCCGCGGACGATGTCGCGCACGTGCCGGTCCACGCCGCCGCCGAGGAGGCTCGTGACGTGCAGGATCGCGGGCGCGGTCATCGGGCGCGTGGGGGGAGGGCGGGTGCGGGACGGTAGAATGATGCCTGAAAGTGCCGCCGCTCCCTTCGCTCCCCGTCGCCTCCCTCCTCGTCGGCGCGTCCCTCTGGGGCGTCGTCTGGTATCCCTATCGCCTGCTGGGCGCCGCGGGCCTGGACGGCGCCTGGGCCTCGGCGCTCACCTACGGCGTGGCGCTCCTCGTGGGCAGCGCGCTCTTCCTCGGCCACTGGCGCGACGTGATGCGCGCGCCGTGGGCCTGCCTCGCCATGGGGCTCGCCATCGGCTGGAGCAACCTCGCCTACGTGATCGGCGTGCTGGAGGGCGAGGTGATGCGCGTGCTGCTGCTCTTCTACCTCGCGCCGCTGTGGACGGTGCCGCTCGCGCACCTCCTCCTCGGCGAGCGGCTCGACGCGCGCGGGGCGCTGGTGATGGCCATCGCCGTGGCGGGCGCCGCCGTGATGCTCTGGCACCCGCGGATGGGCCTGCCCTGGCCCGCCACGCGCGCCGAGTGGCTCGGCGTCGCCGCGGGCTTCCTCTTCGCGCTCGGCAACGTGCTGGTGCGCTCGCTGCCGCAGCTTCGCGACACGACGAAGTCGCTGGCCATCTGGGCGGGCGTCACGGCCGCCGCGATCCTCTTCCTGCCTTGGGCGCCGACCGCGACCGAGGCGGCGCTTCGCCTCGCGCCGCTCACCTGGGACATCTGGGTCCCGGTGGGCCTCGCCCTCGTGGCGATGAGCCTCGCGCTGCAGTACGGCCTCACGCGCGTGCCCGCCAACCGCGCCATCGTGATCCTGCTCTTCGAGCTGGTCGTCGCGGCGGTGGCTTCGTGGTGGCTCACGGACGAGCGGCTCCGCCTGCAGGACTGGGTCGGCGGGGGGCTCATCGTCGCGGCGAGCCTCGCGAGCGGGCTCGGCAAGGCGGGAGCGGGAAAGTAGCGGGGAGGATCCAACACGGAGGGCACGGAGAACGCGGAGGGCGCGGAGAACACCCACCCGCTCGAGAATCGATGCGCGGGGATCGTTCGGTCCGGGTCGCGGCGATCGCTCCGTGCCCTCCGTGTTCTCCGCGCCCTCCGTGACGAACCCGCCGTGACTTCCCCGGCACTTCGCTACGCGGCCGCGGCCCCCTGGGGCGGCACGAGGCGGGTTTCACCCGTCACGGCGTCGACGATCGTGCCCGGCTCCGCGACGATCACCAGCGCGTCCGGCAGGCGCCGCTCCACCGCCGCCTTGAACTCCGCCCACGGCCGCGAAGTCGCGCCCATCATGCGGTGGAAATGGTCGTGCGGGGGGTAGAGCACGACGAGACGGGGCTTCAACGCGGCCGCGCCGCGCGCGACGTCCTCCGTGAAGTCGAGCTGCATGCCGGCCAGCAGCACGTCGGTGCGAAACCGCGAGCCGAGGTCGGCGATCTCGGCGTCCGTCATCTTCGAGTTGAAGCCCTCGTTGTAGTTGAGGACCGTGAGGCCGCCCGGCAGCGTCACGTGGAAGCCGGTGTAGTCGGAGTAGAAGGGAGCGTTGGTCGCGCTGGACCACGCCCAGGAGAGCTGCGTCGCGTTGCCCTGGAAGAGCGCCTTCGCGAGCGCCTTCCACAGGTTGATGTCGCGGTGCTGCCACCTGAAGGTGCTGATCGCGAAGCCGCGCACCTCCACGGGCTCGAAGGGGCGCACGGGGTGCAGGCGGTCGCGCGGCACGCGCGAGCGCCACGCGAGGTAGTCGCAGACGGCCTTCGTGCCGACGACCTCGGCGCCGCTCCTCGCCACGACGGCGGGGGTGTCGAGATAGTGCTCCTCGTGGCCGTGGGTGATGCAGACCACGTTCGCGTGCGCGAAGTCCTCCAGCCCGAACCAGCGCGCGCCGCAGTACTCGCGGAAGAAGGGGTCGAAGAAGAGCGTGCCGTTGGGCGCCTCGATCGAGAGCGCCGACCAGCCGTAGTAGCGGATCGTCGGGTTCACGGGCGGCGCCTACTTCAGCTCGACGATCGCGTCGACCTCGACGGCAGCCCCGGCCGGCAGGCTCGCCACGCCCACGGCCGCGCGCGCGTGGCGCCCGGCGTCGCCGAACACCGCGACCATGAGGTCGGAGGCCCCGTTCACGCACCTGGGCGCGTCGGTGAATTCCGGCGCGCAGGCGACGAATCCGCCCAGGCGCAGCACGCGCGCCACGCGGTCGAGGTCGCCGCCGCAGGCTACCTTCAGGTGCGCGAGGATGTTCAGGCCGCACTGGCGGCCGGCCGCGTAGCCGTCCTCCACGGACACGCCTGCGCCGAGGCGGCCGGTGACGAGCGGCTTGCCGTCCTTCATCGGCAGCTGGCCCGAGATGAAGACCGTCTTGCCGCTCACGGTGAAGCCCACGTAGTTGGCCACCGGGGCCGCGGCCACGGGCAGCTCGAGGCCGAGCGCGGCCAGCCTTTCCTCTGCTTTCGACATGTTTCCTTCCTTCGCTTGCGTTGCGGGGTGCGGGTGCCGGTCAGGCCTTCGCCTGCGGGGTGGCGGGGGCGCGGTCCGTGGGGATGCGCTTGCCGCCGGGCTCGAAGCCGGCGCTGTTCCTGAAGATGTTGGGCTTGCGGTAGATCGCGAGGATCACGCAGCCCTCCGCCGAGTGCGTCTCGTGCATCGACTGCGGCTTCCTCCACACGAACTCGCCGGCGCGGGCGATGCCGTCGTGGTCGGAGAACGACCCCGAGATCACGTACGTCTGCTCGATCTCGGGGTGCTTGTGGAAGGGCAGCGTCGTGCCGGGCTGCCAGCGCAGCAGGCAGGTCATCTCGCCGCGCTCCCGGTCCTCGTAGAGCACCTTGATCTCGATGCCCTCGAACTGCGAGGGCTTCCAGTCCATCTCGTCGGGCTTGAGGTACACCGACCCGCCCGGGGTGGGCTCGAGGCGGCCGTGCAGCCTCTCGGCGGCGCCGGCCGGGGTGGCGGGGTTCGCGCTCATGACAGGGGCCCCTTGCCGAAGTGGTGCGCGTAGCCTGCCTTCTGGTCCACCTGCACGGTGTTGTGCCAGTACATCACGCGCCTGGCCCAGGCCTTCTGCGACTCGATCACCTTGGCGAAGAGCGGGTTCTCGGCGCTCCTCTTGCGGATCACGTTGTTCCACGCCCTGAGCTGCGCGTCGAGGATCGGCTTGGGCGTGATGAAGGCCGAGATCTTCTTCGACTGCTGCAGCTCGACCAGGTCCTGCGACATGCGGTGCATCTCCTTCCACAGGCCGTCGGCGCTGGCCGCGTGCGCCGCGTGCTTCAGGATCACCTTGATGTCCTCCGGCAGCGCGTCGTACTTCTTCCGGTTGATCATCACCTCGCAGAAGTTGTTCGACATGTGGTAGCTCTGCTGGAAGTAGAACTTCGCCACGTCCGGGAAGCCCATGATGCGGTCGTCGGTCGCGCTCGCGAATTCCGCGCCGTCGAGCACGCCGCGGTCGATGGCCGGGACGATGTCGGCCGGCGCCATCTGCACCGTGGACATCCCCAGCTCGTTGAACATGTCCACCGCGAGGCCCGAGGTGCGGAACTTGAGGCCCTTCAGGTCCGCGACCCCCTTGATGGGCTTCTTGAACCAGCCCATCGGCTCGCAGGGGACGGGGCAGAAGTGGAAGCTCATCACGTCGAGCTGCGCCGCGGCGAGGATCTCCGAGTACAGCTCGCGGCCGCCGCCGTATTCCATCCAGCCCAGCAGCTGGTTGCCGTCCATGCCGAAATCGGGGCCCGCGCCGAAGAGGCCGAAGGCGGTGTTGCGGCCGAACCAGAAGGCGGGGATGCCGTGGCCGCCGTCGAGCACGCCCTTGCTCGCCGCCTCCATCACCTGCAGGCCCGGGACCACGGCGCCCGCAGGCAGCATCTCGATCCTCAGCCGCCCGCCGGTCATCTCGGCGACCTTCTTCGTGTAGTCGACCGCGAGCTCGTGGTAGATGAACTTGACCGGCCACGTGCTCTGGAAGCGCAGCGTGATCGGCGCGGGCTGCGCGCGGACGATGGCGGGGAAGCCGAGGGCGGCGCCCGCGCCCGCAGCGGCGAGGAAGCGGCGGCGCGTGGGGGCCGGGGCGGCGTTCGGGGTAGCGGTCTTGCTCGACATGACGATCTCCCTGGTGGGTGGGTGAGTCGGTCCTGCGAGAACGGGGGGCGCGTCGGGATGGGCTGCCGCCCCGGCGCCGCGCACGCCCGGGGCTGCGGCAAATATTGTCCATTGGGAAACTTTTTGTCAACATGGCCTGCGGGAGGCCGGGTGGTCCCTCTTGGGGGACTCTGGTAATGTACTGATAATCCAAGCCTATCCACGGCGCTCCCTGCCGGGCGTGTGTTTCCCGCCGGGGTGCAGGCCAGGCAACCAGGAGGCCCATGAAAGCCGCGATCCTCGTCTACGAAGGCACCGAGCCGATCGACCTCGCGACCTACGGCGTGCTGTCGATGGCGCGGCGCGTGGCGCCGGAGGTCTCGATGTTCCTCGTGGCCGAAAGGGCGGGCCCGGTGGCGCTCGCCAACGGGCTGACCGTGCTCGCAGCCCACGGCTATGCCGACGCGCCCCCGGCCGACGCGCTCATCATCACCGGCGGCCCCGGCTGGGAACGCGCGGCCGCCTCGCCGGCCACGATCGACTTCGTGCGCCGCTACAGCCGCGAGGCGTGCACGGCCGCGGTGTGCACGGGCGGCATGATCCTCGCGGCCACGGGGCTCCTCGACGGCCGCGCCGCCACGACCAAGCGGGAGGTGACCGGGGCCGAGGTCGCGCCGCTCGAGCTGCTGCGCAGCCGCCACCCGGCCGTGCGCGCGATCGACGCGAGGCTCGTCGACTGCGGCCCGGTGCTCACCGGCGGCGGCGTGACGCTCTGCATCGACATGACCCTGCACCTGCTGGCCCGCTTCCACGGCGAGGCGGCCGCGCGCGAGACGGCGCGCATCCTCGAGTACTCGGCGGCGCTGGCCGCCAACGAGGCGCGGCTGCCGGCCGTCGCGGAGGCCGCCGCGTGACCCCCGAGGCGCCCGCCATCCCGGAACTGGAGAAGCTCGTCGGCGCGCGCATCGCCGAGGCGCGCGCGCGGGCCGGCATCACGCTCGACCGGCTGGCTGCCCTCACGGGGTTCAGCAAGGGCTACCTCTCCAAGATCGAGAACTCGCGCAAGCTCCCGCCCATCGGCTCGCTCGCGCGCATCGCCGCGGCGCTCAAGACCGACATCACCGACCTGCTGCACCCGCCGTCCGCGGCCCCCGAGGGCGGGCTCTCGGTCGTGCGCGCCGGCGAGCGCCGGCCCGTGGTGCGCGGCGGCACCGCCTTCGGCTACGACTACGTGAGCCTCGCCGACAACCGCCGCGACAAGAAGATGGAGCCCTTCCTCTTCACCTTCCCCTCGCGCATCGACAAGTACGTCTTCTTCGAGCACGAGGGCGAGGAATTCATGTTCGTGCTCACCGGGCGCGTCGAGTGGCAGGCGGGCAGCCGCAAGCTCGTGCTCGAGCCGGGCGACAGCGTCTACTTCGACGCGCGCCTGCCGCACCGCGGCCGCGCCCTGGACGGCGAGGCGACCGCCCTCGTCGTCACCTGCTCGCCCAAGGGGGAGTAGCGCCCGTGGGGCGGGGGGCTCCGGCGCGCTAGGCGTCCCGGGGCCCGAGGTCGACGCGCTCCGGCGGCCTCCAGCCCTTCATGCGGTAGTCGGCCTCGACGGTGGTGTAGATCCCCCCGCGCACGAAGAACTCGGCGGTGAGGCGCATGTAGCGCGGGCGGGTGGCGGCGACCAGGTCGTCGAGGATCTCGTTGGTGACGGCCTCGTGGAACTTCCCCTCGTCGCGGAACGACCACACGTAGAGCTTGAGGCTCTTCAGCTCCACGCAGCGCGCGTCCGGCACGTACTCCAGGTGCAGGGTGGCGAAGTCCGGCTGCCCGGTCTTCGGGCACAGGCAGGTGAACTCGGGGATCTCCATGCGGATCGCGTAGTCGCGGCCCGGGTTGGGGTTGGGGAAGGTCTCGAGCGTCTTCGCGGGCGCCTGGCGCGGGCCGCTGCCCAGCGCCTTGAGGCCGGCCGCGGCCGGTTTCGGGGATTTTCGGGAAGGCATTGGGTGCGGGAGGGCGATCCGGTAAAATCGGGATTGTACGCGAACCCCAAGCCCCACCGGCCGCCCGGCCCGGTGGGGTTTCTTCATAAGAATCACTACCTTGCGACTCACTTCCGTCAAGCTTTCCGGCTTCAAGTCCTTCGTCGACCCGACCACGATCGCCGTTCCCGGCCAGCTCGTGGGGGTGGTCGGCCCCAACGGCTGCGGCAAGTCGAACGTGATCGACGCCGTGCGCTGGGTGCTCGGGGAATCGAGCGCCAAGCAGCTGCGCGGCGAGCACATGCACGACGTGATCTTCAACGGCTCGACGGAAAGGAAGCCCGTGGGCCGCGCCTCCGTCGAGCTCGTCTTCGACAACACGCTGGGCCGCGTCACCGGCCCGTGGGCGCAGTACGCCGAGATCAGCGTGAAGCGCGTGCTCTCGCGCGACGGCGACTCCAGCTACTACATCAACGGTCAGCACGTGCGCCGCCGCGACGTGCAGGACATCTTCCTCGGCACGGGCCTGGGGCCGCGCGCCTACTCGATCATCGAGCAGGGCATGATCTCGCGCGTCATCACCTCCAAGCCCGAGGAGCTGCGCGTGTTCCTGGAGGAGGCGGCCGGCGTCTCCAAGTACCGCGAGCGCCGCCGCGAGACGGAGCTGCGGCTCGAGGACACGCGCGAGAACCTCGCGCGCGTGGGCGACATCCGCGCCGAGCTGGACACCCAGCTCGAGCACCTCGCGCAGCAGGCGGAGGTGGCCGCGCGCTGGCAGGACCTGCAGGCGCAGCTCGCGCTCAACCAGAACCTGCTCGCGTTCACGCGCCTGCGCGAGGCCGAGCAGGCGAGGAACCGCTTCGCGGGCGAGGTGCAGAAGGCGCAGGTGAGCCTGGAGGCGGAGACGGCGCGCATGCGCGACGCCGAGCGCGCGCTGGAGGAGCTGAGGAGCCGCCACTACGAGGAGACGGACCAGCTCTCGCAGCGCCAGGGCGCGCTCTACGCCGCCAACGGCGAGGTGCAGTCGCTCGAGCAGGAGATCGCCTTCCTCGGCGAGAACCGCCGCCGCATGGGCGCGCAGCTGGAAGGCCTCGCCGCGGAGATCGCGGAGGTCGAGCGCCGCATCGCCCAGGCCGATTCCGACGCCGGCCGCTGGGAGGGCGAGATCGAGAGCGCGCGCGAAGCGATCGCCCAGCGGGAGGCGCAGCTCGAGGCCGCGCGCGAGGCGCTGCCGGCCGCCGAGTCCGCGCAGCAGCAGGCCGCGGCGGCCGTGCGCGCCGCGGAGTCCGAGATGTCCGCGGCGGAGCAGGCGCAGGGCGTCGAGGAGACGCGCGAGGCCCACGCGCTCAAGATCCTCTCCCAGCTCGAGGCGCGCAAGAACCGGCTGAAGCAGGAGAACATGGCGCTCGTCTTCCCGGAGCCGGAGAAGCTCGCGGCGCTGGGCGCGGGGCGCGAGGAGGCCGCCGCGCGGGTGCAGGCGCTCGAGGAGGCGCAAGCGGCCGCCGAGGAGCGGCTGCCCGCGCTGGAGGAGGAACGCCAGGCGAAGCAGTCGGCGCTCGAGGAGCGCACGCGCGAGCTGGCGCGGATCGAGGCGGCCCTGCAGGCGCTGCAGGCGCAGCAGGCGAAGCTCGACAACAACGAGCGCCTGGCCGAGTGGACGCGGGCGCACGCGCTGGACCGCGCCGAGCGCCTCTGGCAGGCCATCCGCGTGGAGGCGGGCTGGGACGACGCCGTGGAGGCCGCCCTGGGCGTGCGCCTCAACGCCGCGCGGCTGGGCAGCGAGGGCGACCTCGGCGCGCTCATCGCCGACGCGCCGCCCGGCAGCTTCGCCGTCTTCGTGGAGCGCGCGGCCCCCGAGGCCGCCGCGGCGGGCGCGCACCTGAAGCCGCTGGCGGCCGTCGTGTCGAGCGACCGCGCGGGCGTGGCCGCGTACCTGCGCGACGCGCTGGCGAACGTGTTCATCCTGCCCGAGGGCGAGGACGGCCTCGCGCTCGCGCGCGTCCTGCCCCCCGGCGGGCTGCTCGTGTCGAAGGCGGGCCACCTCTTCGGCCGGCAGGGCGTGGTGTTCCACGGCCCGCAGTCGGAGATGCACGGCGTGCTGCAGCGCCAGCGCGAGATCGAGGAGCTGCAGGGCCGGCTGCCCGCCGTGGCTTCCGCCCGGCAGGCGGTCGAGTCGCGGCTGCGCGAGCTGGAGTCGCTCATCCGCGAGACGCAGGACGAGGCCCGGCGCCACCGCGAGGCGCTCGTGCGCGAGCGCCAGGCGGCCCACGCGCTCGAGGTCGAGCACCTCAAGCTCTCGCAGAGCACCGAGCAGGCGGAGCGCCGCCGCGAGGCCATCCGCGCGGAGCTCGCCGACATCGAGCGCGAGGAGGAGCGCGAGCGCCTGGAGATGCAGGAGGCGCAGCACGCGCTCGAGACGGGCGCGCAGGCGATCGAGGAGATCGTGCAGCGCCTGCAGGCGCTGGAGGAGGGCGCGCGGCGCTCCCGCGAGGCGCTCGACGCCGCGCGCGCCGCCATCGCCTCCGCCGAGCGCGCCGCGCAGGAGGCGCGCTTCCACGAGAGGAGCTGCCACGAGAAGGCCGAGTCCCAGGGCCGGCTCGCCGTCACGCTGGGCGAGCGCGTCGCCGCGCTCGCCGCGACCCGCTCGGCCGTGACCGCCGAGCTGGGCGCGCTGGAGGAAGGCGGCGTGAGGAGCCGCCTGCAGGACGCGCTCGCCGTGAAGGCGGACGCCGAGCGCGCGCTGGCCGACGCCCGCGCCGGCCTCGAGCACGTCACGGAGGAGCTGCGCTCGCTGGAGGAGGGGCGGCTCGCCGCCGAGCAGACGCTCGCGCCGCTTCGCGAGCGCATCACCGAGCTGCGCGTCAAGGAGCAGGAGGCGATCACCCACGCCGAGCAGTACGCGCAGCAGATCGCGGACGCCGGCGTCACTCGCGAGGAGCTCGCGGAGAAGCTCGAGAAGCGCGTGCGCTCCTCGGGCATGCAGGCCGAGATCGCGCGGCTCACCGAGGAGATCGCGGCCCTCGGGGCCGTGAACCTCGCCGCGCTCTCGGAGCTCGACGCCGCGCGCGACCGCAAGGGCTTCCTCGACGCCCAGGCCGCCGACCTCGCGCAGGCGGTCGAGACGCTGGAGGCCGCCATCAAGCGCATCGACCGCGAGACGCGCGAGCTGCTGCAGGGCACCTTCGAGACCGTCAACCGCAACTTCCAGGAGATGTTCCCGGCGCTCTTCGGCGGCGGGCAGGCCTACCTCAAGCTCACCGGCGAGGAGATCCTCGACGCGGGCCTGCAGGTGTTCGCGCAGCCCCCGGGCAAGAAGAACTCGTCGATCCAGCTGCTCTCGGGCGGCGAGAAGGCGCTCACCGCGATCTCGCTCGTGTTCTCGCTCTTCCGCCTGAACCCGGCGCCCTTCTGCCTGCTGGACGAGGTCGACGCGCCGCTGGACGACCCCAACACCGAGCGCTTCTGCGAGCTGGTGAAGCAGATGTCGGCGCAGACGCAGTTCCTGTTCATCACGCACAACAAGATCACCATGGAGATGGGCCAGCAGCTCATCGGCGTGACGATGCAGGAGCCGGGCGTCTCGCGTATCGTGGAGGTCGACATCGAGGCCGCCATGGAGTTCGCCCGCAAGCAGGCCGCATGAGGCAACCCGACTAGGAATTCGCCCGCCATGAGCGACCTGCAGCTCGCCCTCATCGCCCTCGGCGCCGCGCTCGTCGCGGCGGTGGCCGGCTACAACGTGCTGCAGGAGCGCCGCGCGCGCCGCCGCGCCGAGGCGGCCTTCCGCGGCGCCCACCCCGACGCGCTGCTGGATCCCGTGGAGGCGCGCCTCGAGCCCGTGCTGGGCGAGCTCCCCGCGGACGACCGGCAGGACCCCTCCCTGGGCGCCCTCGACGAGGTGATCGCGCCCGCCGGCCCCGGCGGGCCGGCCGCGGGCGCCGCGCCCGGCTCCGTGATCTCGTCCCGCATCGACACGGTCGCGATGGTGCTCGCAGACCAGCCGGTGACGCGCGCGCAGGTCGGGCCCCTCCTGGACGCGCTCGAAGCGCACGCGACCCCCGTGCACGTGGAGGGGCTCGTGGACGAGCAGTGGACGCCCGTCGAGGATTCCCCGCGCGACAGCTGGCGCGAGCTGCGCGTCGCGCTGCAGCTCGCCAGCCGCGCGGGCCCCGTGGCCGAGGAGGAGATCGCCGCCTTCAACGAGACGGTGGCGGGCTTCGCGGCCTCGCTCAACGCGGTGTCGCAGCGCGAAAGCGCGGCGGCGGCGGCCGCGCGCGCGCGCGAGCTCGACCGCTTCTGCGCCGACGCCGACATCGAGGTGGGCCTGAACGTGGTGGGCCGCGGCGGCGCGGCCTTCCCGCTCGCGCGCGTGAAGCAGCTCGCGCTCGACCAGGGCTTCGGCGAGACGGCCTCGGGCGCCTTCGAGCGCCGGGGCGCCGACGGCGCCGTGGCGATCAGCCTGCGCCTGCTCGACGGCGCGGCGCCGCGCGCCGCGGGCCAGGCGGCCGGCCTCACCTTCGCCCTCGACGTGCCGCACGTGGCCGACCCGGTGGCGCGCCTCGAGGAGATGGGACGGGTCGCCGAGGCCTTCGCCCACGCGCTCGGCGGCGAGCTCGTGGACGACGAGCGCAGGCCGCTGGGCGCCGCCGGCTTCGCCGCCATCTCGCGCTCGCTCGGCGAGGTCGCGCACCGCATGGAAGCGCACGGCATCCCCGCCGGCGGGGCGCTCGCGCGGCGGCTCTTCTCCTGACCATGGCGGTGCCGCGCGAGGTCGCGGAGCGCGCCGCGCGCCTTGCCCGCGAGATCGAGCGGCACAACCACCTCTACTACGTCCTCGACGCGCCGGAGATCACCGACGCGCAGTGGGACGAGCTCTTCGCGGAGCTCGCCGCGCTCGAGGCCGCCTGGCCCGGGCTCGCCACGCCGGACTCGCCCACGCAGCGCGTGGGCGCGAAGCCCGCGGAAGGCTTCGCCGAGGTGTCGCACCGCGTCCCCATGCTCTCGCTCGCCAATGCCTTCAGCGACGAGGACGTGGCCGCCTTCGACCGGCGCTGCCGGGAGGGGCTGGGCAAGGAGGCGGTGGAGTACTCCTGCGAACTCAAGTTCGACGGCCTGGCGGTGACCCTCGCCTACGAGGACGGCGTGCTCGCGAAGGGGGCGACGCGAGGCGACGGCGAGACGGGCGAGGACGTGACCGCGAACCTGCGCACCATCCGCGCGATCCCCCTTCGCCTGCGCGCGGAGCCGCCGCCGCGGCTCCTGGAAGTGAGAGGCGAGGTGCTGATGCTGCGCCGCGACTTCGAGGCCTTCAACGCGCGCGCGCGCGCCGCGGGCGAGAAGACGCTCGTGAACCCGCGCAACGGCGCGGCCGGGGGCCTGCGCCAGCTGGACCCGCGCCTCACCGCGAAGCGCCGCCTTTCCTTCTTCGCCTACGGCATCGGGGCGCACGAGGGATGGGCCGTGCCGCCGACGCACGCGGCGCTCCTCGACGCGCTCGCCGCGCTCGGCTTCCCCGTGGCCCGCGAGCGCCGCACGGCCACCGGCGAGGCCGGGCTCCTCGCCTTCTACGCGGACATCGGCGCCCGCCGCGACGCGCTGCCGTGCGACATCGACGGCGTCGTCTACAAGGTGAACGCGCGCGCCGAGCAGGAGGCGCTGGGCTTCGTCTCGCGGGCGCCGCGCTGGGCCGTGGCCCACAAGTTCCCCGCCGAGGAGGCGGTGACCGAGCTGCTGGACATCGGCGTGCAGGTCGGGCGCACCGGCGCCATCACGCCCGTGGCGCGGCTCGCGCCCGTGTTCGTCGGCGGCACGACGGTTTCCAGCGCGACGCTGCACAACGAGGACGAGATCCGCCGCAAGGAGGTGTGGCGCCGCGACCGCGTCGTCGTGCGCCGCGCCGGCGACGTGATCCCGGAGGTCGCGCGCGTCGCGCAGGCGGGCCCGCGCGAGGAGGGCGACCGCTTCGCGATGCCCGCGGCCTGCCCGGAGTGCGGCTCGGCCATCGCGCGGCTGGAAGGCGAGGCCATCGCCCGCTGCACCGGGGGGCTCATCTGCCCGGCGCAGCGCAAGGCGGCGCTGCTGCACTTCGCGTCGCGCCGCGCGATGGACATCGAGGGGCTGGGCGACAGGCTGGTGGACCAGCTCGTGGACGCGGGCCTCGTGAGGACGCCGGCCGACCTCTACCGCCTCGACCATGCGGCGCTCGCCGGGCTCGAGCGCATGGCGGACAAGTCGGCCGCCAACGTGCTCGCCGCGATCGGGCGCAGCCGCGAGGCGACGCTTCCTCGCTTCGTCTTCGCGCTGGGCATCCGCCACGTGGGCGAGGTCACGGCGAAGGACCTGGCCCGGCACTTCGGCACGCTCGACGCGCTCATGGCGGCGGACGCGGCGCGGCTGCAGGAAGCCCCGGACGTGGGCCCCGTGGTCGCCGAGAGCGTGGCGCGCTTCTTCGCCGAGCCGCACAACCGCGCCGTGATCGCGGACCTGCGCGCCGCCGGCGTGCGCTGGGCGGAAGGCGAGCCCGCCCGCGGCGCCCCCGAGGGGCCCTTCGCGGGTAAAATCGTGGTGCTCACCGGAACGCTCCCGACGATGACGCGCGACGAGGCGAAGGCGCTCGTCGAGGCGGCCGGCGGCAGGGTCGCGGGGTCGGTGTCGAAGAAGACGCACTTCGTGGTGGCGGGCAGCGAGGCCGGCTCCAAGCTGGAGCGGGCGCGCGAACTGGGCATCGAGGTGCTGGACGAGGCGCGGCTGCGCGCCATGCTCGAGGAAAGAGAGACCCCATGAAATCGATCCGCAAGGCCGTCTTCCCCGTCGCGGGGATGGGCACGCGCTTCCTGCCCGCGACGAAGGCCTCGCCCAAGGAGATGCTCCCCATCGTCGACAAGCCCCTCATCCAGTACGCGGTGGAGGAGGCGGTCGCCGCCGGGGTGACCGACCTCATCTTCGTCACCGGCCGGGGCAAGCGCGCGATCGAGGACCATTTCGACAAGGCCTACGAGCTCGAGGCCGAGCTGCAGGCCGCCGGCAAGGTGAAGCTCCTGAAGGAGGTGCGCGGCCTGCTGCCCGCGGGCGTGAACTGCGTCTACGTCCGCCAGGGGGAGGCCCTGGGGCTGGGGCACGCGGTCCTCTGCGCCCGCCACCTCGTGGGCGACGAGCCGTTCGCCGTGATCCTGGCCGACGACCTCATCGACGCGCCCGTGCCCGCCCTCAAGCAGATGGCCGACCAGCACGCGAGGAACGGCGCGAGCGTGGTCGCCGTGCAGGACGTGGACCGCTCGGAGACGGGCGCCTACGGCATCGCCTCGGTGAAGCCCGCCAAGGGGCGCCTCGCCCGCATGACCGGCATCGTCGAGAAGCCGAAGCCGCAGGAGGCGCCCTCGACGCTGGGCGTGGTGGGCCGCTACGTGCTCAGCCCGCGCATCTTCCACCACCTCGAGAACACGCCGCGCGGCGCCGGCCGCGAGATCCAGCTCACGGATGCCATCGCGCGGCTCCTCGAGGAGGAGCCGGTGTTCGCGTACCAGTTCGAGGGCCGCCGCTACGACTGCGGCTCGAAGCTCGGCTACCTCGAGGCGACCGTCGACTACGCGTTGCGCCACGAGGAGGTCGCCGAGGGCTTCCGCGACTACCTCGGCCGCCGCCTGCGGGCGGGCGAGGGCGCGCGATGAACGCGGACGAGGCGAGGCAGCTCCTCGCGCGCGCCGAGCCGGTCGTCTCGGCCGCGCAGGCCGAGGCGGCGGTGGAGCGGCTCGCCGCGGAGATCAACGCGCGCCTCGCCGGCGACTTCCCGCTGGTGCTCGCCATCATGGGGGGCGCGGTGGTGTTCGCGGGGCGGCTGCTGCCGCGGCTCGCCTTCCCGCTCGAGTTCGGCGCCATCGCGGCCACCCGCTACGGCAACACGACGAGCGGGGCGCAGATCGACTGGCGCCTCGCGCCCGGCGAGGGCGTGCGCGGGCGCACGGTGCTGGTGCTCGACGACATCCTCGACGAGGGCATCACGCTCGCCGCGGTGCGCGACCGGCTGCTCGCGCTCGGGGCCGCGCAGGTGCTCACGGCCGTGTTCGCGGACAAGGCGCTCGGCCGCGCCAAGCCGCTCGCGGCCGACTTCGTGGGCGTCACGGTGCCGGATCGGTACGTGTTCGGCTTCGGCATGGACGCCTACGGGCTGTGGCGGAACCTCCCCGCCGTCTACGCGCTCGGGAGGTAGGTCCTTGCTCGCGATCATCGGCGGTTCCGGCCTCAACCAGCTCGCCAACCTCGAGGTCTCGCGGCGGCAGATCGTGCGCACGCCCTACGGCGAGGCCTCCGGCCCCGTCACCTTCGGCCGCATCGGCGACGGCGAGGTGGCCTTCCTCGCGCGCCACGGCTACGGCCACACGCTGGCGCCGCACGAGATCAACTACCGCGCCAACCTCTGGGCGCTCCGGGAGAAGGGGGTCACGCGCATCCTCGCCGTGTGCACGGTCGGCGGCATCGCGCCGGGGCTCGGCGCGGGGGCGCTGGTCGTGCCGGACCAGATCATCGACTACACCTGGGGCCGCAAGTCCACCTACTTCGAGGGTGCGGAGGAGCCCGTGGTGCACGTGGACTTCACGCACCCTTACTGCGGGGAGACGCGCCGCATGATCCTCGACGCGGCGGCCGAGGCGGGCGTGGCGGTCGCCGACGGCGGCACCTACGCGGCGACGCAGGGGCCGCGCCTGGAGACCGCGGCCGAGATCGACCGCCTCGAGCGCGACGGCGCGCACCTCGTGGGCATGACGGGCATGCCCGAGGCGGCGCTCGCCCGCGAGCTCGCGATCCCGTACGCTTCGCTCGCGCTCGTGGCCAACCCGGCGGCCGGGCGCGGGGCGAGCGCGCAGGCGGTCTCGATGGAGGAGATCTCGCGCGTCATGAAGGAGACGATGGGCAGCGTGCGGCTGGTGGTCGAGCGGATGGTGGCGCGCCATGGCCATCCGTGAGGTGCTGCGCATGGGCCACCCGGTGCTGCGCCAGGTGGCGCGCCCGGTGGAGCGCTTCGGCACGCCCGAGCTCGCGCGCCTGCTCGAGGACATGAGGGACACGATGGCCCACGAGGACGGCGCGGGCCTCGCCGCGCCGCAGATCGGCGAGAGCGTTCGCGTGGTGATCTTCGGCGTCACCGCCAACCCGCGCTACCCGGATGCGGAGGAGGTCCCCTTCACCGTCCTCGTGAACCCCGTGATCACCCCCCTGTCCGAGGAGGTGGAGGACGGCTGGGAGGGGTGCCTCTCGGTGCCGGGCCTGCGCGGCGTGGTGCCGCGGCGCACGCGGATCCGCTACGCCGGCTTCGACGAGGCCGGCCGGCCGCTCGACCGCGTGGCGACCGGCTTCCACGCGCGCGTGGTGCAGCACGAGTGCGACCACCTCGACGGCATCCTCTACCCGATGCGCATGCCCGACATGTCGCGCTTCGGGTTCACCGACGTGCTTTTCCCCGGCCTCGACGCCGGCCCCGACGACTGAGGAGCGACGACATGAGCACCGATCCCGCCACGGGCGGCACCCGCGACATCGCAGACGAGAAGCGCCTGGCCCACGTGCTCTACATCCTGCACGCGCTCGCGCCCTTCACGGCGTGGCTGCTGGCGGTCTTCGCCGTCATCCTCGGCGCGGCCAAGCGCGACGACGTGCGCGGCACCTTCCTCGACTCGCACTTCGGCTGGCTCTCGCGCACCTTCTGGTGGGGGCTGCTCTGGATCGTGGTGGCGGGGCTCCTCACCGGGCTCTTCTTCGTGACGATCCTCCTGATCCCCCTCGCGTGGGTGCCGTTCACCGTGCTCTTCCTCTGGTACCTCTACCGGGTGGTCAAGGGCTGGCTGCGCCTGAACGACGGCCGGCCTGTGGACTGAGCGCCGCGCCGTGTACAAGGTCCTCGTGGCGGACGACGCGCGCGTGATGCGCTTCGCGACGCTTCGCATCCTGAAGAAGCTGGGCCTGGAGGCCATCGAGGCCGAGGACGGGCTGCAGGCGCTCGAGCTCTTCGAGCGCGAGAAGCCCGACCTGGTGCTGATCGACGTGCAGATGCCGGGCCTCGACGGCCTCGAGGTCGTGCGGCGCATCCGCGCCATGAGCGGCGAGCACTGGGTGCCCGTGATCTTCCTCACCTCGATGGAGGACGAGTCGGACTTCACCCGCGGCATCGAGGCGGGCGGCGACGACTACCTCACCAAGCCGGTGAGCCCGGTGGTGCTGGAGGCCAAGATCCGCGCCATGCGCCGCCTGGACGACATGCGCCGCGAGCTGATCGCGGTGACGCTGGAGCTGCGGGAGGCCAACGACCGGCTCGCGCGCCTGTCGCAGCAGGACGGCCTCACGGGGCTCGCCAACCGCCGCCGCTTCGACCTCGACCTCATGCGCGAGCTGGGGCGTGCCCGCCGCGAGCGGCGGCCGATCGCGCTCATCATGGCCGACGTCGACCACTTCAAGGCCTTCAACGACACCTACGGGCACCCCGCCGGCGACGACTGCCTGCGGCGCGTCGCCGCCGCGCTGCGCTCCGTGTGCCGCCGGCCGGTGGACGTGGCCGCCCGCTACGGCGGCGAGGAGTTCGCGCTGATCCTGCCGGACACGACGGAGGAATCGGCCCGGCAACGCGCCACGGAGGCGGTGCGCGCGGTGGCGGCCCTCGAGATCGAGCACCGCGGCTCCCCGGTCGCGCGGCTGGTGACGCTGAGCCTGGGCATCGCGGGTTGCGTGCCCGATGCCGACGTCGTGGCCGACACGCTGGTCGAGCGCGCCGACCAGGCGCTCTACGCGGCCAAGCGCGCCGGGCGCAACATGGCGGTCGCCCACTCGGAGCTGCCGCTGGAGCGCGGGCATCCGGGCGCGCCGCTGGACCTCGATCTCGGCGCCGCGGCCGCATCCGGGCCGACCCTGCACTGAGCCCGCCCGCCGCGCGGGCGGGCCCCGGCGAAGCCTATTTCTTCTCGAGCCAGGTGAGCAGCTCGCCCATCTTCGCCTCGCCGTTGGCGTCGTAGCCGCCGAGGCCCACGCGCTGGAGCGTCGCGCGCCCCTCGGGCGTGGCCGACAGCCCCACGAGCTCCTTCCTCACGGCCGCGACCTGCGCGTCCGAGAGCCGCTTGGAGGCGATGACGGGGAAGTAGGGTTGCTCGCGGCTGCGGCCCAGCTCGCGCAGGCCCGCGGCCTCCAGCGCCTTGGGCGATACGGCCTTCGAGTGGGACGAGACGCCGCCCACGTCCACGTTCTTCTCCTTGAGCTGGTACATCACGACGGCCTGCTCCTTCACGAACTGCGCCTTGTTGGCCGCGTCGCAGCCGTTGTCGCGCAGCTCGGCGACGCAGAGCTGGCCCATGTACGAGGTCTTTTCCGGCAGCGCGACCCGCTTGCCCTTCACCTCGGCGAGGCTCTTCAGCGGGGAATCCTTCGGGACGAGGTAGACGCACTGCACGTCCGGGGTGACGCGCGCCACGAACCGGTAGCCGTGGTCGCGGATCGCGCGCGCCGAGTAGTCGCTGGGCCGCGCCATCACGAGGTCGAAGCGCTGCTCGGCGATGCCCGACTCCAGCCGGCCGAAGCTGCACACGGGGCTCACCACCACGTGCGCCTTGAGCGCCTTGCCGACCACGTCGGCGATCGGGTGGTACTTGTCCACGATCTCGGCGGGCGAGGCGCCGCTGAAGGTGCCCTCGCAGACGGCCATCACCAGGTCGCCCGGGGCGGCCTGCGCCGCGGGCGCGCCCGCGATGAGCATCGCGGCGGGAATCAGGGCGGCGAGGGTGGCGCGGGCGACGGGCTTGAGTTTCATGGCTTCTCTCCTGGGAGGTCGTCGGAAACGATGAAAGCCATGCTAGACACGGGGGCCCGCGCGCCCCTGCGCCAAATCAAGGAAAACGGCTACGCCTGCAACATCGCCATGGGACCTTGGTCCCACGCGCGCGGGGCGCGGTCAGCCGGCGAGCACCTCGCGCAGCCGCGCGGCGAACGCCTCGCGCCCGGCCTCGTCCTCGAGCGCCGCGCCGCTCACCACGAAGACGTCCTCGGCGCGCGCGCCGAGCGTGGTGACCCGCGCGTCGGCGAGATCCAGCCCCGCGGCGAGGAACGCGCGCGCGATGGCCGAGAGGAGCCCCGGCCTGTCCGCGCAGCTCGCGGCCACCTGCCAGGCCCGGCCGTCGCGCGTGCGCGCGATCTCGACCGAAGGCGCGATGGGAAAGTGCTTCACCCAGCGCGAGACGCGCCCCGTCGGCGGCGCGCCGAGCGGCGTCGCGGGATCCAGCGCATCGGCGAGCCCGGTCTCCACCTTGTGGATGAGGTCGCGGTAGTGCTCGCCCGCGCGCGCCTGCGAGAGGACCTGGAAGCCGTCGAGCGCGAAGCCGTGGCTGGTGGTGTAGATCCGGGCCGCGGCGATGTCGAACTGGTGGCGCTCGAAGAACCCCGTGATGCGCGCGAACACGCCGGGCTGGTCGTGGGCGTAGACCATCACCTGCAGGCCCTCGCCGATGGGCGAGAGCCGCGCGCGCACCACCGCGCGGGCCGGCGACGGCCGCAGGCACAGCGTGCGCGTGTGCCAGCCGATCTCGCCCGCCTCGAAGCGCTGGAAGTAGTTCTCGCCGAAGTGCTGCCAGAGCGCCTCGTGGGCGTGCTCGTCGTGGACGTACTGGCGCAGGATGCGCAGGGCCTCGGCCTTCTTGGCGGCGATGGACTTGGCGGCATAGTCGGTGTCGCCGCGCAGGATCCGGCGCGTGGAGCGGAAGAGGTCCTCGAGGAGCTTGCCCTTCCACGCGTTCCACACCTTCGGGCTGGTGCCGCGGATGTCGGCGACGGTGAGGATGTAGAGCGCCGCGAGCGTGCGCTCGTCGCCCACCCGCGTGGCGAACTCCGAGATCACCTCGGGGTCGGAGAGGTCCTGCTTCTGCGCCGTCGCCGACATCGCGAGGTGGTTCGCCACGAGCCAGGCCACCAGCTTCGCGTCGGCGCGCTTCAGGCCGTGGGCGCGGCAGAAGCGCTCGGCGTCGCGCGCGCCCAGCGCCGAGTGGTCCCCGCCGCGGCCCTTGGCGATGTCGTGGAAGAGGGCGGCCAGGTAGAGGATCTCGGGCGCGTCGAAGGCCTGCATGAGCCGCGAGCAGAAGGGGTACTCGTGGTCGAAGCGCGGGATCGCGAACCGGCGCAGGTTGCGGATCACCATGAGGATGTGCTCGTCCACGGTGTAGACGTGGAAGAGGTCGTGCTGCATCTGGCCGGTGACGCGCCCGAAGGCGGGGATGAGCCGCCCCAGGACGCCGTAGCGGCTCATGCGCCTGAGCGTCCAGGTGAGGCGGTCGCCGCGCACGATCTCGAGGAAGCGCCGGCGGTTCTCCGGGTCCTCGCGGAAGGCGCGGTCGATGCGCGGCAGCGCGCGCGAGATGGCGCGCAGCGCGCCGGCCGAGAGGTTGGCGATGCCGCGGTCGCGCTGCAGGCGGATGAACGCCTCGAGCATCTTGCCGGGCTCGCGCTCGAAGAGCCCGGGGTCGCGGATCCCCAGCGTGTAGTCCACCAGCTGGAAGTCGTCGTCCACGACGCGGAACTTGCGCTCGCCGCGCGGCACGATGCGCGCGTAGAGGTTGGCGAGCAGGATCTGGTTGAAGCGCCAGATCGCCTTGGCCGCGAGGTAGTAGCGGCGCATGAGCAGGTCGGAAGCCGCGAGCGCCTTCCGGCCGGCGAGGCGCAGCTGCCGCGCGATCTCGATCTGGTGGTCGAAGACGAGCCGGTCCTCGCGGCGGCCGGCGAGGTGGTGCAGGCGCAGGCGCAGGTCCTGGAGGATGCGCTCGTTCCTCGCGATCCCGGCGGCCTCGCGCGCCGTGATGATCTCCTGCCGCGCGAGCTCGCCCCAGCTGCGGCCGAGGCCGGCGGCGCGCGCGAGCCAGAGCACCGTCTGCAGGTCGCGCAGCCCCCCGGGGCTTTCCTTGATGTTGGGCTCGAGGTTGTAGGCGGCTTCCTGGAAGCGGTCGTGGCGCTTCCTCTGCTCGTCCACCTTGGCGCGGAAGAACTCGCGCACGTCGCGCCGCGCGGCGAGGCGCGCGTCGAACTCCGCCATGAGGGCGCGGTTGCCGGCGACGAGCCGGGCCTCCAGCAGGCTCGTGTCGACGGTCACGTCCTTGGCCGCTTCCTCCTCGCACTCGGCCAGCGTGCGCACGCTGTGGCCGGGCTCGATGCCGCAGTCCCACAGCAGCCCCACGAAGCGCTCCACGTCGCCGTCGGGGGCGCGCCCGTCCGGCAGCAGGACGAGCACGTCGACGTCGGAGTGCGGGAACAGCAGGCCGCGCCCGTAGCCGCCCACGGCCACGAGGGCGATGGCGGGGTCGCGGACGCACTCCGCCCAGAGCCGCGCCAGCAGGCCGTCCACGACCGCGGCGTGCGCGGCCAGCGCCCGCTGCGGGTCGGGGCGGCGCAGGTAGCGCTCCCGCAGCTCCTCGCGGCGCGCCTTGAGCCAGCGGCGCGCCTCGGCGGGCTCCTGCGCGCGAGGCGGCGCCGGGGCGCGCGGGGCCGCGGCGATCCGGGTCATGGAGCGGGGACCCGCGCCCGTGCTCAGGGCGTGGCCGCGGTCGCGGCGCCGGATGCGGTGACGAAGGCCGGCATGGAGGGCGCACCCGCGGACACGGTCAGGACCTCGAAGCCCGAGGGCGTCACGAGGACGGTGTGCTCCCACTGCGCCGAGAGCGAGTGGTCGGCGGTGACGATGGTCCAGCCGTCGCCGAGCGCCCGGATGTCGCGCCGCCCGGCGTTGATCATCGGCTCCACGGTGAAGATCATGCCCGCCTCGAGCGCGACCCCCTGGCCGGGCTTGCCGTAGTGCAGCACCTGCGGCTCCTCGTGGAAGCGCCGGCCGATGCCGTGGCCGCAGAACTCGCGCACCACGCTGTAGCCGTGCCCCTCGGCGTGGACCTGGATGGCGTGCCCGATGTCGCCCAGGCGCGCGCCGGGGCGCACCTGCGCGATCCCCTTCCACAGGCACTCCCAGGTGACCTCGCACAGGCGCCGGGCCTGGATCGAGGGCTCGCCCACGAGGAACATGCGGCTCGTGTCGCCGTGGAAGCCGTCCTTGATCACCGTGATGTCGATGTTCACGATGTCGCCGGGCTTGAGCACCTTGTCGCCGGGGATGCCGTGGCAGACCTGGTGGTTCACCGAGGTGCAGATCGACTTCGGGTAGGGGCGGTGGCCCGGGGGCGTGTAGTCGAGCGGGGCGGGGATGGTGCCCTGCACGCCCACCATGTAGTCGTGGCAGAGCTTGTCCAGGTGGCCCGTGGTCACGCCGGCCTTCACGTGGGGCGCGATGAAGTCGAGCACCTCGGCGGCGAGGCGCCCGGCCACGCGCATCTTCGCGATTTCCTCGGCGGTCTTGATCTGGATCGGCACGGCGTCGGTCGGCGGGGGAAAGATGCCGATTATAGCGGCTGGCGCGGGCCGGCCCGCCGCCGGGGCGCCCCGCAGCCGCCCCGGGCGCCGAACTGTTTGAATAAGCGGCGCTTTTTCGGCTATAATCACGGTCTGCCCGGGGCACCCGCATCCTTTCCGGATCGCGCCACCGGGCAAATTCGCACCCCCGCAGCAGGGCCCAAGGTCCCGGGAAACCGGGTTCGCGGGGGGAGGCCAACCTTAAGAGAGCAAGGAGCAATCCCGATGTCCGTCACCATGCGCCAGATGCTGGAGGCCGGCGTTCACTTCGGCCACCAGACGCGCTACTGGAACCCGAAGATGAGCCCGTTCATCTTCGGCGCCCGCAACAAGATCCACATCATCAACCTCGAGAAGTCGCTTCCGATGTACCAGGAGGCGCTCAAGTTCGTGCGCACGCTCACCGCCAACAAGGGGACCGTCCTCTTCGTCGGCACCAAGCGCCAGGCGCGCGACATCGTGAAGGAGGAGGCGCAGCGCGCCGGCGCCCCCTACGTCGACTACCGCTGGCTGGGCGGCATGCTCACCAACTTCAAGACGGTCAAGCAGTCCATCAAGCGCCTGAAGGAGATGGACCAGATGATCGCCGACGGCTCCGTCGAGAAGCTCACCAAGAAGGAAGGCCTCACCTTCTCGCGCGAGAAGGAGAAGCTGGAGCGCTCGCTCGGCGGCATCAAGGACATGGGCGGCATCCCCGACGCCCTCTTCGTGATCGACGTGGGCTTCCACAAGATCGCGGTCACCGAGGCGAGGAAGCTCGGCGTGCCCATCGTGGGCGTGGTCGACACCAACAACTCGCTCGACGGCATCGACTACGTGATCCCGGGCAACGACGATTCCACGCGCGCCATCCGCCTCTACGCCCGCGGCGTGGCCGACGCGATCCTCGAGGGCAGGAGCCAGGTGATCACCGAGATGGTGGCGCCGGCGGCCTCGTCGGAGGAATTCGTCGAGGTCGAGGACGCCGAGGAAGCGAAGGGCTGAGGCCGTTCGCGACAAGACCCGCGGACAGGGGGCGCGAAGCCCCCTTTTCGCATCCGTAATGCGACTGGAGCGTTGAACATGGCGGAAATCACCGCTGGGATGGTCAAGGAACTGCGCGAGCTCACCGGGCTCGGCATGATGGAGTGCAAGAAGGCGCTGGAGGAATCCGGCGGCGACATGAAGAAGGCCGAGGAGCTGCTGCGCATCAAGAGCGGCGCCAAGGCGAGCAAGGCGGCCGCGCGCGTGGCGTCCGAGGGGGCGGTGGGCATCCACCTCTCCGCCGACGGCAAGCTGGGCGCCATGGTCGAGGTGAACTGCGAGACGGACTTCGTCGCGAAGAACCCGGACTTCGCGGCCTTCGCGAAGGCGCTGGCCGAGCTCGTCGCCACCGCGAACCCCGCCGACGTGGCCGCGCTCTCGGCGCTCGCGATCGGCGGCAAGTCGGTCGAGGAGACCCGCCAGGCCCTCGTGCAGAAGATCGGCGAGAACATCACCGTGCGCCGCTTCGAACGCGTGCAGACGGCCGCGCGCCTGGCGCACTACGTGCACGGCGTGAAGATCGGCGTGCTGGTGGAGATCGACGGCGCGGAAGCCGTGGGCAAGGACGTGGCGATGCACATCGCCTTCGCCAAGCCCCGCTACCTCGCCCGCGGCGACGTCCCGGCCGGGGCGCTGGCCGGCGAGCGCACGATCATCGAGGCGCGCGCGAAGGAGTCGGGCAAGCCCGCCGAGATCGTGGCGAAGATGGTCGAGGGCGGCATCAACAAGTACCTCGCCGAGATCACCCTCCTGGGCCAGCCGTTCGTGAAGGACGACAAGGTGACGGTGGAGAAGATGCTCGCCGCCGCCGGCGCGAAGGTGCTCTCCTACCGCTTCCTCGTCGTGGGCGAGGGCATCGAGAAGAAGCAGTCCGACTTCGCCGCCGAGGTGGCGGCGATGACCCAGTCCGCCGCCTGAGGGCGGATGCCAGCGGGGGCCGGGCCCGCGGGCCCGGCCCGTGAACCCGGCCCAACCGAGCGCCAACCGCCCATGACCACTCCCGCGTACACGCGCATCCTCCTCAAGCTGTCCGGCGAGGCCCTCATGGGCGACGACCCCTACGGGATCAACCGGGGCGTGGTCGAGCGCATCGTCGCGCAGGTGAAGGAGGTCGCCGAGCTGGGCGTGCAGGTGGGCGTGGTGATCGGCGGCGGCAACATCTTCCGCGGCGTCTCGCAGGGCGCGGCAGGCATGGACCGCGCGACCGCCGACTACATGGGCATGCTCGCGACCGTGATCAACGCGCTCGCGCTGCAGGACGCCATGAACCGCGCCGGGCTGGTCGCGCGCGTGCAGTCGGCGCTCAACATCGAGCCCGTTTGCGAGCCCTACATCCGCGGCAAGGCGATCCGCTACCTCGAGGAGGGCAAGGTCGTGATCTTCGCGGCCGGCACCGGCAACCCCTTCTTCACGACCGACACCGCCGCCGCCCTGCGGGGACGGGAAGTCGAGGCGCAGGTCGTGCTGAAGGCGACCAAGGTCGACGGCGTCTACACCGCCGACCCGCTCAAGGACCCGACGGCCACGCGCTACGAGAAGATCACCTTCGACGAGGCCTTCGTGAAGAACCTGAAGGTGATGGACGCGACGGCGCTCGCGCTCTGCCGCGACCAGCGCCTGCCGATCAACGTCTTCTCCATCTTCAAGGAGGGCGCGCTCAGGCGCGTCGTCATGGGGGAGCCGGAAGGCACCCTCGTCCACAGCTGACACCCCGGAGGACGCATGGCCCAGAGCATGGCCGACATCAAGAAGCAGGCCGCCGAGAAGATGGCGAAGTCCATCGACACCCTCAAGCACAACCTCGCGAAGGTGCGCACGGGGCGGGCCCACACGGGCCTCCTCGACCACCTGCGCGTGGACTACTACGGCACGCCCACGCCCATCAACCAGGTCGCCAACGTGACGCTCGTGGACGCGCGCACCATCGGCGTGCAGCCCTACGAGAAGAAGATGGTGCAGGCGGTCGAGCGCGCCATCCGCGACTCCGACCTGGGCGTGAACCCGGCGACCTCCGGCGACATGATCCGCGTGCCGATGCCGCCGCTCACCGAGGAGCGCCGGCGCGACCTCACCAAGCTCGTGAAGCACGAGGGCGAGGAGGCCAAGGTCGCCGTGAGGAACGTCCGCCGCGACGCCAACACCCACCTCAAGGAGATGCTCAAGAAGCACGACGTCCCCGAGGACGAGGAGAAGCGCGCCCAGGACGAGGTGCAGAAGCTCACCGACAAGGCGGTCGCGGACATCGACCGCCTGGTCGCCGAGAAGGAGAAGGAGCTCATGGCCCTCTAGGGGCCTGCGCGCGCCGGGCCCCGCCATGTCCGCCTTCGAGAGCACGACGACCGCGATCCCCGAGACGGGGGAGGTGCCGCGCCACGTCGCGATCATCATGGACGGCAACGGCCGGTGGGCGAAGAAGCGCTTCCTGCCGCGCGTGGCCGGGCACCGCCGCGGCGTCGAGGCGGTGCGCGAGGTCGTGAAGGCCTGCGCCGCCCGCGGGGTCGAGTGCCTCACGCTCTTCGCCTTCTCCAGCGAGAACTGGCGGCGCCCGAGCGAGGAGGTGACCTTCCTCATGCAGCTCTTCCTCAAGGCGCTGGAGCAGGAGGTCGACAAGCTGCACAGGAACGGCATCCGCTTCCGCGTGATCGGCGACCTCTCGCCCTTCGACCCCGTGATCGTCGAGCACATCCGCCGCGGCGAGGCCCTCACCGCCGCCAACCCCGGCCTCACGCTCACCGTCGCGGCCAACTACGGCGGGCGCTGGGACATCCTGCAGGCCGCGAACCGCTGCCGCGAGGAGAGCCCGGGCGAGCCCATCACCGAGGAGCGCCTCGCCAGCCGCCTCGCGCTCGACTACGCCCCCGAGCCCGACCTCTTCATCCGCACCGGCGGCGAGGAGCGCATCTCCAACTTCCTGCTCTGGCAGCTCGCCTACACCGAGCTCTACTTCACGCCCGTCCTGTGGCCGGACTTCGGCGCCGCCGCGCTGGACGAGGCCATCGCCTCCTACCGCTCGCGCGAGCGCCGCTTCGGGCGCACCAGCGAGCAGCTGCAGGCGGCCCTGCCGCAGCCCAGGGTCGGCTGAGCGCCCGCCGGGCCGGCCATGCTCAAGACGCGCGTCCTCACCGCGATCGCCCTGCTGCCGGTCGTCCTCGGGATGCTCTTCCTCGCCGGGCCCTCGGCGTGGGCGGCCTTCGCCATGGCGATCGCGCTCGTGTCCTGCTGGGAGTGGTCGCGGCTGTGCGGCTTCGGCCGCGGCTCCCAGGCCACCTACCTGGCCGTGAGCCTCGCCATCGCCGCGGCGCTGGCCTTCGCGCTGCTTCGCGGCCCCGCCGCCGTGTGGGCGAACCTCGCGCAGGCGTCGTTCATCGCCTCGGCCTATTTCTGGCTTTTCGCCGTGCCGCTCTGGCTGGCGTTGCGCCTGCGGCCCGAGCCGTGGGCCTGCGGGCTGGCGGGTTGGTTCGTGGCCTGGCCGATGTGGGCTGCCCTCGTGGTGCTGCGCGAGGCCGGCCCGTGGGTGCTGCTCGCCGTCGCCGCGCTGGTGTGGGTGGCCGACATCGCCGCCTACTTCGCCGGACGCCGCTTCGGGCGCCACAAGCTCGCGCCGGCGGTGAGCCCCGGCAAGACCTGGGAGGGCGTCGCCGGCGCGCTCCTCGGCGTGCTCGCGTACGGGATCGCGCTCGGCTGGCACGCCCACGCGGGCCCCGGCCCGCTCTCGGCGATCTTCGCGCCCGCTGCCGGGGCGATCGCCGTGGCCGCGATGCTCGGCCTGGCCGGGCTTTCCGTCCTCGGCGACCTGTTCGAGTCGTGGATGAAGCGCGGGGCGGGGCGCAAGGACTCGAGCGCGCTCCTGCCGGGCCACGGCGGCGTGCTCGACCGCGTCGACGCCCTCACGCCCGTGCTGCCCGCCGCGGCGCTGCTCCTCACCCTCGCATGAAGCGCCTGGCGATCCTCGGCTCCACGGGCTCGATCGGCGAGAGCACGCTCGACGTCGTCGCCCGCCACCCGGGCCGCTTCGAGGTCGTGGCGCTCGCGGCCGGCCGCAACCACGAGCGGCTCGCGGCGCAGTGCGAGCGCTTCGCGCCGCGCTACGCCGCGATGGCGGACGAGGCCGCGGCGGAAGCGCTCCGGGCGGCCCTTGCCGCGAAGGGGCTCGCCACCGAGGTGCTGGGCGGGCCGGCCTCGCTCGAGCAGGTGGCCGCGGCGGCGGAGGCCGACGCGGTGATGGCCGCCATCGTGGGCGCGGCGGGCCTGCCGGCCACGCTCGCGGCGGCGAGCGCCGGCAAGCAGGTGCTCCTCGCCAACATG
>JAHCAK010000046.1 GCA_019634955.1 Burkholderiales bacterium
CAGCGCCCCCTCAAGCGAACTTGGGGCTAGCGGTTCGCGTGCGAGGGTCTCGGACATGGGGGGAGCTTACGCTCCGCTCAGTCGGCCGCCAATCGGGCGAGCACGGTCCCTTCGGCGACCTGGGCGCCGAGCTCGGCGGCGAGTTCCTCGACGGTCCCGTCGAAGGGGGCGGTGAGCGCGTGCTCCATCTTCATGGCTTCGAGGACGAGCAGCGGCTGGCCCTTGGTCACCGCATCGCCGGCCTTGACCGAGAGCTGGGTGACCTTGCCGGGCATGGGCGCGCGGATGGCGCCGTCGCCGCCGGCGGCGTCGCTGTCGGCGACCGGCGGATGGTCGCGGAAGACGAAGGCGTCGCCGCCCTCGAACACCACGACCGCCTCATCGCTCTCGACGTGGATGAAGCGCGAGGGCTCGGGCGGCATGTCGGCCTCGACGGCCCGGGCGCCGTGGAACAGCCGCGTGGTCGCGACCGGCGGGGCGTTGAGGCGGAAGCCCTTGAGGTCGACCCACGGCGTGGTCTCGCGCTCGCGGCCCTCGACGCGCTCGCGGAACGCCCAGCCGGCGGTGGCCAGGGCCTCGGCGGAGGGCTCGGCCGGGGCGGTGAGCTCTTCGAGGCCGCGGCCGATCAGGCCGGTGTCGACGGCCCCGGCGATGAAGTCCGGCGTCTCCAGGCAGCGGACGAGGAAGGCGGCGTTGGTCTTCACCGGCCAGACCTCGACGTCGGCGCAGGCCTCGGCGAGGTCGGCGATCGCCTGGTCGCGGGTCGGCGCGTGCGCGATCAGCTTGGCGATCATCGGGTCGTAGAAGGGTGTGATGGCGTCGCCCTCGTCGACGCCCGAGTCGGCGCGGACGTTGGCAGGCAGGCTGAAGCTCTCCAGCTTGCCGATGGAGGGCAGGAAGCCGGTGGCCGGGTTCTCGGCGTAGAGGCGGGCCTCGACGGCGTGGCCGTTGAGGGTGATCTCGGATTGCCTGAGCGGCAGCGGCTCGCCCGCCGCCACGCGGAACTGCCACTCCACGAGGTCGAGGCCGGTGACCATCTCGGTGACCGGATGCTCCACCTGCAGGCGGGTGTTCATCTCCATGAACCAGATGCGCTCACCCTTCAGGCCGGCCGACGCGTCGGCGATGAACTCGACGGTGCCGGCGCCCACGTAGCCCACGGCCCTGGCGGCCTTGACGGCGGCCTCGGTGACGGCCTTGCGGGCGGCGGCGCTCATGCCGGGGGCAGGGGCTTCCTCGATCACCTTCTGGTGGCGGCGCTGCAGCGAGCAGTCGCGCTCGTAGAGGTGGACCACGTTGCCGTGGCGGTCGCCGAACACCTGCACCTCGATGTGGCGCGGGCGGGTGACGTAGGTCTCCAGCAGCACGCGGTCGTCGCCGAAGGCGCCCTTGGCCTCGCGCTGCGCGGCCGCCAACTGCGAACTGAACTCGCCCGCGGAAGAAACGAGCCGCATCCCACGCCCGCCGCCCCCCGCCACCGCCTTCACCAGCAGCGGGTAGCCGATCTTCCCGGCCTGCTTCGCGAGAAAGGCCTCGTCCTGGCTCTCGCCGTGGTAGCCCGGCACCACCGGCACGCCCGCCTTCTCCAGGATGGCCTTGGCGCGGTCCTTGAGGCCCATCTTCTCGATCGCCTCCGGCGTGGGCCCGATGAACACGAGCCCCGCCGCCTCCACCGCGCGCGCGAAAGCCTCGTTCTCCGAAAGGAACCCGTACCCGGGGTGGATCGCCTCCGCCCCGCACGCCTTCGCCACCTCGATGATCCGGTCGCCCCGCAGGTACGACTCGGCGGGCCGCGGGCCGCCGATCGCGTACGCCTCGTCCGCCATCTCCACGTGCAGCGCATGGGCATCGACCGAGGAGTGCACCGCGACCGTCCGCACCGCCAGCGCCCGGCAGGTGCGGATCACCCGGCAGGCGATCTCGCCGCGGTTGGCGATGAGGATCTTGGCGAACACGGTGGGCTCAGTGCGCCTCGGGCACGCCCTGCCACAGGAGCTCGTAGCCCAGCTCCTGCGTATCCGTGCACATCTTCGCCAGCGCCGCGAATTTCTCCTTGAACACGTGGTCGGCGTGGGAGCGCTCGTGCTCCTCGAAGGAGCGCCAGTAGGTCACGATCACGATGTGGTCGTCGGCCCCCTTGGGCGCGGAGAGCGAGCCCTCGGCCGAGGCGAACCCGGAGAACTTGAACACCTGCCCGGCGACGAAGCCGCCCTTGTCGCCGCCGTAGGTGTTCTTCACGGTGTTGCACATCTCGCCGAGCGCGAGCTCCACGTCCTCCATCTGCACGCCGGGCTTCAGCTTCACCGTGTTGAACAGCATCTTGGAACCGAAAGGAATCGAAATCGCGTCGAACATGGGTCTCTCCGGGGAATGGGTGGCATTGTACTCAGGTCGCCTGCGGGCAGGCTCGGCGCCGGCCGAGCACGCGCCGCCGCCACGCACTCGGGGCCTCGCCCGTCCACCCCTGGAAGGCACGGAAGAAGGCGGAAGGTTCCGAGTAGCCGAGGTCCGCGGCCACGCGCGCCACGCTCCCGCCCGGTTTCGCGAGCCTCGCGGTGGCGAGGTCGCGGCGCAGGGCGTCGCGGACGGCGCGGAAGCTCGTGCCCTCGTCCTGCAGGCGGCGGTGCAGCGTCCGCGGTGAAAGATGAAGCCTTCGTGCAGCTTTTTCAAGCCCCAACGCGAGCGGGAGCGCGTCCGCAAGTAGCGCGCGCAGCGCCCGCGCGATCTCCCGGTCGCGCCGGTAGAGCATCGTGATCTTCCCCGGTGCGCCTTCGAGGAAGGCCGCGAGGTCCGCCTCGTCGCGGCGCACGGGGAGGCCGAGCAGGGAGGCGTCGAAGCTCGCCTCCAGCGCCTCGCCCCCGAAGGAGGAGTGCTCCGTGTAGATGAGCCCGTAGTCGGCCGCATGCGCCGGGCGCGGGTAGGGGAAGCGCACGGCGTCCAGGGCGAGGGCACGCCCCGCGAGCCAGCACGCGAGCGCGTGCAGCAGGCGCAGCAGCCACTCGAAGGCGAACACGCGGCAGGGGTCGGCCGGCTGGCGCGAAAGCCGCGTCACCTCCGCAATGACCAGCCTCGCCGTGGGGCCATTGCGCGCAACGCTCACGCGCAGCTCCGGCAGCACGAGCGCGAGGAAGCGGCCGGCACGGTCGAGCGCATCGCCCAGCTGGCCGGCGCCGATCGTCCCGCGGCAGAGGAACTCGAACGCACCCGGCCTAAGCGGGGCGGCGAACAGGCCGAAGGCCTCGTCTCCATGGGCGCGCACCACCGCGTCGTAGAGCGCCGCGTAGGCGGGCAGCGCTACCCTTGCGGAGGGGTCGGCCAGTACGCGG
Organism: Burkholderiales bacterium; assembly: GCA_019634955.1. Classification (GTDB taxonomy): domain Bacteria; phylum Pseudomonadota; class Gammaproteobacteria; order Burkholderiales; family Usitatibacteraceae; genus FEB-7. Next base: position 3,327 of record JAHCAK010000046.1, read on the forward strand.
GCGTCGATCCCGGCCTCGCGCAGGGGCCCGGCGATGTCGAGCCCGCGCCGCCGCGGCCCGGCCAGCAAACCCGTGACGAATCCGGCGGCGACGGTTGCACGATCCGGCCTGGCGGCATGGGAGGAGGCCTTGCTGCGGTGGGGAGGATGCATGGTGGCGATTTTTGCACGATTCGAGTCCGGCGGGAACATGGAGCCCCCGGGCGGGGCTGGCCTATGATGGCGGCACGCCCGAGGAGAACCCCGCCATGACCGACCTCTCCGTCCGCCAGAAGCTCGCTGCCTACAAGCCGGCCCACAAGGTGCGCATCGTCACCGCCGCCTCGCTCTTCGACGGCCACGACGCCAGCATCAACATCATGCGGCGCATCCTGCAGGCCATGGGCGCGGAGGTGATCCACCTCGGCCACAACCGCAGCGTGGAGGAGATCGTCACCGCGGCGCTGCAGGAGGACGCGCAGGGCATCGCCGTCTCCAGCTACCAGGGCGGGCACGTCGAGTTCTTCAAGTACATGATCGACCTGCTGCGCGAGCGGGGCGGGGAGAACATCAAGGTCTTCGGCGGCGGCGGCGGCGTGATCGTGCCCGACGAGATCCGGGAGCTGCAAGGCTACGGCGTGGCGCGCCTCTTCTCGCCCGAGGACGGCCAGCACCTGGGCCTCAACGGCATGATCGGCTCCATTCTTGCCGACACCGACCTCGACCTCGCGCCACACGCGCCGCGCACGCTGGACGACCTGGCGGCGCCGGATGCCACGAAGCGCTGGCGGGCGCTCGCGAAGCTCATCACGGCCCTCGAGCTGGGCAAGGCCGAGCCCGCGCTGCACAAGGCTCTCCTCGCCAGGGCCGCCGGGCGCAAGGTCCCGACCCTCGGCATCACGGGCACGGGCGGGGCGGGGAAATCCAGCCTCACCGACGAGCTGGTGCGCCGCCTGCGGCTGGACCTGGACGACAGCCTCTCGATCGCCGTGGTCTCCATCGACCCCTCGCGGCGCAAGAGCGGCGGCGCGCTCCTGGGCGACCGCATCCGCATGAACGCGATCAACCCGTGGGCGAAGGGGCCGCGCGTCTACATGCGCTCGCTCGCCACGCGGGAAGCCGGCAACGAGCTTTCGCAGGCGCTCCCGGACGTGGTGGCCGCCTGCAAGTGCGCGGGCTTCGACCTCATCGTGGTGGAGACCTCCGGCATCGGGCAGGGCGACGCCGCGATCGTGAAGCACGTGGACGCGAGCCTCTACGTGATGACGCCCGAGTACGGCGCCGCGAGCCAGCTCGAGAAGATCGACATGCTCGACTTCGCCGACTTCGTGGCCATCAACAAGTTCGACCGCAAGGGCGCGGCCGATGCGCTGCGCGACGTGGCGAAGCAGGTGCAGCGCAACCGCCAGGCCTTCGGGCAGGGCCCGGAGACGATGCCCGTCTTCGGCACCATGGCCGCGCGCTTCAACGACGACGGCGTGACGGCGCTGTACCAGGCGGTCCTGCCGAAGCTGAAGGACCTGGGACTCAAGACCGGGGAATCGCGCCTGCCGCAGGTGGCCACCCGCCACAGCACCAACCAGACGCCGATCGTCCCCCCGCAGCGCACCCGCTACCTTGCCGACATCGCCGACACGGTGCGCGGCTACAAGCGCCGCGCGCAGGAACAGGCACGGATCGCGCGCCAAAGACAAGGCCTTCTCGAATCCCGGCGGCTGCTGGCCGAGGAATGCAAGGACGCCAACGCCAACCTCGATGCGCTCGCCGCCGACCGCGAGGGCAAGCTCGACCCCCGCTCCCGCAAGCTCCTCGACATGTGGCCGCGCATGCGCGAGAGCTACGCCGGCGACGAGTACGTGGTGAGGATCCGCGACAAGGAGATCCGCACGGCGCTCACGCACACCTCGCTCTCCGGCAGCAAGATCCGCAAGGTGGCGCTGCCGCGCTTCGAGGACCACGGGGAGCTGCTGCGCTGGCTGCTGCTGGAGAACGTGCCGGGCTCCTTCCCCTTCACGGCCGGCGTCTTCGCCTTCAAGCGCGAGAACGAGGACCCCACGCGCATGTTCGCGGGCGAGGGCGACCCCTTCCGCACCAACCGGCGCTTCAAGATGCTCTCCGAGGGGATGCCCGCCAAGCGCCTCTCGACGGCCTTCGACTCGGTGACGCTCTACGGCAACGACCCCGACCTGCGCCCGGACATCTACGGCAAGGTCGGCAACAGCGGCGTTTCCATCGCCACGCTGGACGACCTCAAGGTGCTCTACTCGGGCTTCGACCTGACGGCCCCCAACACCAGCGTCAGCATGACGATCAACGGCCCGGCACCCACGATCCTCGCCATGTTCATGAACACGGCGATCGACCAGAACCTCGACAAGTTCCGCGCCGACAACGGCCGCGAGCCCACCGACGACGAGGCCGCCAAGATCCGCGAGTGGGTGCTGGAGAACGTGCGCGGCACGGTGCAGGCCGACATCCTCAAGGAGGACCAGGGGCAGAACACCTGCATCTTCTCCACCGAGTTCTCGCTCAAGGTGATGGGCGACATCCAGGAGTGGTTCGTGCACCACGGGGTGCGGAACTTCTATTCCGTCTCGATCTCCGGCTACCACATCGCGGAGGCCGGGGCCAACCCCATCAGCCAGCTCGCCTTCACGCTCGCCAACGGCTTCACCTACGTGGAGGCCTACCTCGCGCGCGGGATGCACATCGACGACTTCGCGCCCAACCTGAGCTTCTTCTTCTCCAACGGCATGGACCCGGAGTACACGGTGATCGGGCGGGTTGCGCGGCGCATCTGGGCGGTGGCGATGCGCGACCGCTACGGCGCCAACGAGAGGAGCCAGAAGCTCAAGTACCACTGCCAGACCAGCGGCCGGAGCTTGCACGCGCAGGAGATCGCGTTCAACGACATCCGCACCACGCTGCAGGCCCTCATCGCGAGCTACGACAACGCCAACAGCCTGCACACCAACGCCTACGACGAGGCCATCACCACGCCCACGGAGGAGAGCGTGCGGCGCGCCATGGCCATCCAGCTCGTCATCAACCGCGAGTGGGGGCTGGCCAGGAACGAGAACCCCAACCAGGGCAGCTTCATCATCGAGGAGCTGACGGAGCTGGTGGAGGAGGCGGTGCTCAAGGAGTTCGAGGCCATCAGCGAGCGCGGCGGCGTGCTGGGCGCGATGGAGCTGGGCTACCAGCGCGGCAAGATCCAGGAGGAGTCGCTGCACTACGAGCACCAGAAGCACACCGGCGAGTACCCCATCATCGGCGTGAACACCTTCCGCAACCCGCACGGCGACCCGACGCCGCAGAAGCTGGAGCTGGCCCGCTCCACCGAGGAGGAGAAGAGGAGCCAGCTCGACCGCCTGCACGATTTCCACAGGCGCCACGCGAAGGAGGCGCCGGCGGCCCTTGCGCGCCTGAAGCAGGCGGTGATCGCCAACGAGAACGTTTTCGCGGTGCTGATGGACGCGGTGCGCTGCTGCTCGCTGGGGCAGGTCACGAACGCGCTGTTCGAAGTCGGCGGCCAGTACCGCCGCAGCATGTAGGAGCGGGCCATGTTCAAGGCGCTGTACCTCACGCAGGAAGGCAGGGCCACGCGGGCGGAGCTTCGCGACATGGACGAGACCGAGCTGCCCGCGGGCGACGTCGACGTGCGCGTCGAGTGGTCCACGCTCAACTTCAAGGACGCGCTCGCCGTCACCGGCAAGGGCGCGGTCGTTCGCAAGTGGCCGATGGTGCCGGGGATCGACCTCGCGGGCGTGGTGGAAGCGAGCCGCAGCCCCGACTGGAAGCCGGGCGACCGCGTGGTGGTCACGGGCTGGGGGCTGGGCGAATCGTACTGGGGCGGGTTTTCGCAGAAGGCGAGGCTGGACGCGAAGTGGCTGCTGGAAGTGCTGCCGCCCTTCACCACGCGCCAGGCGATGGCCGTGGGCACCGCGGGCTTCACGGCGGCGCTGTGCGTGCGCGCGCTTGCCCGGCACGGCCTCAGGCCCGGCGACGGCGAGGTGCTGGTCACGGGGGCGGCGGGAGGCGTGGGCTCGATCGCCGTGGCGATCCTCGGGGGCATGGGCTACAAGGTCGTGGCTTCGACCGGGCGGCCGGCGGAAGAGGGCTACCTGAAGGGCCTGGGCGCGGCGCGGATCATCGACCGGGCCGAGCTTGCCGCGCCGGGCAAGCCGTTGCAGTCGGAGCGCTGGGCCGGCGTCGTGGACACCGTGGGCAGCCACACGCTCGTGAACGCCTGCGCGCAGGCGCGCTTCTACGCGGCGGTCGCCGCCTGCGGGCTGGCGCAGGGCTTCGATTTCCCCGCCACGGTGATGCCTTTCATCCTGCGCGGAGTGACGCTCTACGGCATCAACAGCATCCAGAACCCCAACGAGGAGCGGCGCGAGGCTTGGGCGCTCGTCGCGCGGCACGTGGACGCGGCGAAGCTCGAGGCAATGACGGGCGAGATCGGGCTTTCGGAGGTGATCGCGTTCTGCCCCACGCTGCTGGAAGGAAAGGTGCGGGGGCGGACGGTGGTGGATGTCAATCGCTGAGAGCTGCCAACCATGCAGATCGGGAATGTCGTGCACGATTTTCATGGTGCGGGCTGACGCAAGCCCCTGATATCACGCGGAAAGCCGGAAACGGGGTCTGCATGTATCCCTCGCGCATCGTGTGCCTGACCGAAGAGCCCACCGAGGTCCTCTACGCCTTGGGCGAGGAGGACCGCATCGTGGGGATCTCCGGCTTCACCGTGCGGCCGGCGCGGGCGCGCAAGGAGAAGCCCAAGGTCTCCGCCTTCACGAGCGCCAAGGTGGAGGAGATCACGCGCCTCGAGCCGGACCTCGCCATCGGCTTCTCCGACATTCAGGCCGACATCGCGCAGGCGCTGGTGAAGCGAGGGGTGGAGGTGTGGATCGCCAACCACCGCAGCGTCGCGGGAATCGTCGGCTACGTGCGGCGGCTGGGCGCGATGGTGGGGGCGGGGACGAGGGCCGAGGAATACGCGGACCTGCTGGAGGCGCGAGTGGAGGCGGTGCGCGCGCTCGCCCGGGCGATGCCGCGCCGCCCCAAGGTGTACTTCGAGGAGTGGGACGAGCCCTGCATCAGCGCCATCGGCTGGGTGAGCGAGCTGGTGGGCATCGCGGGCGGCGAGGACATCTTCCCCGAGAAGGCGGCGTGCGCGATGGGCCGCGACCGCATCCTCGCGGACCCGAATGAAGTGATGCGCCGCGCGCCCGACGTGATCATCGGCTCGTGGTGCGGCAAGAAGTTCCGCCAGGAGAAGGTGGCGGCGCGGCCGGGGTGGGGCGCGATCCCCGCCGTGCGCGACGGCGAGCTGCACGAGGTGAAGTCGCCGCTCATCCTGCAGCCGGGGCCCGCGGCGCTGACCGACGGGCTGGACGCGTTGCATGCGATCATCTCGCGCTGGGCCGCCAGGAAGGACCGGCCCCGGGAGGCCGCATGATCGCCATCGCAACGCCCTGCATCAAGGTCTGCACGCTGGATGCCACCGGGAAGGTGTGCCTGGGGTGCCTGCGCACGACCGAGGAGATCGCCCTGTGGGGGAGCCTCCCGGACAACGAGCGCACCCGCGTGATCGCGGAACTGCCCGAGCGCCACCGCCGCCGCGAGAACGTGGCGAAGGCACTGGAGCCGCGGCAATGTTCAAGGTGCGGCGCGCCCTTCGGCTGCGGGTCATCCGGCCCCGAGGGCGCCTGCTGGTGCAACCGCTACCCGCCCGTGGCGCCCGTGGAGGGTGCCACCTGCCTGTGCCCCGCGTGCCTCGCGGCGGCCACTGCCTGAGGACGACATGGGACACCGGCTTTCGAGGATCTACACGCGCACCGGCGACGACGGCACCACGGGGCTGGGCGACGGCACGCGCGTCGGCAAGGACAATCCGCGCGTGGAGGCGATGGGCACGGTGGACGAGCTCAACTCCGCCGTGGGGCGCGTGCTGGCCCACGAGGTGCCCGCCTCCGTTCGCGATTGCCTCGAGCGCGTGCAGCACGACCTCTTCGACCTGGGGGCGGAGCTGTGCCTGCCGGGCGTCACGAAGGTCGAGGAGACCCACATCGAGCGGCTGGAGCGCGAGCTGGATGCGTTCAACGCCGACCTCGCGCCCCTCAAGGAATTCATCCTGCCCGGCGGGGCGATGGCGGCGGCGGATGCGCATGGGGCGCGGACCGTCTGCAGGCGCGCCGAGCGGACGCTCGTCTCGCTCGGCAAGGCGGAGGGGGGAGGGGACGGGGGCAGGCGCTATCTCAATCGCCTCTCGGACCTGCTCTTCGTGATCGCGCGGGTGCTCAACCGGTCGGTGGGGAGGCCGGATGTGATGTGGCAGCAGGGGCGGAACGAGTAGCTGTTCGGGCATTCAGGCAACAACGACAATCGCTTCTGGCATCGACTTCCCGATATGACCCTCCGCGTCCTCCGCCTCGGCACCCCCCGCCAGAAGAACGAAGGCGTGCGCATCGGCACCGTCCGCCGCCCGCCGCGAGGCGTGCCCAAGGCCGAGTTCGCAACGGGCAACTGGTACGACGTCTGGTTCCCCACGCTCGCCCCCAGCCTGGAGACGATGAAGCTCGGCCTCGGCGCGAAGTCCCCCAAGGACTGGGACAAGTTCGCCCGGAAGTACCGCGCCGAGATGGCTTCGCCCGATAGCGCCCGCGCGATCGAGCTGCTGGCCACGCTCTCGCACACCACCGACTTCTCCGTCGGTTGCTACTGCGAGGACGAGTCGCGCTGCCACCGCTCCATCCTCCGCGAGCTTCTCGCGGCCAAGGGCGCGAAGCTCGCCGGATAGGCGCAGGCTCTGGCGGCAATCCGCCTTGACACCCCGCCCGCTGGGGGCGGAGGATCGCCCCATTCCGGTATCCGAATAGCGTTCGAATATTCGTACACCATGACCCAGGCCGCCCGCGCCGCCGCCCCCCAGTCCGTCGAGCGGATCTTCGCGATCCTCGACCACCTCGCCGCCCATCCGGAGGGCGAGTCGCTGGCCGGCCTCGCCCGCACCACCGGCGCCCCCAAGACGAGCCTCGTGGGCCTGCTTGCCGGGATGGTGGAAAGCGAGCACCTGGCGCGGGACGACCGCGGCACCTACCGGCTGGGCCCGAGGGTGGTCTCGCTGGCACTCCGCATCTCCTCCCGCACGGATCTCGCCTCCCTCGCGCGCCCGGTCGTCGCCGAACTCACGGCGCAGACGGGCGAGACGGCCATCGTCTGCGTCCTCGAGCCTGCGGGCAACGCGGCCATCACCATCGTCAAGGTGGAGAGCACCAACCCCGTCCGCTACGCCGTCACGCTGGGCGACCGGCGCGAGCTCTACTGCACCGCCGCCGGCAAGGCGCTGCTCGCCTGGCAGCCGCGCAAGCGCCGCGATGACTACCTGCGCAACGCCGTGCTGCTGCCCTTCGCCTCGAAGACGGTCACCAGCCGCAAGGTGCTTGCCGCGCAACTGGAGGAGATCCGCCGCACCGGCATCGCCTGCACGGAATCCGAGCGCGTGGAGGGCGCGACCGGCCTCGCAGTGCCGGTGTTCGGGCCCGACGGGCAGGTGATGGCCTGCATCATGCTCGCCGTTCCCACGCACCGCTTCGGCGCCAATCGCCCGCGCCTGGAGGAATGCCTTCGCGCCGCCGGCCGGCGCCTGACCGAACTCGTCGCGGGCCGCCAGCCTTCGGGCCCGGCCAGCGACGGCCCATGAAGCACCATAAGAAAAAGGACGCCACGATGACCACGCCCTCCCGCACCCCGGCCACACGCCCGCGCCCGACGCGACCCCGCCCGCCCAATGGGCGCCCGCGGCACTTCGAGGATTACACCGAGGGCCTCGTCGTCGACTGCGGCACCACGCGCGCCGGCACCTTCGACATCATCGAGTTCGGCGTGCAGTACGACCCGCAGGGCATGCATATCGACCCGGAGCTGGCCGTGAAGGGCCCGTTCAAGGGGCTCGTCGCGAGCGGCTGGCACACCGCGGCCCTCATGACCCGGCTCTTCGTCACGCGCTACCTGGATGGCGACACGAGCCTGGGCTCGCCCGGCATCGACGAGCTGCGCTGGCCCGCCCCGGTGCGGCCGGACGAGGAGCTCTCTGTCCGCTGCACGGTGCTGGAAGCGCGGCGCTCCCGCTCCGAGCCGGATCGCGGCATCGTGCGCACGCTGGTGGAGGTGCGAAACCCCGACGACGAAGTGGTGATGAGCGCGAAGATCGTGAACGTGGTCCGCGCGCGCAAGGCCGCGAACTAGGCGGAGTCAGGCGCCCGGCTCGGGGTCGGGCTCGGGCTCCGGCGGCTCGGGCGGCAGCCACGCCGCGCGGCGCTTCTCAAGGAAGGCGGTCACGCCTTCCATTCCCTCGGGCGAGGCGCGCACCTTGGCGATGCGCTCCGCCGTCTCCTGGATCAGCTCCCCCGTCACCGGCCGGCCCGCCACCGCGCGGATGAGCGACTTGCACTCGGCGTGCGCCACCGGCCCGCAGGCGAGAAGCGCGTCCACGACCTGGCCCACCTTCTCGTCGAGGTCGGTCTCGTCCGCAGCGATCTCGTGCACGAGGCCGAGCCGCCACGCGTCCGCGGCTTCGATCGCCTCCGCCGTCAGGAAATAGCGCCTTGCGGCGCGAGCGCCGATCGCCGCCACCACGTAGGGCGAGATGACCGCGGGGATGAGCCCCAGCTTCGCTTCCGTCAGCGCGAACTTGGCGCCCATCGAGGCGACCGCGATGTCGCAGCACGCCACGAGTCCCACGCCGCCGCCGTAGGCCGGCCCCTGCACGCGGGCGACCGTGGGCTTCTTCAGCTCCGCGAGCGTGCGCATGAGGGCGGCGAGCGCCATGGCGTCGCGCTTGTTCTCCGCGGCGGAGGCTCCCGCCACTCGGCGCATCCAGGCGAGGTCCGCGCCGGCGGAGAAGGACTTGCCCACGGCGGAAAGCACCACGCAGCGGATGCCGTCCTCGGCCTCCATGGAGCGCAGCGCGTCCGTCAGCTCGGCGATGACGGCGTCGTCGAACGCGTTGTGCCGGTCGGGGCGGTTGAGGGTCACCAGGCCGACGGGGCCCTGGCGCTCGATGGCGATGTTGGTTGTCATGGTGGGAGACCTTGCTCCCCTCTCCCGTGGGAGAGGGGACGGGGGTGAGGGTTGGTCACATGCGGAACACGCCGTAGCGCGTTTCCTCGATGGGGGCGTTCAGCGCGGCGGCCAGCCCGAGGGCCAGCACCCGCCGCGTGTCGATGGGGTCGATCACCCCGTCGTCCCACAGGCGCGCGGTGGCGTAGTAGGGGTGGCCCTGGCGCTCGTACTGCTCGCGGATGGGCGACTTGAAGGCCTCTTCCTCCTCGGCGGACCACCGGCCGCCCTTGGCCTCGATGCCGTCGCGCTTCACGGTGGCCAGCACGCTCGCGGCCTGGTCGCCGCCCATCACGGAGATGCGCGCGTTCGGCCAGCACCAAAGGAAGCGCGGGTTGAAGGCGCGCCCGCACATGCCGTAGTTGCCGGCGCCGAAGCTGCCACCGAGGATCAGCGTGAGCTTGGGCACTTTCGCGCACGAGACGGCCGTCACCATCTTCGCGCCGTCCTTGGCGATGCCCTGGTTCTCGTACTTGCGCCCCACCATGAAGCCGGTGATGTTCTGCAGGAAGAGGAGCGGGATGCCGCGCTGGTTCGCGAGCTCGATGAAGTGCGCGCCCTTGAGCGCGGACTCGGAAAACAGGATGCCGTTGTTGGCGAGTATCGCCACGGGCATGCCGTGCAGGTGCGCGAAGCCCGTGACGAGGGTCGAGCCGTAGAGCGCCTTGAACTCGTGGAACTCGCTGCCGTCGACCAGCCGCGCGATGATCTCGCGCACGTCGAAGGGCTGGCGCGGGTCCTTCGGCACGATGCCGTAGAGCTCCTCGGCGGGGTAGAGGGGTTCCGCCGGCGTGGCGGTGGGCCGTGCCGCGCCGCGTGCCTGCGCGCCTTCGCAGTGCCGGATCACTTCGCGGGCGATCGCGAGCGCGTGCCGATCGTCGTCGGCAAGGTGATCGGTGACGCCGGAAGTGCGCGAGTGCACGTCGCCGCCGCCCAGGTCCTCGGCGCTCACCACCTCGCCCGTGGCCGCCTTCACCAGGGGCGGGCCGCCGAGGAAGATCGTCCCCTGGCCCTTCACGATGATCGACTCGTCGCACATCGCCGGCACATAGGCGCCGCCGGCGGTGCACGAGCCCATCACCACCGCCACCTGCGGGATGCCGGCCGCGGAAAGGTTCGCCTGGTTGTAGAAGATCCGCCCGAAGTGCTCCTTGTCGGGGAAGACCTCGTCCTGCAGCGGCAGGAAGGCGCCTCCGGAATCGACGAGGTAGATGCAGGGCAGGCGATTCTGCGCGGCGATCTCCTGCGCGCGCAGGTGCTTCTTCACGGTGAGGGGGTAGTAGGTGCCGCCCTTCACGGTCGCGTCGTTGGCGACCACCACGACTTCCCGGCCCTCGACCCGGCCGATGCCGGTGATGATGCCCGCCGAGGGGGCGTCGTCGTTGTACAGGCCGAACGCGGCGAGCTGCGAGAACTCGAGGAAGGGGGAGCCCGGGTCGAGCAGCGCCCGCACCCGCTCGCGCGGCAGGAGCTTCCCGCGCGCCACGTGCTTCGCCTGCGCGTCGGGGCCGCCGCCGGCCGCCACCTTCGCCACGCGCGCGCGCAGTTCCGCGGCCAGCGCCTCGTGGTGCTCGCGGTTGGCGCGGAAGGACTCGGCCCCCGTGTCCAGCCGCGACTTGAGCTTGGGCATGGGCGGGTTACTCCACGAGCGAGCGGGCGACGAGGATCCGCTGGATCTCGCTCGTGCCCTCGTAGATCTGCGTCACGCGCGCGTCGCGGTAGTGCCGCTCCACGGGGTAGTCGCGAACGTAGCCGTAGCCGCCGTGCACCTGGATCGCCTTGGAGCACACCCACTCGGCCGTCTCGGAGGCGAAGAGCTTGGCCTGCGAGGCTTCCGAAAGGCAGGGCACGCCCGCATCCCGAAGGCGGGCGGCGTGGTGCACCATGAGGCGCGCGGCGTTCACGCGCGTGTGCATGTCGGCGAGCATGTTGGCGATGGACTGGTGCTCGGAGATCTTCTTGCCGAACTGCGTGCGTTCCCTGGCGTAGGCCACGGCCGCCTCCAGCGCGGCGCGGGCGATGCCCACGGCCTGCGCGGCGATGCCGATGCGCCCGCCTTCGAGGTTCGAGAGCGCGATCGCGAGCCCCTTGCCGCGCGGGCCGAGGAGGGCTTCCGCGCCGACGCGGCAGTCCGAGATCGCGATGGCGCAGGTGTCCAGCGCCTTGATGCCGAGCTTCTTCTCCGGGCGCTGCACGGCGAAGCCGGGCGTGCCGGTGGGCACGAGGAAGGCCGAGAGGCCCTTCTTGCCGGCCGCGGGGTCCGTCACGGCGAACACGACGGCGAGCTTCGCCCGCTTCGCGTTCGAGATGAACTGCTTGGTGCCTTCGAGCGACCAGCCGCCGCCGGCTTCGGTGGCGCGGGTCTTCAGGTTGTTGGCCTCGCTGCCGGCCTGCGGCTCCGTGAGGCAGAAGCACGCGATGGCCTCTCCCGTCACGAGCTTCGGCATCCACGCCTGCTTCTGGGCCTCGCTCCCCCAGGCGAGCACGAGTCCGCATCCCAGCCCGTTGTGCACGCTCATGAGCACCGCGGTGGCCGCGCACCCGGCCGCGACTTCCTCCACGGCGAGGATGTAGGAGAGATAGTCCGCGCCGGTGCCGCCCCACTCGGGCGGGACGGTCATGCCGAGCAGGCCCAGCTCGCCCATCTTGGCGACGACGGCATCCGGGATCCAGCCATCGTCTTCCCAGGCGCCGGCATGGGGCGCGAGCTCGGCCTGCGCGAAATCACGCGCCGTGTCGCGGATCATGCGCTGCTCGCCGGTGAGGAAATCGTCGCGGGCTCTCGTCAGCATGGGGCGAGGCTCACTTCGTTCCCTGCTCGGCTTTCTCGACGGCTTCCTGCGCCTTCCTGCTGAGGTCCGCCTCCAGTCCCTTGGCCTGCTCGAGGGCCTTCACCTGCGTGCCGAACGCGCCCTCCTTGGCGCGCTCGAGCGCCTGGCTCCGTTCGGTGGCGGCATCCCCTTTCGGCGCCTCGGCCTTGCCGCAGCCGGCGAGGGCGGCGGCAAGGAGCACCGGCAGCGCGAGGCGCGCGCGCATCATCAGGTGCGCGCGGCCTTCACGCGGTTGCGGATGTCGGCGCGAACCTTCGGGGGCAGGTGGTTCCAGCGCACGCCGGCGACCGCGCCCGCGAGCGCAAGGCAGGAGGGCAGGCAATCGCGCTCCGGGTTCTTGCGGCGGAGCTGCTGCCAGGCATCCCAGAAGCCCACGCGCGTGAGGGCTTCGAGGGTGTCGATGCCCACCTCGCGCAGGTCGTTGGCGAGGTTGGGGCCGATGCCGGGGGTGCTCTCGATGGGGGTCACGTTGATGACGGTGTTCATCACAGCACCTCCAGGGCGACCGCGGTGGCTTCGCCGCCGCCGATGCAAAGCGCCGCGACCCCCTTCTTCAGCCCGCGCTTGCGCAGCGCGTAGATGAGGGTCGTCATGATGCGCGCGCCCGTGGCGCCGATCGGGTGGCCGAGCGCCACCGCGCCGCCGTTCACGTTCACCTTGTCGGCGGAAATGCCGATGTCCTTCAACGCCGCCATCGTCACGACGGCGAAAGCCTCGTTGATCTCGTAGAGATCGACGTCGGAGGCATTCCAGCCGGCCTTGGCGAGCACCTTCCGGATGGCGCCCACGGGGGCCGTGGTGAACCACTCCGGCTCGTGGGCGTTGGAGGCCTGCGCGACGACCCTGGCCAGCGGCTTCGCGCCGCGCTTCTTCGCCACGCTTTCCGACATCATCACCAGCGCCGCGGCGCCGTCGGAGATGGAGGAGGAGGTGGCGGCGGTGACGAGCCCGTCCTTGTTGAAGGCGGGGCGCAGCGTGGCGATCTTCTCCATGTTCACGGTGAAGGGCGTCTCGTCGTCCTTCACGACCTCGTCGCCCTTGCGGCCGGCCACCGTCACCGGGGCGATCTCGTCGGCGAAGAGGCCGGTCTTCGACGCGTTCACGGCGCGCGTGGTGGATTCCTTCGCGTAGGCGTCCATCTGCTCGCGCGTGAAGCCGTACTTCTCGGCCGTCTTGTCGGCGAAGTGGCCCATGGGCTTGCCGTCGTAGGCGTTCTCCAGGCCGTCGAAGGCCATGTGGTCGAGCACCTTCGTGTGGCCGTAGCGGTAGCCGCCGCGCGCCTTGGGCAGCAGGTGCGGCGCGTTGGTCATGGATTCCATGCCGCCGGCCACCACCACCGCCGCGTCGCCGGAGGCGATCTCGTCGGCGGCGAGCATCGCGGCCTTCATGGCCGAGCCGCACATCTTGTTGATCGTGGTGCAGGGCGTGGCCTTGTCGAGGCCCGCGGCGAGCGCGGCCTGGCGGGCGGGCGCCTGGCCCTGGCCGGCAGGCAGCACGCAACCCATGATGAGGTCGTCGACCTCGGCGGGGCCCACGCCCGCCTGCTCGAGCGCGGCCTTGATGGCCACGGCGCCGAGCTGCGAGGCGGTGACCGAGTTGAACTTCCCTTGCATCGCGCCGATGGGGGTGCGCTTGGCGCCGACGATGACGATCGCTTCCGACATGCTCGCTTCCCTTCCTTTCAGTTGCGTGAGACGGTTGCCGCGGTTACAGGCGCTCGAAGATGGCGGCGATGCCCTGGCCGCCGCCGATGCACATCGTGACGAGGCCGTACCTGCCGCCGGTGCGGTGCAGCTCGTGGAGGCACTTCACCGTGAGGATCGCGCCCGTGGCGCCGATGGGGTGGCCGAGGGCCACCGCGCCGCCGTTGGGGTTCACCTTCGCGGGATCCAGCCCGAGCTGCTTCGTGACGGTCATCGCCTGGACGGCGAAGGCCTCGTTGGATTCGATGACGCTCATGTCGGCGGGCTTGAGCCCCGCCTTCTGGAAGACCTTCTGCACGGCGGGGATGGGGCCCTCGCCCATGATGTGGGGCTCGACACCCGCGTGGGCGTAGGCCACCAGGCGCGCGAGCGGCTTCACGCCGGCCTTCGCGGCGGCGGCGGCTTCCATCAGCACCACGGCCGCACCGGCGTCGTTGATGCCGGAGGCGTTGCCGGCGGTGACGCTGCCGTCCTTCTTGAACGCGGGCCGGAGCTTGGCGAAATCCTCGGGCTTCGCGTCCTTGCGCACGTGCTCGTCGGTGTCGAACATCACCGGGCCCTTCTTGGTCTTCAGCTCGACCGGGACGATCTGGTCCTTGAAGTGCCCGGCGGCGATGGCGGCGGCCGCGCGGCGGTGCGACTCGAGCGAGAAGGCGTCCTGTTCCTCGCGCGTGAAGCCGTGCTTGGCGGCGAGGTTCTCCGCGGTGATGCCCATGTGCCCGGTGCCGAACGGGTCGGTGAGGGCGCCCACCATGGCGTCGATGATCTGGCCGTCGCCCATGCGCTGGCCCCAGCGGCCGGCGGGCAGGAAGTAGGCGGCGCGGCTCATGCTCTCGGCGCCGGCGCCGATGGCCACTTCGACGTCGCCCAGCAGGATGTGCTGCGAGGCCGAGACGATCGCCTGCAGGCCCGAGCCGCACAGGCGGTTCACGGTGAGGCAGGGCGTGCCCACGGGGATGCCGGCTTCGACGGCCGCCACGCGCGAGATGTACATGTCGCGCGCCTCGCCGTGCACGACGCTGCCCAGCACCACGTGGCCGACGGTGGCCGCGTCGATGCCGGCGCGCTTCACCGCTTCGGCGATGGCGATCGAGCCCAGCTTCGTGGCAGGGATGTCCTTGAGGGACGCGCCGTAGTCGCCGATCGCCGTCCGGGCTCCCGAAACCACCAGCACTTCGCGCGCAGCCATTGTTCGTCTCCTGTCAGCGTGGATCGATGGGCCCTCAGGCGCTTTCCTCGAACAGCTCGCGCCCGATGAGCATCCTGCGGATCTCGTTGGTGCCGGCGCCGATGTCGTAGAGCTTCGCGTCGCGAAGCAGCCGCCCGGCGGGGAAGTCGTTGATGTAGCCGTTGCCGCCGAGGGCCTGGATGGCCTCCAGCGCGACCTGCACCGCGTTCTCGGAGGAGAAGAGCAGGCACGCGGCGGCGTCCTTGCGCGCGCGCCGGCCGCGGCCGGCGTCGAGCTGCCCGGCCACGCGGTAGCTGAAGGCGCGGGAGGCCTGCAGCTTCGTGTACATGTCGGCGAGCTTGCCCTGCATCAGCTCGAAGGTGCCGATGGGCTGGCCGAACTGCTTCCTCTCGTGCACGTAGGGGATCACGAGGTCGAGCGCGGCCTGCATGATGCCGATGGGCCCGCCGGAGAGCACGCAGCGCTCGGTGTCGAGGCCCTTCATGAGGACGCGCGAGCCGCCGTTCACCTGGCCGAGGATGTTCTCCTCGGGGATCTCGCAGTCGGCGAAGACCAGCTCGCAGGTGTTGGAGCCGCGCATGCCCAGCTTGTCGAGCTTCTGGGCGGTGCTGAAGCCCTTCATGCCCTTCTCGACGAGGAAGGCGGTCATCGCCTTCGACCCCTGGTCCCTCGGCGCGGTGCGCATGTAGACGATGAGGACATCCGCGTCCGGCCCGTTGGTGATCCACATCTTCGAGCCGTTGGCGACCCAGCGGTCGCCCTTCTTCTCGGCGCGGCAGGCCATGGAGCCCACCACGTCGCTGCCGGCCCCGGGCTCGCTCATCGCGAGCGCGCCCACGAACTCGCCGGAGCAGAGCTTCGGGAGGTACTTGCGGCGCTGCGCCTCGCTGCCGTTCAGGTAGAGGTTGTTCACGCACAGGTTGGAGTGCGCGCCGTAGGAAAGGCCCACCGAGGCCGAGGCCCGGGAGACTTCCTCCATCGCCACCACGTGGGCGAGGTAGCCCAGGCCCGTGCCGCCGTATTCCTCGGGCACCGTCATGCCGAGCAGGCCCAGCCCGCCCAGCCTGGCCCACATGTCCGCGGGAAACTCGTTGTTGCGGTCGATGTCGGCCGCGCGGGGGGCCAGCTCGGCCTCGCACAGGCGGCGGGTGCTGTCTCGCAGCTGGTCGAGCTCCTCCGGGAGATCCATGTCGAACGGCAAGTTGTCTCCGTTTCGTTGTAGCGCCCCGGGGGCGGGGCGGGCCGCTGTCGCGGGCGGCCGAGAGCGCAATTATCGCACGATGCGGGTCACTTCGCGCCCATGCGGATGGCGCCGTCGAGTCGGATCACCTCGCCGTTGAGCACCTCGTTACCGATGATGTGCTCTACCAGCGCCGCGTATTCGTCGGGGCGGCCGAGGCGGGGCGGGAAGGGGACCTGGGCGCCGAGGGACGCGCGGATCTCCTCGCTCATGCCCTGCAGCATGGGCGTGTCGAAGATGCCGGGAGCGATGGTGACCACGCGGATGCCGAAGCGGGCGAGCTCCCGCGCGATGGGGAGCGTCATCCCGTTCACGCCGGCCTTCGAGGCGGCGTAGGCCGCCTGGCCGATCTGCCCCTCGAAGGACGCGACCGACGAGGTATTGATGATCACGCCGCGCTCGCCGGAGGGCGCCGCGGGCTGCGTGCTCATGCGGTGGGCCGCGAGCCGGATCACGTTGAAGGTGCCCACGAGGTTGATGTTCACCGCGCGCTGGAAGCTCGCCAGCGCGTGCGGGCCCGTCTTGCCCACGACGCGCTCGCCCGGCGCGATCCCCGCGCAGTTGACGGCGCCGTGGATGGCGCCGAATGCGCTGGCGCAGAGGTCCACCGCGGCCTGCACCTGGGCTTCGTCCGTCACGTCGGCGTGGATGAAGCGGCCCTGGTCGCCGAACTGCTTGGCGACCCAGCCGCCGGCGTCGTTCAGGTCGGCGATGACGACGTTGGCGCCTTCGGAGACGAGGCGCGCGGCGGTGGCGGCGCCCAGCCCGGAGCCGCCGCCGGCGACGAGAAAGGTGTGCTTTTCGATCTGCATGGGAGAGGTCCGACGGGGAGGGGATTGCCGGATTATAGTCCGCACGCTCGCGCCCTCCCGGGCGCGGGTAAGATGTCAGGCCCGTCTTCCGCCACCCGCTACACCTTGTCCCTCCTGCCCGATTCCATCCGCGTGGCCGTCCGCGGTTGGCTCAACTGCAACCAGGTGCTGCTGCGCGACCCCGAGGGCCATGTGCTGGTCGATTCGGGGTACGCCGCCTGCGCAGACGAGACGATCGGGCGCGTGCGGGCGATGCTGGAAGGCGAGCCGCTCGCGCGCCTCGTGAACACCCACTGCCACTCGGACCACATCGGGGGCAACGCCGCCCTCGCGCGCGCCTTCGGCTGCCCCATCACCATCCCGCGGGATGAAGTGCCCACCATCGACGACTGGTCGATCCAGGAGCGGTGGAACGCCTACGTGGACCAGGAGGCCGAGCCGTTCGACTACGAGGCGACCATCGCCGCCGGGCAGTCCTTCCGCGGCGCCGGGCGGGACTGGCAGGCCCACGCCGCGCCCGGCCACGACATGGAAGGGCTCATGTTCTTCGCGCCCGAGGGGGGCATCCTGATTTCCGGGGACGCGCTGTGGGAGAACGGCCTCGGGTTCGTGTGGGCGCACGAGACCCCGAACCCCTTCGTCGAGGCGGCGCTGGAGGCGCTCGCGACCATCGAGCGGCTCTCGCCCCGCGTGGTGATCCCGGGGCACGGGGAGCCCTTCGCGGATGTTGCCGGTGCGCTCGCCCGCGCGCGCTCGAGGCTGGCGGCCTTCGCCGACGACCCGCGCCGCACCGCCCGCCACATGATGAAGGTGATGTTCGTCTTTTCCATGCTGCACCGCGGCGGCATCGCCGTGGCCGGGGCGGATGCCTACGTGGCCCGCGTCCCGGTCTACCGCGATCTCGACGAGCGCTTCCTCGGCGAGGGGCTGGACGGCCTCGGCGCCCGGCTCATCGGCGAGCTGGTGAAAGCCGGGGCGTTGCGGGTCGAAGCGGGGCGGGCCGTCCCGACGATGCCCGCCTGAGCGCCTCGCGCGCGGTCAGGTGCCGAACCGGCGCAGGCCCTCGAGGTCGAGGATCGAAAGCCCGCCGTATTCCACCTTGAGCAGGCCCGCCGACTCGAGCACGTGCAGCGCCTGGTTCACGCGCTGGCGGGAAACCCCGGAGAGGTAGCCGATTTCCTCCTGCGAGATCTGCACCTGGGACGCCATGGCGGGGTAGAGCACCGGGTTGAAGAGGGCGGCGATGGAGCGTGCCACGCGCGCGTCGGGCTCCAGCAGGCGCTGCGTCTCCACCATGGCGATGAACTGCGCCAGCCGCTCGTTCAGCTGCACCAGCAGGAAGCGGTTGAAGGCGATGTCGGTGTCCAGCAGCCACTCGAAGGTGGCCTTGGGCATGAAGGCGAGCCGCGTCGCGCGCAGCGCCACGATGTCGTATTTCCGGGTCTGGTCCTTGAGGAGCGACCCCTCCCCGAACCAGCCCCCGCCGGCCACCCCGAGGAAGGTGGTGGTCTTGCCCTCGGGCGACACGCTCGTCATCTTGACCAGCCCGTGCACGATGCCGATCCAGCTCTCGACCGGGTCGCCCTTGCGGCAGACGCAGGCACCGGCCGCGACGTCCTTCACGACGGTCTCGGCCTCGATGCGGGCGCGCTGCTCCGCGGACAACGACTTCGTCCACAGGGAGGCGTCGAGTAGCTCGGTAAGGGTATTCACGGGGGTCTGCACCCGAGATTGTCAACGAAAAGACAACCGGCCGGGAGGCCCCCCCGCTACACTGGCCCTGCCACCCGCCGCTTGATCGGCCGGGGGCGACCGAGCGACGATGGAGGCGGGCCCCCTGGCGGGAAGGGCGCCGCGACACCACAAGACAGGCCGCCACGGAGGAGGAACGCGCAATGGCCACCGCCCCAGCGGTCGCCGACACGTTTCCGAAGCTGCTGCTCGCCCATGCCCGCAAGCGGGGTGGGAGCCCGGCGCTTCGCGAAAAGGACCTCGGCATCTGGCAGAGCTGGTCCTGGGCCGAGGTGGCCGAGGAGGTGCGCCTGCTCGCCGCGGCGCTGGTCGCCCGCGGGTTCAAGCGCGGCATGCACCTCGCCGTCATCGGCGACAACCGCCCGCGGCTCTACTTCGCGCAGCTCGCGGCGCAATCCCTCGGCGGGATCCCGGTTCCCTTCTACCAGGACGCCCCGGCGCCGGAGATGACCTACGTTTTCCAGAACGCCGGGATCGAGATCGCGATCGTCGAGGACCAGGAGCAGGCCGACAAGCTCTTCGAGATCCTGCCGCAGTGCCCGAAGCTCCGGCTCATCGCCTACGACGACCCGCGCGGCTTCCGCCACTACCACCGCGACGAGCTGGTGAGCTACGAAGCGCTGCGCGCCGAGGGTGACGGCTTCGCCAAGGGCCGCGCCGACTTCCTCGACGAGCACGTGGAGGCCGGGAAGGGGGCCGACACCGCGATCATGCTCTACACCTCGGGCACGACCGGCATGCCCAAGGGCGTGGTGCTCTCCCACGACAACCTCATCCTCACCGGCCGCGCCTACGCCGAGCTCGAGGGCCTGCGCGACGACGAGGAGGTGCTCGCCTACCTCCCCATGGCGTGGATCGGCCAGAACCTCTTCTCCTACGCGCAGTGGCTGGTCACGGGCTTCCGCATCAACTGCCCGGAGTCGGCCGACACCGTCATCACCGACATGCGCGAAATCGGGCCCACCTACTACTTCGCGCCGCCGCGGGTCCTGGAGGCCCTCCTCACGCAGGTGACGATCCGCATGGAGGACGCCGGGCGCGTGAAGCGCTGGCTGTACCGCTACTTCATGGGGGTGGCCCGCACCGTGGGTTCCCGGCTCCTCGACGGCAAGCCCGTCTCCTTCCCCGACCGTGCGCGCTACGCGCTGGGGCAGGCCCTCATCTACGGGCCGCTCCGCAACACGCTGGGGATGACGCGCATCCGCGTGGCCTACACGGCGGGGGAAGCGATCGGCCCCGACCTCTTCGTGTTCTACCGCTCGCTCGGCATCAACCTGAAGCAGATCTACGGCCAGACCGAGACCTGCGTGATGGTGTGCGTGCAGCCCAACGGGCAGGTGAAGCCCGACACCGTGGGCCCGCCGATGAAGGGCGTGGAGGTGAAGCTCCTCGACAACGGCGAGATCGTGCTCCGGAGCCCCGGGCTCTTCGTGGAATACCACCAGAACCCCGAGGCCACGCGCGAGGTGAAGGACGCCGACGGCTGGTACCACACGGGCGACGCCGGCTACTTCGACGACGACGGGCACCTGAAGATCATCGATCGCGCCAAGGACGTGGGCAAGCTCCAGGACGGCACGCTCTTCGCGCCCAAGTACCTGGAGAACAAGCTCAAGTTCTTCACCTCCATCAAGGAGGCGGTGGCCTTCGGCGACGGCCGCCCCGAAGCGACCGCCATGGTCAACATCGACATGCAGGCCGTGGGCGACTGGGCGGAGCGCCGCGGCATCGCGTACGCGGGCTACCAGGACCTCGCGGCGAAGCCGCAGGTCTGCGAGCTGATCCGGGAGTGCGTGGAGAAGGTGAACGCGGACCTTGCCGCCGACCCCAAGCTCGCGGGCAGCCAGATCCACCGCTTCGTGGTGCTGCACAAGGAGCTGGATGCCGACGACGGCGAGCTCACGCGCACCCGCAAGGTGCGCCGGCGCTTCATCGCCGAGAAGTACGAGAGCGTGATCCACGCGCTCTACACCGGCGCGGACCACTGCTGGGTGGAGGCGGCGATGCGCTTCGAGGACGGGCGCACGGGCACGGTGCGGGCGCAGCTCGGCGTGCACGCGGCGAAGACCTTCCCTCCGGCGGCCGCCGTGAGGGCGGCGTGAGGGTGCCATGAACAGCCCGGCGCGCCAGTTCGGCGAAGTCATCCTCAAGCTGGAGAACATCTCGCTCGCCTTCGGCGGCGTGAAGGCGCTCACCGACATCAGCTTCGACGTCCGCGAGCACGAGATCCGCGCCATCATCGGCCCCAACGGGGCCGGCAAGAGCTCGATGCTCAACGTGATCAACGGCGTCTACCAGCCGCAGCAGGGCCGCATCACCTACCGCGGCGAGACCCGCCACCACATGGAGCCGCACTTCGCCGCCGCCAACGGCATCTCGCGCACCTTCCAGAGCCTCGCGCTCTTCAAGGGCATGAGCGTGCTGGACAACCTGCTCGCGGGCAGGAACCTCATGATCCGCACCAACATCCTGCTGCAGGCGCTGCGCGTGGGGCCGGCGCTGCGCGAGGAGGTCCACCACCGCAGGCGCGTGGAGGAGATCATCGATTTCCTCGAGATCCAGCACGTGAGGAAGACCCCCGTGGGGCGGCTGCCCTACGGCCTGCAGAAGCGTGTCGACCTCGGCCGGGCGCTCGCCGCCGAGCCCAAGGTGCTGCTGCTGGACGAGCCGACCGAGGGAATCCAGCCTTCCATCGTCGATCAAATTGAAGACATCATCATTGGGTTTAAGCAGTCGCGTCGCTTTGCGATCGTGCTGGTCGAGCAGGGGCTGCATTTTGCCGCCAGGCTGGCGGATCGCTATGTGGTGATGGCCAAAGGAACGGTGGTGGCGGCGGGGAAGACGTCGGAATTGAGTGCCGAAGAGGTACGGCAACATCTGACCGTGTGACGCAGCATAGGAGGGGTGTCGGGATAACCGCTGTGCTCGCAGAAGGCGGCACACAAAAGCCAATTCATAGTTTGAAGTGAAGGGCGGTGCTCTTTCGAGGCGCGCGCGTTCGAAACCACCCTCCCCCCTCTACAAAGCTGTGTGGAACCACTGCTTGGATTGATCCGCACGCCCGGCTGCTGTGGTGAAGGAGAAGGGGAAGACGGAAAGATCGCCTGTTGCTGACAAGAGGTGACATGGTTGATCTGTTCTGGTTTGCTGGCTAGTATTCACCCCATTGTTCGATTAGCCGGAGGGGTGAGGGGGAGATGCGAGACAGAGAACGCCATGGACCGTCGATCGACGTACAATGGATAGGGGGAGGGAAGGTCTGGCTGACGGCCGTTTTCGTTATCTGTGCTGGTTGCGCGACTGGTCAGTACACGCCGCTGGCATCAGCCGAAAAGGACCAAGTCGAGCAGCTGAGAGAGAATGTGTATCGCGTGGAATACAGGGTCAGCTCGTTCACGTCGCAAGAGCAATTGGATGCTTACTTGCGACGGCGCTGCGCGGAACTGACGCTGAAGGAAGGGTACGACTACTTCCACCTTGGCCTGCGCGCAGATGTGCTGGCGCTCTCCCGGCGGACCTCGATGACGGTGACCATGTACAAGGGACAGAAACCGGCCGGTGCGACCGACCTCCACGACGCAAAGGCTGTGTTGGACGAGCCGGTATTGGTGCCCAAAGCCGATTGATGAGGGACCTTTGATGTGTGATGAGGACTTGCGATGCACCTGACACCGCGGGAACAGGAAAAACTGCTGATTTATGTGGCGGCGAATCTGGCCAAGGAACGGCGTCAGCGAGGGCTGAAGCTGAACCATCCCGAAGCGGTGGCGTTTATTACCGCAGAGATCCTGGAAGGCATTCGTGACGGCAAGAGCTTGTCCGAGCTGATGACCTACGGCGCGACGCTGCTGAAGAAGAAGGACGTCATGCCCGGCGTGGCGGAGATGATTCCCGAGCTCCAGGTCGAGGGAACCTTCCCGGATGGGACGAAACTGGTGACCGTGCATGAACCGATTCGGTAAGCATCTGTATCTCAGTGTTGGCCTGATTGGTGCGTGGCCAGAAGAATCCCAAGGGCGCCCATCAAGGTGCTGCTGTTCAGCAGGACCGGTAGAGCGGGGGAGGACGCGGAATGGCAGCCAGAGTAAAGAGACCGACGATGGCAAAGGGCTCTCAAATAAAGGCAACCCAAGTCGCCGCCGTCATTCCCGGCGAGGTCATTCTCGGCGAGGGGGATGTGACGGCATTGA
>JAHCAK010000047.1 GCA_019634955.1 Burkholderiales bacterium
GCGAGGAAGCCACGCGCAAGGCGCTGGTGCGCGCGCGCCAGGTCGCCGCCGTGTGCGCCGTGCTCGCCCTCGGCGCCGTGGTCGGCGCGATCTTCGGGTACGTGAACATGAACCGCGCCCGCGAGGCGCAGGCGCAGGCCCAGCAGACGCGCCAGCAGGCCGAGGGCGCCCGCGCCGAGGCCGAGAAGCTGGTGGTCTTCCTCCTCGACGACTTCCAGCTCGAGCTCGAGCCGATCGGGCGGCTGGACGTCGTGGCGAGCCTCTCGAAGCGCGCCCTCGACTATTACGCAGGCCTGCCGCCGGCGCTGCGCTCGCCCGCCACCGAGCGCAACCGGGCGCTGGCCGAAGTGCGCTACGCCCTGTCGCTGCGCAACCTCGGGCGGCTGGACGAGGCGCTCAAGGCGGCCGACAGCGCGGTCGCCACGCTCGCGAAGCTCCGTGACGGCGGCGACGGCTCCGAGCCGACGCTCATCGGCCTCGCCATGGGCACGAGCGCCACGGGGCGCATCTACAGCCAGCAGGGCCGGTTCGCCGACGCGCGCAAGTCGAGCGCCGCGGCCTTCGACCTCGTCCGCCCCCTCGGCACCGCCGCGGGCGCGACCGTCGCCGCGCGCCGCGCGCTGGGCGAGATCGCCGTGGCCCACGGCTTCAACGCGATGCGCGACGACGACAACGACGTGGCGGTCGACGTCCTCGAGCAGGCGCGCGCGGCGCTGCGCAGCATCGACGGGCTGGAGCTGAACGACCTCTCCGCCGCGGCCGTCTTCGCCGAGGCCACGGCCTGGCAGATGAACGCGCTCACGGCGCTGCGCCGCGCCGACGAAGCGCGCCGCAAGGGCGAGGAGGCGAAGGCCATCGCCGACGGCATCCTCGGCCGGCGGCCCGGGCACATGCTGGCGCTGCGCGGCCGCGCCCTGATCCTCTCGAACCTCGGCAACCTCGACGGCGACCGCCTGCGCTTCCCCGAGGCGATGCGCGCCTACGAGGCGGCGGCGCGCGACTACGAGAGCTACCTCAAGGTGGATGCGGGCAACACCATCGCCTGGAACAACCTCGCCGCCCAGCGGCAGATCCTCGCCAACTACAACGACGGGCTCGGCCGGCCGCGGGAGGCGCTTCGGCAGTTCCGCGCCGCGTCCGTCGCGGCGCGCAGCGGCGGCATGACGCCCGTGCGGGCCTCGAACGCCGCGAGCGTCTTCCGCAACATCTCGCGCCTCGAGGCCGATCTCGGCAACCGGGAGGCGGCCCGGCAGGCGATCGCGGAGGGCGCGCGCCTCATGGAACTCGCGATCCGCGACTCCCCGCCCGGCTCCTTTCGCCGGCAGGTCTGGTCCGACTGGCGCAACCCGACCGAGGCCCACGTCGACTTCATCAACGGCGACTTCGCGGCGGCTCGCGACAAGGCGGCCCGGTCGATCCGCGCCCTGGAAAGTCTCAAGACGGAGAACGCCGTCCAGCAGCGCAACCGCGACTTCTTCCTGGTGGACGCCCTCGCCACCGAGGCGATGGCCCGCTACCAGCTCAAGGACTTCGCCGGCGCGGAGGCCGCGATCCGCCGCAGCGTCGCGCTGCGCCGGGGCTTTCCCTACTTCAACGTCTTCCAGGAGGTGAACCTGGCCGAGGAGCAGACCCTCCACGCGCTCGCCCTCGGGCGGCTGGGCCGCTCGGCCGATGCGCGCGAGGCGCTCGCGCCGGCCCTCGCCTTCCTCGGGAAGCTCCCGGCGGCGAACCACCGCCAGCCCTGGCTCGCGGTGCGGCTGGCCCAGGCGCGGCTCGCGCAGGCGCTGGTCCAGCCCGCCGAGGCGCGCGCGCACCTCGCCGCGGCGGCGAAGCTGCTCGACGACCTGACCCCCGAGGCGAGGAGCACCGCCTCGCTCACGATGATCCGCAACGAGATCGCGCTGGAGATGGCCGCGCGGCGGTAGGTGCGCGCAGGAAGGTGCTGCCGCACGGCCCGATCAGGGCATCGCCGAGCGCAGGCCGAGGTGCTCGACGAACGGGTCGAAGTCGCGGTCGCTGTAGAGAAGGGCCAGCCGCCCCTCCATGCAGCGGGTCGCGATGAGGGTGTCGATGGTCTTTCGCATCGTGACGCCGCGGCTGCGCAGGGCGCGGAAGTTGCGCGCGGCCTGGACGGCGACGCGCTCGCCCCCGATCTCCACGAGCACGAGAGTCGCAAGAAGCCTTCTCGCGCGCTCGAAGTCCCTGTCGGAGGCGAAGCCCTGCAGGACTTCCGTGACGATCAGGTCGCCGACGGCGAGCGGCTCCTTCCCGAGCAGGGTGTCGAGCCGTTCGGCCTGCGGCGTCACCACGCCCCGGAAATAGTCGATCCAGACGCTGGAGTCGACCAGGATCACCGGTCGGCCCGCATGGCCTCGAGGTCGCCCTGCCAATCCAGCTTGCCGCGGTAGCGCCGGATTTCCTCCTGCCGGCGCAGGCGAAGCAGCGTGCGCAGGCCGAGCTCGACGACCTCGCGCTTGGTACGGGCGCCCGTGGCCTTGAGGGTGTCCCTCATCAGCTTGTCGTCGATGACGATATTCGTCCGCATGATGTGTACTCCATAAATGCTTCATACACATTATCGCACGGGCGACTCCGGGTTGCCGTAGAATTTCCCATCGCGTCACCCGCGATTTTCCCACTCCTCCCAGGCCCGAACCCGCCATGCCTTCCATCAGCCGCCGGTCCGACCAGCTCGGCACCGAAAACGCCTTCGTGGTCCTCGCCGAGGTGGCCAAGCTCCAGGCCGCCGGCAAGGACATCGTCTCGTTCTGCATCGGCCAGCCGGATTTCCCGACGCCGGTGAACATCCAGGACGCGGCCGTGGCCGCCATCCGCGGCGGCAAGCACGGCTACACGCCCTCGGCCGGCATCGCGGAGCTGCGCGAGGCCATCGCGAAGTACGTCTCGCGCACGCGCGGCGTCTCCGTGAGCGCCGACGACGTCGTGGTGGGCGCGGGGGCGAAACCCTTCATCGCCTACGCCATCCTCTCGACCACGGACCACGGCGCAGGCGACGAGGTGATCTACCCGAACCCCGGCTTCCCGATCTACGAGTCGCAGGTCCGCGCCATGGGCGCCGTGCCCGTGCCGATCTACCTGCGGGAATCGCGCGGCTTCAACTTCGACCCGGCCGACCTGGAGGCGAAGATCACGCCGCGCACGAAGCTCCTCATCCTCAATTCCCCGCAGAACCCCACGGGCGGCATCGTGTCGCGCAAGGACATGGAGGCCATCGCCGCCATCCTCGAGCGCCACCCGCAGGTGTGGGTGTACGCCGACGAGATCTACTCGCGGCTCGTCTACGACGGCGCCTTCGCCTCGCTCGCCTCGATCCCGGGCATGCTCGAGCGCACGATCATCTCCGACGGCGCCTCCAAGACCTGGGCCATGACCGGCTGGCGGCTGGGCTACGCCGTGAACAAGGCGCTGGCCCCCGTGTTCACGCGCTGGGTCACCAACACCGACTCCTGCGCCTCGCAGATCAGCCAGTGGGCGACCGTCGAGGCCCTGAATGGCCCGCAGGACGCGGCCGAGAGGATGCGCGAGAGCTTCCGCCAGCGCCGCGACCTCATCGTGGGGCTGCTGAACCAGGTGCCCGGCGTCACCTGCCAGAGCCCGGGCGGCGCCTTCTACGCCTGGCCCAACGTGACGGAAGCCTGCCGCATGATCGGCGCCAAGGACTCCGAGGAGTTCCGCGTGCGCCTCCTCAACGAGAGCGGCGTGGCGGTGCTGGCCGACATCCACTTCGGCCCGCGCGTGCCGGGCGAGGGGCAGCACATCCGCTTCAGCTACGCGGCCTCCAACGAGGCGATCGAGAAGGGCGTGGCCCGCCTGGCCGACTTCGTCCGCCGGAACGCGAAGTAGGGCGCGGCCCTACGGCCGGCCCGGCGGACGCAGCGCGCGCTCGGCGATCTCGAAGAGCGCGTGCACCGCGAGCGCCAGCGCCGCCGCGGGAAGCGCCCCGGCCGCGAGCTGGGTCGCGTCGTTGACGGCGAGCCCCTGCGCGATCCGCTCGCCGAAGCCGCCCGCGCCCACGAACGCCGCGATGGTGGCCGTGCCCACGTTCACCACCGCCGCCGTCTTCACGCCCGCGAGGATCACCGGCGCGGCGATCGGCAGCTCCACGCGCAGGAGCGCCTGCCGCGACGTGAGCCCGAGGGCCAGCGCCGCGTCGCGCAGCCCGCGCGCCACGCCCGAGAGCCCCGCGTGGGTGTTGCGCACGATGGGCAGCAGCGCATAGAGGAAGAGCGCGGCGAGCGCGGGCCCCGCGCCGATGCCCATGAGGGGCACGAGGAGCGCGAGAAGCGCGAGCGACGGGATGGTCTGCACGATCCCGGCAAGGGCGAGCACGGGCTGCGCGAAGGCGCGCACCCGCGCGGCCACGAGGCCCAGGGGAACGCCCAGCGCCACCGCCGCCGCGAGCGAGGCGAACACCAGCGCCGCGTGCTCCGCCGCCAGCCGGGCGAAATCGGGCGCGAACACGGCCGCCCACAGGCCGCGCGAGGCGCCGCCCGCCCGGCCTTCCAGGTACTCGCGCGCCACGGCCTCGAAGGGCACGCGGTCCAGCTCCGCGCGGGCGTTGAGCGCCGTCATCGCGCGCTCGTCGATCCGGCCCTCCAGCGCCTTCCACGCGGCGAACGCCCCGGGGTGGCGCGCCGGCAGGTCGAGGCGGTGCAGCACCACGGCGTCGTAGCGCGGGAAGAAGGCGCGGTCGTCGGCGAGCACGCGGATCGCGTGGCGCGCGATCTTCGCGTCCGTCGTGTAGAGGTCGATCGCGTCCACCTCGCCCGCCGCGAGCGCCTCGTAGGCGAGCCCGTGGTCCAGCCCCCGCGGGCTCGCCTGCGGCAGCGCGTAGGCGGACTCGAGGCCCGGCCAGCCGTCCTCGCGCCGCAGGAACTCGTGCGAGAGGCCCAGCCGGAGATCCGGGTGGCGCGCGAGGTCGGAGACGCGGGCGATGCCCCGGCGCGCCGCGTCCGCCTCCCGCATGCCCAGCGCGTAACCGTTCGAGAACCCCAGCGGCACGCTGGCGGCGAGGCCCAGCGGCGCGAGCCTGCGGTTGATCGCCGCGAGGTCGAGGGGCGCGGGCTCCTTGAGGATCTCGCGTGCGATCGTGCCCGTGTACTCCGGGTAGGCGTCGATGTCGCCGCGCGCGAGCGCCGCGAAGACGATCGCGGTGTTGCCGAGCCCCGGCCGGTGCTCCGCGCGGCTGCCCGCGCGCGCGGCCGACTGCGCGAGCAACTCGGCCAGCACGTAGGACTCGGTGAACCGCTTGGAACCCACGCGCAACGCGTCCGCGCCGCCCGCGGGAAGCGCAGCCAGGGCGAGGAGGAGGCAGGCGAGCCGCGCCGGGAGGGCCGTCACGGCGCACAGGATACGCCGCGGCTCAGCCGCGCGGCGCGACGAGGTAGATCCCGAGCGCGACCATCACGAGGCCCGAGACGAGCTTGAGCACGCGGCCCTCCTTCTCCTGCAGCCGGTGCCGCGAGAGCGTCACCACGCCGATCGCGAGCACCATCACGTCGTCGACCATGTACATGAGGTTGTAGAGCAGCAGGTAGCCGTGGTAGTGCCAGGGGTCGAGGTGCCTGAGCGTGAGGATGCGCGTGTAGAGCGCCGGGAGCCCCGAGGTGCACACCAGCTCCACCCCCTGCACGAGGATTCCCAGCACCACCGTGCCGCCGATGGCGAGCGCGAGGCTCCTCTCGTTAATGAGCGCGCGGATGCGCTGGTGGATGCCGGGCTTGGCGGACTTCGGGATCGAGAGCGTCACGCCGCGGCCGAAGGCGAGGAAGTCCTTCATGTTGATGGCGCCGGCGACGAGCGCGATCACGCCCAGCACGATCTCGGAGGCGCGCGAAAGCCCGATCAGCAGGAACAGGTTCAGCCACGCCGCCATGAACACGAAGTAGGCGACGCCCTGCACGATGACGAAGGTGCCGGCGATGGCGACCATGCGCCGCCGGTCGCCGACGGCGGCGAGCATCGAGATCATGAGGATGAGCACCCACATCGAGCAGGGGTTGAAGCCGTCGAGCAGCCCGATGGCGATGGTGAAGAGGGGAAGCCCCACCTCCTCCAGGCTCACCGTCTTCCCGATCCACGGGATCTCCACCACGCCCGCGGGTGCCGCCCGCTCCTGCGCCGCTCCCGCCGGCGGCACGAGCAGCGCGCGGATGGCGGGGCCGGTCGTCGCCTCGTCCTGGAACCCCACCAGCACGCGTCCATCGGCGTGGAAGGTGGGCACCGAGATCCCGCCGCCGGGAGTGCGCTGCGCCAGCGCCTGCAGCGCCTCGATGGCGCCGGGGTCGCGCGCGATGTCGCGGACCACGATCTCGAGGCCGGGATCCTCGGCCGCGAGCTTCGCGAGGAACACCTTGGCGTCCGCGCAATGCGGGCAGCTGTCGTGGACGAAGACTTCCAGCCGCGCCGGCGGCGCGGCGACCGCGGCGGCCGCCGCGAGCGCGAGGACGAGAGTGGCCAGCCAGCGCAGGATGCCCCCCCGAAAGGCCGCTGGCGAAAGGGAAGCGCGCGGGAGCATAGTGGAGGCGGCACCCGGCACCTGCGGCCCTGCCGCCATGGATATTGTCAGCCTCCCCATCGCCGACGTCCTGACGAGCCTCAAGACTTCGCCGGCGGGGCTCGCCGCGCCCGAGGCGGCCCGGCGGCTGGCCGAGTTCGGCGCGAACCGCATCGAGGCGGTGCGCGGCCGGCCGCTGTGGCTGCGCTTCCTGGGCGAGTTCGCGCACTTCTTCGCGGTCATCCTGTGGGTGGCCGCCGCGCTCGCCTTCTTCGCCGAGGCGCGCAATCCCGGCGAGGGCATGGGGAAGCTGGGATCGGCGATCGTCGCCGTCATCGTCGTGAACGGCGCCTTCTCCTTCTGGCAGGAGTACCGCGCCGAGCGCGCGCTCGCCGCGCTGCGGCGCCTGCTGCCGCCGCAGGCGAGGGCGCTGCGCGACGCGAGCCTGCAGGAGATGCCGGCGGACGAACTCGTGCCCGGCGACATCGTGCTCCTCGAGGAAGGCGACAGCGTCCCGGCCGACTGCCGCCTCGTCGAGGCCGCGGGGCTGCGCGTGAACCTCTCCACGCTCACCGGGGAGGCGCTCCCGAGATCGCGCACCGCCGAGGGCATCGCCGACGGCAACGCGCTGGAGGCGAGGAACCTGCTGCTCGCGGGCACCTCGATCCTGTCGGGGCACTGCCGCGCGGTCGTGTACGCGACCGGCATGCGCACGGAGTTCGGCCGCATCGCGCACCTCACCCAGTCCGCGGGCGAGGAGGACTCCCCGCTCAAGCGCGAGATCACGCGGCTGACGCGCCTGCTCGCCGCGTTCGCGGGCCTGCTCGGGCTCGCGTTCTTCGCCATCGGCACGGCCATCGGCCTGCCCTTCTGGGACAACGCCATGTTCGCGATCGGCATCATCGTGGCCAACGTCCCGGAGGGGCTGCTGCCGACGGTGACGCTCTCCCTCGCGATGGCCACCCAGCGCATGGCGAGGCGAAACGCGCTCGTGCGCCACCTCCCCGCCGTCGAGACGCTGGGCGCGGCGACCGTCATCTGCTGCGACAAGACGGGCACGCTCACGCGGAACCGCATGACGGTGCGCGCCTTCCACGTGCCGCGGCTCGCCGCCCCATCCCCGGACCTGGCGCTCGCCGCGGGCGAGGCGCACCTGCTGCGCAACGCCCGCCTGTGCCATTCGCTGCGGCGCGGGCGCCGCAACGGCGCCGAGGGCTGGCTGGGCGACCCGATGGAGGCGGCGCTCGTCGCGTTCGCGGGCGATGGCGACGGCGACGGCGCGTTCGAGCGGGAACCCGCCGACGCGCTCGCCTTCGACAGCGAGCGGCGGCGCATGTCCGTCGTCGTCCGCCGCGACGGCGAGCGCTGGCTCTACTGCAAGGGCGCCCCCGAGGTGGTGCTGCCGCTCTGCGACCGCATCGAGGAGCGGGGCGCCACGCGCGCGCTCGACGACGGGGCGCGGCGCGCCATCACCGCGGCGCAGCTCGCGATGGCGGAAGGCGGCCTGCGCGTGCTGGGCTTCGCGTACCGCCCGCTCGCGCCGGATGAGCCGCCGGAGGAGCGCGGCCTCGCCTTCTCCGGGCTCGTGGGCCTTCACGACCCGCCGCGGCCCGAGGTGCCCGAGGCGGTGGCGCGCTGCCGCACCGCCGGCATCAAGGTGATCATGGTCACCGGCGACCACCCGCACACCGCGCTCGCCATCGCGCGCGACGTGGGGCTCGTCGCTTCCGCGTCCCCGGTCGTCGTCCAGGGCGCGGCGCTGCGCAAGGCGACGCCCGCGGAACTGCAGATCGCGCTGGACGCGCCGGAGATCCTCTTCACGCGCGTCACGGCCGAGCAGAAGATGCTCGTGGTCGAGGCGCTCAAGGCCAAGGGCCACGTCGTGGCCGTGACCGGCGACGGCGTGAACGACGCGCCGGCGCTGCGCACGGCGCACATCGGCATCGCCATGGGCCTCTCCGGCACCGACGTGGCCAAGGAGGCCGCCGACGTGGTCCTGCTCGACGACAATTTCGCGAGCATCGTCAACGCGATCGAGGAGGGGCGGGCGGTGTTCGACAACATCCGCAAGTTCCTCGCCTACATCCTCACCTCCAACATCCCGGAGCTCGTGCCCTACCTCGCGCACGTGCTGGCGCGCATCCCGCTGCCCCTCACCGTGATCCAGATCCTCGCGGTGGACCTGGGCACCGACATGCTGCCGGCGCTGGCCCTCGGCGCCGAGCGCCCGCACCGCGAGGTGATGCGCCGGCCGCCACGCCCGGCCGGCGAGCGGCTGCTCAACGGGCCTCTCCTCGCGCGCGCCTACCTCTGGCTGGGCATGCTGCAGGCCGCGGCCGCGATGGCCGCGTTCCTGCTCGTGCTGCGCGCGAGCGGCTGGCAGTGGGGCGAGATGCCCGCGCGGCTGGACCCGGCCTACCTCGAGGCCACCACCGCCTGCCTCGCGGCGATCGTCGTCGCGCAGGTCGTGAACGTGTTCCTCTGCCGACACCCGCAGGAGCCGGCGCTGCCCTTCCGCTACGGCGACAACCCGCTTCTCGTGGCCGGCATCGCCTTCGAGGTCGCGCTCATCCTTGCGATCGTCTACACGCCGGCGGGCAACGCGCTCTTCCGCACGCGTCCGCTGGGCGTCGGGGCGTGGCTCGCCATGATCGCGCTCGCGCTCGACATCGGATTGCTCGAGGAACTGCGCAAGCTCGTGGCGAGGAGCCGCCGCCGCGTCAGCCCGGGGGACGGAAGTCCGGCGTGAGGATCGCGCCCTCGCGCTCGAGCGCGCGCTGCAGCGCCCCGACGTCCACCGTCCGCGCGCTGCCGCCGTCCGCGACGCTCGCGGCCGCACCCGCGCCGGCCGCCTCGCCCAGGGCCATGCACGGCCCCGCGACGCGCACCGAGGCCTGCGCGGCGTGCTCGGCGGAGAGGTTTCGCCCCGCGACCAGCAGGTTGTCGAAGCCCCTCACCACGAGACAGCCCCAGGGGATGCCGTACCACTCCCCATCGGGCAGGAACTCCCAGGCCGTGGCGCGGCCGCGGCCGTGCTCCTCCAGCGGCCAGGACGAGCACGCGATGCGGTCGGCGGGCTTGCCGCAGCCGCGCACCTGCGCCTCGGAGAGGACCGCCTCGCCGTGCACCAGGCGCGTCTCGCGCACGCCCACCCGCGCCCCGATGTCGATGACGCGCGCGTTCGCGAAGCCCGGGACGTACTTGCGGAACACCTCCTCGTACAGGCGCACCTGGCGCCGGCCCTCGCGCTCTGCCTCGGAGAGGTCGCCCGGGTCGACGAGATCGAAGGGCGAGCCGTCCGGGCGGCCGAGCTTCGTCACATTGAGGTGCGCCACGCCCTCGATGGGGTTGAGGTGCACGCCGGTCGCGGTGCGCGCAAGCGCGTGTCCGTCCGCCACCGCGCGCTCGAGGCACTCGCGGATCTCGGCGCGCGTGAGCTGCCCGGCGCGCACGGCATCGACGCCGCCGAGACGGAACATCGCCGAGCCGTACTGCGTCTGGCCGTCGCGGCCGATCTCGAACCCCGCGCCGGCGCGCGCCGCCACGTCGCCGTCGCCGGAGCAGTCGACGACCACGCGCGCGGCGATGGCCCCGCGACCGCCCTTGTTCTCGACGATCACCGCCGTCACGCGCGAGTCCTCCTTCGCGACCGCGACGGCGTTCGTGTGCAGCATGACGGTCACGTCGTGCGCCTCGGCCATCTCGTCGGCCACGCCCATGAGGCGGACCGAGTCGTAGGGCACGCCGACGATGCGGCCGTGGCGCGCGGGCGCCCGCAGGGCGTCGACCCTCGCGAGCCGCTCCTCCAGCTCGAGGCACATGCCGCCGACCACGCGGCCGAGCCGGCCGTCGTCGACGACCGCGTGGATGCCGCAGAGGCCGCCCAAGGTCACGATCGTGAGCGTGCCGCCGAGGCAGCCGTAGCCCTCCACGAGGAGCGTGCGGGCGCCGGCCCGCGAGGCGGCGCACGCGGCGGCGATGCCCGCGGGCCCGCCGCCCACGACCAGCACGTCGGGCTCGGCGATCACCGGGACCTCGCGCGCCGGCTCGCGGATCGCGCGGGCGTTCAAGGCGGGCAGTCCTTCTCCGGCGCGACCAGCACCGCGCCGGCCGTGATGGGCTGCACCACCCGCTCATAGATGTGCAGCCAGCCGCGCTCGTCGGCCGGGCGGTGCGCCGGCGCTGCCCTTCGGCGCGACTCGAGCTCGGCCTCGTCCACCTCCAGCCTCACGCGGTGCGCCACCATGTCGATGGTGATCCGGTCGCCGTCGCGCACCAGGCCCAGCGGTCCGCCGAGCGCCGCCTCGGGCGCGACCTGCCCGATGGCGATCCCGCGGTTCAGGCCCGAGAGCTGCCCGTCCGTGATGACCGCGACCGTCGTGCTGAGCCCGGCGCCATCGACGGCCGCGACGAAGCCGGATGCGAGCGCCATGCCGGGGCCGCCGCGGCAGCCCATGCCCGCGAGCACGGCCACCGTGCCCGGAACCAGCCGGCCCGCGCGCAACGCCTCGAGCGCCGCCTCCTGCGAGCCGAACACGAGCGCCCGGCCCTCGAAGATCGCCTGCTTCGCGCTCGCGTCGCCGAGCTTGAGGATCGACCCCTCCGGCGCAAGGTTGCCCCGCATCACGATGACCGAGGGCTTGCGCGAGACCGGATCGTCGACCGGGCGGATCACCGGGCCTGGCACCGGGGCGGCGGCGATCTCCTCGCCCCACGCGCGGCCCGACACGGTGAGGGCGTCGCGATGCACGAGGCCGGCCAGGCGCTTCATCACGCCGAGCGTCCCGCCGGCCGCCTCCAGCTCCTCGATGCGCGTCTCCCCGTTCGGGCGCACGGCCGCGAGGAGGGGAACCCTCGGCCCGAGCCGGTCGTAGAGCTCGTAGATGTCCACCGGGCAGCGCGCCTCGGAGGCGATGGCCTGCAGGTGGCGCACGAGGTTGATCGAGGCCGAGAGCGCGAGGCCCGCCATCACCGCGTTCTCGAAGGCCTTCGGCGTGAGGATCGCGCGCGGCCTCAGGTCTTCCTGCACCATCTCCACGATGCGCCGGCCGGCCGCCCGCGCGAACACGAACATGCGTTCGCCGTTCGCGAGCACCGGCGTGCTGCCCGGCAGCGCGAGGCCGAGGGCCTCGGCTGCGACGTGCATCGTGTTGGCCGTGCCCATGCCGGCGCACACGCCCGGGCCGCGGATCGCGACGTCGCACAACGCTTCCAGCCGCTCGATCGAGATGTGACCGGCGCCCAGCTTGCCGACGCTCTCGTACACCTCCTCGATGTCCACCGCCCGGCCGTCAAGCTCGCCGTGAGGCTGGTAGCCGCAGGCAACGACCAGCGTCGGGATGTCCAGGCGCGCCGCCGCCATGAGCTGGCCGGGCCCGGTCTTGTCGCAGGAGGCGAGGCACACCATCGCGTCGAGCATCGCTCCCTCGACCTGCACCTCGATGTCGTTCACCAGGAGGTCGCGGCTGGGCAGGATGTAGCGCCCCTGGCGCCCCGCGCTCGTGATGAAGTCGCTGGGCGCGGCGGTGCGCACCTCGAAGGCGAGCGCGCCGGCCGCGCGGATGGCCTCCTTCACGCACGCGGCGACGCCGTCCAGGTGGCTGAAGCACGAGGAAAGCTCCGAGGAGGTGTTGATCACCGCGACCTTGGGCCTCTCGAGGTCGGCGTCGGTGAGGCCGAGCGCCTTCCACTGGGCGCGGCGGACGGCCCAGCGGGGCGTGCCGGGGGCGAAGTTGCTTCGCAGCGGGCGCTTCGGAGGGCTCATGGGCGCGGCTTCCTCGCGGGTTGCGATGGGGGCGTCGTCTGCCTCGCTGTCGAGCCGCGGATCACGAGCTCGTTGGGCAGGCACTTGTGGCGGACGGGTGCGTCGCGTTGGTCGATGCGCGCCAGGAGCAGATCGATCGCCTGCGCCACCATCAGCTCCATGGGCTGGCGCACCGTCGTGAGGTCGTAGGCGCCCCAGGAGGCGATCTCGATGTCGTCGTAGCCCACGATCCAGAGGTCGTCGGGCACTCGCGCGCCGCGCGCGCGTGCGCCGTCCATGGCTCCCATGGCGAGCACGTCGTTCACGCAGAAGATGGCGTCGGGCGGCGAGGCGAGCTCCATCAGGCGCGTGACGGCCTGCTCGCCGCTCGCGTGCGAGAAGGTCTCCGAGCGAAAGTAGTAGTGCGGGGGCAGCTCCCGGTCCAGCCGCTCCAGGCTCTTCCGGAACCCGCGCTCGCGGTCGCGAATGGTGCTCGCGCGCGGAATGCCGCCGATGAGCGCGATGCGCTCGCGCCCGCAGGCGACGAGGTACTCGGCCACGCGCCGGCCGCCGTCGAGATTGTCGCTGGAGACCTGGTCGCTCGCGTAGTCGGCGACCGTCCGGTTCAGGAGCACCACCGCCGAGCCCTCGGCGTTCACCTCGCGCAGGAACTCGGACTCGGCCGTGGCCGCGGTGAGGATGACGCCGTCGACGACGCCCTGCCGGAACGCGCGGATGGCGGGCGCGTCGCCGCCATGGTCCGAGTCCCACACGATCATGCGCCGGCCCAGGCGGGCGAGCTGCGCGCCGATCGCTTCGAGCATCGCGGGATAGAGCTGGTACGACAAGCGCGCGACGACCACGCCGATGGAGTCGGCGCGGCCCGCCCGGAACGCCCGTGCGGCGGCATTGGGCTCGTAGCGTGTCTCGGCGAGGACCTTGAGGACGCGCTCGCGCGTCTGCGGCCTCACCCTCGGGTCGTCGCGCAGCACGCGCGAGACCGTCGCCTGCGAGACCTTCGCAAGGCGGGCGACATCGTGGCTCGTCACCGAGCCGCTCGGCTTCGCCCCCTTGATCCGGCCCACGCTAGTCGAGCGCGATGTTGTTGTCGCGGGCGACCTTGCCCCACTTCGCGATCTCGTCCTTCACGTACTTGTTGAACTCCTCGGGCGTGCTGCCGACGATGATCGCGCCCAGGTTCTGAAGCTTCTCGGCCACGTCGGGCATCTTGAGGATGCGGTTGATCTCGACGTTCAGGCGCTTCACGATCTCCGGCGGCGTGCCGGCGGGGACCATGACGCCGCCCCAGGAGACGGCCTCGTAGCCCGGCAGCGTCTCGGCCACAGTGGGCAGGTCCGGCATCGAGTCCAGGCGCTTGGTGCCCGTGACGGCGATGGCGCGCAGCTTGCCGTTGCGCACATGAGGCAGGCCCGCCACGGTGGTGGGCAGCGCAACCTGGATCGAACCGCCGATCAGGTCGACGATCGAGGGCGCGTCGCCCTTGTAGGGCACGTGCTGCATCTTAATGCCGCCCAGGGCGTTGAGGAGCTCGCCCGAGAGGTGGTTGGAGGCGCCCTGGCCCGCCGAGCCGAAGCTCACCTTGCCCGAGTTGGCCTTTGCGTAGGCGACGAGCTCGGCGATCGAGTTCACGGGCAAGCTCGGATTCACCACGACGACCTGCGGCACGATCGTGGTGAGGGTGACGCCCTGGAAGTCCTTGATGGCGTCGTACGGCAGCTTCTTGTAGACGACCGGGTTTAGGGCGTTGGGTCCCAGGTTCGCCATGAGCATCGTGTAGCCGTCCGGCGCGCTCTTGGCGACGAACTCGGTGGCGATGATGCCGTTGGCTCCCGGCTTGTTCTCGACGACGACCGACTGGCCGAGGATTTCGTTCAGCTTCGCGGCGATGAGCCGCGCCGTCACGTCCGAGGCGCCCCCGGGCGGGTAGACGACGATGAACTTGATGGGCTGCCGGGTGGGCCAGCCCTGCGCGCTCGACGCGAGCGGCAGCGCGAGGCAGGCGCAAAAGGCCAGGACGAGCCTGGCGAGGGTCGTGGCGAATTTCATGGTTCTCCTCCTTGCGTTTGTGTTGCCCATGGGTCGGCGCCCTAGAGAACGCCCTTGCGTTTCAGCTCGGCAATGCGCCCGGCGTCGAGGCCGAGTTCCTTCGTCAATACGCGCTCGGTGTGTTCTCCCAGGACCGGCGGCCCCGCCCCGTACTCCAGCGGCGTGCGCGAGTAGCGGATGGGGTTCGCCACCTGCGGCACTGCGCCCGCGGCGGCGTGCGGCAGGTCCATGCGCAGACCGCGGTGCACCACCTGCGGATCGGCGAACACCTGGTCGATGGTGTTGATGGGGCCGCAGGGCACGCCCTCAGCCTCGAGGATGGCCATCCACTCGGCTG
This sequence comes from Burkholderiales bacterium, assembly GCA_019634955.1. Lineage (GTDB taxonomy): Bacteria > Pseudomonadota > Gammaproteobacteria > Burkholderiales > Usitatibacteraceae > FEB-7. The sequence goes on from JAHCAK010000047.1 coordinate 14,665, forward strand.
TTGTCCTCGCGCGCATCGCCTGCGCGATGATCGCCACGAGCGCGTCGCGGTTCGCGAGCCGGGACCGGTTGTCCACGAAGCGCGGCTCCATCGCGATGTCGAGCCCGGCCACCGCGCAGAACTTGCGGAACTGGCCGTCGTTGCCGATGGCGAGGATGAGGTTGCCGTCCTTGGTGGGAAACGCCTGGTAGGGCGTGAGGTTGGGGTGGGCGTTGCCCCAGCGCCTCGGCACGGTTCCCGAGACGAGGTAGTTGAGATTGTGGTTCATGAGCCAGGCGACCTGCGCGTCGAGGAGGGCCATGTCCACGTACTGGCCCCTGCCGCTCGCGTCGCGTTCCCGCAGCGCCCCGAGGATCGCCACCGCCGCATACATGCCGGTCATGATGTCGGCGATGGGCACGCCCGCCTTCTGCGGGCCGCCGCCGGGCAGGTCGTCGCGCTCGCCGGTGATGCTCATGAGCCCCCCCATGGCCTGGATCATGAAGTCGTAGCCGGCGCGAGCGCGGTAGGGCCCGGTCTGGCCGAACCCGGTGATCGAACAGTAGACGAGGCGGGGATTGGCCGGCGCGAGCGACTCGTAGTCGAGGCCGTAGCGCTTCATGTCGCCGACCTTGTAGTTCTCGACGAACACGTCGCACTTCGCGGCGAGCGAGCGCGCGATCTCCTGGCCCTCGGGCCTGGCGATGTCGAGCGTGATCGACCTCTTTCCCCGGTTGGTGGAGGCGAAGTAGGCAGAGTCGGTGGTCTCGCCGCCGTCCTTCGCCCGCAGGAAGGGCGGGCCCCAGGCGCGCGTGTCGTCGCCCGTGCCGGGCCGTTCGACCTTGATCACCTCGGCGCCCAGGTCCGCGAGCACCTGCGTGCACCAGGGGCCCGCGAGGATTCGCGAGAGGTCGAGGACGCGGACGCCGGCGAGCGGGGCGCTCACTTGTCGAGCAGAATGCCGGGGTTCAGGACCCACTTCGGGTCCAGGGTGCTCTTGCCGGCGCGGATCACTTCGCGGAAGAGCGGCGGGACTTCCGCGTCGTACCACTTGCGGTGGTCGGGCCCCAGGGAATGGTGGTGCGTGATGGTCCCGCCCGCGTCGCACATCGCATCGGAGGCTGCGGACTTGATGGCCCAGAACTGCTCGACCAGCCTCGACTTGTCGCCGAGGGCGTGCCAGGTGAAATAAGGCGCCGGGCCGTCCGGGTAGACGTGCGTGAAGCGCACCGTGCAGGTGCCGGGGCGGCCCGTGATCTCGCGGATCGCCTTCAGGGTGCGCTCCTTCACGCGCGCCTGGAACTGCATGTAGCGGTCCCAGGTGATGCAGCTCTCCATCGTGTCGCGCATCACGCCGCGCGCGATGGCGTGGGGACGCAGGTACGGTCCTCTAAGGAACTTGTTGCGCCAATTCCCCGCGGCTCCCTTCTTCTGGGACTCCTCGTCCTCGAGCGCCTCCTTGTCCCACTCGCCGCCGAAATCGACGCAGATCTCGAGCGCGCGCGCCATCCATGCATCGAGCGGATGGTCGCCGGACTCGAACGTGAGCACGAGCACGTCCTTCGTGCCGTCGCCGGCCTCGGTGAATAGGGCTTCGTCGCGCTCGAGCAGGCGCGCGTTGGCGGGGAAGAGCCCGGCCTGGCTGATGACGCGCGTGGCGTTCACGGCCTTCTCGTAGTCGCCGAAACGCACCGTGGTCGCCGAGCGGAACGTGGGCTTCTTGTGCAGGCGCACCCAGGCCTCCGTGATGACGCCGAGCGCGCCCTCGGAGCCGAGGAAGAGGCGGTCGGGGTTGGGGCCGGCGCCGGAGGTGGGCCAGCGATGCGATGCGAGGGTGCCCGCGGGCGTCACCACGCGAAGGCTCTCGATGTGGTCGTCGATCTGCGTGTAGTTGGTGGCGTAGTGGCCCGCGGCGCGCGTCGCGATCCAGCCGCCCAGCGAGGAGAACTCCCACGCCTGCAGGAAGAAGCGCATGGTGAGGCCCGTGGGCTTGAGCTGGCGCTCCATGGCCGGGCCCAGCACCCCCGCCTGGATGCGCGCGGCCTGCGAGGTCGCGTCCACTTCGAGGACCCTGTTCAGGTGCCGCAAGTCGATGGTGACGAGGCCCTTGTAGCGCTCGTCGCGGGTGTGGTTCACGCCGCCGGTGACGGAGGAGCCGCCTCCGAAGGGAACCGCCGCGTAGCCGTTCGCGCCGCACCAGTCGAGGACCGCGGCGATGTCGGCCTCGTCGCGCGGGAGGGCCACGGCGTCGGGCGGGTTGGAGAAGTCGCGGCGGTGGATCATCTTCGCGATGTCGTGCACCGAACGGCCCCAGGTGTGGAAGAGTCGCTCGTGGCGATCGTCCGTGCAGAAGTCGCGCAGCGTCGCGGGAATGGCCACGCGCGACGGGCGCAGCGCGATCTCGGACTCGACCGGCATCGGCACCGGCTCAAATCGGTCCACCTTGAAGAGGCTCGACCAGGTGTTCTCGAACCAGCCCAGCTCCTCGGCGGAGACGACGTCGTCCTCGTAACCCCAGCCGTAGAAACTGCGGCGCCTGCCGCCTTTCGCGTCGTCCATCGCCTATCGCCTCCTCGGGGAATCCGGCGCCCTCCGGCGGAGGGCGGGTGAATACTTAGTCACCGCTGCTCAAGAGGGAACGGAGACCATGATGCGGGTCATTTTGAATTCGTAGTCATTTCTTGTCAACTGCTGCGGGGCCACGGGCCGGGAAAGCCGGTCAGGAAAGGAGGGTCGTGGCGAGCCCCGCGACGCCGATCCCCAGCGCCGCGAGCGAATCGCCGGCGATGAGCCCGCCGCCCACGAGCGAGGTGGTGCTCATGTCCTCGGGCATCGCCTTCGCGCCGGGCTTCGGCCGCGGCTTGAACACCGTGTTGAGGAAGCTGGAGAGGATGCCGCCGCCGCCGAACCAGAGCGAGGTGTGCAGGTTCACGAAGCCGCCGAAGGACGACGCGTAGGGCGAGGGCAGGAAGACGGCGTCCACGAGGAAATCCGCGACGAAGCCCTTGCGGCCGCTGGCGATGAAGCGCTGCCAGCGCGCGCTCGCCTTGAGGAGCTTCCTCGAGACCTGGAAGGCGAAGCCGATGGCGATGCCCACGAGGATCGCGGTGCGCTGGTGGGGCTGGTCGTCGGTGAGGCTGCGCAGCACGCCCACGAACTTGTAGGTCATGGCCGAGCTCCACTCCGCCGGCTGCTCGCCCGCCTTCATCACCGTCTGGTCCAGCAGCAGCACCGGGTAGGCCTTCATGAAGAGCGTGGCGAAGCCCACGGCGAGGATCGCGCCCATGAGCACGCCCGCCACCTGGTAGCGGAACTGGTGCACGCGGTTGGTGCCCAGCCGCCAGCCCGTGGAGCGGTCCTGCTGCATGTCGCAGGCGATGCTCGTGGACACGAGCAGGATCGTGCCCGCCATGAGGCCGACGATGGGGTCCTTCAGGCCCAGCGCCGCCATGAGGACCACGCTCACGACGAAGGCCGACGAGATGGGGTTGGAATCGCTGATGCCCTGCGAGATGCCGTTCACGACCGCGAACACGAACACCAGCGCCACGGCGAAGGCGAGGAAGCCCACGGGCTGCCCCAGCACGAAGTGCCCGGTGAGGACCACGCCCGCGCCCCAGAAGGCGACCCAGGCCACGAGCCGCGCGGTGTTCACGCGCTTCCACTCCGCCTGCGGCGGCGGGGCCTCGCCGCGGCGCAGGCGCGCGGCCGCCTCCTTCAGGACGAGCGCGATGTCGAGGATGGCCGCGCCCATGATGAGGCCCAGCGCGATGAGGAAGGCGATCTTGCGGAAGGGCTCGCCCTCCTTCAGCCAGCCGATGGAGACGAAGAACGGCACCAGCGCCCAGAAGAGCAGGCCCGAGGTGATGGCCGGGATGCCGATGCGCGCCCCGACGATGAGGCCCACGCCGAGGGTGGAAGTGGAGAGCTCGATCGCGCCGAGGAAGGCGACCTTGCCGGCGGCGATCCCGCCCGCGATGCCCGCGGCGATGCCCCCGCCCAGCTTCGCCACCGACTGGCGAAGCAGCACCGGGTCGGTGAGCGCGCGCAGGATGTTGGCCACCGCGAACCCCGAGGGGTAGGGCAGCTGCATGCGGTCCACGAGCAGCGGCGTGTAGAGCATGCCCACGCCGACCCCGAACATGCCGATGCAGAGCATGTAGAGCACGAGTTGCCACAGCGGCGGCGGCGCGAGGCCCATCCACACCATCGCCTGGATGAGGACGCCCATCGCGCTCATGCCCGCGACGGAGGCCGCCGCCGTCTGCATGTAGTTGGCGCCGTGCTTTCCCTCCGCGCCGTAGCCGAAGGTGACGGTGGAGCCGAGGATGCCGGCGAGCACCTGCCCGCCGACGAAGAAGCCCAGCGAGAAGTTCATGTAGGAGGCCGACACGCCGCCCAGCGGCCCCAGCACGAAGATGCCGAGGCCGGCGAGGAGCGCGTGGTACTTCCAGGTGCCGACGGCGGGCAGCCATCCCCAGCGCGGCGCGGCGGGCGTCACGGGCGGCCCGCCCGCAATAGCGGGAGCTTCGTCACGAAGGGCGCGGCGAGGGCATAGAGCGCGATGCCGGCCAGGTCGGCCACGACGTCCATGGCGGAGGCCTCCCGCCAGGGCAGGAAATGCTGGACCGCCTCGATCGCGACGCCGAAGGCGAGGAGGGCCGCGGCCTTCGCCAGGCCGAAGCGGGCGCGCGGGAAGGAGAAGTCGGCGAGGAGTGCGAGGACCGCGAAGGCGAGCGCGTGGTTCGCCTTGTCGGAGAGCGCCGCGAGGTCCGGCAGCGGCTGGCGCGTCGTGGCGAGGAAGAGGACCGCGCCCACGGCGATCGCGAGCGAGACGCGGGCGGCGGCGGTGATCGCGCGGGGCGTCATGCCCGGCCGTGGTGACAAAAGGCACACATCGCGCTAACATCCCCCCATGAAGCCGTTCCGGTGGAACGCCGCGAAAAACGAGGCGCTCAAGGCCGGGCGCGGCATCTCCTTCGAGGCGGTCGTCGTGGCAATCGAGGCCGGCCGGCTGCTCGACATCGTGGCACACCCGAACCCGGCACGCTACCCGCGGCAGAGGGTTCTCGTCGTGGCGGCCGGCGGTTACGTGCACCTCGTGCCGTTCGTGGAAGAGGCGGATCACTACTTCCTCAAGACCATCATTCCCAGCCGCAAGGCGACGCGGGACTACCTGAAGGGAGGCGAGGACGATGCCCAGGATTGACCGAGAGGAACGCCGGATCCTCCGCGACTTCGAGAAAGGCGAGCTCGAGTCCGTGGCAACCAAGGCCGAACTCGCGAAACTCAAGGCCGCCGCGCGCGCGACGGCCACCAAGGACCGGCGCGTGAACATCCGCCTCTCCTCCATCGACCTGGGCGACATCCAGGCGAAAGCGATGGAGGAGGGCGTGCCGTACCAGACGCTCATCGCGAGCGTGCTCCACAAGTACGTGACGGGGCGGCTGGCGGAGAAGCCCGCAGGCCCGGCGCCGGCCGCGCGCCCGCCGCGCAAGCGCCCCGCTTCCTCCTGACTCCTCTCGCGCCGATGCCAGCCCCCGCCCCCCTCGCCGGCGTCAAGGTCGTCGAGTTCTGCCAGGTCGCCGCGGGCCCCTTCTGCGGGATGCTGCTGGCCGACTACGGCGCGGAGGTCGTGAAGGTGGAGCCCCGCGAGGGCGACGCCATGCGCCAGTGGCCGCCGGTGAACGGCGGCTACAGCGAGAACTTCGCCTCGGTGAACCGCGGCAAGAAGAGCGTCGCGCTGGACCTGAAGAGCCCCGCCGACCGCGATCTTGCGCGCGCCCTCGCGCTCGAGGCGGACGTGCTCGTGGAGAACAACCGGCCCGGCGTGATGGCGCGGCTGGGGCTGGGCTGGGACTGGTTCGGGCCGAGGAAGCCCTCGCTCGTCTACTGCGCCATCTCGGCCTTCGGGCAGGTCGGCCCGCGTTCGGCGGAGGGCGGCTTCGACCTCACCATCCAGGCCGCCACGGGCGTGATGAGCGTCACCGGGGAGGAGGGCGGCGCGCCGGTGAAGTGCGGCGTGCCGATCTCGGACTTCACCGCCGGGCTCTATGCCGCCTTCTCGATCGCCGCGATGCTGCGGCGCGTGCAGGCGGGCGGCCCCGGCGGCACGATCGACGTGCCGATGTTCGCCACCACGCTCGCCGTCGCGGCGCTGCAGGCGAGCGAGTACTTCGGCACGGGCGCGAACCCGCGCAGGCTCGGCTCCGCGCACCCGAGGAACGCCCCCTACCAGGCCTACCGCGCCGCCGACGGGTACTTCGCCATCGCCGCCGGCAACGACCGGCTGTGGCAGGCGGTTTGCGAGGTCGTGGCCGCGCCGGACTGGGCGCGCGACCCCCGCTTCGCCTCGACCACGCTGCGCGCGGCCAACCAGGGCGCGCTGAAGGAAATGCTGGAGGCGCGCTTCGCGGGCGAGCCGGCGGCAGCGTGGCTCGCGCGCTTCCGCGCGGCGGGCGTCCCCTGCGCGCCCATCAACGGCTACGCGGAGGCGCTCGCGGACCCGCAGGCCGCGGCCCTCGGGCTCGTGGTGCCCGCGACGCTCCCCGGCGGCCACGCCACGCGCACCGTCGGTTGCCCCGTGCGCCTCGACGGCGAGGCGGTCGCGGTGGACGCGCGCTTTCCCGTGCTGGGCGAACACACCGCCGCTCTGCGGGCGCGGCTGGAGGAGAAGCCATGAACGACCTCGATGCCCTCGCGCCGCTGCGCGAGTTCGTGCGCGGCATGACGCGCCTCGTGGAGCGCACCGACGACGAGGCGGCGCTGCTCGCGGGCGCGCGCCCCCTGCTCGCGGCCCTCATCGCCGACGACCGGTGGCTGCCGGCCGACTGCGCGCAGCCCGACCCGAAGTTCTACCGCCAGTACCTGCTGCACTGCGACCCGCTGGAGCGCTTCTCGGTGGTGAGCTTCGTCTGGGGCCCCGGGCAGAAGACGCCCGTGCACGACCACACGGTGTGGGGCCTGGTGGGCGTGCTGCGCGGGGCCGAGCGCTGCCGCCGCTACGAGCGCGGCGCCGACGGCAAGCTGCGGCCCGCCGGCGAGGAGCAGGTGCTCGAGCCCGGCGCCATCGAGGCGGTCTCGCCCACGGTGGGCGACATCCACACGGTGGCCAACGCGCTCGCGGACCGGCCCTCGGTCAGCATCCACGTCTACGGCGCCAACATCGGCGCCGTGCGCCGGCACGTGTTCGATGCCGGCACCGGCGCGGCGAAGGACTTCGTCTCGGGATACTCCGCGGCGACCGTGCCCAACCTGTGGGACCGCTCCGCCGCCGTGCGGGCGGCGGCCGCGTGAGCACGGGCGTCGCGACGATCTGGCTGGACCGGCCGGAGAAGGCCAACGCGCTTTCGGCCGCGGCAGTGGATTCTCTTTCGGCGCAGGTCGCCGCCGTCATCGCCGACCCGGCCGTGCATACGCTCGTGTTTCGCGGTCGCGGGAAGCACTTCTGCACGGGCTTCGACCTCTCCGGGCTCGAGGCCGAGACCGATGCCACGCTGCGCGAGCGCTTCGTCGCGCTGGAGAAGCTGCTGCAGGCGGTGTGGCACGCGCCCGTGCGCACGGTCGCGGTGGCCACGGGCCGCGCGTGGGGCGCCGGCGCGGACCTCTTCGCCTCCTGCGACCTTCGCGCGTGCACGGCGGAGGCGACGATCCGCTTCCCCGGCACCGCCTTCGGGATCGTGCTGGGCACGCGCCGGCTCGTGGAGCTGGTGGGCTGGGACCGCGCGCGGCCTCTCGTGACCGAGGGCGCGACGCACGATGCCGCGGCCGCGCTCGCCGCGGGGCTCGCGACCGACCACGTGGAAGGCGACATCGAAGCGTGGGTCGCGGCCCGTTGCGCGCCGCCGGCGGCCGACCGCGAGACGCTCAAGCAGGTGCGCGAGGCCACGCGCCCCGACCACCGCGCCGCCGACCTCGCGAGCCTCGTGCGCTCGGCCTCGCGGCCGGGGCTCGTGCGGCGGATCGAGGCCTACCGCGCCGGCCTGAAGAAGTGAGTCAGCCCGGCCGCCGGGCGATGAGCGTGCGGAAGCGCTTCACCTTGCCCCCGGGCGCGGCGAACTCCTCGACCGAGTCGTGCAGCATCTCCCAGCCGGCGAAGGGCGCGGCGACTTCCTCCGGCCGGAAGAGGTAGTGCTCGTCGGGGTCGAACATCGCCGTGAAGGTCGTGCCCTCGACCAGCACGTTCACCACGGCCACGCCGCCGGGCCGCACCGCGTCGCGCACGGCGACGAGGCCCGCGAGCGCATCCGCGCGCGCGAAGAACATGAGCAGCCCGATGCAGTTGACGGCATCCCACGTCTCTTCGGGGCGCCAGCCCTTGAGGTCGACCGTGCGCACCCAGACATCCAGCCCCGAGGCGAGCGCGCGCTCGGCGAGATCCTCCACCGCGTTCTCGCAGAGGTCGTAGGCCGTGACCTGCGCGCCGCGCGCGGCGGCGGCAAGCGCGAGGTTGCCCAGCCCGCAGCCGAGGTCGAGCACCTTGCCGGAGAGGAACGGCAGGGCCCTCACCTCGAAGGGGTTGAGCTGGTAGTCGCCGGCCGCGATCTGGCGCTCGAACTGCGCGCCGAAGAAGGCGACGGCCTTCGGTTTCTCTTCCGCCATGGCCGCCCCGGATTCTACCGGAGCGGCCGGACGCGCCGCCGGGGCTACCACCCCTGGGGCACGATGCGCGTCGTGCGCCCGCCCGGCAGCCGCACTTCCGCCGCCGACGCCGAGGTGAAGGTGATGGTGAAGGCGCCATCGTCGCCCGCCGCGGCCGGGGCCCGCCAGGCGCAGGTCACGCACTGCCCGCCGCGATACCGGTCCAGCGTGCCCGTGAAGACGACCGTGTCGCCCTGGCGCGCCAGCGGCCCGGCCGCGTGGTACCACACGGGGCTGCCTTCGGCGGCATAGCTGAACATCGTCGCCACCATGACGCCGCGCTGCGACTGCAGGTTGTAGCCCGTGCCCGGCTCGGCCGGGTTCCACCACAGCCCGGTGAAGGGCGTGAAGGGCAGCGGGGCCGCGCCGCCGCCCGGCTGCGCCACCGGGCCCGGCATCGTGTAGCCCGCGAGCCGCGCGACCTGCGCGCCCTCGGCCATCATCACGCGGCCCACGCCCGGGGCGTACCACACGTCGCGCGTGACGCCGTTGCCGCGCTCCTCGCGCACGCGCAGCGCGTTCGCGAACGTGCCGGCCGGCACCGTGACCGTCTCGAGGGCGAGCGCGGAGTAGCGGCTCATGTGGCCGAAGCCGCCGATGGCGTTGCCGCTGCCGGCGACGGAGGTCGTCCAGGACCCGGGGTTCGCGTAGCCGCCGTGCGAGCCCGGCGCCCGCGTGCCGGGGTACGCCGGGTTGGCGAGGACCCATTCGGGATGGGTGAGCGACATCATCGAGAAGCGCGCGCCCGCGGCATCCGCGCCGGTGCCGCCGTACCAGTGCACGCCGCCGGGGCCCATGCCGTAGAAATCCGTCGCATCCGGCGCGCAGGCGACCCCCGCCGCGCAGGTGTAGGTCGTGTGCATCGCGTAGAGCCCCTGCGCGCCGGCCCACGACTGGCCCGCGCGCACCACCACCGTGCTGGTGGCCCAGGGGCCGCCCTCGTGCACGTACTCGTAGTGCGCGCCGTCGACGAGGGGGAAGTGGGATGCGGTGGAAATCGAGCCGCCCATCATCTGGCCGATGGCGGGGGACGCGGCGAGCATCGCCGCCGCGGTTGCGAGAATCCGTTTCATGATGGCTCCATTCGTGGCCGGTGGAGCGAATGGTGGGCAGCGCGAGGTGCGCATGGTTGACCTCGCTCAACAATCGTCGAGATTGCCCGCGCTGCGCGGCGACTTCTTGCCGCCAGGTGACGGCGAGCTTTCGCGGACATTACCGGGCCGTCAGGTGCGCGGGAATCCGACACGACGCGCACGCGGATGTAATCGCCCCGCTTCGCGCCTGTCAGCGGCGTGGGTCCAGTGTGATCCCCAGGCCGGCACCCGCCGGCCCGCCGTCCGGGAAGGGCGGCGCGCCCTCACACAGGAGATGACCATGAACATCCGCCGATCCGCCACCGCGGTGGCCGCCATCGCATCCCTCGCCTCGTCCCCGTTCGCGCTCGCCGATCCCCTGTGGGAGACCACGAACGACGAACCCGGCTCGCGCATCGTCGCGCCCCGCGCGGGCGCGGCCCCGATGACCTCTCCGATTGCGCGCGTGAGCGCCGACCGGCCCGGCGAGATCTCTCCGGACCGGCAGTACGTCTTCATGGGCGAGGAAGGCGGCTGGCAATTGCGCGCGATGAACTACGCGCTGCGCGAAGGCAGGCTCGTCCACGTCGACGATCCCGAAGGCCACATGTCGAAGGTCGCCGACCGCAGCCCGCTTACGGAGGCCGAGCGCGCGGCGCAGCAACGCCTCGGCGGACGCTGAGGCGGCGGACATTCTTGTAATGCCCGCGACAGCGGCTCGACAGTGCCGCCCCCCTATAGTGGGTTCCATGCCGGCACGTCGCCGGAAGCGCTCCGGAAGGAGCGAATCCTGAACCCAACCTGAAGGAGTTCACCATGTCGACCCGCAAATCCCTCACCACTCTCGCCCTTGCCCTCTCGCTCGCGGCGCCCGCCGCGGCCCTCGCGGACGGCTTCTGGGTCACCACCAACGACGAGGCCGGCTCGCGTATCGTCGCCCCGGAGTTCGGCTCCGTCGCGAAGACCGCGCCGGCCGTGAACGTGACCCCCGTGGCCGCCGGCGCGGTATCCGCCGACCGGCAGTACGTCTTCCTCGGCGAGGAAGGCGGCTGGCAGCTGCGCCCGATGCAGTACGCCTTCCAGGGCGGCCGCCTCGTGCACGTCGACGACCCGTCCGGCCACATGCACCGCCTGGCCGACAATTCGCCGCTGACCGAGCAGGAACGCATCGCCCTCGAGCGCTCCGCCGGCGGCTGACCGCCGCGTCGGGTACCATCCCGCCAACGCCCCGACGCCCGCGCGCCGGGGCGTTGGCGCATTCCGGCCCGGCCCATGAGCTTTCGGAAGAACCTCCTTCGCGTCCATCGCTGGTGCGGAATCATCCTCGCCGCCTTCCTCGTGCTGGCCGGCGCGACCGGCTCGCTGCTCGCGTTCCACCACGAAATCGAGGCCGCGCTGGTGCCGGAGCTCTTCCGCGTGGAGGCGCGCGAGGGCCGGGCCTCGCTCGACGCGATCGCGGCGCGGGTCGAGTCCCGTCATCCGGAACTGGTCGTCGGCTACTTCCTCTTCGCGCCCGAGCCGGGAGCCACGATCCGCCTCGTCATGAACACGCGGCGCGCCGCGGAGGAAGGGCGTCTCGATCGCGACGCGGCCGTGCCCTCCGAGATCTTCGCCGACCCCTACACGGGGGAAATCCGCGGCGAGCGCACGTGGGGCGAGACCGGGCTCTCGCGGGCCCACCTCGTTCCCATGGTGTATCGCCTGCACATGAGCCTGCTCCTCGGCGAGGCGGGCCAGTGGATCACCGCGCTGGTCGCGGCGGCGTGGATCGCCACGCTCG
>JAHCAK010000048.1 GCA_019634955.1 Burkholderiales bacterium
GACCGGTTCCGTGGACCGGTTCCGTCAGGGGGATATCTGCCAGGAGCCTCCCGGGTTGGGGATCTGCGGCGTGGAGACGATCGCCGCGCCGTTCATCTGCCACAGGTAGGTGGTGCCGTCGACGAAGCGCCAGACGATGTCCGCCTTGGCGTCACCCGTGAAGTCGGCGACCATCCGCACCGTCCAGCCCGGGCCGGGCAGGACACCGATGGCCGAGGCGCTCGTGACCGCCGCGCCGTTCATCATCCACACCCACAGCGAGCCGTCGTCGCCCTGCCAGAGGAGGTCGGACCGCCCGTCGCCGCCGAAGTCGCCCACGCCCGCGATCCGCCAGAAGCCGGCGTCGACCTGCCCCACCACGGTCGCCACGGGTGCCGCGGTCCCGTTCATCTTCCACAGCAGCACGCTGCCATCGTCGCCGTTGCGGAACACGAGGTCCGCCTTGCCGTCGCCGTCGGTGTCGCCGATGCCCGCGAGCGACCACGCGGCAGGCAGCGCCCCCAGCGACCCCTGCGCCGTGATCGTCCCGCCGTCGAGCAGGAAGGTGTAGTAGAGCCCGTCCGTCGAGCGCCGGAAGAGCGCGTCCGCACGACCGTCGCCGTTGAAGTCCCCCGCGCCCACCAGCGTCCACTCCGCCCCGAGGATGCCGAGGCTCGCGAAGCCGCTGATGCCCGCGCCGTCGAGGAACCAGATGTAGCCCGAGCCGAGCGAAGCGTTCCACCAGAAGAGGTCGCTCTTGCCGTCGCCGTTGGCATCGCCCACCGCGTGGACCTGCCATTCCGAACCGACGATGCCGAAGAAGGTGCTCACGATGTTGGGCCCGTCCATGGTCCAGAGCGCGAGGCCGCCTGTCGCATCCCTCCACACGAGGTCGGCCTTGCGGTCGCCGTTCGCATCGCCACGCGTGGGAGGCGGCGTCACCACCGCCGTCACCGTATGCGGAAGCGCGGCAGAAGTCGCCGGCGAGTATAGCGCATCGCCCGCGTAAGCCGCCGTGAGGGAACGCACGCCGGAGGGCAAGCCCGCCGTCTGCAGCGCCGCCTGCCCCGCCCCATTCAGCGCCACCGCGCCGATCACGAGCGAGCCGTCGCGGAAGGTGACGAGCCCCGTCGGCGTGCCGAAGATCCCCGTCACCGTCGCGGTGAAGGTGACCGGTGCGCCAGCGGCGGTCGGGTTCGCGCTCGAGGCGAGCGAGATTCCCGGCGCGGCCTTGCCGGTGGTGGAGGTGAAGCTCCCCGCGGTCGTGCCGATGAGGAGCGTCGTCGTGCTCGATGCGAGCGGCAGCGGGGAAGCGCGATGGCGCACGCACACGGTCGCGCTCGCGACGACCACGCCCGGCGCGTTCGTGAAGGTGCCGCCGCAGCCGATCGAGTACTCGCCGCCCGTCACGCTGATGGGCGCCGTTCCCGCGATGCCCGCCACGGTGATCGTGTTGGAGACGACCGTCGCGCCCGGCGCCACGCCGGCCTGCGGCGTGAAGGCGAAGGGCGAGGCCGAGTCCTCGGTGAAGGCGCGCAGCACGAACATCTCCGGCGGGATGATCGAATACGCGAGGCCGCCCGCGACCAGCCGCCCGTCGCGCGTGAGCGCCATCGCGTAGGCGAGGTCCGAGTTCGGGTCGGTCGCCACGTCGACGACCACGAGCCCCGAGCCGCCGAAGGTCGCGTCCGCCGCGCCCGCCTCCGTGAAGCGGCGAAGCGAGGTGCTGCTCGCGGCGCCGAACGTCTGCCCCGCCGTGAGCACGCGATTGGCCGAATCCACGGCGACCGCGTGGCCGCGGTTGCCGCCGCCGCCCGCGGACATGACGATCTGCCCCGTGCCGGCGAACGAGGTGTCCAGCACGCCGCCGGCCGTGAGCCGCGCGACGACCTCCGTGGTGACGAAGCTCACCGACTGCGACTCGCCCGCGAGCACGACGCGGCCCTGCGCGTCGAGGGCCATCGCGGCGGCGTACGCGCTCCCGGCGCCCGGGGGCAGCGGAAGCACCACCTTGCCCGTGCCGTTGAACGTGGTGTCGAGCGCGCCGTTGTCCGCCAGCCGCGCCGCCGCCATGTTCGACCCCGAGTGCCCGCCGAGGACGATGCGGCCGAGGGCGTCGAAGGCGACGGCCGTGGCACGGTCGTGCGCGCCGCCGAAATCGACGAGCACGCTGCCGCCCGAAAAGTTGGGGTCGAGCGCGCCATCCGACCGCAGCCGCACGACCAGCATGTCCTGCGAGGGGCCGCTCCTCGCGCCCACGACGACGATGCGGTCGAGGAGGTCGATCGCGACGCCTTGCACGTAGATCCCGCCCGGCGTGGGCAGGTGCGTGACGAGGCCGTCGGTGCCGAATCCGGGATCGGGGGTGCCGTCGGGCAGGTAGCGGCGCACGGCGACCGCGGGCGCGTCGCCCTCCCCGCGCGCCTCGCCCACCGCGACGATCCGCCCCACGGAGTCGATGGCGACCCCCGTGGCCTGGCTGGAGTCCGTGGGGAACGGCGTCACCCGCAGGCCCATCGGCCCGAAGGTCTCGTCCGGGGAGCCGTCGGTGCCGACGCGCCCCACCATGAAGTGGTGGTAGGTGAAACCGCCGTCGTAGAGGACGCCCGCGAAGACCACCTTGCCGTCCGGCTGCGACGCGACGGCCGCGATCGAGCCGCCGATGAGGGCGAGGCTCGTGGAGACGAACTGCCCGCCGGCGAAGGCGGCATCCGCGCCGCCATCGGGCAGTCGGCGGATGAGGCCGAAATCCGTGTTCTGCTCGCCGGTGCGGTTGATGCGGCCCACGGCCACGAGGCGCCCGGCGGAGTCGAGCGTCATGGCGTTGCAGATGAACGACTTGCCGGCTTCCGCGGCGATCGCCTTGCCGGCCGTGCCGAAGGAAGGGTCGAGCGCCCCGTTGGAGAGCAGGCGGGCCATCACGAGGGCGTTGTTGTTGTTGCCGCCCGCGCCCGTGCCGGCGAGGACGATGCGCCCGGCGGAGTCGACCGACACCGCGCGCGACGAGCCGCTCGGGCCGACCGGGTAATTGACCCGCCCGCCCGTGCCGAAGGTGCCGTCGGCGACGCCCGCGGCCGTGAGCCGGCGCGCGATCATGCCGTTCACGCCGCCCACGGACACGAGGGCGAGCACGACGCGGTCGGCGGCATCCACGGCCAGGCCGAGGGCCATCTCGTTGGCGGCGGGGGTGAGGTACTTGCCGGTGCCGTTGAAGGCCGCATCCAGCGTGCCGTTGGGCAGGAAGCGCGCGACCGCGGCTTCGTAGGTGGCGCCGTTGCGCGCCTGGCCGGCCACGAGGATGCGCCCGGCGGAGTCGAGGGCGATCGCGTACGGGTAGTCCTCGCCGGTGCCCATGTTGGTCGTGACGAAGCCGGCGCCGCCGAAGGTGTTGTCGGGGGTGCCGTCGGCGTTGAGGCGGGCGACGTTGTAGCCGTTGATGAGGCCGCCAGCGAACACCGCGCGGCCGGCGGCGTCGATTGCGAGGGCTTGAGGATAGATATTGGTGCCGGGCACGGGCGCGATGCCGCCGGTGCCGTAGGTGGGGTCGTTGCTGCCGTCGGGAAGAAGGCGGATCACCACCGGCGATCCCTCGTGGCTGCCGCCGATGAGGATGCGGCCGGCGGCGTCGATCGCGACGGCGGATGCGGCGCCATAGAGGGTGCCCGCGAGGATTCGCGTGCCGCTGCCGTTGAAGGTGGGGTCGAGGGTCCCGTCGGGGCGGTGGCGCGTGATCGACAGGGCGTATTGGGGGCCTCTTTCCGAGTAGCCGACCGTGACCACGCGGCCCTGCGCGTCGATGGCCACGGCGTTCGCGGCGTCGGCGCCGGCCGGGCCCTGGATGCGGGCGATGCCGGCATTGCCGAAAGCGGGGTCGAGGCCTCCCGGCGCTGCGGTAGCGGCGGGGATGGACATCGTCAGGGCTGCCGCGGCGGCGGCGGCGGCGGCGAGGCGGCGCAGGTCCATGGCGTTTCTCCCGGGGCGTGGGGCCCCTGTTCGGGTAAACGCAATCGGCTGGCCCTTTCCGCCATCGGACCGGTTCCGCGGAACCGGTCTACGGAACCGGTCTGCGGAACCGGTCTATTGGAGGCGGATACAATGGTGGGATGCGCTCGATCCTGTTCGTCTGCACCGCCAACATCTGCAGGTCACCGACGGCGGAGGGGGTGCTGAAGAAGCTGCTGGCGTCCCAGGGGGTGGCGGAGCGCTTCCAGGTCGATTCCGCCGGCACTCACGAGTATCACGTCGGCAAGCCGCCCTTCCCCCTCGCCGTGGAGCGGGCCAAGCGGCGCGGCTACGACCTCACGCAGATGGTCGCGCGGCGCATCCGCGGGGATGACTTCGAGCACTTCGACGCCATCCTCGGCATGGGGCGCGAGCACCTGGCGCACCTGCGGCAGATCGCGCCGACGCGGTGCAAGCACAAGATCGAGCTCTTCCTCGACTACGGGGACAAGTTCCACGGCGAGGACATCCCCGACCCCTACGGCGGGCAGGAGAAGGACTTCGACCTCGTCCTCGACATGGTGGAGGACGGCTGCAGGGGGCTGGCGGGGTTGCTGGCCCGGTAGACCGGTTCCGTGGACCGGTTCCGTGGACCGGTTCCGCTTAGCTGGCGAGGCGGGCGACGACGTCGCGCACGCGCGTGCGGGCCGTCCAGCCGAGCACGCGGGCGGCCTTGGCGGGGTCGGCGCGGCTCTCGACGATGTCGAGCGGGCGGAGCAGCGCCTGGTTGGCGACGACGTGCTCCTTCCAGTCGAGGCCGAGGTGCTCGAAGGTGAAGCGGATGAAGTCCTCCAGGCTCACGCTCTCGCCGGTGGCGACCACGTAGTCGTCCGCCCTGTCCTGCTGCAGCATCAGGTACATCGCCTCGACGTATTCCGGCGCCCAGCCCCAGTCGCGCACCACGCGCGTGTTGCCGAGCTCGAGCTTCTGCTTCGACCCCGCCGCGATCCGCTTGGCCACCTGCACGATCTTCTGCGTGACGAAGCGCTCCGGCCGCAGCGGCGACTCGTGGTTGAAGAGGATGCCGGTGCACGCGAAGAGCCCGTAGGCCTCGCGGTAGTTGGAGACGAGCCAGTGCGCCGCGCTCTTGGCCACCGCGTAGGGGCTGTGCGGGCGAAACGGCGTGGCCTCGTTCGCGGGCACGGCGCCCGTCTCGCCGAAGCACTCGCCCGAGCCCGCGCTGAAGAGCCGCATGCCGCCGCCGAGCGAGCGCATCGCCTCGAGCAGGTTCATCGTGGCGCCGAGCACGCTCTCCATCGTCGCGACCGGCTGCTCGAAGGAGAGCCCCACGGAGCTCTGGCCTGAGAGGTTGTAGATCTCGTGCGGCCGGATTTCGCCAAGCGCCGCGAGCACGCTGTGGAAGTCGCCGGGCGCCATCGAGAGCGCCTTCACCTGCTCGCGGATGCCCAGCTTCGCGAGACCGGCGAACGCGGCGGCCTGCGCGTCGCGCGAGGAGCCGTGGACCTCGTAGCCCTGCTCGAGGAGGAGCTTCGCGAGGTAGGCGCCGTCCTGGCCGCCGATGCCGGTGATGAGCGCGCGCTTCATCGCGCGTGCGACGGTCTCTCGGCCGTCACTCGTGGCGGCTCGGGGCGAGGTAGCCTTCGCGCTTCACGAGCTCGTCGCGCTCGGCCTCGGTCATGTCCGCCACCATCATCTCCGCCACGAGTTCCTGGAAGGTGACTTTCGCCTTCCAGCCGAGCTTCTCGCGCGCCTTGGTGGGGTCGCCGAGGAGCGTCTCCACCTCCGCCGGGCGGAAGTAGCGCGGGTCGACGCGGACGACGACGCGGCCCTGGCCGTCGATGCCGTGCTCGTCGACGCCCTTGCCCTTCCAGTCGAGCTTCATGCCAATCTCGGCAGCCGCGGCGTTCACGAAATCGCGCACGCTGTGCTGCTCGCCGCTGGCGATCACGAAGTCCTCGGGCTTCTCCTGCTGCAGCATGAGCCACTGCGCTTCGACGTAGTCGCGGGCGTGGCCCCAGTCGCGCTTGGCGTCGAGGTTGCCGAGGTAGAGACAGTCCTGCAGGCCCAGCTTGATGCGGGCGAGCGCGCGCGTGATCTTGCGCGTGACGAAGGTCTCGCCGCGGACGGGCGACTCGTGGTTGAAGAGGATGCCGTTGCAGGCGTACAGGCCGTAGGCCTCGCGGTAGTTGACGGTGATCCAGTAGGCGTAAAGCTTGGCCACGCCGTAGGGCGAGCGCGGGTAGAAGGGCGTGGTCTCCTTCTGCGGCACTTCCTGCACGAGGCCGTAGAGCTCGGAGGTGGAGGCCTGGTAGAAGCGCGTCTTCTTCTCGAGGCCGAGGATGCGGATCGCCTCGAGCATGCGCAGCGCGCCGAGGGCGTCGGAGTTGGCGGTGTACTCGGGCTCCTCGAAGCTCACCGCGACGTGGCTCTGGGCGGCGAGGTTGTAGATCTCGTCGGGCTGCACCTGCTGGATCACGCGCGTGAGGCTCATGGAGTCCGTCATGTCGCCGTAGTGCAGGAACAGGCGCGCGCCCTTGTCGTGCGGATCCTTGTAGAGGTGGTCGATGCGGTCGGTGTTGAAGAGCGAACTGCGGCGTCTGATCCCGTGCACCGTGTAGCCCTTGTCGAGCAGGAACTCGGCGAGGTAGGCGCCGTCCTGGCCGGTGATGCCGGTGATGAGTGCGACTTTCTTCTGGGTCATGGCGGGGGTCTCGTTTGAGGCCCCATTCTAGTGCATCGGGGACGTACCCCGGGGACGTACCCGCGGGACAGACCCGCGGGTACGTCCCCGGGGTACGTCCCGAAATCGCGGGCGAGGATTCCGGGATTCTCGCGCGCACGCGTGGCGGCGAAGGTGCGCTAATGCCACATGCCCCGAATCGCCCGAATCGACGTGCCAGGCCTCCCGTACCACATCTGCATCCGCGCCGTGGCCGGGATGCCCTGCCTCACCAACGATGTCGACCGTCTCGTCCTTTTCGACTACATGCGCGAGGCCATGGAGGAAGGAGGGTTCCGATTGCACGCCTTCGTGATGATGACCAATCACGTCCACATCCTCGCCACCCCGCTCGAGAAAGGCATCATGGCGCACGTCATGAAATCGACCAGCCAGCGGTTCGCCCAGCACTTCAATCGCGCCCACGACCGCCGCGGCCCGCTGCTCCAGGGCCGCTACTGGTCGAGCCCGATCGAGGCGGAGTCCCACTTCTTCGGTACCCAACGCTACATCGAGCTCAATCCCGTGCGCGCCGCCATGGTCCTGAGGCCGGCGGACTTCCGCTGGTCGAGCTACAGGCACAACACGGGCCGGGAGACGCGCCCGGAAATCACCTTCCACGACCAGTACCTGCAACTGGGCTCCACGGCCGCGGCCCGTGCCCGCGCCTGGGAGAGGATTGTCGAAGCGGGGATCCCGGCCGGCGAACTGACGTTCCTGCGCAAGCGCTTCAACCGCAGCCATCCGCTCGGCAGCACCGACTTCGGGCGCCAGTTCGGGTTCGAGCTCGCTTCCTGAGTGGGTACGTCCCCGGGGTACGTCCCCGGGGTACGTCCCCGGGGTCTGTCCCGCGGGTCTGTCCCGCGGGTACGTCCCCGAACTTATTTGAAGTCGCCGGCCTTGACGATGGTGAGGCGCGCCGGGTCGAGGTGCTTGCGCAGCGCGGCGTTGACCTCGGCGAGGGTGAGGGCCTGGAGGCGGTCCTCGAAGGCCTTGGAGAAGGCGAAGGTGCGGCCGTGGTGGAGGTAGAAGGCCCAGCCGCCGGCGAGCGCCCCGTCCTGCGCGCGCGTCTGCAACCGCGTCTGCAGCGTGCCGGACTTGGCCGCGGCCAGCTCGGCTTCGGTGAAGCCATCCTTGATCGCGCGAGCCAGCTCCTCCTTCATCGCCGCCTCCGCCTTGGCGATGTTGGCGGGCGCGGCGATGGCGTACACGCTCCAGGTGGCCGACCTGTCCACCGCCGGCACGCTGAGCCCCGACCCCGCCGCGTACGAGAGCCCGTCCTTCTGCCGCAGCCGCTGGGCGAGCCGTGAGTCGAGCCCCGAGCCCCCGCCCAGGATGTAGTCCGCCACGAAGAGCGCGGGGTAGTCCGGATCGTCGTCGCGCAGGTCGAGGTTCTGGCGCGCAAGCAGGATCGCGTTCTCCTTGTCGGGGGTGGCGATCGAGAGATTGGCCGCCGCGACATCGCCATGCTGCACCGGCACGCGCGCCCACGGCTTCTGCGCCTTCCAACCCGCGAAGAGCTCCTTCACCAGCGCCGCCACCCGAGCCTCGTCGAAATCGCCCACGATCGCGATCTCCGCGACGCCCGCGCCGTAGAACTCGCGGTGGAAGCGCTTCACGTCATCCAGCTTCGCCGCCTTCACCGCCTCGATCGATTCCTCGAGCGTGGGCGCATAGCGCCAGTCCCCCTTCGGATACGCGTTGAAGTGCCGCGAGAGCGCCTCCGAGGCGCGCGCGTTCGGCTCTGCGAGCTGCGCCTGGATCGAGGTGATCGTCTGGTTGCGCAGCTGCTCGAACTCGCTCTCGGGGAACGCGGGCTCCTTCAGCACGTGCGCGGCGAGCTTCAACGCCTCCTCGAGGTTGGGCCGCGTCGTCTGGAAGCTGCCGCCCGTGCCGCCCACGCGGCCGGAGACCTTCAGCCGCTCCAGCTCGTCGGAGAGCTGCGTGCGCGTGAGCTTCGTCGTCCCGCGCGAGAGCATCTGCCCCGCGAGCCCCGCGACCGTCTTCTGCCCGAAGAGGCTCTTCTCGTCGCCCATGTGCAGGTTGATGGTGACGTTCACCGTCTCGCCGCGGTTCCTCTTCGCCAGCAACGCCACCTTGAGCCCGCCGAACTCGAGCCGCTTCGTGCGCGCGTCGATGTTGGCCTGCGAGGGGTCGAATGCCTCGGCCGCGGCCACCTGCGCCTTGCCCTTGAAGTCCTTCATCACCTCCGCGACCGTGGGCGCGGGCGGGATCTCGGCGCGCTGCGGGGCGTCCTCGGGCACGTAGATCCCCACCGTGCGGTTGTCGCGGCGGTAGTAGGCGGCCGCGGCCTTCGCGACCATTTCCGGCGTGATCTTCGGCAGGAGGTCCCGCGCGAGGAAGAAGAGCCGCCAGTCGCCCAGCGCGATGTACTCCGACAACTGCACGCCGACGGATTCGTGGTTGGCGAGCGCCTTCTCGAACTGGTTCTCGTAGCTCTTGCGGGCGCGCGCGATCTCCTCGGCCGTGGGGGGCGCAGAACCGAAGCCCTCGAGGATGCGGACCAGCTCCTCCTTCACGGGCTCGACGGGGTCGCCCTTCTTCACCGTCGCGCCGAAGAGGTGCAGGCCGGGGTTCACGCCCGTCAGCGGGAACCCGAACACCTGCGCGGCCTTGCCCGTCTCCACGAGCGCCTTGTGCAGCCGGCCCGTGGGCGTGTCGGCGAGGACGAAGTTCGCGAACGAGATGCCGTCGCTGTCCGGGTGCAGGCCCGAGGGCACCTTGTAGGCCACGGCGACGATCTGCACGTCGCCCTTGCGGCGGATCATGAACTGGCGCTCGCCGTCCTGCGTGGGCTCGACGGTCCACAGCTCCGGGAGCTTGCGCGCGGGCTTCGGGATCTTGCCGAACGCGTCGGCCACGAGGGCGAGCGCCTTCGCCTCGTCGAACTTGCCGGCGACCAGCAGCACGGCGTTGTCCGGCTGGTAATAGGTGCGGTAGAAGGCCTGGAGATTCGCCTCCTTCACGTTCTCGATGTCGCTCTTGTTGCCGATGGTGGAGCGGCCGTAGGCGTGCCAGTCGAAGGCGACGCTCTGCATGCGCTTGAGCAGCACGCTGAAGGGGCTGTTCTCGCCCATCTCGTACTCGTTTCGCACGACGGTGAACTCGGTGTCGAGGTCCGACTTGCGGATGAAGGAGTTGACCATGCGGTCGGCCTCCATCTCGATGGCCCACTCGAGGTTGTCGTCGGTGGCCTGCAGCAGCTCGTAGTAGTTGGTGCGGTCGAGCCAGGTGGTGCCGTTGGAGCGGGCGCCGCGCTGGTTGAACTGCTTGTCGAGGTCGGGGTTCTTCGGCGTGCCCTTGAAGACGAGGTGCTCGAGCAGGTGCGCCATCCCCGTCTCGCCGTAGTTCTCGTGGCGGCTGCCGACGAGGTAGGTGATGTTGACGGTGAGCGTGGGCTTGGAGAGGTCGGGGAAGAGCAGCACCTTGAGGCCGTTGTCGAGCCGGTACTCGGTGATGCCCTCGACGGAGGTCACCTTCTCCACGCCCTTGGGCAGGGCTTGCGCCAGCGCGGGCGCGGCGGCGAAGGCGAGGCAGGCGGCGATCAGGCGGAACAGGCGCATCTTCCAACTCCTTCTTGGGACAGCCTTTGGGGACGGTTCTGAAGAACCGTCCCCAAGACCTGTCCCACTCTAGTGTCCCCGGCGGCGGCGGGCCTCGTAGAGGCAGACACCGCTCGCAACCGAAACGTTCAGGCTCTCGACCGACCCCATCATGGGGATGGAGACGAGGTGGTCGCAGGTGTCGCGGGTGAGCCGCCGCAGCCCCTCCCCCTCCGCGCCGAGGACGAGGCCGATCGCCCCGTCGAGCTTGGCCTTCCAGAGGGACTGCGGCGCGTCGTCGGCGGTGCCCACCATCCAGATGCCGCGGTCCTTGAGGTCGCGCATGGTGCGGGCGAGGTTCGTCACGACGATGTAGGGCACCGTTTCGGCGGCACCCGAGGCGACCTTGGCCGCGGTGGTCGTGAGCCCGCAGGCGCGGTCCTTGGGGGCGATGACGGCGTGGCAGCCGGCCCCGTCCGCCACGCGCAGGCAGGCGCCGAGGTTGTGGGGGTCCTGCACGCCGTCGAGCAGCAGCAGCAGCGGCGGCTCGTCGAGGGTCTCCAGCACGTCCTCGATGAACTGGGGCATGCGCATCTCGTCGGCCATCGCGATCACGCCCTGGTGGCGCGCGCCGCCGGCCATGCCGTCGAGGCGCTTGGCATCCACCGCCATCACGCGCACGCCGAACTTCTCGGCCACGGCCTTCAGCTCGCGCATGCGGGCATCCGACCGGCCCGCGTCCACGTAGATCTCGCGCACCGAATCGGCCTTCTGCTTGAGCCGGCCCTTCACCGCATGGAATCCCGCCAGCGTCTTCATTTGCGCTTCTTCTTCGCGCCGTCGCTGAGGCGCGTGTCGAGCTTCGAATGCTTCTTGTCCTGGTCACGCGGCTTCTGCACGACCGGGACGGGGATCGCGTGGGGCATCTCGTCCGCGGCCGTGCGCGGCTTGCCGGCGGAATCCACCAGCACGAAGTCGATCTTGGAAGTCTCGATGTCCACGCGCACCACGCGCACCTTCACGCGCGCGCCGAGCTGGTAGCGGATGCCGGTGCGCTCGCCCTTCAGCAGGTGGCGCTGCTGGTCGTACTGGTAGTAGTCGTTGCCGAGGTCGGAGATGTGCACCAGCCCGTCGATGAAGAGCTCGTCCAGCGTGACGAAGAGGCCGAAGCCCGCCACGCCGCTCACCGTGCCCTCGAACTCGTCGCCCACGTGGTCCTGCATGAAGTAGCACTTGAGCCAGTTCTCGACGTCGCGCGTGGCCTCGTCGGCGCGGCGCTCGGTCTCGGAGCAGTGCACGCCCAGCGCGTTCCAGTCGCCCGCGTCGTAGCGCGTGCCCGAGAGCACGGCCTTGATGGCACGGTGCACGAGGAGATCCGGGTAGCGGCGGATGGGCGAGGTGAAGTGCGTGTAGCCCTCGTACGCGAGGCCGAAGTGGCCGACGTTCTCCGGGCTGTACACCGCCTGCCTGAGCGAGCGCAGCATCACCGTCTGCAGCAGGCCCGCGTACGGCTGGTCCTTGATGCGCGCGAGGAGCGCCGCGTAGTCCTTGGCGTGGGGCTCGTCGCCGCCGCCGAGGGCGAGGCCGAAGTCCTTGAGCATGGAGCGAAGCGCCTCGAGCTTCTCCGGCGTCGGCCCCTCGTGGATGCGGTAGAGCGTGGGCTGGTCGTTGGCCGCGAGGTAGTCGGAGGCGCACACGTTGGCCGCGAGCATGCACTCCTCGATGAGGCGGTGGGCGTCGTTCCTCTCCACGCGCACGATGCGCTCGATCTTCCCCTGGCTGTCGAAGATCATCTGCGTCTCGACGGAGTCGAAGTCGATCGCGCCGCGCTTGGCCCGCGCGCCGAGCAGCGCCTTGAAGACCGCGTGGAGGTGCCCGATCGCCGGGATGAGGGGCCTGGCGATGGGCGGGTCGGCGGGCTTGCCTTCCAGCACCGCGGCCACGCGCGTGTAGGTGAGTCGCGCGTGCGAGTGGATCACGGCCGGGTAGAACTCGTAGTGCCGCACGACGCCGCCGGGGGAGATCTCCATCTCGCACACCATCGTGAGGCGGTCGACCTCGGGCTTGAGCGAGCACAGCTCGTTGGAGAGCGCCTCGGGGAGCATCGGGATCACGCGGCGCGGGAAGTAGACGGAGTTGCCGCGCTCGCGCGAATCGCGGTCGAGGGCGTCCCCCGGCTTCACGTAGTGGGAGACGTCGGCGATGGCGACCCAGAGCTTCCAGCCCTTGCCCTTGGCGAGTGTCTCGCAGTAAACCGCGTCGTCGAAATCCTTCGCCGTCTCCCCGTCGATCGTCACGAACGCGAGGTTGCGCAGGTCGCGGCGGCCCTTGAGGTCCTTGGCGAGCACCTTGGCGCCGTACTTCGCCGCCTGCTTCTCGGCATCCCCGGAGAACTCGTGCGGGAGGTCGTGCTTGCGCAGCGCGATCTCGATCTCCATGCCCGGGTCGGCGTAGTTGCCGAGGATCTCGGTCACGCGCGCGATGGGCTCGGCCTGCGGGGTGGGCTGCTGGACGATCTCGGCGATCACCACCTGCCCGTGCTTCGCGCCCCTGGCGCCGTCGGGGGGCACGAGGAAGTCCTGCGCGATTCGCTTGTCCTCGGCGACGATGAACATCACGCCCTGCTCGACGAAGAGGCGGCCGACGACGCGGGCGTTGGCGCGCTCGAGGACTTCCACGATGGAGCCCTCGCGGCGGCCGCGGCGGTCCAGGCCCGTCACGCGGGCGAGCACGACGTCGCCGTGGAGCGCCTTGTGCATCTGCTTGGCGGCGAGGAAGAGGTCCTCGCCCCCGTCCTCGGGCT
Organism: Burkholderiales bacterium; assembly: GCA_019634955.1. Classification (GTDB taxonomy): domain Bacteria; phylum Pseudomonadota; class Gammaproteobacteria; order Burkholderiales; family Usitatibacteraceae; genus FEB-7. Next base: position 13,028 of record JAHCAK010000048.1, read on the forward strand.
TGAGGAAGCCGAAGCCGTCGGGGTGGCCGATGACGCGGCCCTTGATGAGGCCGGCCTTGTCGGCGACGAGGATGGCGCCGCGGCGGTTCCTCATCACCTGGCCTTCGCGCTCCATGGCGGCGAGGCGGCGGCCGAAGGCGTCGCGCTCGTGGGATTCGATCCCGAGCAGGGAGACGAGGTGGTCCTCGGCGAGGGGAATGCCTTCCCGGTCCAGCACCTCGAGGATCATCTCGCGGCTGGGCAGGGGGTGCTCGTACTTGGCGGCTTCCCGGTCCTTGTGGGGGTCGGCGTGCCGCAGGGTCTTGGTTTTGCTAGACAAAAAGTAATGTTCCTTCTAAAATCACGGGCTTGGCTCGCTTCACGGCGGGCTCAAGGCCCAGATGGCGGAATTGGTAGACGCACCAGTTTCAGGTACTGGCGGGTAACACCGTGGAGGTTCGAGTCCTCTTCTGGGCACCAGCATTATGGGGCCGGGTCTTTCGACCCGGCCCTTTGTTTTGGGGACTGTCCCCGCTCTTGGGGACTGTCCCCAAAAACGGGGACAGTCCCCGTCTAGGCAAAGGGATGCTGGAGGACGATCGTCTCTTCGCGGTCCGGCCCGGTGGAGATGAGCACGACGGGCGCGCCGGCCAGCTGCTCCAGGCGCTTCAGGTAGGTGCGGGCGTTGGCGGGGAGCGCCTCGAAGGACTTCACGCCGACGGTGCTCTCCTTCCAGCCGGGAAAATCCTCGTAGACCGGCTCGCAAATGGCCAGCGCCTCGGCCCCCACGGGCAGGATGTCGCGCTTCTCGCCGCGCACCTTGTAGCCCACGGCGAGCCGGATCACGTCCAGGCCGTCCAGCACGTCCAGCTTGGTGATGCAGAGCCCGGTGAGGCCGTTCAACTGCACCGCGCGCTTGAGCGCGGCCGCGTCGAACCAGCCGCAACGCCGCGGCCGCCCCGTCACCGCGCCGAACTCGTTGCCGCGCGCGCGCAGGTGCTCGCCCACCTCGTCGTCGAGCTCCGTCGGGAAGGGCCCGCCGCCCACGCGCGTGGCGTACGCCTTGGCCACGCCGAGGATGTAGTGCAGCTGCCTCGGCCCCACGCCCGCGCCGGCGGCCGCCTGCCCCGCCACGCAGTTGGAGGAGGTGACGAACGGATAGGTGCCGTGGTCGATGTCGAGCAGCGCGGCCTGCGCGCCCTCGAAGAGAATCGACCTGCCGGACTCGATGATCGCGTTGATCTCGGCGGAGACGTCGGCCACCATCGGCCGCAGCTTCTCGCCGAGGGCGAGCGTGTCGTCCAGCGTCTTCTGGAAGTCGACGATGTCCGCCTTGAAGTAGTTCTTCAGGACGAAGTTGTGGTAGTCGAGCACCTCGCCCAGCTTGGCGGCGAAGCGCTCGCGGGCGTAGAGGTCCTGGATGCGGATGGCGCGGCGCGCCACCTTGTCCTCGTAGGCCGGGCCGATGCCGCGCCCCGTGGTGCCGATCTTGGATTCGCCCTTCGCCCGCTCGCGCGCGGCGTCCAGCGCCACGTGGTGCGGCAGGATGAGAGGCGCCGCCTCCGAGATGCGTAGCCTGCCGCGCACGTCCAGCCCCACGGCCTCCAGCTCGCCGATCTCCTTCATGATCGCCTCCGGCGAGACCACCACGCCGTTGCCGATGAAGCACTTCTTGCCCGGGTGCATGATCCCCGAGGGGATGAGGCGCACGATGGTCTTCCTGCCGTTGATCACCAGCGTGTGCCCGGCGTTGTGGCCGCCCTGGAAGCGCACCACGGCCTCCACGTGGTCCGTGAGCCAGTCGACGATCTTGCCCTTGCCCTCGTCGCCCCACTGCGTGCCGATCACCACCACGTTCTTCGCCATGTCAGTCGCCTTTCAGCGGGGCGACCGTCCAGCGGCCCCCCTTCGATTCCAGAATCCGGTCGCAGCCCAGCTCCGCGCGCGAGGCGGCGTGGCCGGGGAGATCCGCGATCACCACTTCGCCCGCGGCGCGAAGCCGCGCGACTTCCTCGTCCAGCGCCGGGTCCGCGACGCACGGCGCGAGGATGCCGGCCGCGCGCGGCGTGGGCCCGACGATCGCCGCGATGCGGCGCAGGTCCATCGTGAAGCCGGTGGCGGGGCGCGCGCGCCCGAAGGAGCGGCCCACCTCGTCGTAGCGGCCGCCGCGCGCGAGCGCATCGGGGGAGGCGCTCGAGAACGCCGCGAACACCACGCCGCTTTCGTAGTTGAAGCCGCCCAGCTCGGCGAGGTCGAAGCTCACTTCCAGGCCGGGCGCGGCCGCTTCCTTCGCCAGGCGCGAGAGCTCGTCCAGCGCCTGCGCGATGTCGGGGTTCCTCGGCAGCGCCTTGCGGGCTTCCTCCAGCACGCCCGCGCCGCCGCTGAGCCGCGTGAGCGCCGCGATCGCCTCGGCGCGCTGCTCCCCGAGCAGGTCGTGCATCGCGAGCACCGCCGGCGCGTCCTTCTGCTGCACGGCGTGGAAGAGGGATTCCGCCTCGTCCGCGGCGAGGTTCGCGCCCGCCGTGAGCGCGCGGTAGATGCTGGGGTGGCCGATGTCGAGCAGCACGCCGGTGACGCCGGCCGCCGCGAGCGCGCGGCTCATGAGCCGCACCACCTCGAGATCGGCCTCCAGCCCCGCGTGGCCGTAGAGCTCCGCGCCGAGCTGGATGGGCTCGCGCGTGGTGGTCATGCCGGCCGGCAGCGTGTGCAGGACGCTTCCGCAGTAGCACAGGCGCGCGATGCCCTCGCGGTTGAGGAGGTGGGCGTCGATGCGCGCGACCTGCGGCGTGTGGTCCGCGCGCACGCCCAGCTGCCGGCCCGAGAGGCGGTCGGCGAGGCGGAAGGTGGCGAGGTCGAGGTCGCGCCCCGTGCCCGAAAGCAGGGACTCGGTGTATTCCAGCAGCGGCGGCTGCACCAGCTCGTAGCCGTGCGCGGCGAACAGGTCGAGGATGGCGCGGCGAAGCCGCTCCACCGTCCTCGCCTCGGCGGGCAGGATGTCCTCGATGTGCTCGGGAAGAAGCCAGCGCCTCATGTCACGAACGCGAGCAGCACGAGGCCCGCGAGCATCGAGGCCAGCCCCGCGAAGCGGATCTGGCCGTCCTTCATCTCGGTGAGCGCCTTGAAGGTCTCCCGCCACAGCTTCGGCGCCACGAACGGCAGGATCCCCTCGATCACGAGCATGAGCGCGAAAGCCGCCAGCAAGACCTCGATCACCGCCCCACCGCCCTACTTCCCGCGGCCCGGGTTCTTCATGTACTTGAAGAAGTCGGAATTCGGCTCGAGCACCATCACGTCGCTCTTGTTGCGAAGCGACGACCGGTAGGCCTCGAGGCTCCTGTAGAAGCTGTAGAACTCGGGGTTGCGCCCGTAGGCCTCCGCGTAGATGCGGGTGGCCTGCGCGTCGCCCTCGCCCTTGATGCGCTGGGCGTCCCGGTAGGCCTCCGCCACGATCACCTGCTTCTGGCGGTCGGCGTCGGCCTTGATCTTCTCGCCCTCGGCGGAGCCCGTGGAGCGCAGCTCGTTCGCCACGCGCTTCCTCTCGGATTCCATCCGGCGGTAGACGTCGGAGGAGATCTCGGGGACCAGGTCCACGCGCTTCAGCCGCACGTCCACGACTTCCACGCCGATGCCCTTCACGTCCTTGTCGACCTTGTCGGCGACCGTCTCCATGATCTTGTCGCGCTCGCCGGAGACCACGTCGTGCACCGTGCGCTTCGCGAACTCGGCGCGCAGCGCGTCGTTCACCGTCTGCATGATGCGCGCCTCGGCCGCGAGGGAGTCGCCGCGCACCGACACGTAGTACTGGCGCACGTCGATCACGCGCCACTTCACGAAGCTGTCCACGAGCACGTTCTTGTTCTCGCTCGTGAGGAAGCGCTCGGCGTCCTTGGTGTCGAGCGTCTGGATGCGCGTGTCGTACAGGCGCACGTTCTGCAGGATCGGGACCATGAAGTACAGGCCCGGGTCCGTGTGCATCGAGACGACCTCGCCCAGCTGGAACTTGATGGCGGCCTTGCGCTGGTCGACGGTGTACACGCTCATGGAGAGCACGAGCAGGGCCACGACGGCGACCATCAGGGTGGCGGCGGCGGATTTCCTCATCGTCGTCTCCTCAGCGGTCGCGGGAGCGCATCGCGTCGCGCGAGCGCGCGTCGATGGCCGCGGGTTGCGGGGCGGCGGTGACGGGCTGCTCGCCCGGGACCGCCATGCGGGGCAGCGGCACGTCCGCGCCCTGCGCCGAGACCTGCGCCTGCCCGGTCATCTGCATGAGCTTGTCGAGCGGCAGGTAGAGCAGGTTGCTGCCGCCCTTCTGGTCGACGATCACCTTGCTCGTGTTGGAGAGGATCTGCTGCATCGCCTCGAGGTACAGGCGCTCGCGCGTGACGCCGGGGGCCTTCTCGTATTCCGCGAGGATCTGGCGGAAGCGGGAGGCGTCACCCTGCGCGGTGGCGATGGCGGTCTGCTTGTAGCCGTTGGCCTCCTCGATGAGGCGGGCGGCCACGCCGCGCGCGTTGGGCACCACGCTGTTGGCGTAGGCCTGGCCCTCGTTCTTGAAGCGCTCGCGGTCCTGCTGGGCGCGCACGGCGTCGTCGAAGGAGGCCTGCACCTGCTCGGGCGGCTGCACGTTCTGCAGGTTCACCGTCGTGATGTTGATGCCGGTCTTGTAGCGGTCGAGGATCTGCTGCATGAGGACCTTCACGCGCGAGGCGACCTCGCTGCGGCCCTGGTTCAGCACGAAGTCCATCTTGCTCTTGCCGACGATCTCGCGGATGGCGGTCTCGGCGGCCTGCAGGACGTTGTCGTCGGGGTTCCTGTTGTTGAACAGGTAGTCCTCGGGGCCCTTCAGCGTGTACTGGATGGCGAACTGCACGTCGACGATGTTCTCGTCGTCCGTGAGCATGAGCGCCTCCTGCGGCTGCTTGTTCTTGGGGGTGCCGCGGTAGCCCACCTCCACCGTGCGCACGCCGGAGACGTTCACGACCTCCGCGCTCTCGATGGGGTACGGGATGTGCCAGCGCGGGCCGGGGTTGGTGGTCTCGATGTACTTGCCCAGGCGCAGCACCACGCCGCGGCGGCCTTCCTCCACGATGTAGAACCCGCTCGCGAGCCACACGCCCACGACCAGGATCACGATGAAGGCGATGGAGCCGCCGAAGAACGCGGGGCTGGGCCCGTTGAAGGGCGGCGACGGTTCGGACGGGCCGGAGTTGCCGGGAGAGCCGCGCCCGCCGAAGAGGCCGGCGAGCTTCTGCTGCAGCTTGCGCAGCATCTCGTCGAGATCCGGCGGGCCGTCGTTGGGGCGTTTTCCCCACTGGGGGTCGTTGGGAGGCATGCGCTGTCAGGTTCGCGGGTGGAGGACGAGGGGGAGATGCGGGGCCGCGTGGCCCATTTCAATGCGAGGCAGGGTGGGTCTTTGGGGTCAGGCGGCAGGCGCCAGCGCCCGCGGATCGGTCTCGCGCGCCACTTCGGCCAGCGCCTCGCGGATCGCTTCGAGGCCGGCACCGGAAATGGCACTCGCCTTGATTTTCAAGATCTTACCACAAGGATCGCGCACGACTTCGGGTTCGGCGCCCGGGATCCGGTCGATCTTGTTCCAGACGACGATCTGGGGGATGTCGGCCGCCCCGATCTCGGCCAGGACGACGTTCACGGCGTCGACCTGCTCCTCGTGGTGGGGGTTGGAGCCGTCGACCACGTGCAGCAGGAGGTCGGCGTGGACGGTCTCCTCCAGCGTCGAGCGGAAGGCGGCGACGAGCCCGTGCGGGAGGTCGCGCACGAAGCCCACGGTGTCGGAGAGCGAGCAGCTCACCCCCTCGCCCAGGTGCAGGCGGCGGGTGGTGGGATCCAGGGTCGCGAAGAGCTGGTCGGCGACATAGGCGCCGGCGCGGGTGAGGCGGTTGAAGAGCGTGGACTTGCCGGCGTTGGTGTAGCCCACGATCGACACGCGCAGCATCCCGGAGCGGGTGCGGGCGGCGCGCTGGGTGGCGCGCACGCGGGCGACCTTTTTCAGGCGCTCCTTCAGCTTCTTCACGCGCTCGCCGATCATGCGGCGGTCCAGTTCGATCTGCTTCTCGCCGGGGCCGCCGGTCTTCGAGAGGCCGCCGCGCTGGCGCTCGAGGTGGGTCCAGCCGCGCACGAGGCGCGTGGAGAGGTGCTCGAGGCGGGCGAGCTCGACCTGGAGCTTGCCCTCGTGGCTGCGGGCGCGCTGGGCGAAGATCTCGAGGATGAGGTCGGTGCGGTCGTAGACGCGCACCTCGGGGCCGCCTTCGGAGAGCTGCTTCTCGAGGTTGCGGATCTGGACGGCCGTGAGGGCGTGGTCGAAGACGACGTTCTTCGCGCCGTGCAGGCGGCAGGCCGCCAGGATCTCCTCGACCTTTCCGGAGCCGGCGAAGGTGGCGGCGTCGGGGCGGTCGCGGCGGCCCGTGAGGACCTCGCAGACCTCGGCGCCCGCGCTTTCCACGAGGCTCGAGGCTTCCTCGGCGCGATCGGGCGCCGCCCCCCTGCCTATCTCGAGGCAGACGAGGATGGCGCGTTCCCGCTGGGGAACCGGGGGATCAGGATTCCTGCGAATGTTCGGAGGGGACCGACACCGGCCTGGCCGGCACCACCGTGGAAATGGCGTGCTTGTACACCATCTGGGTGACGGTGTTCTTCAGGAGGACGACGTACTGGTCGAAGGATTCGATCTGGCCCTGCAGCTTGATGCCGTTCACGAGGTAGATCGAGACCGGCACGTGCTCCTTTCGGAGGATGTTCAGGAACGGGTCCTGCAGCAGCTGTCCCTTGTTGCTCATTGTTATGCCCCTTTTAGGTACGGGTTTCTTTCCGGGCCGGCATTGTCACTCGCAATGGGTGCCGGTCCCGCTTCCAACCGCCTGACTCTACTGGAAAGCGGGAATCCCCGCCACCCAGGGACGGACACCCCCCTCCCCCCATAGTTCCCCATTGGGGACGTACCCGCGGGACAGACCCGCGGGTACGTCCCCAAGCCTTACGAGGCGTAGGTTTTCTTGAGGTGGCGGCGCTGGCGGCGCCTCTTGGCTTCCTGCCGGGGAGTGAGGATCGAGCGCTTCTTGTCGGCGTAGGGGTTGGCGCCCTGGCGAAGCTCCACGCGCAGCGGCGTGCCCTTGAGCTTGAAGGCCTTGACGAAGGTGTTCTCGAGGTAGCGCCTGTACTGGTCCTTGATGGCCGAGACGCTGGTGCCGTGGATCACGACCACGGGCGGGTTGGAGCCCCCCTGGTGGGCGTAGCGCAGCTTGGGGCGGATCTTGCCGGCGAGCGGCGGGGCCTGCTTCTCGATGGCCGCCTGCAGCGCGCGCGTGAGCTTCGGGGTGGAGAGCTTGGCCATGGCCGCGGCATACGCCTGGTCCACCGCGGAGAAGAGGGCCTTCAGCCCCGTGCCCTTGAGCGCGGAGATCGGCACGAACTCGGCGAAGTCGAGGAAGGCGAGCTTCCTTTCGAGATCGCTCTTCGCGTCCTTCTTCTTCTCCGAATCGATCGCGTCCCACTTGTTCACCGCCACCGCCAGCGCCCGCCCGGCCTCGAGGATGTAGCCGGCGATGTGCGCGTCCTGCTCGCTGATGTCCTGCGCCGCGTCGACCACCAGCACCACCACGTGGGCGCGCTCGATCGCCTGCAGCGTCTTCACCACGGAGAACTTCTCGACCGACTCCCACACCTTGCCCTTGCGGCGGATGCCGGCGGTGTCGATGATCGTGTAGTCGCGGCCCTGGAAGCGCGCCTCGACCTCGATCGCGTCGCGCGTCGTGCCCGGCTCGTCGAAGGCGATGACGCGCTCCTCGCCCAGCACCCGGTTCACGAGGGTCGACTTGCCCACGTTGGGCCGGCCGACGATGGCGATGCGCGGGTGGTCGGGCTCGTCCTCGGCATCGGCCGGCTCGGGCTTGAAGGGGGCGAGCGCGTCCTCGACCAGCTGCCGCACGCCCTCCCCGTGCGCCGCCGAGATCGCGTGCGGCGCGCCGAGGCCCAGCTCGTGGAACTCGGCCACCGCGAGGTCTTCCTGCATGCCCTCGGTCTTGTTCACCGCGAGCCACACGGGGGCGCCGCGCTCGCGCAGGAGCGCGGCGATGCGCTTGTCCTGCGGCGCGAGCCCGGCCCGGCCGTCCACCACGAAGACGACGACGTCGGCCTCGGCGATCGCCTCCTGCGCCTGCCGCGCCATCTCGGAGAGGATGCCGTCCTTGGCCACCGGCTCGAAGCCGCCGGTGTCGACCACGATGTAGGCCTTGTCGCCGAGGCGCCCGCGGCCGTAGTGGCGGTCGCGCGTGAGCCCCGGCATGTCGTGCACGATCGCGTCGCGCGTGCGCGTGAGCCGGTTGAAGAGCGTGGACTTCCCGACGTTCGGGCGCCCGACGAGGACGACGGTGGGCTTCATGGGCGCCCCGGACTCGGACTCTCGCAGAGTGGAGCGGGTTGGGGCGCACCGGCCGGCACGAAGATGCTCACTTTCATGATCCCGGCATAGGAGGCTGGGGCTTGGCCCGGGCCCGCCCGCCTAGAAGCGGACGAGCGAGACCGTCCCGCCGGCCGTCTGCACGAGGAGCGCGCTGCCGGCGGGGACGAGCGCATTCACCGCGCCGCCGTCCACGCTCACGCGCCCGAGGAAGGCGCCGTCGTCCTTCGAGAGCACGTGCAGGTACCCCAGGGAATCCCCAACGACCACCTTGCCGTCCACCACCACCGGGGCGGTCACGCGGCGGCGCAGGAGCTTGTCCTGCTTCCAGCGCGAGGCGCCGGTGTCGCGGTCCAGCGCGTGGACGTTGTCCTGGTCGTCGGTCACGTAGGCGCTCTTGTCGTCGAGCGCAAGGCCCGTGGCCGTGGAGAGGTCGCGCGTCCAGAGCGTGTTGCCGCCGGCGATGTCGAAGCAGGCCACCTTGCCCTGGAAGGCGCCGGCGCAGATGCGGCCGCCGTCGATCACGGGCAGCCCCGAGACGTCGGCCACGCGCTCCAGCTCCGTCGAGCCGCGCGGCAGGCTCACCGTCACCTCCCAGGTGAGCTTGCCGTCGTCGAGGTCGAGCGCGATCAGCTTGCCGCCGGGGTAGCCGGCGACCACGTTGGTGGGCGTGACGAGCACGGCCGTCTCCGCGCGCAGCAGCAGCGCGGGCGTCGGGCGCTGGTACACCCAGCGGCGCTTCCCGTCCGCGAGGCCCAGCGCGAAGATGCGCCCGTCGGCGGTGCGCACCACGGCCGTGGCGCCGGCCACGACGACGGGGGCGAGCACTTCGCCGCCCACGTTGGCCACCCAAAGCGATTTCCCGGCGAGGTCGTAGGCCGCGACCTCGCCTTTGATCGTGCCGACGATGATCGTCTCGCCCTGCCCGCCCGCGCCGGAGGAGAGCTTGCGGCCGGCGTCGAAGCGCCCGGCCTGGCGGCCGCTCTCGACGTCCAGCACCGTCACCGTGCCGTCGGCCGCGGCCGTGAACACCCGCCCGGCCTCGAGGCGCGGGAAGAACCTGAACCCGCCCGCGCGGCCGACGGAGGCGCTCCACGCCACGCGCGGCGTAACGGTCGCGCGGATCTCGGCGAGCGGCATCGGCTTCTCGTCGGCGCTCTTGAACCAGCTGAAGTAGCTGCAGCCCCCCAGCGCCAGCGCGCAGGCGGCCAGTGCCGCGCGGCCCGCCGTTCTCATTGCGCGCCCCCGAGGGCGCCGAGCTTCAGTTCCGTGAAGGAGCGCAGCGGGCTCCTCGCGTCGCTCTTGTCCAGCGCCAGCTTGTAGGCGGCGCGCGCCTCGTCGAGGCGGCCCTGCGTGAAGAGGATGTCGCCGCGCAGGTCCGCGACCATCGCGGCCCAGGCCTCGTCCTTGTTGCCGTCGAGGATCTGCAGCGCCTCGGCGGGCTTCTTGAGATCCAGCAGCACGGCGGCGAGGCGCACGCGCGCGATGCCGCGGTGTTCCTCGCGGCCGCTCTTCATCACCCACTCCAGCCGGGACTGCGCCGCGGCGAGGTCGCCCGCCTCGAAGCTCGCCTGCGCGGAGACGAGCGCGGCCTCGGAGGCGAAGAAGCTCCGCGGGTGCTTGTCGATCACGGCCTGGGCCAGTTCGCCGGCGCGCTTGGCGTCGGTGCGCACCTTGTTCACCTCGGCGGCCATGGCGGCGGCGTCGGCGGCCTGCGTCGCGCTCCAGTACTGCCAGCCCTTCCAGCCCGCCACCGAGAGCACGAATGCCGCGATGGCCGCGTAGACGAACTTGGCGTTGTCCTCCCACCAGTGCTGCATGGCGGCGAGGCGTTCCTGCTCTTCGAAATCGTAGGATCCTGCCATGGGTCGATCTTTCCGGGATTTTCGTTCGGGGGGCCTTCAGGGGGCGGTCGCGAGGCGCGCGATCGCCTCGGCGGGGGAGAGCAGGACCTGCTCGCCGCCGCCGCGAAGGGGCTTGAGGGTGACCTTGCCGGCGGCGACCTCGTCGTCGCCGAGGATTATAGCGAAGGGGGCCGCGCTCGCGTCGGCCTTCTTCATCTGCGACTTGAAGCTGCCGCCGGCGCCGAGCACGCAGGAGAGCCCCGCGTCGCGGATCGCTTCCGCCAGGCGCCAGGCCTCGCGGGATGCCGCCTCGCCCGCGTGCACGAGGAAGGCGTGCGGCTCCTGCGCGGCGGTGCGGCCGAAGGCCTGCATCGTGAGGATGATCCGCTCCATGCCGAGGCCGAAGCCGCAGGCGGGCGTGGGCTTGCCGCCCAGCATCGCGAAGAGCCCGTCGTAGCGCCCGCCGCCGGCGATGGTGGACTGGGCGCCGATGCGGTCGGTGACCCACTCGAACACGGTGCGGTTGTAGTAGTCCATGCCGCGCACGAGGCGCGGGTTCACGGTGAACGCGACGCCCGCGTCCGAGAGCAGCCGCTTCGTCTCCTCGAAGTGCCGCGCGGCGCCCTCGCCGAGGTGGTCGAGGAGCCTGGGCGCCCCCTCGATCATGGCCTGCATGGCGGGGTTCTTGGAGTCGAGGATGCGCAGCGGGTTCGAGTGCAGGCGCCGCTTCGCGTCCTCGTCCAGCAGGGCCCCGTGCCGCGAGAAGTACGCGATGAGCTTGTCGCGGTGCGCCTGGCGGTCGGCCGCGTCGCCGATGGAATTCACGTGGAGCTGGATCGGGCCGATGCCCAGCGCCTTCCACAGGCGCGCGAGCATCACGATCTGCTCGGCGTCGACGTCCGGCCCCTCGAAGCCGAGCGCCTCGACGTCGTACTGGTGGAACTGGCGCTGGCGGCCCTTCTGCGGGCGCTCGTAGCGGAACATCGGGCCCGCCGTCCACACGCGCAGCGGGCCGTTGTAGAGGAAGTTGTGCTCGATCGCGGCGCGAACGATGCCCGCGGTGGCCTCGGGGCGAAGCGTGAGGCTCTCACCGTTGCGATCGTCGAAGGTGTACATCTCCTTCTCGACGATGTCGGTCACTTCCCCGATGCCGCGGATGAAGAGCGCCGTGGGCTCGACGATCGGCGTGCGGATGTTGCGGTAGCCGTACTGGCGGAAGACCTCGCGGCAGGCGTCCTCGAGCTTCTCCCACAGGGGGGAGGCCTCCGGCAGGATGTCCTCCATCCCGCGGATGGCCTGGATCTTGTTGCTCATGCGCTCGCTATTCCGCCTGTGTGATGGCTATGGTCTTCTTGCGCTGCGTGGAGCGCTTCGGGGCGCCGGGCGCGTAGCGGGCCTTCACGTAATCCTCGACGATCGCCTGGAACTCCTCGGCGATGCGCTCGCCCTTGAGGGTCACGGTCTTCTCGCCGTCGACGAACACCGGCGCCACGGGCTTCTCGCCGGAGCCGGGGAGCGAGATGCCGATGTCGGCGAGCTTCGATTCGCCCGGCCCGTTCACCACGCAGCCCATGACGGCCACGTGCATGTCCTCGACGCCGGGGTACCGCGACTTCCACACGGGCATCTGCGTGCGCAGGTAGTCCTGGATCCTCGCGGCCAGCTCCTGGAAGAAGGTGCTCGTGGTGCGCCCGCAGCCGGGGCAGGCCGAGACCTGCGGCGTGAAGGAGCGCAGCCCCATCGCCTGCAGGATCTCCTGCGCCACGATCACCTCGCGCGTGCGGTCGCCGCCCGGCTCCGGCGTGAGCGAGACGCGGATGGTGTCGCCGATGCCCTCCTGCAGCAGCACGCCCATGGCGGCGGTGGAGGCGACGATGCCCTTGGAGCCCATGCCGGCCTCGGTGAGGCCCAGGTGCAGCGCATGGTCGCAGCGGCGGGCGAGCTCCCGGTAGACGAGGATCAGGTCCTGCACGGCGGAGACCTTGGCCGAGAGGATGATGCGGTCGCCGGGAAGCCCGATCTCCTCGGCCTTCGCGGCGCTCTCGAGCGCGGAGACGACGAGCGCCTCGCGCATCACCTCGTCGGCCTCCTTCGGCGCCTTGAGCCGGGCGTTGGCGTCCATGAGGCGCGCGAGCAGCTCCGGGTCGAGCGAGCCCCAGTTCACGCCGATGCGCACCGGCTTCGCGTGCTCGATGGCCTTCTCGATCATGGTCGCGAACTGGTCGTCGCGCTTCGAGCCGTGGCCCACGTTGCCGGGGTTGATGCGGTACTTGTCGAGCGCCACGGCGCACTCCGGCACCTGCGCGAGGAGCTTGTGGCCGTTGAAGTGGAAGTCGCCGATGAGGGGGACATCCACGCCCATCGCGAGGAGGCGCTCGCGGATGGCGGGCACCTGCCGCGCGGCCTCCAGCGTGTTCACCGTGATGCGCACGGCCTCGCTCCCGGCGCGGGCGAGCGCGGCCACCTGGTCCGCGGTCGACTTCGCGTCCTCCGTGTCGGTGTTGGTCATCGACTGCACGAGGATGGGGGCGTCGCCGCCCACCCACCGGCCGGCGAGTCGGACCTTGCGCGAGGCACGGCGCGTGACGGGGCTCATGCGGGAGGCGTTCCTTACGGGAGGGTGAAGCGGGCCACGGCCACGCGCGTGTGCGGGGCGAGGTCGAAGTCGCGGCCGTTGTAGGTCATGCGCACCTCGGGCGCGTTGCCGATCACGAGGGTGAACGGGGGCTTGCCCGCCACCTCCGCGGTGGAGCCGCCCGGGTGGGTGCGCGACAGCAGCACCTTGCCCTTGGCGTCGGTGATCTCCACCCACGCGGCGCCGCGGAAGGCGA
>JAHCAK010000049.1 GCA_019634955.1 Burkholderiales bacterium
TGGTGCAGCTGCGCCAGGCCGAACCGGTCGGCGCGGTCGATGAGGATCGTGTTGGCCGAGGGCACGTCGATGCCGGTCTCGATGATGGTCGAGCACAGCAGCACGTTCGCACGCTGGTGGTAGAAGTCGCGCATGACGCGCTCGAGCTCGCGCTCCGGCATCTGGCCGTGGGCCACGGCGATGCGCGCCTCCGGCAGCAGCTTCTCCAGCGCCTCGCGGCGGTTCTCGATCGTCTCCACCTCGTTCCAGAGGTAGTAGGCCTGCCCGCCGCGCTTGAGCTCGCGCAGCACCGCCTCGCGCACGATGCCGGGGGAGTGGCGCGCGACGAAGGTCTTGATGGCGAGCCGGCGCTGCGGGGCGGTGGCGATGACGGAGAAGTCGCGCAGGCCCTCGAGCGACATCGCCAGCGTGCGCGGGATGGGCGTGGCCGTGAGCGTGAGCACGTCCACCTCCGCACGCAGGCGCTTCAGCTCCTCCTTCTGCCGCACCCCGAAGCGGTGCTCCTCGTCGATGATGACGAGGCCCAGGTTCCTGAACGCCACGCCCTTCTGGATGAGCTTGTGCGTGCCGATGGCGATGTCGATCGTGCCGTCGGCGAGCCCCGAGACCGCCGCGGCGATCTCCTTCGCGCTGCGGAAGCGCGAGAGCTCGGCGAGCTTCACCGGCCACGCGGCGAAGCGGTCGCTGAAGTTCTGGAAGTGCTGCTCCGCGAGCAGCGTCGTCGGCACGAGGATGGCCACCTGCCGGCCCGCCGCCACGGCGACGAAGGCCGCGCGCATGGCGACCTCGGTCTTGCCGAAGCCCACGTCGCCGCAGACGAGGCGGTCCATGGGGCGACCGGAGGCCATGTCGGCCACGACCGCCTGGATGGCCGCGGCCTGGTCGGGCGTCTCCTCGAACTCGAAGGCGGCGGCGAAGGCCTCGTAGTCCTGCGCCTTCAGCGGAAAGGCGTAACCCTGGCGCGCCGCGCGGCGCGCGTAGAGGTCGAGCAGCTCCGCGGCGGTGTCGCGCACCTGCTGCGCGGCCTTGCGGCGCGCCTTCTCCCACTGGCCGCTGCCGAGGCGGTGCACCGGCGCGTCCTCCGGGGCGGCGCCCGTGTACCGGCTCACGAGGTGCAGCTGCGCCACGGGGACGTAGAGCTTGTCGCCGCCCTCGTAGGCGAGGTGCAGGAACTCCGTGGGGCCCTCGCCGAGGTCCATCGTCACCAGGCCCTGGAACCGCCCGATGCCGTGCTGGCTGTGCACGACGGGGTCGCCCGCCTTCACCTCCGCCAGGTCGCGCAGCATCCCCTCGGCGCTGGAGCGCCCGCGCGCGTCGCGGCGCCGCGACTGGCGCACCTGCGTGGGGTAGAGCTCGGCCTCGGTGACGATCGCGAGTCGCTCGCCGGGCGCGGCGAAGCCGGCGGCGAGCGGCCCGTGGGTGAGCGCGAAGGGCGCCGCCGACTGCGCGAAGCGCGTCCAGTCGTCGACCAGCGCCGGATGCAGGCCGTGCTCGCCGAGGAACTGCGAGAGCGTCTCGCGGCGGCCCGGGCCGTCGGCCACGACGAGCACGCGCCCGCCGAAGGAGGACACGAGCCGGGCGAGGGCGCGCAGCGGCTCGGCGGCGCGGCGGTCCACGCCCACGTCGGGAAGGTCCGCGACCTCGATGGCTGGCGCGCCGGCCGGGGGCGGCCCGCTCGCAGCGCGCCTGACGTCGAGGCGCGGGAAGCCCCCGAGCCGCACGAAGAAGTCCTCGGCGGTGAGGTAGAGCTCGCCCGGCGGCAGCAGCGGCCGGTCGGGGTCGCCGCGCAGCAGGTTCCAGCGCGAGCCGAGGTCGCGCCAGAACGCCTCGGCGCCCGCGGCCACGTCCTCGTGGAGCACGCAGGTCGCGCCCGCGGGCAGGTAGTCGAAGAGGGTGGCCGTGTCCTCGAAGAAGAGAGGCAGGTAGCACTCGACGCCCGGGGGCGCGACGCCGTTGGAGACGTCCTTGTACGCGCGGCGCTTCGTGGGGTCGCCCTCGAAGCGCTCGCGGAAGCTCGCGCGGAAGCGCGCGCGGCCGGCCTCGTCCATCGGGAACTCGCGTGCCGGGAGCAGGCGCACCTCGGGCACGGGGTACAGCGAGCGCTGCGTGTCGACGTCGAAGGTGCGGATCGACTCGATCTCCTCGCCGAGGAGGTCCAGCCGGTAGGGGATGGCGCTTCCCGTCGGGAAGAGGTCCACGAGCCCGCCTCGCACGCAGAACTCTCCCGGCGCCATCACCTGCTGGACGGCGGCGTAGCCGGCCAGCGCGAGCTGCGCCTTGAGCCCGGCGAGGTCCAGGCGCGCCTTCTGGCGCAGGAAGAAGGTCCGCCCCGCGAGATAGCCTCGCGGCGGCAGGCGCTGCAGGGCCGTCGTGACGGGAACGATGCCCACGTCGCAGGCGCCCTGCGCGAACTGGTGCAGCGTGGCGAGGCGCTCCGAGACGAGGTCGGGGTGCGGCGAGAACTGGTCGTAGGGCAGGATCTCCCAGTCCGGCAGGCGGTGGACGGAGAGCGCGGGGTCGAACCAGGCCACCTCGTCGCGCAGGCGCTCGGCGTCCCGCGCGCTCTCGGTGAGCACGAAGACCGGCTTCGCGCCCCGCGCGAGGCGCGCGATCCAGAACGCGTCGGAGGAGCCCGAGCGGGCGACCGCGGGCCGCGCCACCTACGCTAGGCGACGACCACCGGGATCTTCCCGATCTTCGCGCGCCACTCGGCCGGGCCGGACTTGTGCACGGCGTTCCCGTGGGAGTCCACGGCCACCGTCACCGGCATGTCCTTCACCTCGAACTCGTGGATGGCCTCCATGCCGAGGTCCGCGAAGGCGAGCACGCGCGCCTTCCGGATCGACTTGGACACCAGGTAGGCGGCGCCGCCGACGGCGATGCAGTAGGCCGCCTTGTGCTTCCTGATCGACTCCGTGGCCGCCGGCCCGCGCTCGCTCTTGCCCACCATGCCGATGAGGCCGGACTGCGAGAGCATCGTCTCGACGAACTTGTCCATGCGCGAGCTCGTCGTCGGGCCCGCGGGGCCCACGGCCTCGTCGCGCACCGCGTCCACGGGGCCCACGTAGTAGATGAACCGGTTGGTGAAGTCCACCGGCAGCTTCTCGCCCTTCGCCAGCATCTCGACCATGCGCTTGTGCGCGGCGTCGCGGCCGGTGAGGAGCTTGCCGGAGAGCAGGAGCGTCTCGCCGGCCTTCCAGGAGGCGAGGTCCGCCTTCGTGAGGGAGTCGAGGTCGACGCGGCGGCTCGACTTGAAGTCGAGGGCGAGCTTCGGCCAGTCGGCAAGGTCGGGCGGGTCGAAGGTCGCGGGGCCGGAGCCGTCGAGCACGAAGTGCTGGTGGCGCGTGGCGGCGCAGTTGGGCAGCAGCGCCACGGGCTTCGAGGCGGCGTGCGTGGGGTAGTCGTTCACCTTCACGTCGAGCACGGTGGTGAGGCCGCCCAGGCCCTGTGCGCCGATGCCCAGCGCGTTCACCTTGTCGTAGAGCTCCACGCGCAGCTCCTCGGCGCGGTTCTTCGGGCCCCGGGCGAGCAGCTCCTGGATGTTGATGGGATCCATCATCCCCCACTTGGCCATGAGCATCGCCTTCTCCGGCGTGCCGCCGATGCCGAGCGAGAGGATGCCCGGCGGGCACCAGTCGGCGCCCATGGTGGGCACGACGGAGAGCACCCAGTCCACGATGGAGTCCGAGGGGAGCAGCATCGCGAACTTGCTCTTGTTCTCGCTGCCGCCGCCCTTGGCGGCGACGATGACCTCGAGCTCGTTGCCGGGCACGAGCTCGACGTGCACCACGGCCGGCGTGTTGTCGCCGGTGCTCTTCCTCCTGCCGTCGGGGTCGGCCAGCACGGAGGCGCGCAGCGGGTTGTCCTTGTCGGTGTAGGCGCGGCGCACGCCCTCGTCGACCATCTGCTGCAGCGTCATCTTCGCGTCCCAGCGCACGTCCATGCCCACGCGGATGAAGGCGATGGCGATGCCCGTGTCCTGGCACATCGGCCGGTGCCCCTCGGCGGACATGCGCGAGTTGATGAGGATCTGCGCCATGGCGTCCTTCGCCGCGGGCGACTGCTCGCGCTCGTACGCGGCCGCGAGCGAGCGGATGTAGTCGACGGGGTGGTAGTAGCTGATGTACTGGAACGCGTCGGCGACGCTCTGGATCAGGTCTTCCTGGCGGATGACGGTCATGGCGGGGGCGGGCGCCCGGCGCGCGGGCGGCCCGTTCATCGGGGGAAAGGAGGCTCCATTCTAGACCAACGCGCGCGGCTTTCCGGAGGGGCGGAAGGTCCCATGCGGCCGCGGGCGCCGCGGTTGAGCGCCGTCAAGGGGCGGGCGCCGCGGGCGCGCTAGTGCGGGGCGGGCCCGGGGTGCGGCATGATGCGGTCGCAGGCCGCGATCGCCATGGCCGAGAGGAGGAACGCGATGTGGATCGCCGTCTGCGCGACGAGCACCTTCTCGCTGTAGTTGTCGGCGTTGATGAAGGTCTTGAGCAGGTGGATCGAGGAGATGCCGATGATGGCGGTGGCGAGCTTCACCTTCAGCACGGAGGCGTTCACGTGCGACAGCCACTCGGGCTGGTCGGGATGGCCCTCGAGGTCGAGCCGCGAGACGAAGGTCTCGTAGCCGCCCACGATCACCATGATCAGCAGGTTCGAGATCATCACCACGTCGATGAGCGCCAGCACCACCAGCATGATCACCGTCTCGTTGAACTTGGGCGCGGCGTGGCCGATCACGGTGCCGGCCGCGTCCTTGATCTCCGGCAGGCTGTAGCCGACGCTGTCGATGAGCGCCTTCAGCGCCGCCTTGTCGCCGAAGGCGGCCTCCACCAGGTGCACCAGCTCGACCCAGAAGTGGAAGACGTAGACGGCCTGCGCGACGATGAGGCCGAGGTACAGCGGGGCCTGCAGCCAGCGGGTCCAGAAGATGAAGCCGCCCAGGTAGCGCAGGGCGAGCGGTCGGTTCGGCATGGGCGTGGTGATGGATGGGATGGTGGGCGCGCGCGCCGGGCCGCGGTCGGCCGGTCGCGCCGGAAGGCCGGCATTCTAGCCCGACGAGCGGGCGAGCGCGATGGCCGGGGTGATGCTCCGGCGCAGGATCTTGCCGTTCTTGGTGCGCGGGAAGTCGCCGGCCAGGTAGACGACCTTGGGGGCCTTGTAGGCGGCGAGGTGCTCGCGGCCGAACGCGGCCAGCTCGTCGGCCGTGACCGCCGCGCCCGCGTGCGGGATCACGTAGGCGACCACCAGGAGCTTGTCCGGGCCGGCCTCCTCGCCCACGCAGGCGCAGTCGGCGACCGCCGGGTGGCTCTTCAGCACGCGCTCGATCTCGTAGGGCGAGACGCGGTAGCCGAAGCTCTTGATGATGTCGTCCTTGCGCCCGAGGAACCAGATGTAGCCGTCGGCGTCGTAGCGCGCGTAGTCGCCGGTGAAGAACCAGCCGTCGTGCCGCAGCTTCGCCGTCTCCTCCGGCAGGTTCCAGTAGCGCAGGAAGAGGCCCGGGTCCGACTCGGGGATGCAGATCATCCCTTCCTCGCCGGCGGGCACCTCGGCGAGCGTCTCCGGGTCGAGGAGCCGGATGTCGTGGCCGGGCTGCGGGAAGCCGGCGCTGCCGGGGCGGATGGGCCGGAACCGGCTCTGCGACAGGTAGTAGCTGAATTCGCTCATGCCGACCGCCTCGTAGATGTCCGCGCCGAAGCGCTCCTTCCACAGCCCGAACACCTCGTCGGAGAGGTGCTCGCCGGCGCTCATGCAGTGGCGAAGCGTCGGCACGTCGGCGCGGGTGAAGGCGGTCTTCTGCAGGATCTGGCGGTAGATCGTCGGCACGCCGATGAAGATGGTCGCGCCGTGCTTGGCGATGAGCCGCGGCCAGGTCGCCGCGTCGTTCCTGCCCTCGTGCGCGATCACCGTCTTGCCGCGGTAGAGGGGGTCCATGAGGGCCGAGCCCAGCACGTAGGTCCAGTTGAACTTCCCGGAGTGGACGATGCGGTCGACCTCGCCCTCGCCCGCGAAGTCGAACCAGTAGGTCGCGGCCGGCGCGCGCCCCGCCAGCGAGCGGTGCCCGTGCAGCACCCCCTTGGGGTAGCCGGTCGTGCCCGAGGTGTAGACGAGGTAGGCCGGGTCGTCGACGGCGGTGTCCTCCGCGGGCTCCCAGGCGTCGATGGCGTCGAGCGCGGGGCCGAGGTCGATGGAGTCGATGCCGGGGACGGACGTCACCTCGCCCGCGCCGGAGAGCAGCGCGTAGCGCAGCGACTCCTTGCCCGCGAGCTTCGGGCCCATCGCGCGCCACGCGGCCTTGTCGATGACGATCGCGTGCGCGCCGGAATCGTGCGCGAGGTACTCGACCTCCTCGGCGGTGAGCAGCGTGGAGGTCGGCACGCTCACGGCGCCGCGCTTCATCGCGCCCAGGAAGGCGGTCGGGTAGTCGAGCGAGTTGGGCAGGCGGATGAGCACGCGGTCGCCGCGCGGGATGCCGAGGTTCCGCAGGAGCTGGGCGAAGCGGCTGGTGCGCGCGGCGAGCTCGCGGAAGGTGATGGCGCTGGTGCCCAGGACGTCGTCCTCGACGATCATGGCCGGCCGGTCCGCCGCCGCCGTGCCGAGGTGCGCGTCGGTGCAGGCCACGCCGATGTTGAGGCGGGCCGGGATCTCCCAACGCCACGGCGGGAACGGGGCGAAGGGCGGGGTGCGGGCGTTCAAAGGATGACCCCGTACGGCCAGTTCTCGCGCACCACCTGCGCCGGCAGGCGCCGCAGGACGTCCATGGCGAAGTCGGTGTCCTCCGCGGCGAGCGCGTGCAGCGCATGCGCGCGCAGCAGCGTCTGCAGCGCCTTGCCGAACATCGGGGGGTCGAGCATCTCGCCCTGGAACTTGATGGCGCCGCCCAGCAGCGCGTCGGCCTCGACGGCAGCGCGCAGGATGGCGATCTTGGTCTTGATCTCCGAGGGCGACGGCGTGAACGCCACCTTGCAGGGGTGGATGTGGGAGGGGTGGATCACCTGCTTGCCGGAAAGGCCCAGCGAGGCCTCCTCGCAGGCGTGGCGGTAGACCACGCGCGACTCCTCGTCGCCGTGCAGGTCGAGCCAGCGGCGCACGTCGTCGGGCTCGACGAAGGACTCCGGCATCGCCGACTGGCCGATCAGCGTTTCCACGCCGCCGATCACGCCCTTGCCGGCGATGCGCGCCTCGAAGAGGATGTCGTGCAGGTAGAACTTGAGCTCCTCGGTCCAGTGGCGCGGCGTGATGTGGATGCCCATCGCCTTGGAGAAGTCGTGGATGCCGAACACCACGTGCTTCACGGTCGCGTACTGCATGAGCTCGGGGGCGATCTTGAGCGACTTCGGGTGCTCGATGATGGGCTGGATGGTGATGCGGTGGTTGAGCCCGACGAGCACCGCGGAGAGGTCGCGGATCTCGGGGGCGCCGTAGGCCTCGCCCGCCTTCGCGAGCATCACCACGTCGAAGCAGCCCGAGAGCTCGCGCACGAGCGCGAGGTCCTTCTCGTACTCCTCGGTGCGGAAGGGGTTGATGCGCACCGCCACCTGCACCTCGCGCTTGCGCGGCATGCCCGGCAGCTCGCGGCGCAGCAGGTCGCGGCTCATCTCCTTCTGCCGGCAGCCGTCCTCGAGGTCGAAGAGCAGCGTGTGCGAGGTGGTGTTCCACGCGTGCTTCTTGAAGCGCTGGGCAGCCTGCTCGAGGTCCTCGTAGATGCCGAGCGACGGCGCGTACTTGACCGGGGGATAGTAGATCTGGATGCCCGGCCAGTAGTCGCCGAGGATCTCGGGGGCCGCGGGGGGCGTCGGGGGCAGCGCGGTGGGAAGCGGGGCGTTCATGAATTCCTCGCGTGGATTCAATGGGTTGCGGATTCGCGACCACCGGAGGGAAGCGCGAGCCACGGCACGAAACCCACGCTAGCACCGATTGTTGCGGTGCGTCAACGGTCTTATATAAGATATGAGACTTGGCGCCCCGCTTCAGGGTTTTCCCGGGGGGCGAGGGGGCGCGACACCCGGGGCCCGTGCTATAAAACCCTTCCCGCCCGCGCGAACCCGTGACACGGGCCGGCCGCGCCCCGGATACCACACAACACCGCGAACGAAGGAGGAAAGGCGTCCATGTCGAACATCGAATCCGTCCTGCAGGAGAGCCGGGTCTTCCCGCCGCCCGAGGCGTTGGTGAGGCAGGCCAACGTCCCCGGCATGGCCGCCTACGAGGCGATGTGCCGGGAGGCCGAGCGCGACTTCGAGGGCTTCTGGGCGAAGCACGCGCGCGAGGCGCTCCTGTGGCACAAGCCCTTCACGCGGACCCTCGACGAGTCGAAGGCCCCCTTCTACGAGTGGTTCGCCGACGGCGAGCTGAACGCCTCCTACAACTGCCTCGACCGGCACCTCGGGACGCAGCCGGACAAGGTGGCCATCATCTTCGAGGCCGACGACGGGAAGGTCACGAAGGTCACCTACCGCGAGCTCTACCACCGCGTCTGCCAGTTCGCCAACGGCCTGAAGAAGCTGGGCATCGTGAAGGGCGAACGCGTCCTCGTCTACATGCCGATGTCGGTCGAGGCGGTGGTGGCCATGCAGGCCTGCGCGCGAATCGGCGCCACGCACTCGGTCGTCTTCGGCGGCTTCTCCGCCAAGAGCCTGCAGGAGCGCATCATCGACGCCGGCGCCATCGCCGTGATCACCGCCGACGGCCAGTTCCGCGGCGGCAAGGAGATCCCCCTCAAGCCCGCCGTCGACGAGGCGCTCGCGATGGGCGGGTGCGACACGATCCGCGACGTGGTGGTCTACCGGCGCTCCGGTTCCGCGGTGCCGATGGCGGCGCCGCGCGACAAGTGGTGGCACGACGTGGTCGCGGGCCAGGCCCAGGACTGCGAGCCCACCTGGGTGGGCGCCGAGCACCCGCTCTTCATCCTCTACACCTCCGGCTCCACCGGCAAGCCGAAGGGGGTGCAGCACTCGACCGGCGGCTACCTCCTGATGGCCGCCCTCACGATGAAGTGGGTCTTCGACAGCAAGCCCGCGGACATCTTCTGGTGCACGGCCGACGTGGGCTGGGTCACGGGCCACTCCTACATCGCCTACGGCCCGCTCGCCGTGGGCGCGACCGAGGTGGTCTTCGAGGGCGTGCCGACCTACCCGGACGCCGGGCGGTTCTGGAAGATGATCCAGGACCACAAGGTGAACGTGTTCTACACGGCGCCGACCGCCATCCGCTCGCTCATCAAGGCGGGCGGCGACCTGCCGCGCAAGTACGACCTCTCGTCGCTGCGCATCCTCGGCACCGTGGGCGAGCCCATCAACCCCGAGGCGTGGATGTGGTACCACGAGACCGTCGGCGGCGGCCGCTGCCCGATCGTGGACACGTGGTGGCAGACGGAGACGGGCGGCCACATGATCACGCCGCTGCCGGGGGCCACCCCCCTCGTGCCGGGCTCCTGCACGCTGCCGCTGCCGGGCATCATGGCCGCGATCGTGGACGAGACGGGGCAGGACGTGCCCAACGGGCAGGGCGGGCTCCTCGTGGTGAAGCGCCCTTGGCCCTCGATGATCCGCACCATCTGGGGCGACCCCGACCGCTTCCGCAAGAGCTACTTCCCGGAGGAGCTGGGCGGCAGGCTCTACCTCGCCGGCGACGGCGCGATGCGCGACAAGGAGCGGGGCTATTTCCGCATCGTCGGGCGCATCGACGACGTGCTGAACGTGTCCGGCCACCGCCTGGGGACGATGGAGATCGAGTCGGCGCTCGTGGCCAACTCGAGGCTCGTGGCCGAGGCGGCCGTGGTGGGCCGCCCCGACGACCTCACGGGCGAGGCCGTCGTCGCCTTCGTGGTCCTCAAGGGGCCGCGGCCCACGGGCGAGGCCGCCAAGGAGATGGCCCGCGAGCTGCGCGACTGGGTGGCGAAGGAGATCGGCCCGATCGCCAAGCCCAAGGAGATCCGCTTCGGCGAGAACCTGCCCAAGACGCGTTCGGGCAAGATCATGCGCCGGCTGCTGCGCGTGATCGCCAAGGGCGAGGAGATCACGCAGGACGTCTCCACGCTGGAGAACCCGGCGATCCTCGAGCAGCTCAAGCAGACGCAGTAGGCGGCCCGGCGCGCACGGCGTGCCGACGGGCGCGACTCTCCGACATGAACGAACGCCAGCCGCCGCCGCTGCTCACCGCCGCCACCGCCGACGTGCTGCGCAGGCACGCGCCTTTCGACGCGATGCGCGAGGCCGACCTCGCGCACCTGGCCGCGGGGCTCAAGCTGCGCTACTTCGCGAAGGACGCGATCGTGCTCTCGCCGCAGAGCGGCCGGATCGCCTCCCTCTACATCGTCCAGCGCGGCGCCGTCCAGGCCGAGGAGCCCTCGCAGGTCTCGCTCAACAACCTCGCCGGCACGCTCACCGACGGCGAGTGCTTCCCGGTCGGCGCCCTCATCGCCGGCCGCGCCACGACGCTGCGCTACCGGGCGCTCAAGGACACCTTCTGCTACGTGCTGGATGAGGCGCGGTTCCGGGAGGTCATGGCGAGGAGCCCGGAGTTCCACGCCTTCTGCACGCGGCGCCTGGCGGCGCTGCTCGCGACGTCCCGCCGCGGCACGCGGGAGGCCTACTCGAGCCGCGCGGCCGACGAGCTCACGATGGCCTCGCCGCTTCGCAACGCCATCCGCCACGCCCCGGTGACGCTTCCCGACTCGGCGAGCGTGCGCCAGGTGCTCGAGCTCATGAAGTCGCGGCGCATCGGTTCGATCGTCCTCACCGACGGCGGCGGGCGCCCCGCCGGCATCTTCACGCAGACCGACGTGCTCAACCGCGTGGCGCTCGCCGGCCAGCCCCTCGACCGGCCGGCCGCCGAGGTGATGACGCGCGACCCCGCGACGCTGCCGGCCACCGCCGCACTCTCGGAGGCGGCGCAGCTCATGGCGCGGCGGGGGTTCCGCCACGTCCTGGTCACGGACGAGGAGCGCCTCATCGGCGTGATCTCCGAGCGCGACCTCTTCGGCCTGCAGCGGCTGTCCATGCAGGGGCTGCGCAAGGACATCGGCCGCGCGGAGAGCGTGGACGCGCTCGCGTTCGCGGCACGCGAAGTCCGCGAGCTCGGCACCGCCATGCTCGCCCAGGGGGTCGCCGCCGAGCAGCTCACCCAGTTCGTGTCCGCCCTCAACGACGCGGTGACCGAGCGCGCCATCGAGCTCGCGCTGCGCGACCACGACGTGGGCACCGCGGGGCTCTGCTGGATGGGGCTGGGGAGCGAGGGCCGCGGGGAGCAGACCCTCGCGACCGACCAGGACAACGCCATCATCTTCCCCGACCGGGAGGGCGAGGACCGCGAGGCCCTGCGCGGGCGG
Source organism: Burkholderiales bacterium (assembly GCA_019634955.1). Lineage (GTDB taxonomy): Bacteria > Pseudomonadota > Gammaproteobacteria > Burkholderiales > Usitatibacteraceae > FEB-7. Next base: position 11,318 of record JAHCAK010000049.1, read on the forward strand.
CTGCTCGCCTTCGCCGACCAGGTGAACCGCACGCTCGACGCCTGCGGGTTCCCCCTGTGCAAGGGCAACATCATGGCGCGGAATCCCGACTGGTGCCTGAGCCTCAAGGAGTGGATGGACCGGTTCGACGACTGGATCCGCAACTCCGACCCCGAGGCGCTGCTCAACGCGTCGATATTCTTCGACTTCCGCGCGCTGCACGGCGACGCTTCCCTCGTCGACCGCCTGCGCGACTTCCTGCTGGGCCAGGTGAAGGACCGCCCCGTCTTCCTGCGGCAGATGGCCGCCAACGCCGCGCAGACGCGCCCGCCGCTGGGGCTCTTCGGCGACATCATCGGCGGCGAAGGGGGCACGATCGACCTGAAGAAGCAGGTCGCCCGCGTCTTCGTCGACTGCGCGCGCATCCTCGCGCTGGCGGGCGGCGTGGGCGCGGTCTCCACCGCGGAGCGGCTGCGCGCCACCGGCCCGCGGGTGCGAATGAGCGAGGACGACGTGGCCAGCGCCATCGACGCGTTCCAGTTCGTGCAGATGCTGCGGCTGCGCGCCCAGGACAGCCTGGAGCGCGGCGCGGGCGCCTCCGAGCCCAACCGCATCGACCCGGACTCGCTCAACAGCCTCGACCGGCGGATCCTGCGCGAGGCGCTGCGCCAGGCGAGGAAGCTGCAGAACCGCGTCGCGCTCGACTACCAGCTCTGAGGCGCCGCGGTGCTCGGCTCGCTCTGGCCCTTCCGCCGCGCGCGCGACCTTCCCGAGGAGGCGGCGGCGCGCGTGCGGCGCTGGCGCGCGCTCGCGGAGCACGAGCGCGGCCGGCCGGCGCCCGCCGGGCGCTGGGTGGTGGTCGACGTGGAGTCGAGCGGGCTGGACGCCGTGAACGACCGCCTGATCGCGGTGGGGGCGCTCGCGGTGGTCGACGGTGCCATCGACCTCGCCGACAGCTTCGAGGTGATCCTGCGCCAACCCGCGCCGAGCGCCGACGACAACATCGAGGTCCACGGCATCGGCGGGGAGGAGCAGGCGGGGGGGGAGGATCCGCGCCTCGCGCTCGCGGCCTTCCTCGACTTCGTCGGCAAGGATCCGCTGGTCGCCTTCCATGCGCCGTTCGACTCGACGATGCTGCGCCGCGCGATCGACCGCCACCTCGGCCTCGCCTTCCAGCGGCCGTGGCTCGATCTCGCCGACGTGGCGCCGCTCGCCTGGCCGAAGTACGCGAGCAGGCTCTCCGGGCTGGACGACTGGCTCGAGGCGTTCTCGATCCCCGTGGCCTTCCGGCACCGGGCCATCGCCGACTGCCTCGCCACGGCGCAGCTCCTGCTCATGGTGCTGCCGCACGCGTCCTCGATCGGGGCGCCGACGGCCGGAGAGCTGGTGGCGCTGTCGGATTCCAGCCGCTGGCTGTCGCGGGCCTAGCGGGCCCGATTGACAACCGGGCGGCCGCAGCCCTCTACTACGGTCGCCCGCCCCGAGGAAGCCATGAGAAAGCCGAGCCTTCGCGCCTACCGCATCGTGTCCCTGTTCCTGCTCGGGTGCCTGCTGTTCAACTACCCGGTGCTGGCGGTCTTCAACGTGGGCGCGACCGCGGCCGGCATCCCCGTGCTCTACGTCTACCTGTTCGTCGCCTGGGGGCTCCTGATCGCGCTTGCCGCGGCCATCATCGAGGGCGGGAGCTAGGAGCGCGGTCGTGCTGCAGGGCTGGTTCGTCGTCACCGTCTCCTTCGCCTACATCGGGCTGCTCTTCGCCGTGGCGTGGTTCGCCGACCGGCGCGCGGCCCAGGGCCGCTCGATCATCTCCAACGCGTGGGTCTACAGCCTGTCGCTCGCGGTCTACGCCACGGCCTGGACCTTCTACGGCAGCGTCGGGCGCGCCGCCACCGACGGGGTGGGGTTCCTGCCCACCTACCTCGGCGCCACGCTCACGATGCTGCTGGGCTGGTTCGTGCTGCGCAAGATGGTGCGGATCACCCGGCTGAACCGCATCACCTCGCTCGCTGACTTCGTGGCTTCCCGCTACGGCAAGAGCGCGCTCATCGGCGGCGTGGTGACGGTGATCGCGGTGATCGGGATCCTGCCTTACATCTCGCTGCAGCTGAAGGCGGTCTCGACGAGCTTCCAGATCCTGCTGGGCTACCCGGCGATCGCGATGCCGGCGAAGGCGGGCTCGCTCGAGGTGATGCAGGACACCGCCTTCTACGTGGCGCTGTTCATGGCGCTCTTCGCCATCGCCTTCGGCACGCGCCAGCTGGACGCGGCGGAACGCCACGAGGGCATGGTCGCCGCCATCGCCTTCGAGTCGCTCGTGAAGCTGGTCGCCTTCCTCGGTGTCGGGGTCTACGTGGCCTTCTTCATGTACGACGGGCTGGGCGACATCTTCGCCCGCGCGGCCGGGCGCCCCGACCTCGAGGTCCTCATGGCCCCGCTGGGCGGGGCGGCGGGCAGCTACGCCAACTGGGTCTGGCTCACGATCCTGTCGATGTTCGCGATCATCTTCCTGCCGCGCCAGTTCCAGGTGGCCGTGATCGAGAACACCGACGAGCGGCACCTCAAGCGCGCGGCGTGGCTCTTCCCGCTCTACATGCTCGCGATCAACGTGTTCGTGCTGCCCATCGCCTTCGGGGGCGCGCTGCACTTCCCGGCGGGCGAGGTGGACGCGGACACCTTCGTGCTCACGCTGCCCATGGCGCAGAAGGCCGAGGGGGTGGCGCTGCTCGTCTTCATCGGCGGGCTGTCGGCCGCCACCGGCATGGTGATCGTCGAGACGATCGCGCTCTCGACCATGATCTGCAACGACCTCGTGATGCCGCTGCTGCTGCGCATCCGCGCCTTCCGCCTCACGGAGATGCGCGACCTCTCGAGCCTGCTCCTGGACATCCGCCGCGCCGCCATCATCGCGCTGCTCATGGGGGGCTACTTCTACTACCTCCTCGCCGGCGAGGCCTACGCGCTGGTCTCCATCGGCCTCATCTCCTTCGCGGCGGCCGCCCAGTTCGCCCCGGCCGTGATCGGCGGCCTCTACTGGCGCGGGGGCACGCGCACCGGCGCCCTCGCCGGGCTCTGCGCCGGGTTCGCGGTGTGGGCCTACACGCTGCTGCTGCCCGCCTTCGCCAAGTCCGGGTGGCTGGGCGTCGAGTTCGTCGAGCGCGGGCCCTTCGGCATCGAGCTGCTGCGGCCGACCCAGCTCTTCGGGCTGGCCGGGCTGGACCAGATCACCCATGCGATGATCTGGAGCATGATCGCCAACGTCGGCGCGTACCTCGTGGGCTCCGTCATCCGCCGCCAGAGCGCGGCCGAGCACGTGCAGGCGACGCTCTTCGTCGACGTCTACCAGCAGACCGGCGAGCCGGGCTCGTCGTGGCGGGGCGCCACCTCGGCCTCCGCCCTGCAGACGCTGGTCGGGCGCTTCCTGGGGCCCGCGCGGGCGGTCGAGCTCTTCACCGCCTACGCGCGGCTGCGCGGGGCGAAGAGCGTGGACGAGCTCGAGGGCGACCGCGACCTCGTGCGCTTCGCCGAGCTGCAGCTCGCCGGCACCATCGGCGCGGCCTCCGCGCGCACCATGGTCGCCACCGTGGCGCAGGAGGAGCCGCTGGGGCTCGAGGAGGTGATGACGATCATCGACGAAGCCTCCCAGGTGATCGCCTACAGCCACCGGCTGGAGGAGCAGCAGCAGGAGCTGGAAGCCGCGACCCAGGAGCTCAAGGCGGCCAACGAGCGCCTGAAGGAGCTCGACCGCCTCAAGGACGACTTCATCTCGACGGTGACGCACGAGCTGCGCACGCCGCTCACCTCGATCCGCGCCTTCTCCGAGATCCTGCACGACAACCCCGACCTCGACCCGGCCGAGCGGCAGCGCTTCCTCGGCCTCGTGATCCGCGAGTCCGAGCGCCTCACGCGCCTCATCAACCAGGTGCTCGACCTCGCCAAGATCGAGTCGGGCCTCGCGGAGTGGCGCACGGCGGAGCTCGACCTGCGCGAGATCGCGCTGGAGGCCGTCAACGCGACGAGCGCGATCTTCAAGTCGCGCGGCGTCACGGTCGAGACGCGCCTGGCGCCGCGCGTGCCGCTGGTGCTGGCCGACCGCGACCGCCTCATGCAGGTGCTGCTGAACCTGCTGTCCAACGCGGCCAAGTTCTGCACCCCCGGCACGGGGCGGGTCGTGGTTCGCCTCGAGGCGGATGGCGGTGCCGTGCGGGTGGACGTGCAGGACAACGGCGTGGGCATCAGCCGCGAGAACCAGGCCCTCATCTTCGAGAAGTTCCGGCAGGTGGGCGACACGCTCACCGACAAGCCCTCGGGCACGGGGTTGGGGCTCGCGATCTGCCGGCGCATCGTCGGCCACTTCGGCGGGCGCCTGTGGGTGGAAAGCGAGCCGGGGCGCGGCTCGGTCTTCTCCTTCGACCTGCCGGTGGCCGCCGGCGCGCGGGGCGCCGAGCGCCTCGTGGCGAACGCGTGAGGCGGGCCGTGGCCAGGCGCGTGCTGATCGCCGAGGACGAGCCGAGCATCCTCGCCTCCCTCGAGTTCCTGATGCGCAAGGCCGGGCACGAGACGCGCTCGGCCGCCGACGGCGAGGAGGCGCTTGGCCTCGTGGCGACGTTCCGGCCGCACCTGGCCATCCTCGACATCATGCTGCCGCGGCGAAGCGGCCTCGAGCTCTGCCGGATCATCCGGGCCGACCCCTCGCTCGCCGGCACGCGCGTGCTGATGCTCACGGCCAAGGGCGGGAGCCGCGATATCGACCGCGGCGTCGAGGCGGGCGCCGACGACTACGTCACCAAGCCCTTCGCCACCCAGGACCTGGTGGCGCGCGTGCAGGCGCTGCTCGCCGACCCGTTCCTGCGGCCGGCCCTGGACGCGCGGCGCGGGGAGGGCGCATGAGCGGCCCCGGGACGCAGGAGCCTGTCGTCCACGTGATCGACGACGACGACTCGATCCGCGAGCTGCTCACCTGGCTCATGAAGCGCAACGCCATCCGCGCCGAGGCCTACCCCAACGCGAAGAGCTTCCTCAAGGCCTACCGCCCCGGCACGCCGGGCTGCCTCATCCTCGACCTCTACATGCCGGGCATGAGCGGGCTCGACCTGCAGCAATACCTGAAGGAGGCCGGCATCGAGATGCCCGTCATCTTCCTGTCGGGCCGGGCGGACGTGCCCAAGGCCGTGGCGGCCGTGAAGAGCGGGGCCATCGACTTCATCGAGAAGCCCTTCGACTACCGGCGGATCGTCGAGCTGGTGCGGGAGTGCCTGCGGCGCGACGCCGAGGCGCGCGCCGGCCGGGAGGCCGCCCGCGGCCGCGCCGAGCGGCTGGCGACCCTCACCCAGCGCGAGCGCGAGGTCCTGGACCGCGTCATCGCCGGCAAGGTGAACCGCCTCATCGCCGAGGAGATGCAGATCTCGATCAAGACGGTGGAGGCGCACCGCGCCCGGATCATGGAAAAGCTCGCGGTCGACTCCGTGGCGGAGCTGGTCCAGGCGACCCTGGGGGCCCGGCCGCCCGGGAGCGCCGGCGGCGGGGCCGGGGGAGCGTCCTCCCCGGGGTAGGGTTAACCCCAATTGCCCCGGGCTGGACGGGCGCATTACGATCCGGCACGTTAAGGAGGAGGGCCACCCAAAAAGAACAATCGGCCGCGCCCGGCCAATCCCCGCCAAGAGGGATGGCCGCGCGCAAGCGCCGGCACGGGTCGCGGTGGCACCCGCATTTCCTCCCTACCAGGCAGTTCGCGCGACCTGCGCCGCGAAAGCGCCCCTCGCCGGGCGCCCCGGCACTCGACCGGCCCGGACGGACGACCGTTCCGAGGACAACGATCAACTAGGAGGAACGCGATGCAGCTTACGCAGACCCACATCGATTACTGGCACAAGAACCTGAGGCTCACGGCGATCCTGCTCGCGATCTGGTTCGTCGTCACCTACGTGATGTCCTGGTACGCGATCCCGCTCGCCGAGATCAAGATCTTCGGCTGGCCGCTGTCGTTCTACATGGCCGCCCAGGGCTCGCTCATCGTCTACGTCGCGATCATCGGCTACTACGCGGTGGCGATGCGCAAGGCGGACCAGGAGCACGGCGTGCACGAAGGGGAGGACGAGTAATGGCCACCAGCCAGAAGACCTTCACGCAGCAGCTGAAGAAGTACTACACCTTCTACACGGGGGGCTTCGTCGCCTTCGTGGTGCTGCTCGCCATCGCCGAGCAGATGGGCATGTCGTCCAAGTGGATCGGCTACTGCTTCCTCATCTTCACGATCCTCCTCTACGCCGGCATCGGCATCATGAGCCGCACGGTGGAGGTCGCGGAGTACTACGTGGCCGGCCGGCGGGTGCCCGCGCTCTTCAACGGCATGGCGACCGGCGCGGACTGGATGAGCGCCGCCTCGTTCATCGGCATGGCCGGCACGCTGTACCTCACCGGCTTCCAGGGCCTGTCCTTCATCATGGGCTGGACCGGCGGCTACGTGCTGGTGGCGCTTCTGCTCGCGCCCTACCTGCGCAAGTTCGGCCAGTTCACGATTCCCGACTTCCTCGGCGCCCGGTACGGCGGCAACATCGTCCGCTCCTTCGGCGTCATCGCGGCGATCCTGTGCTCGTTCACCTACGTGGTGGCGCAGATCTACGGCGTCGGCGTGATCACCAGCCGCTTCACGGGCCTGGAGTTCGGCATCGGCGTGTTCGTGGGCCTCGCGGGCATCCTGGTCTGCTCCTTCCTCGGCGGCATGAAGGCGGTGACGTGGACGCAGGTCGCCCAGTACATCATCCTGATCGTGGCCTACATGATCCCGGTGGTGTGGCTCTCCGTTAAGCACACCGGCATCCCGGTGCCGCAGCTCGTCTACGGCACGGTGCTCGAAAAGGTCACGGAGCGCGAGAAGCAGCTCACCAACGACCCGAAGGAGCAGGAGGTCCGCAAGATCTTCGCCGACCGCGCCAAGGCGGCCGACGACAAGATCAAGGCCCTGCCGGCGAGCTACGAGACGGAGAAGGCCGCGGTCACGAAGAAGCTGGAGGACCTCCGGGCCGCCAGCGCGCCCAAGGCGGAAATCGACGCCGCCGAGGCCGCCGTCAAGGGCTTCCCGGCCTCGCCGGACGCCGCCAAGGCCAAGTGGACGGCCGACAAGGGCGCCGCCGCCGGCCGCACCGGTCCGCCGCTCCCGCACGCCACGCCCTACCCGGGCAAGGACGAGAAGGCCCGCGAGACGAGCCGCCTCAACTTCATCGGCGTCGTCTTCTGCATGATGTTCGGCACCGCGGCGCTCCCGCACATCCTGATGCGCTACTACACAACGCCCTCGGTGCAGGAGGCGCGGGTGTCGGTGTTCTGGTCGCTCTTCTTCATCTTCCTGCTCTACTTCACGGCGCCCGCGCTCGCGGTGCTGGCGAAGTGGGACGTGTACACGCTGGTCGTCGGCTCGAAGTTCGCCGAACTGCCAGCGTGGGTGAACGCGTGGCAGGCGGTGGACCGGACGCTGCTCAACATCACCGACATCAACAAGGACGGCATCGTGCAGCTGGCCGAGATCGTGATCGGCGGCGACATCATCGTGCTGGCGACGCCGGAGATCGCCGGGCTGCCGTACGTGATCTCGGGCCTGGTCGCGGCCGGCGGCCTCGCGGCGGCGCTCTCCACCGCCGACGGGCTGCTGCTCACGATCGCCAACGCCCTGTCGCACGACCTGTACTACAAGATGATCAACCCGAACGCCTCGCCGACGATGCGCATCGCCGTGGCCAAGGGGCTGCTTCTCATCGTGGCCATCATCGCGGCGTACGTGACTTCGCTCAAGCCGGGCAACATCCTGTTCCTGGTGGGCGCGGCGTTCTCGATGGCGGCCTCGGCGTTCTTCCCGGCCCTGGTGATGGGGATCTTCTGGAAGCGCGCCTCGAAGTGGGGCGCCATCGCGGGGATCCTCGCGGGCCTCGGCACCTGCCTGTACTACATGGTCCACACCTATCCGACGTTCATCCAGTGGTTCGGCACGACGCCCATCACGAAGTGGTTCGGCCTCGACCCGATCTCCGCCGGGATGTTCGGCGTGCCGATCGGCATCATCACGATCTTCGTGGTGAGCCTCGTGACGCCGGCGCCGGAAAAGGACGTGCAGGAGCTGGTCGACCACGTCCGCTACCCGAACATCGCGGGCGACATCGACACGCGCGGCACCTGATCGCGCGCACCGTGGCACAATGGGCCCGCGCCGCTCCGGCGCGGGCCTTTTTCATTCATGGAACCTGAATTCCTCCTGCGGGCCCTCAAGGCCGTCGTCGAGGTCGCCGGCTTCGCCTACCTCGGGCAGGGCCTGGTGGCCCTGTTCTCGGGGACGAAGCGCGACCAGAACGTGATTTACCAGGTCTTCCGCATCGTCACCGGCCCCGTCACGCGCGCCACGCGCGCCGTGATGCCGCGCTTCATCCCGGACCGGCACATCCCGTTCGTGGCCTTCGGGCTGCTGCTCTGGATCTGGATCTTCCTCATCATCGGGCTCGCGAGCCTGCGCCGGGGCGCGTAGCGGCCGCGGGGCCATGCTCTTCCGCTACTTCGCGCGCGAGATCCTCGCCACGAGCCTGCTCGTGCTGGCGGCGCTGCTCGCGCTGTTCGGGTTCTTCGACCTGGTGCGCGAGCTGGACGACGTGGGCCGCGGCGGCTACCGCATGGGCGTGATGGTCGGCTATGTCCTGCTCTCGCTGCCCTCGCACGCCTACGTGCTGCTGCCCGCGGCGGCCCTCATCGGCACGCTCTTCGCGCTGGCCCGGATGTCGGAGCAGTCGGAGCTCACGGTGATGCGCTCCTCGGGGATGTCGATGCGCCAGATGGCCGGGCACGTGGCGGCCACGGGCCTCGTGATCGCCGCGGCCACCCTCGCGATGGGGGAGTTCGTGACCCCGCACACGGAGGAGGCCGCCAAGAGCCTGCGGCTGAAGGCCACCAGCTCCATCGTGGCGCGCGAGTTCCGCTCGGGCTTCTGGGTGAAGGAGGACCGCAGCTTCGTGAACATCCAGGACGTGACGGCGGACACCGTGCTCCTGAACCTGCGGATCTACGAGTTCGACGACGCCTACCGGCTCGCCTCCATCAGCCGCGCGGGCAAGGCGACCTTCGCGGCGGGCGAGGGTTGGTCGCTTGCCGACGTCGAGGTGACGCGCTTCGACGGCGACAAGGCGGTGCTCGAGCGGCGCGCGACCTCACGGTGGAACTCCGTCCTCACGCCGGACATCCTCTCGGTGCTGAAGATCGTGCCGGAGCGGATGTCCGTGCTGAACCTCTACGCCTACATCGACCACCTGCGCGAGAACCGGCAGAAGACGACCCGCTACGAGATCGCCCTGTGGCAGAAGGCGCTCTACCCGGCGGCGGCCATCGTGATGATGGTGCTCGCCATCCCTTTCGCGATCCAGTCGCAGCGCGCCGGCGGCCTGGGCGCCAAGATCGTGCTGGGCATCCTCCTCGGGCTGGGATTCCACTTCTCCGGGAGGCTCTTCTCGCACGTGGGGCTGCTCAACGACTGGCCGGCGGCCTTCGCGGCGGGCATGCCCACGCTGCTCTTCCTTGCCGTCGCGGCGGCCGGCCTCGCGTTCGCCGAGCGCCGCTAGCGGCGAGGGTCGCGCAGGTCGGCGAGCCGGGTGCCCGCCAGCCTGTCGTGCAGGAACTGCCCGTCGCGGTCGACGAGCGCCCACAGGTACCCCAGGCCTGCGGCCGCCGCGCCCAGCAGCGCGAACAGGTACCGGCGGACCGCCCGTCCCGTGCCGACCGCGCCGCCCTCGGCGGACTCGACGCGGATGCGCCAGGTCTTCATCGCGATGGTCTGCCCCCCGTGCGTCCAGAAGCCCACGAAGTACCCGCCAGCCACGAGGAGGACCCACGCTTGCAGGAGGTGGCGGCGCCACCCCGCGGTCGAATCGCCGGCGAACGCGAGGTAAGGGAAGGTCGCGAAAAGGACGAGCGCGGCGAGGATGAGCGATTCGTAGACCGCGCAGGCCAGGCGCCGCCAGGCCCCCGGCGCGCGGGGCGGACCGGCGGCCATCAGGGCGCGCGAGGGGCCGGCCCCGGGGCGGCCTTGCGCTCCAGCCACTTCTCGCGCAGCTCGTGCTGCTTGGAGGGTGGCAGCTTCTTCAGGCCCTGGAACTTCTCGCGAGCGGCCTTGCGCTGGTCCGGGGTCATTGCGGCCCAGTCGCGGATACGCTCCTGGAAGCGCTCCTGCTGGATGGGGCGCATCTTCGGATACTGGCGGGCCGCCGACATGAGGCGCTGCTGCTGGTAGCCGGGGAGCTTGTCCCAGTCCGGGGCGAGGGGGGAGAGGACCTGGCGGTCCTCCTGCGGGAGGCGGGACCACGGCGTCTGGGGCGTCTTGGGCCTATCCGGGCTGGCCGCCTGAGCGGCTACGCAGAAGCAGGCGGCGGCGATGCCTAGAAGGAGGACTCGGAGGCGCTGCGAAGCCACTTGTCGAAGTCCTCGTCGAGGAAGGCGTGGATGGGAAGCTCCCCCGTCAGGAGCTGGGCGTCGAGCTCGCCGATGTCGACCTCGGGGCTCAGCGCCTTGGTCGCGAGGGCGGCGAGGAGGACCGCGACCGGGAGGAAAAGGAGCCCCTGCTGGAGCACCCGGTACCAAAGGGTCTGGAGCGTGCCGGCACCCACCGTGACGACGCCCAGCAGGCGCACGGGCTCCTGCCACCGGTCCATCGCCCGCAAGCGGGCCGCGCGCAGGCGAGTGGCCTGCATTTCACCGACCTCCCCGGCCGCCCTTTCGAGCCAGGGGCGGAGCTTTCCGCCAAAGTCTTTATCATTCATAGGGTTATGCCTTTTGATCTCAGGGTCTTCGCCAGTGCGTGCGCCGCCCGGGAGCAGTGCGTCTTCACGCTGCCCTCCGAGCACCCCATGGCCCTGGCCGTCTCGCTGACATCGAAGTCTTCCCAATAACGCAGCAGGAAGGCTTGCCGTTGACGCTCCGGGAGGCCCGCGATCGCTTCCTCGATGGCGGCCATCACCTGCGACTGCTGCAGCCGGTCCGCGGGGGAGGCCGGCACCGAGGCCGACTCGGCCACCTCGAAGGTCTCGAGCGGGTCCGCCTCGTCGTCCTCCCCGGTGAGGCCCAGGGATGCCCAGAGCGAGGTCCAGGTGGAGCGGACCCGGCTGCGGCGGAAGTGGTCGCGGATGCCGTTCTGCAGGATGCGCTGGAACAGCAACGGCAGTTCCTCCGCCGGCCTCGCCGAGTACTTCTCCGCGAGCCGCAGCATCGCGTCCTGGACGATGTCGAGCGCGGCCTCCTCCTCCTGCACCGCGAAGACGCACTGCTTGAACGCGCGCTTCTCGACGCCGGCGAGGAAATCGGAGAGCTCTTTTCGGGTGGCCAGGGGGTCCTCCGCGGGCACGCGCCCGGCTCGCGCGCATGCCCGCGGGAAGGGGCACGGCGCGCCGCGACTATAGCAAACGGGCTCCTGGCGGACGGGCAGGGCAGGCAAGCGCCTTATCCCGCCATTCGGCTTGACCAATCCGGACCGGCGGGCTAATGTTCTAGGTCCCCCTTCCGGAAAATTCACGAATTACAAGGCCTTATGGAACTCAAGCTCCCCCCGCTCGCGGAAACCGGTGAAACCCTCACGGGCGCCGAGATCGCCATCCGCTGCCTGCAGGAGGAGGGAGTCGAGTTCGTATTCGGCTATCCCGGCGGCGCGGTCCTCTTCATCTACGACGCCCTCTTCAAGCAGAAGAAGGTGAAGCACATCCTGGTGCGCCACGAGCAGGGCGCGCTGCACGCCGCCGACGGCTACGCGCGCGCCACGGGGCGCCCCGGCGTGGCCCTCGTGACGAGCGGGCCGGGCGTGACCAACGCCGTCACCGGCATCGCCACGGCGTACATGGACTCCATCCCGATGGTCGTGGTGACGGGGCAGGTGCCCACGCGCGCCATCGGGGAGGACGCGTTCCAGGAGTGCGACACGGTCGGCATCACGCGACCCTGCGTGAAGCACAACTTCCTCGTGAAGGACGTGAACGAGCTCGCCATCACGATGAAGAAGGCGTTCCACATCGCCACCACCGGCCGGCCGGGCCCGGTGCTGGTCGACATCCCGAAGGACGTCTCCCAGCAGTCGGCGCGCTTCCACTATCCCGAGAAGATCAGCCTGCGCTCCTACAGCCCGGTGGTGAAGGGCCACGGCGGGCAGATCAAGAAGGCGATGCAGCTGCTCCTGGAGGCGAAGCGCCCCATGATCTACGTGGGCGGCGGGGCCATCCTGGGCGAGGCCTCGCACGAGGTCACGGAGCTCGTCCGCCTGCTCGACTACCCCTGCACCAACACGCTCATGGGGCTCGGCGCCTTCCCGGCCTCGGACAAGCGCTTCGTGGGCATGCTGGGGATGCACGGCACGGTCGAGGCCAACATGGCCATGCAGAACTGCGACGTGCTGCTCGCCGTCGGCGCGCGGTTCGACGACCGCGTGATCGGCAACCCGGCGCACTTCGCGGCCGGCAGCGCGGGCCGCAAGATCGTCCACATCGACGTCGACCCCTCCTCGATCTCCAAGCGCGTCCGCGTGGACGTGCCCATCGTGGGCCACGTGAAGGACGTCCTCGCCGAGCTCATCGCGCTGCTCAGGGCGTCGAAGGAGAAGCCCGACGCGGCGGCGCTGGCCGCCTGGTGGGACCAGATCGGGTCGTGGCGCGCCAAGGACTGCCTCAAGTACGACCGCAACGCGAAGATCATCAAGCCGCAGTTCGTGATCGAGAAGCTCTGGGAGGTCACGAAGGGCGACGCCTACGTCACCTCCGACGTGGGGCAGCACCAGATGTGGGCCGCGCAGTTCTACCGCTTCGAGAAGCCCCGGCGCTGGATCAACTCCGGCGGCCTCGGGACGATGGGCGTGGGCCTGCCCTACGCGATGGGCGTCAAGCTCGCCTTCCCGAAGGCGGACGTCGCCTGCGTCACGGGCGAGGCTTCCGTCCAGATGTGCATCCAGGAGCTCTCCACCTGCAAGCAGTACCACCTGCCGGTGAAGCTCGTGAACCTGAACAACCGCTACATGGGGATGGTCCGCCAGTGGCAGGAGTTCTTCCACGGCAACCGCTACAGCGAGTCCTACATGGACGCGCTTCCCGACTTCGTGAAGCTCGCCGAGGCCTACGGGCACGTCGGCATGCGGGTCGAGAAGCCCGGCGACGTGGAGGGCGCGCTGCGCGAGGCGTTCTCCCTCAAGGACCGCCTCGTGTTCCTCGACATCATCACCGACCAGACCGAGAACGTCTTCCCGATGGTGCCCGGCGGCAAGGGCATGTCGGAGATGATCCTTTCCGAAGACCTCTGACCGCCGCTCCCGCCGGGCCGCCGCCGGGGCCCAGCGCCCGCGCCGGCGCCCGGATCCCCGCCCCCGCGGGGCCCGACACCCTCCCGAACCCGCCATGCGACACATCCTCTCCATCCTCGTCGAAAACGAAGCGGGCGCGCTCTCGCGCGTCGCCGGCCTCTTCTCCGCCCGCGGCTACAACATCGAGTCGCTCACCGTCGCGCCCACCGAGGACGCGACGATGTCGCGCATGACCATCGTCACGACCGGCTCCGACGAGATCGTCGAGCAGATCACGAAGCAGCTGAACAAGCTGGTCGACGTGGTGAAGGTCGTGGACCTCTCGGAGGGGCGCCACATCGAGCGCGAGCTCATGCTCGTGAAGGTGCGCGCCGCCGGCAAGGACCGCGAGGAGATGAAGCGCACCGCCGACATCTTCCGCGGGCGCATCATCGACGTGACCGACAAGTCCTACACCATCGAGCTCACCGGCACCACGGACAAGCTCGACGCGTTCCTCGAGGCGCTCGACAAGGGCGCCATCCTCGAGACCGTGCGCACCGGCGTCTCCGGCATCGGCCGGGGCGAGTGGGTGCTCAAAGCCTGAAGCCAACACATCCCAGATACCCCGAGGAAACGACCATGAAGGTGTACTACGACAAGGACGCCGACCTCTCGCTCGTGAAGGGCAGGAAGGTCACGATCATCGGCTACGGCTCGCAGGGCCACGCGCACGCGCAGAACCTCAAGGATTCCGGCGTCAAGGTGACGGTGGGGCTGCGCCCCGGCGGCGCCTCGTGGGACAAGGCGAAGAAGGCGAAGCTGGAGGTGAAGGAGGTGGGCGCGGCGGTCAAGGGCGCCGACCTCGTGATGATCCTGCTTCCCGACGAGAACCACGCGTCCGTGTGGCGCGAGTCGATCGAGCCCAACATCAAGAAGGGCGCCGCGCTCGCCTTCGCGCACGGCTTCAACATCCACTTCGGCCAGATCCAGCCGCGCGAGGACCTCGACGTCATCATGATCGCGCCCAAGGGGCCCGGCCACCTGGTGCGCTCGACCTACACGCAGGGCGGCGGGGTGCCCGCGCTCATCGCCGTGCACCGCGACGCCACCGGCAAGGCCAAGGACCTCGCCCTCTCCTACGCCTGCGCCATCGGCGGCACGCGCGGGGGCGTGATCGAGACCAACTTCCGCGAGGAGACCGAGACCGACCTCTTCGGCGAGCAGACCGTGCTCTGCGGCGGCATCGTGGAGCTGATCAAGGCGGGCTACGAGACCCTCGTCGAGGCGGGCTACGCGCCCGAGATGGCCTACTTCGAGTGCCTGCACGAGAC
>JAHCAK010000005.1 GCA_019634955.1 Burkholderiales bacterium
TTCGGCGCGTCGTGGATTGGTGTCGTGTGGGGGGCGGGGGCTCAGGGGGTGAGCCAGGGGCACCGCGGGCTCACCGCGACCGAGCATTGAGCATCGCCGCAAAAGCCGCCGCCACCTGCGGCAGCGGCCGCGTTGCGATTCGGTTGCCCGGCAGGCGCACCGCCCCCGCCACCCACGTGCCGCGCAGGAGCCCCACGTGCGCCGTGGCCAGCCGCGCGCCCTGCGCATTGCGGATCGAGAGGACGAGATCCTGCCCCTTCATGCACCGCTCCGCCCAGGTGCGCGCGCAGTGGCGCATGGCGTGGCCTTCCTCCCACAGCTCGTAGGCGTCGGCGAGCGCCACCACGCGGTGCCCGCCGACGACCGCCTCGCGCACCGGCACGCGCCAGCGCATCGACTCGCGGCGGACGAGGGCGAGGGCCTCCTCCCGCGCGGCCCACTCGCCGTGGCGGCGCAGCAACCACGCCCAGCCCGCCCGCGCCTGGTTCGCGTCGATGCGGGGGCGCTCGCACTCCAGCCACTCGTAGACATCCTCGAACTCGGTGTCGAGGAAGCGGCCGATCCCCTTGCGCGCATCCACGCCTTCCAGCCGCTGCCCCAGTGCGCGCAGGAAGGGTGGCCAGAAGCCCGTTTCGAGCTCGCCCGCGCTGACGCTCTCCGCCGCGCCCGGCTCGTGGCCGTTGGGCTTGATGAGGCGCGCGAGCACCACGCCCGGCAGCACGCGCCCGGCAAGCAGGCACGCCCGGATGATCCACGCGTAAACGTCGAAGGCGTTGTCGTTGTGCGCGAAGGCGAGCGGCATGCGCATCTCCTCGGGGTCCGTCCCGAGGAGGAGCTTCCAGCCCGCATCGCCGATGCCCTCCGCGCGCAGGGCGAGCTTCAGGTCGCGCAGGGGCTCCGCGTGCCCGCCGAGCACGCCCGCGAGCCCCGCGCCGGCGTAGGGGCGCACGAGCGCGGGGCAATCGCGTTCGACCGCCTCGAGGCTTTCCTTGCGCCGCCACATCGTCGTGAACGCGCGCGAGTGCACGGCCAGCGCGACGCCGCGCGGCGTGCCCTGCCGCACCCACGAGAGCACCCGGGAGTCCAGCCCGAGCGCCTCGGCGACGCGGTCCTGGAGCGGATGAAGGATCCCGCAGGCGTCGGCGCGATCCAGCAGCATGGCGAAGGCGCGGCCACGGCGGATGCGCGACACGAGCCCGTCGAAATCGCCGTGGCCGGGGTCGGGCGCGTGCGTGACGAGCCAGTCGGCCATGTAGAACGCGAGCCACATGTCGCCGTGCATCGGGGGATCCACGAACACGGTGGCGCCCGCGGGCCCCGCCCTGAAGCGGCCCCCGCCCACCGCGTAGGCGAAGTGCACCCACCGCACCGTGGGCATCACGAAGTAGCGAAAGCACCGCAACACCTCCACGGTGCGCAGGCCGCCGCGTTGCGTGACCCGCACGGGGTCCTTCAGGCGGCGGGCGAGCGCGGCCCAGGCGCGGGGAACGAGGTGCTCGGGAAAGGCCGCACCCTTGCCTTCGACCTCATCGGGGAAGAGGCTCTGGGGCTGCGGTTCGGCGGGGTGCACCCGGTAGGGCTTACCAGCTTCCATCGACGGCGAACCTTTCCCAGTCCAGCAGGCGCAACTGCTGCGTCACGTGGCCCGCCTCCGGCAGCCCCCAGGCGTCCTGGAACCACACCACCGGCAGCGTCGAGAACATCTCGCCCGGGTCGACGGGATCGGATTCGAACATCGCCAGCGTCTGCACGGCCGGCAGGAAGTCGACGGTGATCTCTTCCGGCCCGGCCTCGCGCGGCGGGCGCTTCTCGAGGGAGCGCAGGAGCAGCGGGGGAAGGACGGCAATCCTCCCCGGCTCGCGGTGGAACGCGCGGGCGGCTTCCTCGATGGCCCCCTTGACGCGCCGGTCGTTGAAGCCGGGGTCGCTGCGCGGCGATCCGCACAGGACACCCGCGTTCGTGTGCCCCTGCCGGAGCGAATCGAGGTGGATCACGCGGCCGCTGGCGAGGGTGAGCGACCACGCCGCCCGTTTCGCGCGGTGGCGGCAGCCGTCGATGTCATCGGGGTCGGTCATGGGAACACGGTAGGGCGCGGGAGGCTCAAGCGGTGAGCCAGCGGCCGCATCCTTCGCCGCCTGCCGCCGTGCTGGAGCGCCCGAAGCGTCGCCCTTATGATGCCGCGATGGACTTCCTCGCCGCCGGGACCAGGCACCGCCACCACGCCGCCATTCGCGAGGGGTGCCGGTGACGCCCCTCGATAGCTTCCTCGCCACGCTCGCCGCCTTCCACCGCCCCCGCGTCTTCAACCCGTGGGCCGATTGCGACCGCGCCAACGACTTCGGGCCCGAGGCACCTGCCATCCGCCGCGAGCAGTTGCGCCGCTACCTCGCCGAGCGCCTCGGCCGCGCGCGCGTGCTGCTGGTGGCGGAGGCCGCGGGCTACCAGGGCGCCAAGTTCAGCGGCATCGCCATGACGAGCGAGCGGCAGCTCGTGGCCTCGGGCGAGATCGCGAGCGACTTCTTCGACGGGCCACGGCGCCGCACCAGCCGCGAATCCGTGCGCCCCGCCGGGTTCACAGAGCCCACCGCCACCATCGTGTGGGGAAAGATGCGCGAGGCGGGCCTCGCCGGCCGCGACTGGGTCAACTGGAACACCTTCGCGTGGCATCCGCAGGGCGCGACGGCGCTGCGCAACCGCACGCCCACGCCGGAGGAGTTCCGGGCAGGGCTCGCGGCGCTGCAGGCGTTCCTCGCCTTGTTCCCGAAGGTGCCGGTGGTCGCGGTGGGGGAGAAGGCGCGCGGCATTCTCGCGGAGCTCGCGGTGCCCGTGGCCGCGGCCGTGCGGCACCCGGCCAACGGGGGTGCGACGGCTTTCAGGCAGGGGATGGAACAGTTCCTGGGGTGACCCTCGCCAGCGGCCCTTCCTCCCCTGAATCCGCTGCTCGCTTTCCCCGGCGTAGCAACCGGTCCCCTCGCAAGCGGGTAGGCAGGGTTGTAGGATCGCGCCATGGACCGCACCGAGCGTTTCTACCGCATGGACCAGATGCTGCGCGACCGCACCGTCGTGCCGCTGCAGTCTTTCCTGGAGGAGCTCGGCGTCTCGCGCGCGACCTTCAAGCGCGACCTCGACTACATGCGCGACCGCTTCAACGCGCCCATCGAATACGACCGCGACAACAACGGCTACCGCTTCGCGGCCGGCGAGCGCAGCGGCCCCCGCTACGAGCTGCCGGGGCTTTGGTTCAATGCCTCCGAGATCCACGCGCTCCTCACCATGCAGGAGCTGCTGAAGGGGCTGGATCCGGGGATCCTCGCGCCGCACGTGGAGCCGCTGATGGAGCGGCTGAACAGGATACTGGACCCTCACCCCCGGCCCCTCTCCCAAGGGAGAGGGGAGCAACCTTCGGTCGAGGAGATCCGCAAGAGGATCCGCATCGTGCGCATGGCCGCGCGCGGGATGAAGCTGGAGTTCTTCGAGCTCGCGGCCACGGCCACGCTCAGGCGCGAGCGGCTCGCGATCACCTTCTGGAGCCGCCACTCCGACAAGACCACGGACCGCGTGATCTCCCCGCAGCGCCTCGTGTTCTACCGCGGCAACTGGTACCTGGATGCGTGGTGCCACCTGCGGGACGGCATCCGCAGCTTCGCGCTGGACGGCATCCGCGCCGCGCGCCTCACCGGGGAAAAGGCGAAGAACGTCCCCGAGCCCGACCTCGACGAGTACCTCGCCTCGGCCTACGGCATCTTCGCGGGCAAGGCGAAGGGGTGGGCGAAGCTGCGCTTCACGCCCACGGCCGCGCGCTGGGTGGCGCACGAGAAGTGGCACTCCAAGCAGCGCGGGCGCTTCGAGGCGGATGGCGGCTACGTGCTGGAAGTGCCCTTCGGCGACGACCGCGAGCTGGTGATGGACATCCTCAAGTACGGGCCGGAGTGCCGGGTGCTCGCGCCGGATGCGCTCGCGGAGAAGGTCGCGGCGCTGGCGGGGGAGACGGCGGGGTTGTACCGGTAGGCGGCCGGCGCCGTCACTGCACCGCGCAAAGCATCAGTTCCGCGCTCGTTGCCGCGATCGAGTCGAAGTCGCGGTCATCGTGCAGCAGGTAGAGCGAGTGCTCGATGGCGACCTGCGCGATCAGGCAGTCGTTGCTGCTCCGGGGCGTCCTGCCCGCCCGCCGGCAAGACTGGTACAGCCTCGCGGCGCGAACGTGGCTCTCCACGGGCTCGCGCGGAAGAAAGCACGCCAGTTCGGAGAGGTACTCCCGCAGTTCCTCGAATCGTGCCGGGGAGTCCGCGCCCTGCAGCAACTCCTGGATGATCGTCGGGGTGACGCCCACGACTTCGTCGCCAGAAAGAAGCTCCTCCAGCGCGCGGACCTTCAGCGTGTCCCGCCCGCGCAGGAAGCCGATCCAGACCGAGGTGTCGACCAGGTACATCAGGTCGCGCTGCGGGAACGCTTGTAGTCGTAGTCCTTGCGGATACCGCCCGTGCCCTTGAGCGCGAGCAGGCGCCTCTGCCTCCCGCTGTGGACGTACCGTCGCAAGGCGACATCGACAGCCTCCCGCATGGTCTTCACGTTGGCGAGCTTCATGGCTTCCCGGACGAGCTCTTCGTCCAGAACGATGTTCGTGCGCACCATACACCTCCTGATGTGTATGAAAAGTCTATCACCGCCCCGGGAGTCCCTGCTCGCGAAATCCCCGAAGCGCCCCCATCCAATTTCGGAGTGCGTTTGGAGCCGGCCAGGCTCACGCCGTGAGCCTCTCGGCTGGGAGGATGGGACTTCATGGACTACGAGACCCCCACCGACCTCCGCCCCCCCGAGGCGGCCGAGTGGCTGCCCGCGGGCCTCAAGGAGCCGCCCACGCGCTGGCTGCGCGGCCGCCTCGACGAGGTGACTGCCGCGCTGCCCGAATTCGACCGCCTGCCCTTCGCGCTGGCCCCGGAGAACGAAGGCCCCTGGCACGTGAACGAGCTGATGGACCTCATCGCCACGCGCGAATCCGGCGACGGCGACTGGGCGCGGCGGCCCGTGGCGGTCGTCTCCAAGGCCTACCGCCTCATCGGCCACCGGCACGCCGCGGAGATGATCGCGGAGGGCTTCGCGGCGGTGGGGATCGACGCGGGCGAGCTGGATACGCACGCGACCCTCGACCGCTACGGCGCCCGCCTCGCCCTCGAGGTGAACCTCGGCGCGGGCTGGATGGTGAGCCCGGGCGACGGACACCCGCTCCTGCTGCAGCTGCGGTGCCTCAACTCGGTGGACGCGAGCGCGATGCTGCGCGTGTGCTTCACCTGGTACCGCCTCGTGTGCACCAACGGCCTCATCGTGGGCTTCTCGAAGCACCTCGGGCGGCTGGTGCACCGCGAGTCGCGCACCGCGCCGGACGTGCGCGGCGAGATCGCGCGGGGGCTGGAACTCGCGAGGGCCGATCGCCTCGCCATGGCGCGCTGGCTCGCCCGCCCCGTGGAGCCCGCGCGCCTGCCCGCCTTCGCCGACGGCCCGCTCAAGGTCCGCTGGGGCGTGTGGGACGCCGCCCGGTTCCTGCACATCGCGCGCACCGGCCGCGACGCCGAGCCGCGGGACCGCTTCCAGCCCGGCAGGCCCAGCGAGAAGGCGATGGAGGCCACGATCGCCGTGCCCGGCAGCCCCGAGCGGGCCCGCACCGAGTGGGATGTGGCGCAGGCGCTCTCCTGGGTCGCCCGCGGCCGGCGCGACCCCGCCGAGCACCTCGACCGCCTGGTCGAGATCCCTTCCCTGGTGGCCGCACTTAGCGTCATTCCACGCGCCTAATCGCGCCCCGCGATGGCGAGTTTGGCTCTCTAATGGAGAGCGGCGGCCAGGGAACAACGAGAAAACATATGCTCGGCGCGATCATCGGCGACCTCACGGGCGCAGGCGGGGACTTCACCGACGAATCCGTCCTCACGATGGCGGTCGCCGACGCCCTGCTGCATGGCCACCACCCGCGCAAGGCGCTCTTCCTCTGGGGAACGAGGCACCCGAAATGCGCCTACGATCCCGCATTCGCGAGCTGGCTGGATACCTGGGAGCTCTCGCCCTACGGCGGCTGCGGCTGCGGGGCGGCGGCCCGCGTGAGCCCCGCGGCGCTGCTCGCGGCCTCGCTCGACGAGGCGCTGTGGTTCGCGGTGAAGGTCTCGCAGGTGACGCACGACCACCCGGGCGCCATCAAGGGCGCCAAGGCCACGGCACACGCGATCTTCCTCGCCCGCTTCGGCGCCGATGCGCAGGAGATCCGCGCCACGCTCGAGCGGACCTATGGCTACGACATGGACCGCCCCCTCGGCGCGATGCGCCACCGGCCACTGCCGCACGAGGGGCCCGACGAGGCCGTGCCCAACGCGATCGCCTGCGCGCTGGAGGCCGGCTCGTTCGAGGCAGCGATCGCGAGCGCGGTCTCCCTCGATGGCGACAAGGACGCCTTCGGCGCGATCGCGGGGCCCGTGGCCGAGGCGCTCTACGGCATCCCGGATGGCCTCGCGCGCCGCGTGGTGGCGGGCCTGCCGGAGGACATGCGGGAGACCTTGCAGAAGCTCTACGCCCACACCGAGTACGCGAACCCGGTGCCGGGGCTGCGGCCGGCAATCCCGGCAGGCCAGTTGCGGCGTCGCTACGAGGCGTTGCTGCCGATCGTCGAACTGCCGGGCAAGCGCACCTTCCGCATCCGGCTGGGGCAGGGGTGGGAATCCTTCCTCTACCACGGGCCGGCCACGGCGGCGTGGCTCAGGGAGCGCCTCGCGCAGGGGGACGCGGACCCGCAGGAACCCGCCGCGGCCGACTGCCGGGACCTCGTCGCGCTGGTGCTGGAGGCCTGGCCGGGGTAGGCCCCGCGAGGATCAGCCGCGCCAGTTCTCGACCCGCAAGCCCGACACCCTCGCGAACTCGCGGGCGTTCGACGTGACGAGCGCCATGCCGCGCGAGAGCGCGCAGCCCGCGATGAGAAGGTCGTAGGCGCCGATGGGCCGGCCCTTTGCCTCCAGCGCGGCGCGGCGGCCGGTTGGCGCTGTGGGGTCAGGCGCGGCGCAGCACGCGCCCGCGCCCCTGGTTCTTCGCGGTGTAGAGGATGCGGTCGGCGGTTTCCACGAGCGCCGCGGCCGACTGGCCGTCCTCGGGGAAGCCGCACACGCCCGCGGAGAAGGTGATGCCGGATTTCACGGTGTCGCCCATGCGCGTCTCCGCGCGGCGCGTCTGCTCGAGGAGCGTCTCCACGCGCGCCATCGCGTCCTCGGCGGTGGAGTTGGGGAAGAGCAGGCAGAACTCCTCGCCGCCGTAGCGGCAGACCACGTCGCCCGCGCGCGTGCCCTCGGTGAGCACGCGCGCGACCGTCCGCAGCACCTCGTCGCCGAAGAGGTGGCCGTGCCGGTCGTTCACGTCCTTGAAGAAGTCGAGGTCGAGCATGGCCACCGCGAGCGGCTGGCCGGTGCGCCCGAAGAGGGAGACGAGCGCCGCCAGCACCGAATCGAGGTAGCGGCGGTTGTAGAGCCCGGTGAGGGAATCGCGCAGGGCCTCCTCGCGCGCGCGGTCGCGCTCGTCGCGAAGGCGGTTCAGCTCGTAGCGGATCTGCACGGCGTAGTAGCGCGCCTTCGTGCCCATGCCGAGACGCCGCTCGTAGGCGGCGAAGTACTCCTTCTGCAGCGCGAAGGCCTCGGCGTGGCGGCCGGCGCGGGCGGTGAGATCGGCGAGCGACTCCAGCACCAGCCCGCACAGGAGGAGCGGCGTGCGCTCCTCGAAGCGCGTGCGCGCCTCGGCCAGCCTCGCGATGGCGCCCTCGAGGTCGCCCCGCTTCGCGAGCAGCGTCGCGCGCAGGTACAGCGCCCACACGTGGCAGGGGCCGCCGTGCTTCGCGGCCTCCCGCTCGGCGAGCGCGATGGCCGCCTCGGCCTCGGAATCGCAGCCGTTCCCCAGGAACACGAGCGCGGCCGTGGTGAAGACGTTGCCCTCGGCCGCGGAGATGTGCGGCGACTCGGGGTCGGCCATCAGGGCCCGCGCGCGGGGCAGGGCGTCGGCGGGGCGGCCGAGGTGGACGAGGCAGTCGGCGAGGTTCGCGATGATGCCGACGCGAAGCCGCGGGTGGTTCACCTCGGCGACCAGCGCCTCGGCCTCCTGCAAGACCGTGAGGGCCTCCTCGTAGTCGCCCACGGCCACCAGCTCGCCGCCGAGGTTGCAGAGCAGCATCGCCTTCTGCGGGCGCGCGTTCTCGGTGCGCACCACGCCCAGCGCCTCGAAGAGGTAGCCGATCGACTGCGGCGAATCGCCCAGCGCGGCGCAGCAGCCGGAGATGCCGTTGAGCGTGTAGAAGCGGTCGAAGGCGGAGAGGGAGCCCGCGTCCTCCTCGAGGATGGCGCGGAACATGGCGTAGGCGCCCTTGGCGTCGCCTTCCATCATGCGCACGCGGGCGAGGCTGTTGCGGGCGAGGATGGCGCCGCGCGGGTCGGCCAGCGTGTTGAAGAGGGCTTCCGCCTCGGCGAGGGAGGCGCGCGCCTGCGCCGGGCTTTCGTAGCGAAGCTGGTAGTTGCCGATGGTGAGGAGCGCCCAGGCGCGGGTGGTGGCGTCGCCCTTCGTCCCGGCCGCGGCCAGCGCCTCGCGCGCCCACGCGTGCGAATCGCGCGGGTTCGCGTACTGGGCCTCCCAGGCCTTGTCGACGAGTGTGCGCGGGTCGCCGTCGGCGCTCATGGGTCGGATTATGCCCCTTCGAAGAGCCTCGCCACGTCGGCCGCGGTGAGGCGGTACTCCTGGTTGCAGAGCTCGTCGTGGACCTTCACGACGCCGTGCTCGGCGAGGGTGGCCTCGACCTCCTTGCGGCCGAGGCCCTTCAGCATGGCGTGCACCTTCTCCTCGCTGCGGCCGCAGCCGTCGGTCACGGCGAACGGCTTGAAGAGGCGCACGTCGTCCTCGGGGAAGAGGGTGGTGAGAAGGGTTGCGACGTCGAAGGATGGCCCCTCACCCCCGACCCCTCTCCCCAGGGAGAGGGGAGCTCGTTGCGCGGCGAGCTGCTGGACGCGCGCCCAGCCGCTCGCGTCCTTCTCGTCGGCCTTGGGGAGCTTCTGCAGGATGAGGGCGCCCACGCTCTCGCGGCTGGCGTGGACCCAGAGGTGGGTGGGCACCTGCTCGCTGCGGTCGAAATAGCGCTCGAAGCACTCGGCGAGCGTGGCCCCTTCGAGCGGCACGATGGACTGGAAGTGGCGGGCCGTCTGGGCGTTCTCGATGGTGAGGACGAGGCGGCCGGTGGGGAACCACTCGTGGAGCGACGCGCCGGCGCTCTTCCCCCCCGCTTTCACCATCGCCCGCAGCGCCAGCTCCCGCGTGCAATCGGCCACCGCGAGCGAGATGGGCCCCTGCCCGAGCACCTGCAGCACGGCGCGTCCCGGGTGCTTGAGGCCGGAGCCGATGAGGACCGCGAGCGCGGCGAATTCCCCCAGCAGGCCAAGCAGCTCGTCGGGATAGTCGCGGCGCGAGACGATCGCCCGCCACAGGGGGCCCAGACGCACCACCTGGCCGCGGATGTCGAGGTTCTCGAGGAGGAAGCGTTCGGTGAGGTCGGCGGGGGCGGTCATGGGCCGATGATAGCGCCGGCCTCAGGGCTTCAGCCGGTAGGCCTCGTCGAAGAGGCGCTCGAGGGCCGGGTGGGCGGGGCGCAGGCCGTCGATCACGGCGCGGGCCCACTCGAAGTAGGCCTGGCGGCGCTCGAGCGGCCAGTGGGCGGGAGGGTTGCGGGCCACGTCGCGCAGGTTGCAGATCTTGTCGGCAATCTTCACGAGCTTCGCCTTGGGGGAAAGGCGCGGGGCGTTCTCCACCTGCTTCTGCTTCTTCTCAGGCTTGGTGAGGGCGGGGTCGTCGGTCATCTCGGCCACGATTCCCGCGATCTCGGGGCCGAACTCGCGGGCCAGCTCTTCCACCGTGGTGTCGGTGTCCTCGACCGTGTCGTGCAGGAGGGCGGCGGTAAGCACGGCCACGTCCTCCACCCCCGCCTCCAGCCGAAGCACCCGAGCGAGCGCCAGCGGGTGGTTGATGTAGGGGGTCGCGGCGGCGTCCTTGCGCCGCTTGGTGCGGTGCTTTTCGGCCGCGAAATCGGCCGCCTTGATGAGCGTCGCGACAGCATCCACCCCCCCAGTATGCAACTTCGGGGACGTACCCGCGGGACAGACCCCGGGGACGTACCCGCGGGTACGTCCCCGGGGTCTGTCCCCGAGGCGGTTGAGACAGGTCAATCCGGGGAGATTTGCCAAGCGTATCTTGGGCTTACACCCTCGCCCCCTGGGAGGCGTCCATGTATGCCCAGCCCCAGTCCCTGCTCCCCAATTTCGTCTCCGGCAACGCCGACCGGCTGCTCCACGCCACCATCGGGAAGTTCACCGGCGGCCTGTCGCCGGCGGCGCTCTCGAACGCCTGGGTGGACTGGGCCATGCACCTCGCCGCCTCGCCCAGCAAGCAGGCGGAGATCTTCGAGATGGGCGTTCGCCAGTGGGAGCGCCTCGGCCACCTGCTGATGCACGCGCAGGGCGACAGCTGCGAACGCTGCATCGAGCCCTTGCCGCAGGACCCGCGCTTCCGCGACCCGGCCTGGGACCAGTGGCCGTACAACGTGATCTCGCAAAGCTTCCTGCTCGGCCAGCAGTGGCTTTCGATCGGCATGCGCGGCGTGCGCGGCGTCACGAAGCACCACGAGCAGGTGCTGGACTACACCACGCGGCAGGCGATGGACTGGTTCTCGCCCTCCAACTTCCCGCTCACCAACCCGGAGGTGATGAAGGTCATCCAGGAAACGAGCGGCGAGAACCTCGCGAAGGGATTCCGCAACTGGCAGGAGGACGTCGAGCGCACGATCCTCGGCGCGCCGCCGGCGGGGGCCGAGAACTACGTGGTGGGCAAGCAGCTCGCGGTGACACCCGGCAAGGTCGTGATGCGAAACGAACTGGCGGAGCTGATCCAGTACTCGCCGGCCACGCCGCGCGTGCACGCGGAGCCCGTCCTCATGGTGCCGGCGTGGATCATGAAGTACTACATCCTCGACCTCTCGCCGCAGAACTCGCTGGTGAAGCACCTGGTCGACAAGGGCCACACGGTGTTCATGATCTCGTGGAAGAACCCGGGGCCCGAGGACCGCAACCTCTGCATGGACGACTACCTGCGCCACGGCGTGATGGCGGCGGTGGACGCGGTGGCGAGGATCGTGCCGAAGAGGAAGATCCACGCGCTCGGCTACTGCCTCGGCGGGACGCTGCTGTCGATCGCGGTGGCGGCCATGGCGCGCGACGGCGACAAGCGCATCGGATCGATGACGCTGCTCGCCGCGCAGACGGATTTCACGGAGCCCGGCGAGCTCGCGCTCTTCATCGACGACAGCCAGCTCACCTTCCTCGAGGACCAGATGTGGGAGAAGGGCTTCCTCGACTCCACGCAGATGTCGGGCGCCTTCCAGCTGCTGCGCAGCGTGGACCTCGTGTGGTCCAGCCTCGTGAAGCAGTACCTCAAGGGCGAGCGCACGCCCGTGAACGACCTCATGTCGTGGAACGCGGACGGCACGCGCATGCCGTACCGGATGCACACCGAGTACCTGCGCAGCCTGTTCCTGCACAACGAGCTCGCCACCGGGCGGTTCAGGGTGTGGGGCAAGCCCGTGGCGCTGCCGGACATCGACATCCCGATCTTCTGCGTGGGGACGGTCACGGACCACGTGGCGCCGTGGCGGTCGGTGTACAAGCTGCACCTGCTCACGCACGCGGAGCTCACGTTCTGCCTCACCACCGGCGGGCACAACGTGGGCGTGGTGAACCCGCCCTCGCCGGAATCGAAGCGCAAGTACCGCCTGCTCACGCGGCCGCAAGGCGGCGACTACGTGGACCCGGAGGCCTTCGAGCAGGTGGCTCCGGAGCTCGCGGGCTCCTGGTGGACGGCGTGGGAGGGCTGGCTCTCCGCGAAGTCCTCCGGCAAGGTCGCGCCCCCGAAGGTCGGCGGCACCGCCTTCAAGCCGCTGGGAGACGCGCCGGGCAAGTACGTCTTCATGCGCTGATCCGGGGACAGGTCTTGGGGACGGTTCTGAAGAACCGTCCCCAATTACTGTCCCTGCCGTGAAAGCGCGGGGAGGAGCTGGGCGGCGGTGCCGCGAAGGCTCACGGTGGCGTGCGGGGTGAGGGGCGTGGGCACCGGGTTCAGCTCGATCACGCGCGCGCCGCATTGGAGGGCGAGGAAGGGGAGCGAGGCCGCGGGCTCGACCACGGTCGAGGTACCCACGCAGAGGAAGAAGTCGCAGGTGCGGGCGGCGGCGAGTGCCGCGGCCAGCGCATCGGACGGCAGGGACTCCCCGAACCACACCACGTCGGGCCGAAGCAGGGAGCCGCACCGCGGGCAGGTGGGCACTTGCTCACTGGCCTCCCAGCGGTCGACCGCATGCCCGTGGTCGAAGCATTTCACGCGCCGGATGTTGCCGTGCAGCTCGACCACGCGCTGGCTCCCTGCCGCTCGGTGCAGGCCGTCCACGTTCTGCGTGACGAGGGTGAAATCGACCTGGTGATCGCGGCACTGGCGCTCGATGGCCGCCAGCGCCCAGTGGCCTGCATTGGGCACGGCATTCGCCACCGCCTCCCGCCGCCACGCGTACCAATCCCAAACGAGCTTCGGATTGGCCTCGAACGCCTCGGGGGTGGCCAGCTCCTCCGGCCGGAACCGCGCCCAAAGGCCGGTGAGCGCGTCGCGGAAGGTCGGAATGCCCGATTCCGCCGAGATGCCCGCGCCCGTGAGCACCGCCACCGCGGTGGCGTGGTCGAGCAGTTCCCGGGCACGCTGGATGTCGTCGGTCACGGTGGGGACAGGTCTTGGGGACGGTTCTTGAGAACCGTCCCCATTATGTGTCCCTCAAACGGGGGCGGGGACGAGGTGCAGGGTGCGCGTCGGGCGGGCGATCGCGATGCCCTCGTCGCGGAGGCGCTCGAGGATCGTGAAGTTGATGGCCTGCTGGATGTCCATGTAGGTGTTGAAGTCCGGGTCCAGCACGAAGTAGACGACCTCGAAGACGAGGGCGGAATCGCCGAACTCCTTGAAGTGCGCCCGGTCGAAGCGCGTGCGGGCGTTGGCCTCGACCGCCTCGCGCAGCATCACCGGGATGGCGGCCACCTTCTCCGGCGCCGTCTCGTGGGGCACGCCCACGGCGAAGGCGATGCGCCGGTCGTTCATGCGCTTGAAGTTGCGGATGCGGCTCTTGAGGAGATCGGCGTTGGAGAAGACGAGGAGCTCCCCGTCGAGGCTGCGCAGCCGCGTGGTCTTCACGCCGACCCGCTCCACCGTGCCGCGCAGCTGGTCCACGACGATGAAGTCGCCGACCACGAAGGGCTTGTCCAGCACGATCGAAAGGGAGGCGAAAAGGTCGCCCAGGATGTTCTGCACGGCCAGCGCCACCGCGACGCCCCCTACTCCCAGGCCCGCGACGAGCGCGGTGATGTTGAAACCCATCTGGTCGAGCGCGACGAGCAGCACGATGGCCCAGACGGCCACGCGCGCCGCGAACCCGAGGAGCGAGAGCGCCGTGAGCGTCTCGCCGTCGGCGGCCCCGCGCGCCGCGGTCTTGCCCTCAAGCCAGAGCGTGATGAAGTGCGTCGCCCACAGGCCCGCCTGGATCACGAGGCCGATGAGCGCCACGAGCGAGAGCGCGTTCGACAGCCGGTCGTGGAGATCCAACGCCGAGGCGCCGATGTTGGCGGCCAGCGGCACGAGGAGCCACAGGCGCGTGCGCGCGATCACGCGCGAGGCGATGTCGTCCAGCGCCGTGTCGGTGCGTTTCGAGAGCGCGGCGAGCACGCGCGCGGCGACGAAGCGCACGAGGTAGAAGACGATCATCGCCGCGAGGGCGATGCCCAGCGCGATGGCGAAGGCCTGCAGGTCGTTGTCCCGCCAGGCCTGGTGGAAAAGCCGCATGGGCCGCTCCTTTCCGGGGATGGGGACGCTCGATTCGGTGGGTTTTCGCGGCGACGGCCTTGCGGTCCGCGGTCGCCTGCACGAAGTGAGACAGCCCTCGTCGCGGAAGTTCCCCGCGCGCCGGCTTGAACCAGTTCAAGAAATCGGCATCCCGCCGGCACGCGGCGGAACCGCGGCCCGGCCGGGCAGTCCCTCGGGCTCCCGATCACGCAATGAGGAGAATCCCATGAAGTTCCTGGCATCCCACGCCCTCGCAGCCGCTTTCTCGCTCTCGCTCGCCGCACTCGCGCCCGCCGCCCTCGCCGCGGACCCGCATCACCACGGCCACGGCGCCGATGCGCCCAAGCTGCAGCTGAACCAGGGCAAGAAGTGGGTCACCGACGCGCCACTGCGGCAATCCATGGTCGCGATCCGCGAAATCGTGCACGGCGCGCCCGCGCCCCTGCACAAGGGCACCGCCAAGGCCGCCGACTACGCGCCGGTGGGCAACCGCGTCGAGGCCGAGGTCGGGCGCATCGTGAAGGAGTGCAAGCTGCCGCCGGATGCGGACGCGCAGCTGCACATCGTCGTCGCCGATCTCGTCGCCGGCGCCGACGCGATGAAGGCCGCCAAGGACGCCAAGGCCGGCCGCGCGGGCCTCATCCAGGTCGACCGCGCCCTCACCGCCTACGCGAAGCACTTCGACCATCCCGGCTGGAAATAGCGGTCACGGGGTACGTCCCCGGGGTACGTCCCCGGGGTACGTCCCCGATTCGTGAGACGATAACGGCGCCATGAGCGCCGACATTCCGCACGGGTTCCGGCCGATCCCGATCGGCGGGCCGTTCCTGAAGGCCGCCGGGCCGCTCTACGGCCGCTGGGACGGCAAGCACGTGCGCCTCGGCTTCCGCGTCGAGGAGCGCCACGCGAACCCCGCGCACAACTGCGCCGGCGGCATGCTGTGCACCTTCGCCGACATGCAGATGGCCTGCGTGATCCACTACCAGTGCCCGGAGATCGCCGGGCACCGCTTCCCCACCATCAACCTCACCACGGATTTCGTGGCCCCCGTGCCGGTGGGCGCCTGGCTCGAAGGCACGGCCGAGGTCGTGCGCGCGACGAAGACGCTCGTCTTCGTGCAGGGCTCGGCCGCGGTCGGGGGCGCCACGGCCCTTCGCTTCAACGCCGTGTTCAAGATCGGCCCGAAGCGCGACTACGCCAACCCGCTGGACCCCTACGACCTCCTGCCCCCCTCCAAGCGAAAATGACCCAGCCCGCCGTCATCGCCGTCGCCATCACCGGCAGCGTCCCGCGCAAGAAGGACAACCCCGCCGTCCCCATCACCCCGGCCGAGCAGGTCGAGAGCACGCACGAGGCCTTCGAGGCCGGCGCGACGCTCGTGCACATCCACGTGAGGAACGACGACGAGAGCTCCGGCTCCGACCCCGCGCGCTTCGCCGCCGTGCAGGAGGGCGTGAGGAAGCACTGCCCCGGGATGATCGTCCAGTTCTCCACGGGCGGGCGCGGGCGGGAGGCGAGCCAGCGCGGCGCGATGCTCCACCTCGGGCCCGACATGGCTTCGCTGGCCACGGGCTCCGTCAACTTCGCGACGATGATCTACGAGAACCCGCCGGATTTCATCGACAGCCTCGCGAAGTCGATGCTCGAATTCGACATCAAGCCGGAGTGCGAGCTCTTCGACCTCGCGATGCTCTACAACGCGGCCGACCTCGTGAAGCGCGGGTTGCTGAAGGCCCCGCCGCACGTGCAGTTCGTGATGGGCATCAAGGGGGCCATGCCCGCGCGCCGTTCCATCCTCGAGTTCATGATTGCCGAGATGAACGCCGTGCTGCCGGGCGCCACGTGGACCGCCGCCGGGGTCGCGCGCCACCAGCAGGAGGTCGCGCAGTGGGCGCTGGAACTCGGCGGGCACTGCCGCACGGGCCTCGAGGACAACATCCGCTTCGACGAGACGCGCCTTGCCGCGAGCAACGCGGAACTCGTGAAGAAGGTGGCCGATGTGTGCGCGAAATTCGGCCGCCGCCCCGCCACGCCGGCGGAGGCGCGGGCCCTGCTGGGCCTTCGCGCCGCCTGACCGGCGAAGCGGCCCCTACCAGCCGCGCCCGCACCGCTCCCAGGGCTGCGCGAGGATCGCGTCCACCGCCGCCTGCGACATCGACTGCGCGACGTAGGACTGCCCGGTGAGGGCGCGGATCTCGCGCGCGAAGGCGCGCAGGTGGTTGCGCGAGCCGCAGGCGAGGTTGCCGTACACGGCGCGCAGGTCCGCCTTCATCGTGTGCGCCATGGAGATGGCGAGGTCGGTGATGTCCGCCTCCTCGACGAGGCCGCCCACCTTGAGCGCCTCCAGCTCGCCCCCGAGCCCGCGTTGCAGCAGCGTGGTGTAGAGCGCCTGCAGCTCGGCGTCGGAGAACTCGCCCACGAGGCCGCCCGCCGCGGGGTCGGCCACGCGGTACTTGCGAAGCAGGCGCAGCATCGCGTCCATGTGGTTCTGCTCGGCATTGGCGACGGCGGCGAAGGGCGCGCGGTCCCAGGCCTCGGCGAAGCGCAGGTAGAGATCACGGGAGAACTTCTCCTCCTCGCGCATGTAGGCCATGTCGGCCGCCTCCTCGGCGGTGGGGGCGACGTAGGGCGCCACGACGGGGCTCGCGACGGGCCCGGCCGCGAAGGCCGGGACCGCCGCGCCGAACGCGAGCGCCACCGCGAGGGTCATCGTGCGAAGTGTCCGGGTAAGCATGGGGTGACTCCTTTCAGGGGGAAGTGTGCCGGCGCCTCAACGGCCCCGGCCGCCGCGGCCGCCTCCGCCGCCGGCCCGCAGGCCCTTGCGGGCCTCGTAGCCGGTGCCGAAGCGGTCGGGGCGCGAATCCCGCGACTTGCTGCCGTCGGGAGAGGCGGCCTTGCCGGCACGATCCGGGTCGCAGCCCGCCGGCGACCCGCCCTTCGCGTCCTCGCAGGCGGGCTTGCCCGCCCTGGAAGCGTCGCCGCGGTCTTCCGGGGGGCGGTCTCCCATCCCCCAGGCGCCCGTGGCGGCGAGCGCGAGCGCCACCGCGAGGGTGCGCAGGCGTTTCGTCGTCGTGTTCGTGCCGTTGGCCATTGAGCCATCCTCCGCCGGGCCTGTTCCAGCCCCGTTTCCCCTTTGAGCCAGGTTGTATCAGGTTGTTTCCCGGCGCCCCGGGAATGCGCACGCCGCCGTACCATTTTCCCGCGGCCCGCCTCCGGGGCCGCGGACCGCCATGGAAGCGAAGACCCCGCAAGCCATCCTCGTGGTGGACGACGACGTCGCCCTTCGCGACCTCGTGGCCGGCTACCTCGGCGCCAACGGCTTCGCGGTCGCCGGCGTGGGCGATGGCGCCGCCATGCGCGAGCACCTCGCGCGCGCGAACGTGGATCTCGTCGTGCTCGACCTCATGCTGCCCGGCGACGACGGGCTCACCCTGCTGCGCGAGCTGCGCGCCGCCGGGGGCCCGCCGGTGGTGATCATCTCCGCGCGCGGCGACGAGGTCGACCGCGTCGTGGGGCTGGAGGTGGGCGCCGACGATTACCTCGCCAAGCCCTTCGGCCCGCGAGAGCTCCTCGCGCGCGTGCGTGCCGTGCTGCGCCGCGGGGGGGAGGCCGCCCCGGCCGCGCACGAGGCCTTCTGCTTCGGCCCCTACCGCCTCGACCTGGAGTCGCGCGTCCTCCAGGGGCCCGCGGGGGAAGTCCCTCTCACCGGCGGGGAGTTCGAGCTGCTGCGCCTCTTCGCCTCGCGCCCCAACCACGTGCTCTCGCGCGACCACCTCGTCACGCTGATGAAGGGTTACGAGCGCGGGCCCTTCGACCGCAGCGTGGACGTGCGCGTCGCGCGGCTGCGCCGCAAGATCGAGCCCGACCCCGAGGCGCCCGTCTACCTGCGCACGATCTGGGGCCAGGGCTATCTCTTCTCGCCGGGCGGCAAGGCGCGGCCGTGAAGGCGCGGCGGACGCTCTTTCGCCGCGCCGCACTGACGGTCGCCGCGGGGCTCGCCGTCTTCCAGGTGGTGGCGGGAATCGCCGTCTACACCCGCGTGCTGGCGCCGCTCGCGCAGCGCTCCGCCGACGATCTCGGCGCCTTTCTCGTGATGTCGGCGCGCACCTGGGCCGAACTGCCCCCGGAGACGCGCCCGGCATTCGCGGCCGAGCTGGCCGGGAGCCATCGCATCACGCTCGCGGACACGCCGGACCGCCACGACGAGGAAGTGCGCCACCACCCGTACATGAACCTGCTGCGCGACGCCATCGCGCGCCGGCTCGAGCCGCCGGAGGAACCGCGCATCGCGGAGCTTCGCGACGGGCGCTTCCACGTGGACATCGCCATGGGCGGGCACGCGCTGCACTTCACCTTCGCGCGCGACCTGCTGCCGGCGGGCCCGGCCGTCGCGCTCGCCTGGATCGTGGCTGCGGGCGTGCTGGTGACGCTCGCCACCGCCTGGCTCCTCGCGCGCCGGGTGACGGCGCCGGTGGCGGGGCTCGCGGACGCGGCGCGCAGGATCGGCGCGGGCGAGCACCCGGCGCGGCTCGACGAGTCGGGCGACCGCGAGCTCGCGGAGCTGGCGCGGGCCTTCAACGAGACGGCCGAGCGGCTCGCGGCCGAGCGCGCGAACCAGGCGACGCTTCTCGCCGGCGTGTCCCACGACCTGCGCACGCCGCTCGCGCGGCTGAAGATGGCGCTGGGGATGCTCGCCGAGGAGCGCGACTCGCCGTTCGTTTCCCGCATGGAGGGCGACGTGGCCGAGATGGACGCGCTCATCGGCGCGCAGCTCGCCTTCGCGCGCGCCCGCGAGCGGGAAGAAGCGAGCGAGGCCGACATCGACGCGCTGCTCGCGGAGCGCATCGCTGCGGCCGAGGCGCTCGCGCCAGGCAAGGTGAACCTTCGCCGCGACGGCCAGCCGTGCCTTGCGCGCGTGGCCCAGCTCGCCTTCACCCGCATCGTCGCGAATCTCGTCGGCAACGCGCTCGCGCACGGCGGCGACGGGCGCGTCGAGATCGTGCGCCGGTGCGCGCGCGGCGTGCTCTTCGTGGGCGTTCGCGACCGCGGCCCCGGCGTGCCGGCGGCGCTTCGCGAGGCGGTGTTCCGCCCCTTCTACCGCCTGGAGCCCTCGCGCAACCGCGCCACCGGCGGCAGCGGCCTGGGCCTTGCCATCGCCCGCCAGCTCGCCGAGACGCACGGCTGGCGGCTCGCCCTCAAGGCGCGACGCGGCGGGGGCACCAGCGCGTGGCTGGCGATCGCGATCGCGTGAGGCGCGCGCCTCAGTCCGCGCCGGCTCCCTCGGCGAGCACCTCCTTCGCGATCTTGAAGGACTCGAGCGCCGCCGGCGCCCCGCAGTAGGCACCGCACTGCAGGAAGATCTCCTGCATCTCCTGCGCCGTGACGCCGTTGCGGATGGCGCCGCGCAGGTGGATGCGCAGCTCATGCGGGCGGTTGAGCGCCGTGAGCATCGCGAGGTTCAGCATGCTGCGCGTCTTCAGGTCCAGCCCCGGCCGCGTCCACACCGCGCCCCAGCAGTGCTCGGTGAGGTACTCCTGCAGCGGCGCCATGAAGGCGTCCGCCTTCGCCACCGACTCGTTCACGTAGGCATCGCCCAGCACCTGGCGGCGCACCGCGAGGCCGGGCGCGTGAAGGTCCTTCTCGTCCATTGCCGTCTCCCGTATCAGGGCGCGCGCGCCGCCTCCGAGGCGATCTCGAAGGAGCGCAGCCGCGCCGCGTGGTCCCAGACCTGCGAAGTGATCATCAGCTCGTCGGCGCCCGTGCGCGCGACGAACTCGTGAAGCGCCCGCGCCACCGTTCGGCGCGAGCCGATGGCCGTGCAGGAGAGCACCTGGTCCAGCATCGCCCGCGCAGGCGGCGAGAGGCTTTCGAGGTAGCCCGGCACCGGTGGCGGCAGGCGCTTGGGGTTCCCCGTGCGCAGGTTCACGAAGGCCTGCTGCATGGAAGTGGCGAGCAGCGCCGCCTCGTCGTCGGCATCGGCCGCGAAGACGTTGTAGCCCAGCATCACGTACGGCTTCGGGTGACGCGCCGAAGGCCGGTAGCGTTCGCGATAGACGGCGATGGCCTGCATCATCTGCGCCGGCGCGAAGTGGCTCGCGAAGGCGTAGGGCAGCCCGAAGTGCGCCGCGACCTGCGCGCCGTAGAGGCTGGAGCCGAGGATCCACAGCGGCACCTCGAGCCCCGCGCCCGGCACGGCGGTCACGGCGCCCGGCGCGCCGGCGAAGTAGTCCATCAGTTCCTGCACGTCCTGCGGGAACTCGTCCGCGTCGGAGGCGAGGTTGCGGCGCAGCGCGCGCGCGGTAACCGGGTCGGAGCCGGGCGCGCGGCCCAGCCCCAGGTCGATGCGGCCGGGGTAGAGCGACTCGAGCGTGCCGAACTGCTCGGCCACCACCAGTGGCGAGTGGTTGGGCAGCATGATGCCGCCGGCGCCCACGCGGATCGTCGAGGTGCCCCCGGCCACGTGGCCGATGAGCACGGCGGTGGCCGCGCTCGCGATGCCCGGCATGCCGTGGTGCTCGGCGAGCCAGAAGCGGCGGTAGCCCCAGGCTTCCGCGTGGCGCGCGAGGTCGAGCGAGTTGGCGAAGGACTGCGCGGCGCTCCCGCCTTCGGCGATGGGGGAGAGGTCGAGGACGGAGATGGGGACCATGGGATTTCGATTGTATGATGGCGCGCACCCACGAGGAGGCCCCATGCGCGCAACCCGCTTCGCCGCCCTGCTGCTCCCGATCGTGCTGGCCCAGCCGCTCGCCGCCGGCGCGAGCGACACGGACAAGATCCGCGCCCAATGGCGCGCCGAGGCGTTGCGCGACCTCGAGAGCGACGACGCAGCCAAGCAGATCGCGGGCGCCAAGTACCTCGACGTCGAAGCGGCCGATCGCACCGCGCCCCTCCTCGCGAAGCACCTCTCGCACGCCGACGTCGAGATCCGCCGTTCCGCGGCATCGCTCCTCTGGACGCTGGCCGGCAAGAAGGCCGCAGCCTTCGAGCCCGCGCGCGCGGCGCTTCGGGCGGCGCTGGACGACCCCGACGGCGCGGTGGCGATGAACGCCGCGGGCGCGCTTTCGAACATGAAGGAGCCGGCCGAATCGATGGCCCCCGCGAGGCGGCGCGTGCTCCAGCTGCCGGGGCAGCGGCGCTATGTGCACTTCCTCGCCGCGCGGGGCTTGATCGGCATCGACCCGCCGGCGGCGCTCGCCGCGCCCCTGCTCGACTACCTCGAGGAGACGAGCGTGGCCGCGAAGCGCGGCGGCTCGCGCGACAACGTGAAGCTCGCGAGATCCGCGCTGGAGCGGCTCGTGGACACGAAGGACCGCGCGGTGCTCGGGCCGGTGCGCGACCAGCTTCGCATCACGCAGGGCGCGTGGGCGACGCTGCTGCCGGTCCTGGACCGCTTCTCGCCCAAGCCCGACGACTGGACGGCGGTGCTGCTGGATCACACGGCGCACGCCGATCGCGACACCGCGTACGAGGCGTGGGGGCTGCTCGGCAAGCAGCTCGATGCCGCGTCCCTCGCCCAGTGGACGCCGCGCGCCGCCGCCGCGCTCGCCTCGCCGGCGCAACGGCGCAATGCGCTGCGCGCGCTCTCCGAGGCGGCCGGGCGCACGACGACGGGGCTCGAGGAGCTCGCCGCGCTCGCGGGCGACGCCGGCGCCGCCGAAGAGGACCGCCTGTGGGCCGTGCAGGTACTGGGCGCCGCGGCCGACACCTCGCGCGAAGGGCGCAACGCCGAGGCCATCCGCGCGGCGCAGGGGCACTGGCTCGCGGCCTGCGAGCCGGTGATGAAGGGCGGCAAGCCCGGCAAGGCGTTCGAGGCCTGCGTGCGCCCCTCTTCTTTCGCGTTCGCCAACCGGAAGGACCTCGCGCGGCATCTCGCCTCATGGCTCGCGGCCAACCCCGACGCCGGCGCGAAGGTGGAGCTGCTCGGCCGGCTCGAGGGCCTGTGGAGCGAGGCGTTCGACGCGACCGACACGGTGAAGGCGGAGCTGGCGAACGCCGACCCGCGCGTGAAGCAGGCGGCGGAGAAGGCGCTGGACCGCATCCGCCCGGCGTGGCGCGAGGCGGGCGCGCGGGCGGAGCGCAAGGCCGCCGCCCCGGCGCCGAAGGCCGCGGCCACGCCCTCGGGCCCGGGCGCGGACGGCATGGCGCTCTACGGGGCGATCCGCGTGGGCGACGTGGCGCAGGTGAAGAAGCTCGTCACGGCCGCCAACGTGCGGCAGCCCGTGCGCTTCCCGCAGATGCAGAACCCGCCGGCGCCGCTCACCGTCGCCGTGAACTACTGCGGAATCCCCACCGTGACGCCGGCGCAGCTCGCCGAGATCGTCGCCCACATGATCGCGCTGGGCGCCGACCCCGACGTGAAGGACAACTCGGGCGAGAACCTCCTCGACCGGGCCAAGTACGCCTGCCCGGCCGAGGTGATGAAGGCACTGGGCGGCTAGAGCTTGTTGTGCGTGCCGTCGCAGAGCGGCTGGCTGCCCGTGGACTTGCAGCCGCAGAAGAAGGCCTTGCCCGACTTCTCCGCCTTCCACGCCAC
Organism: Burkholderiales bacterium; assembly: GCA_019634955.1. Lineage (GTDB taxonomy): Bacteria > Pseudomonadota > Gammaproteobacteria > Burkholderiales > Usitatibacteraceae > FEB-7. The sequence continues at coordinate 22,457 of JAHCAK010000005.1, forward strand.
CGGCGTGAAGGGCGTTCCCTTGTGCGAGCCGTCGCAGAAGGGCTGCGACGCGCTGCGGCCGCAGCGGCACCACCAGTAGGTCTTGCCCGCCTCGACCTCGACGGGGTAGGGGGATTTCTGCGCGATCTTCGGCTGGTCCATGGGCGGGGCTTCCGGGGCTATTCGACGGTGACGCTCTTGGCGAGGTTGCGCGGCTTGTCGACGTCGGTGCCGCGCCTGAGGGCCGTGTGGTACGCGAGGAGCTGCACGGGAATCGCGTGCACGATGGGCGACAGCAGCCCCGCGTGCCGCGGCGTGCGGATCACGTGCACGCCCTCGCTTTCGCTGAAGTGGCTGTCGAGGTCGGCGAAGACGTAGAGCTCGCCGCCGCGCGCGCGCACCTCCTGCATGTTGCTCTTCACCTTCTCCAGCAGCGAGTCGTTGGGCGCGATCACCACCACCGGCATCGACTCGTCCACCAGCGCGAGCGGCCCGTGCTTGAGCTCCCCCGCCGCGTAGGCCTCGGCGTGGATGTAGGAGATTTCCTTGAGCTTGAGCGCCCCCTCGAGCGCCACCGGGTAGTGCAGGCCGCGGCCGAGAAAAAGCGCGTCGGGGCGCGCGGCGAAGCGCTCCGCCCACGCCTGGATCTGCGGCTCGAGGTTGAGCGCGTGCTGGATGCTGCCGGGCACGAAGCGCAGCTGCGCGATGGCGTCGGCCTCGGCCTTGGCGTCGAGCCGGCCCTTGGCCTTGGCCACCGCGAGCGCCAGCGTGTAGAGGGCGGCGAGCTGCGTGGTGAAGGCCTTGGTCGAGGCGACCCCGATCTCCATGCCGGCGCGCGTGTAGAAGACGAAGCGCGAGGCGCGCGGGATGGCGCTCTCGCGCACGTTGCAGATGGACAGCGTGGCCGCGTGCCCCAGCTCCTTCGCGCGCTTGAGGGCCTCCATCGTGTCGAGCGTCTCGCCGGACTGCGAGATCGTGACCACCAGCTGGCGCGGGTCGGGGATGGAGTCGCGGTAGCGGTACTCGTGGCCGAGCTCCACGTTGCACGGCACGCGCGCGACCGACTCCAGCCAGAAGCGCGCGACGAGCCCGGCGTAGAAGCTGGTGCCGGAGGCGAGGACGAGCACGGCGCTCGCGTCGCGGAAGGCCTGCGCGGCGCCCGCGCCGAAGAGGCCATCCACGTCGATGCCGCCGTCGATCACCGCCTCTATGGTGTCGGCGACGGCACGCGGCTGCTCGTGAATCTCCTTCTGCATGTAGTGGCGGTAGGGCCCGAGGTCCACGGCGTCCGCCGAGAGCTCGCTCAGGCGCTCGGGGCGCGCGACCGGCGTGCCCGCCGCGTCCACGACCGAAACGCCGCTGCGGCGAAGGGCCACCACGTCGCCGTCCTCCAGGTACATGACGCGCCGCGTCTGCGAGACGATGGCGGAGACGTCGGAGGCGAGGAAGTTCTCGCCGTCGCCGAGGCCCACCACGAGCGGGCAGCCCATGCGCGCGCCGGCGATGGTCTCGGGGTCCGCGAGCGCCACCACGCCGATGGCGTAGGCGCCGCGCAGGTCCGCGGCCGCCTTCTGCGTGGCGCGGAAGAGGTCCCCACCGGCCTTGAAGTAGTGGTGCACGAGGTGCGCGATCACCTCCGTGTCCGTCTGCGACTCGAAGGCGTAGCCCAGGGCCTTCAGGCGCTCGCGCTGCTCCTCGTGGTTCTCGATGATGCCGTTGTGGACGACGGCGATCTCGTCGGAGGAGACGTGCGGGTGCGCGTTGGGCTCGGTGACGCCGCCGTGCGTGGCCCAGCGCGTGTGGGCGATCCCGACGATGCCCGAGAGGTGCTCGGCCGTGGCGGCGGCCTCCATCTCCGCCACGCGGCCCACGCGGCGCACGCGGCGGATGGCGCCGTCGAGGACGGCGATGCCCGCGGAGTCATAGCCCCGGTACTCGAGGCGCTTCAGGCCCTCGGTGAGGATGGGCACGACGTTGCGCTGGCCGATGGCCCCGACGATTCCGCACATGGGCCCGATTTTCGCACGAAAAACAAAGCCCTCCGCGGCAGGACCGGGGAGGGCTGGAAGGCAGGCACCGTGCTCTTGGCCTCACTGCGCCTGTCCGATGACGGGATGAGGAGGAGGCCCGTGCATCTGGAGCTCAGTTTACGCGCCTGCCTCCCGGGATTCGCCGGCATTCGCCACAGGGCAGGTGCCGAATATCCGACAACCGGCCTGTCCGGATCCGCCCCCGGTCTCGTTCACGACCCCTTCCGTCCAGCCGGGCGCAGGGCGAGGAGGCGGCTCGCGACGACGGCAGCCAGCAGCGTCGCGAACGGCGCCGCGAGCGGCGCGTGCCACCCCGCCCGCAGGGCGAGGAGGCCGCCGCCGGCCAGCGTCAGGGCGACCAAGGCGCCCACGGCGGGCGCCACCGGGGCGGAGGCCCGCGCCACGAGGGCCGCGGCAGCCACGACGAGGAGCATCACGGGAAGCGGCGCATCCTCGATGGGCACGCCGTGCAGGAGCGTGCGCGTGGCTTGCGCGTGGACCAGCACGAGCGGCGGCTCGGGCGCCGGCGGCTCCCAGCCGGCCAGCGAGAGCGGCTGCGGCACGCGGTCGTCGGGGCCGGCCACGGCGGAGATGAAGACGATGCGGCCCTTGAAGAGCCGCGCCAGCGCCTCCCCGTCCTTGATGTCGAGGAGCCGTCTTGCCGGCACGTAGCGGTACGCGGGGCCGAGCGCGTAGTCGATGAGACCCTCGCGGCAGCGGCCGCCCAGCACCTGGCAGAGCCAGCCCGCATAGGTGGGCCAGTTGCCCTGCTGCGTGGGCAAGCCGAGGACGATGCGGCGCACGACGCCGTCGGCCTCGCGCGGCAGGAGGGTGAAGGCGAGCCCGCGCGTGTCCACGCCGCGCAGGAGAGGGTCGTGGATGGGGACCACCTGGCGACGCGCGTCCACCGAGAGGCCGATGGCGAGCGGCGCGGCCGCCTGCGAGACGGCCAGCGCCGTGGCCAGGGCGTCGTCGAGGCCGGGGGCGGCTGCCTCGGAGGAGGCGCGGGGCAGGGCCACGTTGAGCACGATGGCCTTGGGGCTCCCCTTGGCCACCTTCACCAGCACCTCGGGCAGCTTGCGCAAGGCGGGGCCGACGGGATCGACCTCGGGCGAGACCGCGCCCGGGTCGTCGACGCCCACCACGAGGATGTCGTCGGGCGCTTCCCCCGGGGCGAAGGCGCGCAGCACGCCGAAGCCGGCGTCGAGCATCGCGAGGCTGGCGCGCTCGCCCCACGGGGAGAGGTGGAAGGCGAGCCCCGCCAGCGCGAGGGCGGCCGCGACGAGGGAGACGGCGAGCGGGGACGGGGACGAGGCGGCGGGGGCGGGGGACATGGCGCATCTTAACGGGGCCGGGCGCGGGTGCTAGACTCGCCGCTCCCCGCCATCCCCGAACCCGGCACCTCCATGAACGGCGAAGCGCCCAGCCCCGCCCAGTTGGCCGCCATTGACGATGCGTTCGTGCGCGAGCTGGCGAAGCTCGGGCGCGTGCGCAGCTACCCCAAGAACACGGTCATCATCACCGAGGGCGATTCCAGCGACTCGGTGTTCGTGATCCTGTCGGGCAAGGTGAAGGCCTTCGTGTCCGACGCCGAGGGCCACGAGCTCATCCTCAACACGCAGGCGCCCGGCGACTACGTGGGCGAGATGGCGCTGGACGGCAAGCCGCGCTCGGCCTCGGTGGTGACGCTTGAGCCCACCACCTTCTCGGTGGTGCAGCGCGAGCCGTTGCGCGACGCCATCCGCCGCAACCCCGACTTCGCCCTCGACATGATCGCCAAGGTGATCGAGCGGGCGCGCGAGGCCACCGACAACGTGAAGAACCTCGCGCTGCTGGACGTCTACGGGCGCGTGGCGCGGCTGCTGCTCAACATGGCGGTCGAGGCCGAGGACGGGAAGATGCGCATCCCGGAGAAGATCACCCAGCAGGAGATCGCCGAGCGCGTGGGCGCCTCGCGCGACATGGTGAGCCGCATCTTCCGCGACCTGACGGTCGGCGGCTACATCTCGGTCGAGAACCGGATCGTCACCATAAACAAGAAACCGCCGGCGAAGTGGTGAGCGCCGGGAACGGCGTTCGACCGGACGGCAAGCCGCCGGTCAACGCCGGCAGGCAAGAGTCCCCAGGCCCGGACCAGCACCGATTCACTTCCTGCGGACCGGGCGCTTCCAGCCGGGCTTGGTGACCTGCGACTTGTCGTTCACCGTGAGCTCGCCGGCGGGCGCGTCGCGGAAGACGGTCGTGCCCGCGCCGATGGTCGCCCCCTTGCCCACCGTCACGGGTGCCACGAGCTGGACGTCGGAACCGATGTGCACGTCGTCCTCGATCACCGTGCGGTGCTTGGCCGCCCCGTCGTAGTTGCAGGTGATGGTGCCCGCGCCGATGTTCACGTCGCGGCCCACGGTGGCGTCCCCCACGTAGGCGAGGTGGTTCGCCTTGCTCGCCCGCCCCAGCGTGCTCGCCTTGACCTCCACGAAGTTGCCGACGTGCACCTCGTCGGCGAGCGTCGTGCCGGGGCGGATGCGGGCGTAGGGACCGATGCGCGCGTTGGCGCCGACCTCCGCCCCCTCGAGAAGCGAGAAGGGCCGGATCTCGGTTCCTTCGCCCACGGTGACGTCGCGCAGCACGCAGTGGGCGCCGACCGTCACGCCGTGGCCGAGCGCGACCCGGCCCTCGAAGACGCAGTTCACGTCGATCGAGACATCCTTGCCGCAGGAGAGCTCCCCGCGGATGTCGACGCGCGCGGGGTCCGCGAGCGTGACGCCCGCCTCCAGCAGGGCGTTAGCGCGGTCCAGCTGGACGAGCCGCTCGAGCCGCGCGAGCTCCCGCTTCGAGTTCACGCCGAGGCACTCGGTGGGCGACTGCGGGCGGCGCACCGCCACGGGGTAGCCCTCGGCGACCGCGGCCGCGACGATGTCGGTGAGGTAGTACTCGCGCTGGACGTTCTCGTTGGTGAGCCCGGCGAGCCAGGCCTCCAGCTTCGCGAAGGGCGCGGCGACGATGCCGGTGTTCACCTCGCGAATCGCCCGCTCGGCCTCCGTGGCGTCGCGCTCCTCGACGATGCGCGCCACGCGGCCTGCGGCGTCGCGCACGATGCGCCCGTAGCCCTTCGGGTCGTCGGCTTCCTGGGTAAGGAGCGCGAGCGCGCCCTCGGCCGCCGCGTCGAAGAGCGAGCGAAGCGTCCCCGTGGCGATGCGCGGCACGTCGCCGTAGAGCACCAGCACCACGCCGGATTTCTCCAGCAGCGGCATCGCCTGCATCACCGCGTGCCCGGTGCCCAGCTGCTGGTCCTGCATCGCCCACACGACGTCGGGGGCCTCCAGCCGCGACGCGACCGCCTCCCCGCCGTGGCCGATCACGACCGCGAGCCGCGTGGGCGCGAGCCGGCGCGCCGAGTCGAGCACGTGCAGCAGCATCGGGCGACCGGCCAGCGGGTGCAGCACCTTGGGCAGGCGCGAGTGCATGCGCTTGCCCTGGCCGGCGGCGAGGATCACGACCTGCAGGGATTGTGTGGTCATGGCTGGCCGGGGGAAATAAAAAGGGCAGGATCAGCCGATCCCGCCCGAATGTGTTGCGCCTCTAAAACAAGGAGTTTCGTGATCTCCCCCCTCGGCCCGCGGCGGCGGGACACGTTCCTGCCCGCTGCGGCGAACCTGCCTCGAACTGACGCGAGACAGGAAGAATTTTACCACAAGGCCGCCGGCCCGGCCGGCCGCTAGCGCACCTGGCGCAGCTTCTTGATGGCCGCGAGCTGCGCGACCGCCTCGGCCAGCACCGCCTGCGCCTCGGCGATCTCCATGAGGCCGGTGCGGTTGGCGATGGCGTCCTCGGCGGCGCGCTTGGCCTCCAGCGCCTTGGCCTCGTCGAGGTTCTCGGCGCGCACCGAGGTGTCGGCGAGCACCGTCACCACGTGGGGCTGCACCTCCATCATGCCGCCGGACACGTAGATGATCTCCTCGCGGTCCTCGCCGGGGATCTTGAGCCGCACCGTCCCGGGCTTGATGCGCGTGAGGAGCGCCGCGTGCTCCGGGAGCACGCCCAGCTCGCCCGCCTCGCCGGGAGCGACGACCATCTCGGCCTCCCCCGAGAAGATCGACTGCTCGGCGCTGACGATGTCGACGTGTAGGGTCTTCGCCATGGGGGCTTACTGCAGCGTCTTGGCTTTTTCGAACGCTTCCTCGATGGGGCCCACCATGTAGAAGGCCTGCTCGGGGAGGCTGTCGCACTCGCCGTTGACGATCATGTTGAAGCCCTTGATCGTGTCCTTGAGGGTCACGTACTTGCCGGGCGAGCCGGTGAAGACCTCGGCCACGTGGAAGGGCTGGGAGAGGAAGCGCTGGATCTTGCGCGCGCGCGAGACCGCGAGCTTGTCCTCGGGCGAGAGCTCGTCCATGCCCAGGATCGCGATGATGTCGCGCAGCTCCTTGTAGCGCTGCAACACCGCCTGCACGGCGCGCGTGGTCGAGTAGTGCTCGTCGCCGATCACGTTGGGGTCGACCTGGCGGGAGGTGGAGTCGAGCGGATCCACGGCGGGGTAGATGCCCAGCGCGGCGATGTCGCGCGAGAGCACCACGGTCGCGTCGAGGTGGCCGAACGTGGTGGCCGGCGACGGGTCCGTGAGGTCGTCGGCCGGCACGTACACGGCCTGGATCGAGGTGATGGAGCCGGTCTTGGTGGAGGTGATGCGCTCCTGCAGGCGCCCCATCTCCTCGGCCAGCGTCGGCTGGTAGCCCACGGCCGACGGCATGCGGCCCAGCAGCGCCGAGACCTCCGTGCCCGCCAGCGTGAAGCGGTAGATGTTGTCCACGAAGAAGAGGATGTCGCGGCCCTCGTCGCGGAAGCGTTCGGCCATGGTGAGGCCGGTGAGCGCCACGCGCAGGCGGTTGCCCGGGGGCTCGTTCATCTGCCCGAACACCATCGCCACCTTGGACTGCGAGAGGTCTTCCTGCACGATGACCTTGGCGTCGCTCATCTCGTGGTAGAAGTCGTTGCCCTCGCGGGTGCGCTCGCCCACGCCGGCGAAAACCGACAGGCCCGAGTGCTGCTTGGCGATGTTGTTGATGAGCTCGAGCATGTTGACCGTCTTGCCCACGCCGGCGCCGCCGAAGAGGCCGATCTTGCCGCCCTTGGCGAAGGGGCAGATGAGGTCGATCACCTTGATGCCCGTCTCGAGGAGCTCGACCGAGGGCGAGAGCTCGTCGAACTTGGGCGCGGCGGCGTGGATGGAGCGGCGCTCCTCGGTCTTCACAGGGCCGCGCTCGTCGATGGGGCGGCCGAGCACGTCCATCACGCGCCCGAGGGTGCCGGGGCCGACGGGCACCGAGATCGGCGCGCCCGTGCCGCGCACCTTCATGCCGCGGCGCAGGCCGTCGGAAGAGCCCAGCGCGATGGTCCGCACGATCCCGTCGCCCAGCTGCTGCTCGACCTCGAAGGTGAGGCCCTTCTCGGCGAACGAGTCGGCCTCCTCGACGAGCGTGAGCGCGTCGAAGATGTTGGGCATCGCCTCGCGCGGGAACTGGATGTCGATCACCGCGCCGATGCACTGGACGATCCTGCCTTCTGCCATTTGGGTCGTGCTCATGATGGGTTCCTGATGGGTATCCGTGTCTTGTGGCATCCGCGCCGCCGAGGGCGGCGCTACACCGCCGCCGCGCCGCCGACGATCTCCGAGAGCTCCTTGGTGATCGCCGCCTGCCGCGACTTGTTGTAGACGAGGGTGAGCTGGTCGATCACGTTGGAGGCGTTGTCGCTCGCCGCCTTCATGGCCACCATGCGCGCCGACTGCTCGCTCGCGATGTTCTCGGCGAGCGCCTGGTAGACGATCGCCTCGAGGTAGCGGCCGAGGAGCTGGTCGAGGACCGTCTTCGCGTCCGGCTCGTAGAGGTAGTCCCAGCCGCCGCGGGTGGTGCGGTCGGTCTCCTGGAGCCGGTCGGCCGTGAGCGGCAGCAGCTGCTCCACCACGGGCTCCTGCTTCATCGTGTTGATGAAGCGGTTGTAGACCACGTAGATGGCGCCGATCTCGCCCTTGTCGTAGGCATCGACCATCACGCGCACCGGGCCCACCAGCTTGTCGAGGTGCGGGGTGTCGCCGATGTGGGTGAGGTGCGAGACGACGTTGCCGCCGAAGCGCTGCAGGAAGGCGAAGCCCTTGTTGCCGAAGGCCGTGAAGCGGACCTTGCGGCCCTCGTCCTGCCACTCCTTCACCTTGCCGGTGAGCAGGCGCAGCACGTTGGTGTTGAGGCCGCCGCACAGGCCCTTGTCGGAGGTGACGAGGATCACGCCCACGTCCTTCACGCCCTCGCGGCGCACCAGGAACGGGTGGCGGTACTCGGGGTTGGCGTTGGCGAGGTGCGCGGCGATGTTGCGGATCTTGTCGCCGTAGGGACGCGAGTGGCGCATGCGCTCCTGGGCCTTCCGCATCTTGGAGGCCGCGACCATCTCCATGGCCTTGGTGATCTTGCGCGTGTTCTGCACGCTCTTGATCTTGGTCCGGATTTCCTTGGAGCCCGCCATCGAAGTCGTCCTGTTCGCCTTGCCTTTGTGTATCCCTACCAGCCCTTTGCGTCTACGTGTTGAGCGGCGCCGAAGGCGTCCGCTCGTACACGGTTCCCGCTGCCCGCCTTCTAGTAGCTGCCGTTCTTCTTGAAGTCCTTGATGGCGTCGTGCAGCTTCGCCTCGTCGTCCTTCGAGAGGTCCTTCGTGCTCTCGATTCGGTCCACGAGGTCGCCGTACTTGCCCTTCACGTAGTCGCGCATGGCGCGCTCGGCGGAGAGCGCCTTCTTCACGTCGATGTCGTCGTAGTAGCCGTTGTTCACCGCGAAGAGCGTGAGGGCCATCTCCCACACCTGCAGCGGCTGGTACTGCGGCTGCTTCATGAGCTCGGTCACCATGCGGCCGCGCTCGAGCTGCTTGCGGGTGGCCTCGTCGAGGTCGGAGGCGAACTGCGCGAAGGCCGCGAGCTCGCGGTACTGGGCGAGCGCGAGGCGCACGCCGCCGCCGAGCTTCTTGATGACCTTCGTCTGCGCGGCGCCGCCCACCCGCGACACCGAGATGCCCGCGTTGATGGCGGGGCGGATGCCGGCGTTGAAGAGGTCCGTCTCGAGGAAGATCTGGCCGTCGGTGATCGAGATCACGTTGGTGGGCACGAACGCCGACACGTCGCCGGCCTGCGTCTCGATGACCGGCAGCGCCGTGAGCGAGCCCGTCTTGCCCTTGACCACGCCCTTGGTGAAGCGCTCGACGTACTCCTCGTTCACGCGCGCGGCGCGCTCGAGCAGGCGCGAGTGCAGGTAGAACACGTCGCCGGGGTACGCCTCGCGGCCCGGCGGGCGGCGCAGCAGCAGCGAGATCTGGCGGTAGGCCCAGGCCTGCTTGGTGAGGTCGTCGTAGATGATGAGGGCGTCCTGGCCGCGGTCGCGGAAGTACTCGCCCATCGTGCAGCCGGAGTAGGGCGCGATGTACTGCATCGCGGCGGGGTCGGAGGCGGAGGCGGCGACCACGATGGTGTAGGCCATCGCGCCGTGCTCCTCGAGCTTCCTCACCACGTTGGCGATGGTGGACGCCTTCTGGCCGACGGCCACGTAGATGCAGATGAGGTCCTTGCCCTTCTGGTTGATGATCGTGTCGACCGCGACGGCCGTCTTGCCCGTCTGGCGGTCGCCGATGATCAGCTCGCGCTGGCCGCGGCCCACGGGCACCATCGCGTCGATGGACTTGAGGCCCGTCTGCACCGGCTGCGACACGCTCTTCCTCCAGATCACGCCCGGGGCGACCTTCTCGATCGGGTCGGTGAACTTCGCGTCGATCGGGCCCTTGCCGTCGATGGGCTGGCCCAGCGAGTTCACGACGCGGCCGATGAGCTCGGTGCCCACCGGCACCTCGAGGATGCGGCTGGTGCACTTGACCGTGTCGCCTTCGGAGATGTGCTCGTAGGCGCCCAGGACCACCGCGCCGACGGAGTCGCGCTCGAGGTTGAGCGCCATGCCCATGGTGCCGCCGGGGAACTCGAGCATCTCGCCCTGCATCACGTCCGTGAGGCCGTGCACGCGGCAGATGCCGTCCGTCACCGAGATCACCGTCCCCTCGGTGCGCTTCTCGGCGGCCACCTGGAGGTTCTGGATCTTCGACTTGATGAGTTCGCTGATTTCAGCCGGATTGATTTGCATGTGAGGCTCCGAAAACGTGTATGCGGCGTCAGCGCGCGAGCGCGACGGCCATCTGGGCGAGGGCGTCCCTCATGGAGGCGTGGATCACCTCGTCGCCCACGTGCACCCGGGCGCCGCCGATGAGGGCCGCGTCGACTTCGACCGTGGCCTCGACCCGGCGCCCGTACTTGCGGGAGAGCTCGGCGACGAGGTCCTCGCGCTCGGCGTCGGCGAGCGGCATCGCGCTCACGATGCGCACCTTGAGGACGCTCTCGTGCGCGCGCTTGAGCGCGTCGAACTGGGCTGCGATCTCGGGCAGCAGCGACGCCCTCGCGCCGTCGACCAGGATCGTCACGAGGTTCCTCACCGGCGCGGCGAGCCGCTCGCCGCCTACCGCGAAGAAGAGCTCGAGCTTCTGGGCGCGCGTGAGGCGCGGGTTGCCGAGGAGGTCCGCCATCTGCGGCTCGGCGGCGATGGCGCCGGCGAGCGCGAGGCCCGCGGACCAGCCCGCGAGGTCCTTCGCCTCCAGCGCCGTGCGGAACGACGCTTCGGCGTAGGGGCGGGCGAGGGTGGCGATTTCGGCCATGGGGGTTCCTAGAGCTGCGCCTTCAGCTTGGAGAGCATCTCGCCGTGGGCCTTCGCGTCCACCTCGCGTTGCAGGATCTTCTCGGCGCCGGCGACGGCGAGCGCCGCCACCTGCTCGCGAAGCTCCGTCTTCGCCTTGGCGAGCTCGGCGGCGATCTGCTCGCGGGCGCCGGCGATCATGCGGTCGGCCTCCACCTTGGCGGCGGCCTTCGCCTCCTCGACGATCTGCGCGGCGCGCTTCTCGCTCTCGCCCAGGACGCCCGAGGCGCGCTCGCGCGCCTCCTTCACCGCGGCGTCGCCCTTGCGCTCGGCCTCGACCAGCGCGGCCTTGCCCTTCTCCGCGGCGGCCAGGCCGTCGGCGATGCGCTTGTTGCGCTCGTCGATGGCGCGGTTGAGCGGCGGCCAGATGAACTTGACCGCGAACCAGATGAGGAAAGCGAACGACAGCGCCTGGACGAACAAGGTCGCGTTGATGTTCATGGCAACGACCCTCCGTCAGGCCCGGGCTACTTGATGACCGCGAGGAGCGGGTTCGCGAAGCCGAAGAACATCGCGATGCCGACGCCGATCAGGAACGCCGCGTCGATGAGGCCGGCGAGCAGGAACATGAACTTCTGCAGCTGCGGGATCAGCTCGGGCTGGCGGCCGGCGGCCTCCAGGAACTTCGAGCCCATGATGCCGATGCCGATGCAGGCGCCGATGGCGCCCAGGCCGATGATGATGCCGATGCCGAGCGCCGTGTAGGCTTGGACGAGGGCGAGGAACTGAGCCATTGTTTTTCCTTTCGGAGGTGCGGGTGTTGAAGTTGAGGTGAGGTGCTTCGGAACGGTTTCAGTGGTGCTCGTGGGCCATCGCGATGTAGACGACCGACAGCACCATGAAGATGAAGGCCTGCAGCAGGATGATCAGGATGTGGAACACGGCCCAGGCCCAGGTGAGGACCCCGGAGGCGCCGCCGGCGAGCAGTCCGCCGAAGGACAGGCTCGCGATCGTGCCCAGCAGGCCCAGCAGCATGAAGATGAGCTCGCCGGCGTACATGTTGCCGAAGAGCCGCATGCCGAGGGAGACGGGCTTGGCCAGCAGCTCGATGATGTTGAGGGCGAGGTTGGGGATCCACAGCAGCGGGTTCGAGCCGAAGGGGGCGGTGAAGAGCTCGTGCATGAAGCCGCCGGCGCCCTTGGCCTTGAAGCTGAAGAAGAGGATGAGGAAGAACACCGAGAAGCTCATCGCGAAGGTGGTGTTCAGGTCCGTCGACGGCACCGCCTTCCAGGCGGGCGCGCCCAGGCCGTGCGAGACGGTCGCCACCCAGTCGATCGGGATGAGGTCCATCAGGTTCATCATGAAGACCCAGGTGAAGATCGTGAGGGCGAGCGGCCCCAGGAAAGCGCGCGAGCCCGGGAAGACGTCGCGCACCGTGCCGTCCACGAACTCGAAGAACATCTCGATGAAGGACTGCAGCCGCCCGGGCACCTCGGCCGTGGCGCCCTTCGCCACCAGCCAGATGAGGCCCAGCCCGACGATGCCGAGCACCCACGACATGACGATGGTGTCGACGTTGAGGGTCCAGAAACCGCCCTCGCCGACCTTGACCGTGAGGTTGGTGAGGTGGTGCGAGATGTACTCGGACGGGTTTTGGGCGGCCATGAGCTCAGTTCTTCTTCACCAGCGCGAGCAGCGGGGCCGCCCACGCGACACAGAATGCGATCACCACGGCGCCGGGCGCCGCGCTTGCCGCCTCCAGCCCGGCGCGGCCGGAAAGGAGCGAGGCCAGGCCCGACAGCGACACGGCCCACTTCGCCGCCTCCGCCATGGCGAGGACCCGCAGGGCCTGCCAGGGCGTCGGCGCCGGGCGGTTGCGCCACCGGATCACCCCCAGGAATGCCAGGGTGCCTGCCAGGGCGGCCGAGCCTCCGGCGAGCGCGGCGATCGCGCTCACCCCCCCGCCGAGCCCGTAGCCTGCTGCAGTGCAGCAAGCCACCAGCGCGGCCTGCACCAGGACCTGCCGCCGCGCCTCGAATATCGCGGGCGGCGGCACGGGCCGTGGGCTTGGGCGCGGTGACGACAAACCTGAAGATTCTAGCCCGGAAGGGTTCATGGGGTCAAAAGTTGCGGCGGCGCAATAGGGGCGCGTCAGCGACGCGTCAGGCGCGCGACGAGGCCGTCCAGCTGTTCGAGGCTCGCGTAATCGATGACGAGGCTGCCGCGCCCGCCCCGGCGCGGCTTGAGCGAGACGCTCGCGCCGAGGGCCTCGCTCAGCTGGTCCTGCAGGCGGCGCGTGTCGGCATCCAGCCGGGCCTTCGCCGCGCGGGGTGCCGCCTTGGGCGCCTCGGCCGCGTGCTGCACCAGCCGCTCGGTCTCGCGCACCGAGAGCCCGCGGGAGGCCACCTGCTCGGCGAGCTCGACCTGCTTCGCCTTGCCCACCGCGAGGAGGGCGCGCGCGTGGCCCATGTCGAGCCGCCCGTCGAGGAGCATGTCCTGGACGGCGCGGGCGAGCTCCAGCAGGCGCAGCAGGTTGGTGACGGCGCTTCTCGAGCGGCCCACGGCCTTGGCGGCCTCGTCGTGGGTGAGGCGGAACTCGTCGATGAGTCGCTTGAGGCCCGCGGCCTCCTCGATCGGGTTCAGGTCCTCGCGCTGGATGTTCTCGATGAGGCCGATGCCCAGCGCCGCGTCGTCGGGCACCTCGCGCACCAGTGCCGGCACGCGGTCGAGCCCGGCGAGCTGGGCCGCGCGCCAGCGGCGCTCCCCGGCGAGGATCTCGTAACCGCCGTCGTCGACGGGCCGCACCACGACGGGCTGGAGCACCCCGCGCGCGCGGATCGACTCGGCGAGCTCCGCGAGCGAGGCCTGGTCCATGCGCGTGCGCGGCTGGTACTTGCCCGGCCGCAGCGACCGCACGGCGAGCTGGGAGAGCTCCCCGTCGGCCTTCGGCTTGCCGCCCCCGCCCAGCAGGGCGTCGAGGCCGCGGCCGAGGCCCTTGTGCTTGCTCGTCATGTCTTCCTCTTTCCTCTCTGTCAGGCGCCGGCGGCGACAGGGTGGCCGGTGCGCTCCAGCAGCTCCCGGGCGAAGGCGAGGTGCGCGCTCGCGCCCTTGGAGGCCGGGTCGTGCAGCAGCACGGGCTTGCCGAAGGAGGGCGCCTCGGCGATGCGCACGTTGCGCGGGATGACGGTGTCGAAGACCTTGGCGCCGTAGTGGCGCTTGAGCTCGTCGGAGACCTGCACCGTGAGCGTGCTCCTCGGGTCGTACATGGTGCGCACCAGCGCCTCGATCTCGATGGCGGGGTTGAGGTTCTGCTTCACCTTTCGCAGCGTCCCCACCAGGTCCGAGAGCCCCTCGAGCGCGTAGTACTCGCACTGCATGGGGATGATCACCGCATCGGCCGCCGTGAAGCCGTTCACGGTGAGCATGTTGAGCGCCGGCGGGCAGTCGACCACCACGTAGTCGTAGTCGCCCAGCACGGCGGAGAGCGCCTCGCGCAGCCGGTACTCGCGGCGCTCGAGCGCGATCAGCTCGACCTCGGCGCCGGCCAGCTCGCGGTTGGACCCCACGACGTCGTAGCCGCCCTCGGCGCGCACGCGCGCCTCCGCCACGCCGTGCTCGCCCAGCACCACGCCGTAGACGCTGCGCTCGAGCGCCGTCTTGTCGATGCCGCTGCCGGTGGTGGCGTTGCCCTGGGGGTCGAGGTCCACGAGCAGCACGCGGCGCCCGTAGTGGGCGAGGCTCGCCGAGAGGTTCACGGCGATGGAGGTCTTGCCGACGCCGCCCTTCTGGTTGGCGATCACGTAGGTTCGGGCCATCAGGCGGCTTTCAGGAGGACGAGGTGGCGCTGCGCGTCGAGCGCGGGCACATGCAGCTCGACCACGGTCTCGACGCGGTGGGAGGGAGGGACCTTCGCGATCTCCTCGAAGGGGTGGACGCCCTTCATGGCGAGCATCACGCCGCCCGGGGCGACGAGGTGCCCGGCCTGGGCGACGAAGTCCGCCAGCTCGGCGAAGGCGCGGGAGACCACGACATCGAAGCCGCGCGCCGGGCGCCAGCGCTCGACGCGCTCGCAGGCGACTTCGACCTTCGCGAGCGCGAGCTCGGCCTTCGCCTGGCGCAGGAAGGTGGCCTTCTTGTGGCTCGCATCCAGCAGCGTCACCGCGAGGTCGGGGCGCGCGATGGCGAGCGGGATGCCCGGCAGGCCCGCGCCCGTGCCGACGTCGAGGAGCGTGCCGGCGCCGGCGACGTGGGGCAGGACGGCGAGGCTGTCGAGAAGGTGCAGGACGACCATCCGCTCCGGCTCGCGCACGGCCGTGAGGTTGTGCACCCGGTTCCACTTGCCGATGAGGTCGAGGTAGGCGAGAAGCTTCGCGCGCGCGGGCGGGCCGAGCGCGAGGCCCAGGGCGGCGAGGCCGTCATCCAGCAGGGCCGCGACCGTCATGCGCTGCGCTCTTCCCGGCCGGCGCCGTCGGCCAGCGCCCGGCGCTTGAGGTGCACCAGCAGCAGCGAGATGGCGGCCGGCGTGATTCCCTGGATGCGCGCCGCCTGGCCGACCGTCTGCGGGCGGTGCTCGGCGAACTTCTGCTGCGCCTCCCGGGACAGGCCGCGGACGGCGTGGTAGTCCAGGTCGCCCGGGATTGCGAGCGTCTCCTGGGCCAGCGCCCGCGCGACTTCGTCCTTCTGCCGGTCGATGTAGCCGGCGTACTTGGCGGCGATCTCGACCTGCTCGGCCACCGTCTCTTCGTCGACCCCCGCGCCGGCATTGGGAAGCGACAACAGTGAGCGATAACAGACATCGGGGCGGCGCAACAGGTCGAAGAGCGAGTGCTCACGCTCCAGCTTCTGCCCCAGGACGCGAACCTGGTCCGCCTCGGGAATGCGCGCGGGCTGGGCCCAGGTGGCCCGCAGCCGGGCAGTCTCTCGTTCCACGGCCTCGCGCTTGGTGCAGAAGGCAGCCCATCGCGCGTCATCGACGAGCCCGAGCTTGCGGCCGGCTTCCGTGAGGCGCAGGTCCGCGTTGTCCTCGCGCAGCTGCAGGCGATACTCCGCCCGGCTGGTGAACATCCGGTAGGGCTCGCTCACGCCGCGCGTGACGAGGTCGTCGACCAGGACGCCCAGGTAGGCCTCGTCGCGCCGCGGGCACCACCCCGGCTCGCCGCGGGCATGCAGGGAAGCGTTGATGCCGGCGAGCAATCCCTGCGCGGCGGCCTCCTCGTAACCGGTGGTCCCGTTGACCTGCCCGGCGAGGAAGAGCCCGGCGATGGCTTTCGACTCCAGCGTCGCCTTGAGGCCGCGCGGGTCGAAGTAGTCGTACTCGATGGCGTAGCCCGGGCGCAGGATGTGCGCGTCCTCGAGCCCCGGGATGGAGCGGACCAGCGCCCACTGCACGTCGAAGGGCAGGCTGGTCGAGATGCCGTTGGGGTAGACCTCGTGGGTCGCGAGGCCCTCGGGCTCGAGGAAGACCTGGTGGCTCGTCTTGTCGGCGAAACGGTGGATCTTGTCCTCGATGGAGGGGCAGTAACGCGGCCCCACGCCCTCGATCACCCCCGTGAACATGGGGGAGCGGTCCAGCCCGGCGCGGATGGCGTCGTGGGTACGCTCGTTGGTGTGCGTGATCCAGCAGGGCAGCTGCCGCGGATGCATGGCCCGCGACCCGAGGAAGGAGAAGACGGGCTCGGGTGAATCCCCGGGCTGTTCCGCGCACTTCGAGAAATCGATGGTGCGGCCGTCCAGGCGGGGCGGGGTGCCGGTCTTCAGGCGCCCGACCGGAAGCTTCAGTTCGCGCAGGCGCGCGGCCAGCGAAAGCGACGGAGGGTCGCCGGCGCGGCCGGCCGCGTAGTTCTCCAGCCCGACGTGGATGCGCCCGCCGAGGAAGGTGCCGGCGGTGAGGACGACGGCCTGCGCATGGAAGCGAAGCCCGATCGCGGTCACGGCCCCGGCGACGCGGTCGCCCTCGAGCAGGAGATCGTCCACCGCCTGCTGGAAGAGCCAGAGATTGGGCTGGTTCTCCAGGCGCCGCCGGATGGCGGCGCGGTAGAGCGCGCGGTCGGCCTGGGCGCGCGTGGCGCGCACGGCCGGCCCCTTGCTCGCGTTGAGCGTGCGGAACTGGATGCCGGCCTCGTCGGTGGCGAGCGCCATGGCGCCCCCGAGGGCGTCGACCTCGCGCACCAGGTGCCCCTTGCCGATGCCGCCGATCGAGGGGTTGCACGACATCTGCCCCAGCGTCTCGAGGGCGTGCGTAAGGAGCAGCGTGCGCGACCCGGCCCGCGCCGCGGCCAGTGCCGCCTCGGTGCCGGCGTGGCCGCCGCCGACGACGATCACGTCGAAGCGGGTCGGGAAATCCATCGTCGCGCGGGCGCCCGGCGCTGCCGGGGCGAAAGGAAGGAAAGGGAACCGCGAATTCTACGTGGAAAACCCGGGCGGACCTAGAATGCCGGCGCCCGCGCCGGCGTGTTCCACGTGGAACCGGGCTCAGCGAAGCTGCGCGGCCAGCCAGTCCGTGGCCCGCGCGATGGCCTTGGCGCGCGCCTCGGGATGGGTGCCGACCGTCGCCCCCAGGCCGCCCGGACGGTTGGGATTGCGCACGTCGGGGCGCTCGCGCACGCGCTGGCCGACGCGGTCGAAGCTGTGGTGGGCGCCCGGGTAGACGTCGATCTCGACCCGGCCCGCCGGTGCCTGCCCGGCGAGCGCCTCGCAGAACCGCGCCGGGGTCCAGTCGTCGGCGCCGCCCGCCTGGATGAGCAGCGGGGCCGTGGGCGAGTAGGGGGCCTTCGCGAGGGGCGCACACCCCGGGTAGAACGCCACGGCCGCGCGGAAGGCCGGCTTCCCGCCTTGCGCGCGGCCCGGCGAATCCGGCCGCTGGGCGTTGAGGACGGCCGTGCCGCCGTTGGACCACCCCACCAGCCCGATGCGCGCCGCATCCACGTCGCGGCGGGCCGCCAGCCAGTGCAAGGCCGCATGGGCGTCGCGCGGCCGGTCGGTCGCGGGGGAGACCGCCCGTCGGGCCTGGGTGCAGATCTCCTTCTCGCCCCGCGGCCCGAAGCTGTCGACGAGCAGGACGAGGTAGCCCTCGGCCTGGAAGTGCTCCGCCCAGAAGCGGTAGCTCGCCGTGGGCTCGCCGTCCCTCGCCCACAGCCCGCTGCAGCCATGCATCAGGACGAGAGCCGGGAAGGGACCGTCGACCGCCGGCCGGTATAGCCGCCCAGCCAGCTCCAGGCCCGGGCCCGGAAACCGCACCGGTTCCCCACCGGCTCGCGCGGCCCCGGCAATGGCAAGGAGCAGGGCCACCGCCAGCGCCGGTTTCACGTGGAACGTCACGGTGGGCGGGCCACTACCGGTCCGTGGGTCGGCGCGACACGCAATAACTGTAGCCGAGGGCGGCCAGCTCGGCCTCGGTGAGGTGGGGTGCCCGGGAGGCCGCGAGCAGCATGTGGGCCTGTACCCCCTCCAGCCAAGAGTCCGGGACGCGTTGCACCTGCGTGGCCGGGTCGATGTTCGCGCGCACGGCATAGGCGATCGTGCGGGCCGTCTGGTCCGCGATGGACCGGCAGGTCCGCTTCACGCCCTCGCTCACCTCCTGCGCCGCGGCCGGGCCCGCCAGGAACCCCAGGAGCAACGCCACCACCACGTCGTGCCGGTTCATCGCCGTTCCCCCTTACTTGCCAATGCAGAAGCGGCTGAAGATCTGCCCGAGGAGGTCGTCCGCAGTGACCTCCCCCGTGATGCGCCCCAAGGCCGCCTGCGCCAGCCGAAGATCTTCCGCAAACAATTCAAAGGCTTGCATGTGTGCACCCGCCGCATTCGCCAAGTGGCCCGCCGCTTCCCGCAACGCGACGAGGTGGCGTTCCCGGGCAAGGAAGATCCCTTCCCCGGCCGGATGCCAGCCTGCCACCTCCAGCAACCAGGCTCGCAACGCCGCCACCCCCTCGCCCGTGCGGGCGGAAAGCCGCAGGCGCACCTCCGCGCCGCTCGACTCGCGCCCCGCCGGCAGCCCCGCCAGGTCGATCTTGTTCGTCACGCGCGCGAGCGGCAAGCCCTGCGGAATGCGCGCGAGGATGCGCGACTCCTCCTCACCCGCGCCGCCGGAGGCCTCCTCGATGAGGATCGCCGCGCCCGCGCGGCCGATGGCCTCCCAGGTGCGCGCGATGCCGATGCGCTCCACCTCGTCGCCCGACTCGCGAAGGCCCGCCGTGTCGATGAGATGGATGGGAACGCCCTCGACCGCTATCGTGGCGCGGACGGGGTCGCGCGTCGTGCCCGCCACGGCCGTCACGATGGCCACTTCCTCGCCCGCGAGGCGGTTGAGCAGGCTCGACTTGCCGACGTTGGGCCGGCCCACCAGCACGACCGTGAGCCCTTCGCGCAGCACGGCGCCCTGCGCCGCGCCCTCGAACAGCCGCGCGAGGTCGTCGCGCGCCGCCGCAAGCATCGCGTGCTGCGCAGCGCGGTCGGCCGGGTCGATCTCCTCCTCCGGAAAGTCGATGCACGCCTCGACGTGCAGCCGCAGCCGCGTGATGGCTTCCACGACCGCGGCGATCCGCGCGGAGAATTCCCCGGCCAGCGAGCGCGCCGCGCCGCGCGCTGCCTCCGCGCTCGCGGCATCGATGAGGTCGGCAACCGCTTCGGCCTGCGCGAGGTCGAGGCGATCGTTCAGGAAGGCGCGCCGCGTGAACTCGCCCGGCTCCGCGAGGCGGGCGCCGAGGCCCACGCACCGGCGCACGATCTCGCGCAGGACCACCGGGCCGCCGTGGCCCTGCAGCTCGAGGACGTCCTCGCCCGTGTAGGAACGGGGCCCGGGAAAGAGGAGGGCGATGCCCTCGTCGAGGATCTCGCCGCCGCCGCCACGGAAGCGACAGAGGGTCGCGTGGCGCGGGGCGAGCGCGTGGCCGGTGACGGCACGCGCGATCGGGACGGCCAGCGGGCCGGAGACGCGCACGACCCCGATGCCGCCGCGGCCCGGCGCGGTCGCGATGGCCGCGATCGTGTCCGGGCGCGCGTCCACGGCGCTAGCGTTTCCCCTTCGCCTTCGCCGCGGCTTCCGCCTCGAGCGTGCGGTTGATGTGCCACTGCTGCGCGATCGACAGCAGGTTCTGCACCACCCAGTAGAGCACGAGGCCCGAGGGGAAGAAGAAGAAGAAGATGGAGAACACGATCGGCATCGCGAGCATCACCTTCGCCTGCACGGGGTCGGCCGGCTGCGGGTTGAGCTTCGTCTGCACGAACATCGACACCGCGTAGACCACCGGCAGGATGTACCACGGGTCCGGCGCGGAGAGGTCCTGGATCCACCCCAGCCACGGGGCGTGGCGCAGCTCGATCGAGGCGAGCAGCACCCAGTAGAGCGCGATGAACACCGGGATCTGCACGAGGATCGGCAGGCAGCCGCCCAGCGGGTTGATCTTCTCGGTGCGGTAGAGCTCCATCATCGCCTGGTTGAGCTTCTGCCGGTCGTCGCCGTAGAGCTGCTTCAGCTTCTCCATCTTCGGCCCCAGCACGCGCATGGCGGCCATCGAGCGCCCCGCCTTGTGGTTGAGGGGGTAGAAGACGAGCTTGATGAGGATGGTGAGCAGGATGATGGCCCAGCCCCAGTTGCCCACGACGCCGTGGATGAACTTGAGCACCCAGAAGAGGGGGGCGGCGAGGATGTAGAGCCAGCCGTAGTCGACGACGAGCTCCAGCCCCGGGGCGATCTTCGCGAGCTTGTCGGTCTCCTGCGGGCCGATGTAGAGGGGCATCGCGACGGTGGCGGACGCGCCGGGGGCGACCTGGCCGACCGGCACGATGACGCCGGCGGTGAAGAGGTTGTCGCCCACCTTGTTGGTGAAGAACTCGCGCTCGCCCGCGCCCTTCGGCAGCCACGCCGACACGAAGTAGTGCTGGACGAGGCCGATCCAGCCGTCCTTCGCCTTCTTCACGGGCGGCTGCTTGCCCTTGTCGATGTCCTTGAAGTCCACCTTCACGAACTTCGACTCCTCCGTGTAGACCGCCGGGCCCGTGTAGGTCGCCACGCCCGCGATCGCGCTCGTCTGCGCGGCTTCCTGGCTGGGCTGGTTGCCGTCGCGAAGGAACTGGAAGTAGGCGAACGGCGCGAGCGGCTTGTCGCCGGCGTTCTTCACCTCGTAGCTCACGAGGATCTCGTAGGTGCCGCGGCGGAAGGTGAGCTTCTTCACCACCTCCGCGCCGGAGACGTCCGTGGCGGTGAGGCGCACCTCCACCTGGTCCTGGCCGGGGGCGAGGGCATACGCGCCCTGCTCGGCAGCGTAGTTGGCGCGATGCGTCGGCAGGCCCTCGCCCAGCAGGCCCGTCTGCGTCACGAAGTACTGCGCCGGATCCGGCGCCATCAGCTTGAGTGGTTTCGTGCGGTCGAGCGCCGAGAACACCTTGTAGAGGGTCACGCGGCGGATGTCGCCGCCGGCGGTGTTGAGTTCCACCTCGAAGAGGTCGGTCTTCACCACGACGGGCTGGCCGGTGGCCGGGACGATGGCCGTGGCCGGGGCTCCCGGCGCCGCGGGTGCCGGCGCCGCGCCCGGCGGGGCAAGCGGCACCGACGGCGCAGGCGTCGCGGTACCCGCCGCCGGCGCGGGAACGGGGGCAGCGGGTGCGCCGGGAACGGCTGCCGCAGGCTGGGGTGCCTTTGGGGCGTTGTGCTTCTGCCACGCATCCCAGAGGAGCAGGGCCGAGAAGCTGAAGACCACGAAGGCGATGAGGCGCTGGATATCCATCACGGGGCGGGCGTCAGGGCTGGTGAGCTTCAGGGAACGGGATCATAGCCACCCGCGCTCCACGGATGGCAACGCAGGATCCGCCGGGCGGCCAGCCACGAGCCGGCAAGCGCGCCGTGGCGCTCGAGGGCCTCGACGGCATAGTGCGAGCAGGTCGGCGTGAAACGGCACTGGCTTCCCCACCATGGAGAGAGCAGGTACTGGTAGGCGCGGATGATCCCGATGAGGACGCGGCGCACGCTAGCGGCCCTCGGCGGCGCGCCCGAGCAGTTCGTCGAGCTGGGTGAGCCACGCCGCCTCGTCCGCCCGCGAAAACGGCTGGCGCACGGCGAGCACGAGGTCGACCCCCGCCGCCTTCACGGCATGGCGCCGGAAGGCCTCGCGGACGATGCGCTTGAGGCGGTTGCGGACGACGGCCCGCCGTGCGAAGCGCTTGGGCGCCATGAGCCCCAGTCGAGAGGCGCCGGGATGGCCGGGCGCCACGTGCAGGAGCATCGCCGGGCTGCGAAGCTTGCGTGGGCCGCGCAGGGTGGCCGCGAAGGACCCGCGCCCCACGAAGCGGTGGCGCCGGGAAAGGCCTTCCTTCCGGGCCCCGCGAGTCATGCAGGCGTCAGACCGCGACGCGCTTGCGGCCCTTGGCGCGGCGCGCGTTGATCACGGCACGGCCGGCGGCCGTCTTCATGCGGACACGGAAGCCGTGCGTCTTCTTGCGGCGCGTGTTGGAGGGCTGGAACGTACGTTTCATGGAAACCTCGGTGGTGGTCCTCGCCCTTTCGGACGAAAAGCGCGCGATTATAGCCGATCGGGGCCACGAGCGCCATCGCGCCGGCCGGCCGGCGCTTCGCCCGGCCTGTGGATAACTCCCCCCTTTCCCGATAGAATCGCGGTTCTTCCCGCCGCCCGTTTCACCCCCGACCCTCGCCTCCCGCCGCCGACATGGATTCGCTCTGGCTTTCCCTCGTTTCCGAGCTGAAGAAGGACCTGCCGGCGCAGCAGTACGAGACCTGGATCAAGCCCCTGCGGGCCGAGCGGCATGGCAACCACCTGCGGGTGCTCGCGCCGAACCACCACGTCCTGCGCTGGATCCGCGCGAACCTCCTCGCGAGGCTCGAGTCCGGCGCCGAGCGGGCGGCGGGCGGCGGGCTGCAGGTCGACCTCGTGCTCGACGAGACGCCGGCGGCGGGGGCCGAGATCGTCCTTCCGGAACCGGTGCCCGTGCCGGCGGAGAAGCCCTCCCGGGACGAGCACCGCCTGAACCCCGCCTTCACCTTCGGCAACTTCGTGAACGGCAAGGCGAACCAGATCGCGCGCGCGGCCGCCATCCAGGTGGCGGAAAACCCCGGAACGGCCTACAACCCCCTCTTCATCTATGGCGGCACGGGCCTCGGCAAGACCCACCTGCTGCAGGCCATCGGCACCGAGGTCCTGAAGCGCAACCCCTGGGCCAAGGTGCGCTACATCCACGCGGAGAAGTTCGTGGCCGACGTGGTGCGCGCCTACCAGCACAAGAGCTTCGACTCGCTCAAGCGCTACTATCGCTCGCTCGACCTCTTCCTCATCGACGACGTGCAGTTCTTCGTCGGCAAGGACCGCTGCCAGGAGGAGTTCTTCTACACCTTCAACGCGCTCTTCGAGGCGCACAAGCAGGTGGTCATCACCAGCGACTCCTTCCCGAAGGAGCTCACGGGCATCGAGGAGCGGCTCAAGTCGCGCTTCGGCTGGGGCCTCACCGTGGCCGTCGAGCCGCCGGAGCTCGAGATGCGGGTGGCGATCCTCCTCAAGAAGGCGGAGATGGACGGCGTGCAGGTCGACGAGGCGGTCGCCTTCTTCATCGCCAAGCACATCCGCTCCAACGTCCGCGAGCTCGAGGGGGCGCTCAAGCGCGTGCTCGCCTACGCCAAGTTCAACAACATGCCCGTCACCGTCGCCACCGCGCGCGAGGCCCTGAAGGACCTCCTTGCCGTCCTCACGCGGCAGGTGTCGGTCGACAACATCCAGAAAACCGTGGCGGACTACTTCAAGATCAAAGTGTCCGACATGTACTCCAAGAAGCGCTTCCGCTCCGTGGCGCGGCCGCGCCAGGTCGCGATGGCGCTCGCCAAGGAGCTCACGCAGCAGAGCCTGCCGGAGATCGGCGAGGCCTTCGGCGGCCGCGACCACACGACGGTGCTGCACGCCTGCCGCAAGATCCAGGAATTGCGCGACACCGACCAGGAATTCTCGCGTGACTACGCGCAGCTCCAGCAGATCCTTCTCGGGTGAGCGCCGATGAACCCCGGGAAAACCTGTGGATGGTTTGCCCCGCCCGGCGGCCGGGCGGTTCTGTCCACAGGTTCCGGGGCCGCGCGGCGCCGGCTGTCCCCAGCGAAAGGCTGCCGCAGGTCCTTGATTCAAGAAATGAAAGCGAGTTGTCCCGGATTTCCGCCGTCTCCTATTAACTGCTAACCATTCAGAGATAACCCTATGGTCAAGATAAAGGCGGCCAACCAGGCCCTGCTCGGCCCGCTCCAGCACGTGACCGGCATCGTCGAACGCCGCCACACGCTGCCGATCCTGTCGAACGTGCTCATCCACGCGCATGCGGGCACCGTCGACTTCGTGGCCACGGACCTCGAGGTCCAGATCACGGCGAAAGCGGTTCTGGACGGCGACGGCGCGGAGGGGTCGGTAACCGTCGGCGCCCGCAAGCTCTACGACATCCTGCGGTCCCTGCCGGATGACGCGGAGGTGGCCCTGGACGCCAAGGAAAACCGGATGGTGGTGCGGGCCGGCAAGAGCCGCTTCAACCTGCAGACGCTCGCGGCCGCGGATTTCCCGCGCATGGTCGAGTCGCGCGACGCCACGCGGACGCTCTCCCTGCCGCAGAAGGCGCTCAAGCACGCCCTGGGCCTCGTGCAGTTCGCGATGGCGGTCCAGGACATCCGCTACTACCTGAACGGCGTGCTCTTCTCGGTGGAGAAGGACATGCTGCGGGTCGTGGCCACCGACGGGCACCGGCTGTCGTTCGCGGCGGAATCGCTCGGGTCCGAGCACGAGAGCGTCGAGGCGATCCTGCCGAGGAAGACGGTGCTCGAGCTGATCAAGCTCCTCGCCGACAGCGACGACCCGGTGGCGCTCGCCATCGGCTCGAACCAGGTCCGGTTCAGCTTCGGCGGCATCGAGATCGTCTCCAAGATCGTCGAGGGCAAGTTCCCCGACTACCAGAAGGTGATCCCGACCACGCACCGCAACAAGGTGGCGATCGGGCGCGCGGCGCTGGCGCAGTCGCTCAACCGCGCGGCCATCCTCTCCAACGAGAAGATCCGCGGCGTGCGGCTCGTCTTCACGAAGAACGCGCTTTCCATCATCTGCACGAACAACGAGCAGGAGGAGGCCGAGGAGGGGCTCGTGATCGACTACGACGGCGACCCGCTCGACATCGGCTTCAACATCTCCTACCTCCTCGACGTGCTCAACCACGTCGACGCGGAGACGGTCACGGTGACCATGGGCGACTCGAACTCGAGCGCCCTGGTGCAGATCCCCGGCAACGACGACTTCAAGTACGTCGTGATGCCGATGCGCATCTAGCGCGCGGCGCTCCGGGCAACGAACACGGGAACAGAATGACTCAGCAGAACGAGCAACCGAACGGCAAGGGCGCGGGGGAGTACGACTCGTCCAGCATCCGCATCCTCAAGGGCCTGGAGGCGGTGCGCAAGCGCCCCGGCATGTACATCGGGGATACCTCCGACGGCACCGGCCTGCACCACATGGTCTTCGAGGTGGTCGACAACGCGATCGACGAGGCGCTGGCGGGCCATTGCGACGACATCAAGGTGGTGATCCACACGGACAACTCCATCTCCGTCGTCGACAACGGGCGCGGCATCCCGACGGACGTCAAGGAGGACGACGAGCTCAGGCGCTCGGCCGCCGAGATCGTGATGACGGAGCTGCACGCCGGCGGGAAGTTCGACCAGAACTCCTACAAGGTCTCCGGCGGCCTGCACGGCGTGGGCGTGTCGGTCGTGAACGCCCTGTCGGTGTGGCTGAAGCTGCGCATCTGGCGCGACGGCCGCGCGCACTTCATGGAGTTCCGAGACGGCGTGGCCGTGGAGCCCCTCAAGGTCACGGGCGACACCGACCGGCGCGGGACCGAGGTCCATTTCCTCGCCTCCCCCGAGACCTTCAACAACATCGAGTTCCACTACGACATCCTGGCGCGGCGCCTGCGGGAGCTCTCGTTCCTGAACAACGGCGTGAAGATCGAGCTGATCGACCAGCGCACAGGCAAGAACGAGAACTTCGCCTACTCCGGCGGCGTCAGGGGCTTCGTCGAGTACATGAACCGCTCGAAGAACGTCCTGCACGCGAACATCTTCCATGCCATCGGGGAGAAGGACGGCATCACCGTCGAGGTGTCGATGCAGTGGAACGACTCCTACGGCGAGTCGGTGCAGTGCTTCACCAACAACATCCCGCAGCGGGACGGCGGCACGCATCTCACCGGTTTGCGCACGGCGATGACCCGCACCATCAACAACTACATCGAGAAGGAGGAGATCGCCAAGAAAGCGAAGGTGGAGACCACCGGCGACGACATGCGCGAGGGCCTCACCTGCGTGCTCTCGGTCAAGGTGCCCGAGCCCAAGTTCTCCTCGCAGACCAAGGACAAGCTGGTCTCCTCCGAGGTGCAGCCCGTCGTGCAGGAGGTGGTGGCGCAGAAGCTCGCCGAGTTCCTGCTGGAGCGCCCGGCCGACGCGAAGGTGATCTGCACGAAGGTGGTCGAGGCGGCCCGCGCCCGCGAGGCCGCGCGAAAGGCGCGCGAGCTCACGCGCCGCAAGGGGGTGCTGGACGGCATCGGCCTGCCGGGCAAGCTCGCCGACTGCCAGGAGCGCGATCCCACGCTCTGCGAGCTCTACCTGGTGGAGGGCGACTCCGCCGGCGGCTCGGCCAAGCAGGGCCGCGACCGCAAGTTCCAGGCGATCCTGCCGCTCAAGGGCAAGATCCTCAACGTCGAGAAGGCGCGTTTCGACAAGATGCTTTCATCGCAGGAGGTCGCGACCCTCATCACGGCCCTGGGCACCGGCATCGGCAAGGACGAGTTCAGCCTGGAGAAGCTGCGCTACCACCGCATCATCATCATGACGGACGCGGACGTGGACGGCGCGCACATCCGCACGCTCCTGCTCACGTTCTTCTACCGGCAGATGCCGGCGCTGGTCGAGAACGGCCACATCTACATCGCGCAGCCGCCGCTCTACAAGGTGAAGAGCGGCAAGGACGAGCGCTACCTGAAGGACGAGCACGCTCTTCGCTACCACCAGCTCCGGCGCGCCCTCAACGGCGCCGTGCTGCTGCCGGGCGACGGCGGCGCGCCGCTCTCGGGCGAGGCGCTGGAGAAGATCGCGACCGAGTACCTCACGACGGAAGCGGTGATCGAGCGCCTGTCGCTCGGCATGGACGCGGGCGTGCTGCGCGCGCTGACGGACATGCCGCGGATATCGCTGGACACGAAGGAAGGCGCGGCGGAGGCCTCGCGCGCCATCTACGAGGCGCTCTCGCCCGCGGCGCCCAAGGCGCACATCGAGCGCGACCCCACGTCCGACGGCTGGCGCCTGCGGCTGGAGAAGCTGGTGCACGGCAACAAGGTGGAGACGGTGCTCGACCACGCCTTCGTGGAGAGCGGCGACTACACGCAGATCGTGAGGACCTCGCAGACGCTCGCGGGCCTCGTGCGGGAGGGCGCCCAGGTGAAGCGCGGCGAGACGGCGCGCGCCATCCGCTCCTTCAAGGAAGGCCTCGACTGGCTGCTCGCCGAGGCGAAGGGCGGCATGTCGATCCAGCGCTACAAGGGGCTGGGCGAGATGAACCCGGACCAGCTGTGGGAGACCACGATGGACCCTGCCAAGCGCGTGCTCCTGAAGGTGCAGGTCGAGGACGCGATCGGCGCCGACGAGATCTTCTCCACGCTCATGGGCGACGACGTCGAGCCGCGCCGCCAGTTCATCGAGACGAACGCGCTGGGCGTGTCGAACCTCGACGTCTGAGCGTGGCCGGAGGCCGCGGGGCTACGCGGCCTTCTTCATGCGCCCGCCCTTCGCGGGCTTCTTCCCCTTGCCCTTCGCCTTGGCCGCGAGGAGGGCGAGCGCCTCCTCCAGCGTGATGCTGTCGATGGCGTCCTTGTCCGGGAGCGTCGCGTTCACCTTGCCGTGCTTCACGTACGGGCCGTACTTGCCCGAGTAGAGCGCGACGGCCTGGCCGTCCTCGGGGTGCTTGCCCAGCACGCGCAGCGCGCCGCGCCCGCCGGGGCTCTTCGGCTCCTTGAGCAGCGCCACGGCGCGCTCGAGCGAAATGTCGAAGACGTTCTCGTCCTTCGGGATCGACTTGAACTGCCCGTCGTGGTTCACGTACGGCCCGAAGCGGCCGATGTTGGCCACGACCTTCTTGGCGGTCTCCGGGTGAGCGCCCAGGTCGCGCGGCAGGGCGAGCATCTTGAGGGCGATCTCGAGGGTGGCGGCCTCGGGCGCCACGTTCTTCGGCAGCGAGACGCGCTTGGGCTTCTTGTCGCCTTCCGGATCGCCCAGCTGGAAGTACCAGCCGAACGGGCCCTGGAGCAGCGTGATCGCCTTCTTCGTCTTCGGGTCGACGCCGATGTCGCGCTTCGCCGGCCCCTCCGCCGAATCGCCGCTGCCGTCCAGGTTGCGCGTGTAGTCGCACTCGGGGTAGCCCGAGCAGCCGATGAAGCGGCCGCGGCGCCCCAGCCGGATGGTGAGCTTGTGGGCGTTGCACTTGGGGCACAGCTCCTCGAGGACTTCCTGCGTCACTTCCTTGCGGGAGACCGACTCCTTCTCGCCAACCTGGGCGGAGAAATCCTTCCAGAAGCGCTCGAGGACGGGAACCCACTCCTCCTTGCCGTTGGAGATGTCGTCCAGCTCGTTTTCGAGCTTGGCCGTGAACTCGTAGTCGACCCAGTGCGCGAAGTGCTCGGTGAGGAACTTGTTCACCACGCGGCCCACGTCGGTGGGCTGGAAGCGCTTCTTCTCGAGGACCGCGTACTCCCGGTTCACGAGCGTCGAGATGATGGAGGCGTAGGTCGAGGGCCGGCCGATGCCGTACTGCTCGAGGGCCTTCACGAGGCTCGCTTCCGAGTAGCGCGGGGGAGGCTGCGTGAAGTGCTGCTCGCCGTGGAGCCTCACGATCGGCACGATGTCGCCCTTCTCGAGCGCGGGCAGGCGCTTGTCCTCCTCCTCGACGGCGTCGTCCTCGTCCTCGTGGTAGACGGCGAAGAAGCCGGGGAAGACCATCGTCTGCCCGGTGGCGCGGAAGACGTTGCCCGCGCCGCCCGCGGTGAGGTCCACGGCGACGGTGTCGAACTTCGCGGGCGTCATCTGGCAGGAGAGCGCCCGCTTCCAGATCATCTCGTAGAGCTTCCTCTGGTCCTCGTTCAGGAACGGGGCCACGGACTCCGGCGTGCGCGCGACCGAGGTCGGGCGGATGGCCTCATGCGCCTCCTGGGCGTTCCTGGCGGTGCTCTTGTAGGCCACCGGGGACTTGGGCAGGTAGTCGGAGCCGAAGTGCTTCGTGATGTAGCCGCGGATCTCGGCGACCGCGTCCTTCGACAGGCTCACCGAATCGGTCCGCATGTACGTGATGAGGCCCGTGACGGCCTTGCCCAGCGACACGCCCTCGTAGAGGCTCTGCGCCACCTTCATCGCGCGGTCGGTGGAGAAGCCGAGCTTTCGCACCGCCTCCTGCTGGAGGGTCGAGGTGGTGAAGGGGGGCGCGGGCGAGCGCAGCTTGCGCTTCTTCTCGATGTCCGCGACCTTCGCCACCCCCTTGGCGTGCGACTCGAGGAAGCGCGTGATCTCCTCGTTGCGGGCGGCATCGCTCACGGAGAACTGGTCGAGCTTCTCGCCCTTGAAGTGCGTGAGCTTCGCCGTGAAGGGCGTCCTCGCCTTCTCGGAATCGAGGTGGATGGTCCAGTACTCGCGGCTGCGGAAGTTCTCGATCTCGATCTCGCGCTCGACGATGAGCCGCAGCGCCGGGCTCTGGACGCGGCCCGCGGAAAGGCCCCGGCGGATCTTCTTCCACAGGAGCGGCGAGAGGTTGAAGCCCACGAGGTAGTCGAGGGCGCGCCGGGCCTGCTGGGCGTTCACCAGCTCCATCGAGATGTCGCGCGGGTGCTTCACGGCGTCCTTCACCGCGCCCTCGGTGATCTCGTAGAACACGACGCGCTTCACCTTCTTTCCCTTGAGAGCGCGCTTGGCCGAGAGGATCTCGGAGAGGTGCCACGCGATCGCCTCGCCCTCGCGGTCCGGGTCGGTCGCGAGGAGCACGGTGTCGGCGTCCTTCACGGCCCGGGCGATCGCGTCGACGTGCTTCGCGTTGCGGTCGATGATCTCGTATTTCATGCGGAAGTCGTCGTCGGGATCGACGGCGCCGGTCTTCGGCACGAGGTCGCGGACATGGCCGTAGGAGGCGAGGATCTCGAAATCCCCGCCGAGGTATTTCTTGAGCGTCTTCGCCTTGGAGGGCGACTCGACGATGAGGAGGTTGGAGGCCATGGGAGCGGAGTCGGCTTTTCTGTTGGATTCTGTGCCCCGGGGGTCGCGGCGGGCCGCCGGGAGCCCGGTTCGGGGCGATCAGGGTACAGCAAGTTGGCGGAAGAGCCCGCCGGGGAGCCTTTCGACGCGGCCGGCGAGCTCGAGGCGGGTGAGTTCGGCGGCGAGCGTGCCGGCATCTGCGCCGGTGCGCGAGGCCAGGGCGTCGAGGCTGGCCGGGGAATGACCCATCGCGGCCAGGATCGGTTCCGCCTCGTGCTCGGGGGCGGGCCCGGCAGGAAGCGGGGAGGCCGGCGGTGCCGCGCCGAGTTCGGCGAGGATGTCGTCGGCGCTCTCGGCGAGCTTCGCTCCTTGCTTGAGGAGCCAGTGGCACCCCTTGGAATGCGGCGAGTGGATGGAGCCCGGCATCGCGAAGACCTCGCGCCCCTGCTCCAGCGCCATGCGCGCGGTGACGAGCGAGCCGCTGGCGAGTGCCGCCTCGACGACGAGCACGCCCCGCGAGAGCCCGCTGATGAGCCGGTTGCGGCGCGGGAAGTTGGCCGCCGCCGGGGGCGTGCCCAGCGCGAACTCGGAGATGATCGCGCCGCGCTGCGCGATCTCGTGCGCGAGCGCGCGGTTGGCGGACGGGTAGACGCGGTCCAGGCCGGTCCCGACGACCGCGACCGTGGCCGAGGGCCCGGCGAGCCCGCCCCGATGGGCGGCCGCGTCGATGCCGAGCGCGAGCCCGCTCACGACGGTGAAGCCGCGCCCGGAGAGCTCGCGGGCGAAATGGAAGGCGTCGGCGGCGCCCTGCTGCGTGGCATTGCGGCTGCCCACGACGGCGAGCGACGGACGGGCGAGGAGCGAGGTGTCCCCCATCGCGTGCAGGATCGTCGGCGGGTCGGCGATCTCGAGGAGCGCCGCGGGATAACGCACATCGCCGAGCGCGAGGAGGCTGCAACCGGGGGCCGCCAGCCAGGCGAGTGTCGTGCCGAGGAGGTCGGGATCCGGCCCGGCCTCGAGCGCCTTCGCCGCCTCGGCACCGGCCACCGCCGTTACGGCGGCGCGGGAGGCGGATACCGCCGCGGCCGGGCTGCCGAATGCCTTGAGCAGCGCGCGTTGCGCCGCCCCGGAGACGCCGGGCACGAGGCAGAGGCGAAGCCAGTCGACGGCGTCGTCACGCAAGGCGGGAACCTCGGGGTGGGGAAAGGGGCAGATCGTACAACGGACGAAGGGCCGGTCGCGCTGACGCGGGCCCGAAACGACGGCGGGGGCCGAAGCCCCCGCTGGCAGCATTGCGCGCGAGCCGCCTCAGGGCGTCTGCACGATGTCGCCCACGGAGATGGGCCGGACCGCCTTCATGATGATGCCGTAGGAGACCTTTTCGAAGGTGCGGAAGATGAAGAGGATGCCGCTTCGCTCGTCCGGCAACTGGAGGGCCTGCTGCGCGGGGGAAACGGGCGCCGGCGCCTTCGGGTCGGCGGAGGCGACGACCGTGTCGGGGACGACGGGATTGGGCTTCACGTCCATGCCCTTGCCGCTGAAGGAGAAGAGGTCGCCGATCAGCGGGGGGCGGTTGTTGCGGACGGCCTGGTCGCCGCGGCGGATCGTGGCGAGCACATGGCCGACCTCGACGCCGTCCCGCGAGCCGCGGTTGATCGCGACGATGGAGTACTGCGAGATGTCCACGACGCTGCCGCTTACGGAGAGGATCGCGCCGCGGATGAGCTTGTCGGGCGCGCGCGGGATGTAGGACGGGAAGGACGACTCGCGCGCCGGCATGAGCCGGTCGCCCGTGTTGATCTCCTGGCGCGCCCGTGTCACCTCGATCGTGGACGGGGAGCCGAAGCGCTTCACGCGCGCGTCGCCCACGTGGACCGCCTCGAGCCCGAGGACCTCGCCGGTCTCGGGATCGGTGAGGGCCGCGCCCGGCCGGAAGACCTGCCAGCTGACCGGGTCGCCAGTGTTCAGGCCGGAAACGTAGGCGATGTTGCCGGCACCGACGACCACGCGCTCTTCCTCCGTGGCGACGATGCGCGGGAGGTTGTCCATCGCGCCTGTCTCGACGATGAGCGGCTGGGACAGGAACGGGCCGATCGCGGAGCCGGGAATGGTGGGCACCGCCCCCGAGAGCGCTTCCTGGCGCGTGCGGGGCTGCAGCCGCACCACGTTGCCCGCAGCCACGGCCGCACCGCCGCCGCCGGCGAGCGAGAGGCTGGGATAGGCGCCGGACCGGTCGAGCCGGATGATGTCGCCCGGGTAGATGAGGTGGGGGTTCTTGATCTGGTCGCGGTTCATCTGCCAGACCTGCGGCCACTTCCAGGGTTCCTTGAGGAACTTCCCGGAAATCGCCCAGAGCGTATCGCCCTTCTGGACCGTGTACTCGGACGGTGCGTCGGCCTGCAGGTCGTTCATCGTCGCCCCCGGAGCGGGAGCCTGCGATGAGGCGAGACCTGGAACCAAACTGGCCGAAGCGACGACTAACGCTATAATGAGCTTTCGCATCGCGGCTCTCTCTCTTGGATATGGGGCGTGAGGTCCCATATTCTGAAAAAGGGTTACGTCCCCTTTTTCAAGTAGTGCGGTAAATTCTGCGCTTAATCCGTTCTATTCGCAAGCATTTATGGCCATTCTCGAGATCCTCCAGTACCCCGACCCGAGACTGCACCTGCCGGCGGCGCGCGTCGACAAGATCGACGAGGCCACCCGCAAGCTCGTCTCGGACATGGCCGAGACCATGTACGCCGCCGAGGGGGTGGGTCTCGCGGCCACCCAGGTGAACGTACACCAGCAGGTGATCGTGATCGACGTAAGCCCCGACCATACCGACCTGCGGGTGTTCATCAACCCGGAGATCACCCGCCGGGAGGGCATGGCCCTCAACCAGGAAGGGTGCCTGTCGGTCCCGGGCATCTACGAGAACGTCGAGCGCGCGGACAGCGTGACCGTCACGGCGCTGGACGCCAACGGCTCCCGCTTCACGCTGAACGCCTCGGGGCTGCTGGCCGTGTGCATCCAGCACGAGATGGACCACCTGCAGGGCAAGGTCTTCGTCGAGCACCTCTCCGAGCTCAAGCAGAACCGCATCCGCGCCAAGCTCAAGAAGCGCCAGCGCAAGGCCGCCTAGCCTCCGCCGCTTGCGACTCGTCTTCGCCGGCACCCCGCCTTTCGCCGCACGGGCGCTGTCCGCCCTGCACGCTGCCGGCCACGAGATCGCGCTCGTCCTCACCCAGCCCGACCGCCCGTCCGGGAGAGGCCTGAAGCCCCGGCCCACGGCTGTGGCCGAGCTCGCCGGCACCCTCGGGTTGCCGGTCGCCAAGCCCGCTTCCCTCAGAACCGAGGAGGGGCGCGCGCTTGTCGCGGCCGCGAAGCCCGAGGTGATGATCGTGGCTGCGTACGGCCTCATCCTCCCGCAGCAAGTGCTTGCTATCCCGCCGCGAGGCTGCCTGAACATCCACGCCTCCCTGCTGCCGCGCTGGCGCGGCGCCGCACCGATCCAACGGGCGATACAGGCCGGCGATGCCGAGACAGGGGTCGCGATCATGGTGATGGAGGCGGGGCTCGACACGGGCCCCGTCCTACTCGAGCGTCGCGTGGCGATCGGCCCGGCCGATACCGCAGGCACGCTCACGGAGATGCTGGCTGGAATGGGTGCGGGGGCTATCGTCGAGGCGCTCGAGCGCCTCGACGCGCTCGAAGCCCGGCCGCAGCCGGCCGAAGGGGTCACCTACGCAGCCAAGATCGACAAGCGCGAGGCGGTTCTCGACTGGCACGACGAGGCCGCCGCGCTGGATCGGCAAGTCCGGGCATTCGACCCGTTCCCCGGCGCGGAGACGCTCCTGGGCGGCGAACCGGTGAAGATCTGGCAGGCGCGGCTTGCCGAGGGAGACGGCGTTCCGGGCACGGTGCTGCGTGTGGAAGCGGGGTGCCCCGTCGTGGCCTGCGGGAAGGGCGCGTTAGCGCTTACTGTCATGCAGCGCCCCGGATCCCGGCGCCTGCCCGCAGCAGAATTCCTGAAAGGGCGTCCGGTGGCAGCAGGGTCGCGCCTCGGCGGAGAGCCGGCCGGCGGCGCTTGAACTCGCGGCGTTCGACGGCATCTAGCGCATGCCGCGATCCCGCGGCTTCCGGAATCGAGGACTGCACGAAGATGTTCGGCAACTGGCTCAAGACGTCCCTCCTGATGGCGGCCATCGTGGCCCTGTTCGGCGTGGTGGGCTCGGCGCTCGGCGGCGCCCAGGGCATGGTGATCGCCCTGCTGCTCGGTGGCGCCATGAACCTGTGGGCCTACTGGTTTTCGGACCGCATGGTCCTCAGGCTCTACAACGCGCGGGAGGTGGACGAGAGCACCGCCCCGGGCCTGTATCGCATGGTCCGCGACCTCGCGCACCGGGCGGGCATCCCGATGCCCAGGGTCTACGTCATCGACGAGGACCAGCCCAACGCCTTCGCCACGGGGCGCAATCCCGACAACGCGGCCGTCGCCGCCACCACGGGCATCATGCGCATCCTCACCGAGCGCGAGCTTCGCGGCGTGATGGCGCACGAGCTGGCGCACGTGCAGCACCGCGACATTCTCATCTCGACGATGTCCGCCACCGTCGCGGGCGCCATTTCCTCGCTTGCGCAGTTCGGCATGCTCTTCGGCGGGCGCGACGAGGAGGGCCGGCCGGCCAACCCGGCAGTCTCGATCGCGGTGATGATCCTCGCGCCGCTGGCGGCCATGCTGATCCAGTTCGCGATCTCCCGCGCGCGCGAGTTCGAGGCCGACCGCGGCGGCGCCGAGTTGAGCGGCGACCCGCTCGCGCTCGCCTCCGCACTCGACAAGATCCATCGCTACGCGCAAGGCATCCCGCTGCCGGCTGCCGAGGCGCACCCGGCGACCGCGCAGATGATGATCATGAATCCGCTGTCCGGCGGCGGGGTCGCGGGCCTTTTCAGCACGCACCCGGACACCGGCGAGCGCATTGCGCGCCTCCATGCGATGGCCCAGGGGGTGGGCGCATACTGACAGGAGCGGCCGCGGGTGACGCGGCGATAGCCCCCCACCCGTGCTCGACATCCAACTCTGCGCCGCGGCTGTCCTCGGCGACACCCTGTCCGGCGGCAACCTTTCCACTGCATTCGAGGAGGGTTTCCGCCGTCACCCGTCGCTCAGCCCGGGCGAGCGTGCCGCCGTGCGCGAGATCTGCTACGAGGGCCTGCGCTCGCTGGGTCTGCTGGAGGCCCAGCTCGGCAAGCTCCTGCTCACCCCCGTCAGGCATGCCGGGTTGAGGAGCCTGCTGCTGGTGGGGCTCGCGCAGCTGCAGTTCACGCGCGCGAAGCCCTATGCGATCGTCGACCACGCGGTTCGTGCGGCCGAGCGCCTCGGGCAGCCCGCCGCGCGTGGCCTCGTCAACGCCGTCCTTCGCAATTTCCTGAGGCGCCAGCGGGACCTCGGCCGCGACGCCTGGACGACGCCCGAGGCGCGCCACGGCTTTCCTGCCTGGTGGCTCGGCCGGTTGCGGGAGCAGTATCCCGGTGAGTGGGAAGCCGTGGTGGCCGCGCAGAACCGCCACCCCCCGATGACCTTGCGGGTGAATCGCCGCCGCACGACGGTGGCGGCGTGCCTCGAGCGCCTGGCGCAGGCCGGCATCGAGGCGCGGTGGCTGGGCGAGGCCGCCGTGCGGATCGACCCCCGGCCCGTTTCCGAAGTGCCCGGCTTCGCCGAGGGCATGGTGAGCGTCCAGGATGCGGGTGCCCAGTGGGCCGCGAGGCTGCTCGACGTCGCCGACGGCCAGCGCATCCTGGACGCCTGCGCGGCGCCCGGGGGCAAGACGGGCCACCTGCTGGAAGTCGCCGAAGCGGATGTGGTCGCACTGGACAACGATTCCGCCCGGCTCGGCCGGGTCCGCGAGAACCTGGACCGGCTGGGGCTGCGGGCGGCCCTTTCGTGCGGGGACGCCGCCGATCCGCCATCCTGGTGGGATGGCCGGCCCTTCCAGCGCATCCTGCTCGATG
Organism: Burkholderiales bacterium; assembly: GCA_019634955.1. GTDB lineage: Bacteria > Pseudomonadota > Gammaproteobacteria > Burkholderiales > Usitatibacteraceae > FEB-7. Next base: position 58,417 of record JAHCAK010000005.1, read on the forward strand.
CACCGTGCAGCGCTTCCGGGGTGGCCAGGCGGCAACCGGACGTGCGCTGGAACCGCCGGCCCTCGGATCTCGCGAAGTTCGCCGCCCGGCAGGGCGAATTGCTCGACGGCGTGTGGCAAGTCCTTGAGAGTAGTGGTAAATTGCTCTACGCGACCTGCTCGGTTTTCCGCGACGAGAACGAGTCCACGGTGGAGGCTTTTCTCGCGCGCCATCCCGATGCGCGCGCAGTTGCGTTCCCATCCGGCTCGCCCGAGGGCGGCCGGCTACGACCCGACGACGATCACGATGGCTTCTTTTACGCCCTTCTGGAAAAGCGCTAGCGCCTGGATGCGCGCCGCGATGGCGGCGCTCGTGCTCGCGTCGCTCGCGCTCGCCGCGCCGGCCCGGGCGGAGGGCATCGAGCCGGTTCGCGCCAAGGTCGAGGCCACGCCGGACGGCTACCGCCTCGACGCGCAATTCGACATCCGCTTCAGCCCGCGCCTCGAGGAGGCGGTGAACCGCGGCGTCGCGCTCTACTTCGTCGTCGACTTCGAGCTCTCCAAGCCGCGCTGGTACTGGTTCGACGAGAAGCCGGTCCAGCTCACGCGCACCTACAAGATCACCTACACGCCGCTCCTGCGCCAGTACCGCCTGTCATGGGGCGCGGCCTACCAGAACTTCTCGCGCTTCGAAGATGTCGTCGCGACCCTCGAGCACGTCCGCGGCTGGCCCGTGGCGGACACCGGCGCCCTGCGCCGGCCGGGCGACTACCAGGCGGCCATCCGCATGCGGATGGACACGACCCAGCTGCCCAAACCCTTCCAACTCAACGCGGTCGCCTCGAGCGACTGGAACCTCGCCTCGGATTGGTATCGGTGGACCGTCAATCCATGAGGCCGTTGATCCTGCTGTGCGTGGTGACGGGCGCAGGCCTCGTCTACCTGATGTCGCAGGCCTCGTCGAACACCGCGCTCTTCACGCAGAACTACCCCGCGCTCCTCGGCCTCGGCGGCCTGCTCTCGCTGGGCCTGATGCTGCTCATCGGCTACCAGCTCCTGGTGCTGCGCAGGAAGCTCAAGGAGCGCGTCTTCGGCTCCAAGCTCACGCTGCGCCTCATGGTGGTGTTCGCGCTCATGGCGCTCGTGCCCGGCGGTCTGGTCTACGCCATCTCCTTCCAGTTCCTGCAGAGCTCGATCGAGAGCTGGTTCGACGTGCGCATGGACAAGGCGCTCGAGGGCGGGCTCAACCTCGCGCGAAGCTCGCTCGACAGCTCGCTGCGCGAGCTCGGGCATAAGGCCGAGGGCATGGCCCAGTCGCTCGCCTCCGCCCAGGCCGTCGAACCGGCGACCCTGAGCCGCCTGCGCGAGCAGTACGGCGTCGAGGAGGCCACGCTCTACAACCAGCGCGGCAAGGTGATCGCCTTTGCCGGCACCGAGGCCACTGTCCTGCAGCCGGAAGTGCCCGGCCCGGGCGTGCTGCGCCAGATCCGCGCGCAGCAGCCCGTGCGCTCGATCGAGTCGATCCCGGACCGGGGCTTGTTCCTGCGCGTGATCGTGCCGGTCAACGTGCTCACGATCGCGGAGGACATCCGCGTGCTCCAGTTGCTGCAGCGCGTGCCGGCCGCGGTGGCCCAGGATGCGCGCGTCGTCGACCAGGGCTGGCGCGACTACCAGGAGCTCACCCTGGCCCGCGTGGGCCTCAAGCGCATCTTCGGGCTCACGCTCACGCTGGCGATGCTCCTCACGCTGTTCTCCTCGATCGCGCTCGCCTTCCTCCTGTCGGAGAGGCTCTCCGCGCCGCTGTCGGCGCTGGCGGAGGCCACGCGCGCCATCGCCAAGGGCGACTACTCGCGACTCAACCCGGTCAGGAGCCGCGACGAGTTCGGCGTGCTCACGCAGTCCTTCAACACGATGACCCGCCAGATCGCGGACGCGACCGAGGCGATGGAGAGGAACCAGCAGCAGCTCGAGAACGCCAAGACGTACCTCGAGAGCATCCTTTCGAACCTCACCTCGGGCGTGCTCACCTTCGACGAGCGCCACTACCTGAAGACGGTCAATGCGACCGCCTACGAAATCCTCGGCGTGCCGTCCGGCGCGTTCCACGGGCTGAAGCTCCAGGACTGGACCACGCACGTGGCCGCGGTGACGCCGTTCGCCGAGGTGGTGCTCCGGCACTTCTCCGCCGCGGCCGCACGGCAGTGGGAGCAGCAGCTCGAGTACCGGCGCCACGACGGCGCCCGCACGCTGCTCGTGCGCGGCACGCGCCTCGCCGCGCGCGGCGAGGCCGGCTACGTGGTCGTCTTCGACGACATCACCCATCTCGCGCAGGCGCAGCGCGACGCCGCCTGGGGCGAGGTCGCTCGCCGGCTCGCCCACGAGATCAAGAACCCGCTCACGCCGATCCAGCTGTCGGCCGAGCGCCTGCAGCACAAGCTGCTGCAGAAGCTTCCGGAAATGGATGCCGAGGTCCTCAAGCGGGCGACCGGCACCATCGTGAACCAGGTCACCGCGCTCAAGGGCATGGTCGACGACTTCAGCCAGTACGCCCGCGCCTCCCGCATGACCGCGGAGGAGGTATCGCTCAACGACCTGGTTCGCGAGGTGCTGGTGCTCTACGAATCGATGGGCGTGCCCATCGAGCCGCACCTTTCCGAGAACCTCCCGCGCGTCGCGGCCGACCCCGCGCTGCTGCGGCAGGTGCTCCACAACCTCATCCAGAACGCCATCGACGCGCTCGCGGGATCGGAGCACCCGCGCATCATCGTGAGCTCGGCGCTCGGGGGCGAGGGCATCACCCTCTCGGTGCGGGACAACGGCGCCGGCATCGCGGATGCGATGCTCGGCCGCATCTTCGAACCCTACGTCACCACCAAGCCCAAGGGCACCGGCCTCGGCCTCGCGATCGTGAAGAAGATCGTGGACGAGCACCACGGCCACATCGTGGTCGAGAACGTGAAGCCCCACGGCGCGCACGTGAGCATCGTCCTGCCATTGCGCGAAGCGGCCTAGCGCTCCTTTCCCCATGACGGCCAACCAGATCATGGTCGTGGATGACGAGGTCGGCATCCGCGAGCTGCTCTTCGAGATCCTGCGCGACGAGGGCTATGGCGTTCGCCTCGCGGAGAACGCCCAGACGGCGCGCACGCTGCGGCGCGAGATGCGGCCGGACCTGGTGCTCCTGGACATCTGGATGCCCGACACCGACGGCATCACGCTCCTCAAGGAGTGGGCCGGCGCGGGGCTGCTCACGATGCCCGTGGTGATGATGTCCGGGCACGGGACGATCGACTCGGCGGTCGAGGCCACGCGCATCGGCGCGTTCGACTTCCTCGAGAAGCCCATAAGCCTGCCGAAGCTTCTCGCGACGGTAGGCAAGGCGCTGGCCGGGGGGCGGTCGTTGCCGCGCGCCGGCCTCACCATGGCCCAGATGGGCAAGGCACGGATCATCCAGGAGCTGCGCCAGCGGCTCGACCAGGTTGGCCGGTTGCGCACGCCGGTGCTCCTCGTGGGGGAGCCGGGCTGCGGCTTCGAGGTCGCGGCCCGCCATCTCCACCTTCCCAATACGCCGTGGGTGGCCCCGGACGAGGCCGAGTGGCTGGCGGCAAACGCCTTCGGGCCCCTGAACGAGGCCAGGGACGGGACCCTGTTCATCGCCGACCTGTGTGCGCTCACGCGCGCCGAGCAAAAGGGCCTCGCGCAGCTCGTGGCGAAGCTGGAGAAGTTCAACGTCCGGCTGGTGTGCGCCGCCCCGGGGCCGCTCGCCGCGATGGTCGAGGACGGGTCCTTCGACCCGGCGCTCTACCACCAGCTTTCCGGGCTCACGATCCGCGTGCCGTCGATCGCCGAGCACGCCGAGGACGTGCCGGACCTCGCCACGAGCCTGCTCACGACGCTCGTCGACGCGAACGAGGTGCCGCTGCGCGTACTCACCGTAGGCGCGCAGAACGCGCTGCGCAACCTCGACTGGCACGGCAATCTTCCCGTCCTGCAGAACGCGGTGAAGACGCTCGCCCTCACGGCGCTGGGGCCGGAGATCGGCGGCGAGGACGTGGCGCGCGTCGCCCGGGAGTTCTCCCTCGCGCCCCGCGACCAGCCTTCGGCCGAGGTGGGCGTTTCGCTCGACATGCCGCTTCGCGAGGCGCGGGAGCAGTTCGAGCGCCAGTACTTCATGCACCACATCCGCCGCGAGGACGGCAACATGTCGCGCGTGGCCGAGCGTGTCGGCCTGGAGCGCACGCACCTCTACCGCAAGCTGAAGCAGCTGGGCATCCGCCCCTCCTCGCGGGGAGAGGATCCCGCCGCCTAGGCGCCCGGGCGCGCCTCGATGCGCCCCAGCCGGACGGCCGTGAGCCCGGTCTTCACGTTGTTGGGCACCGGCATCACGAGCACGCAGCCGTCGTAGGGCGCGCGCACCGTCTCGTCGCCGTCGTAGGCGATCACGTCGCCGGCGCGCGGCACCACTTCCATGCCGGAGAACGCCCGCGCGAAGCGGAAGGCGGGCGTCTTCGCCACCACCGCCTCGGTCACGCGCACGAGGCGCTGCGGCGGCGGCGGCTCGCGGCCGATCTCGCGTGCGCAGAGTTCGGCGTCGACCATGTCCAGGTGGCGCAGGAATCGCCACGTCGTCTGCCAGGCCACGTGCTCGGCGGCGCGCTCCCAGTGCTGCCCGCACTCGACCAGCAGGGCGTTCTTCGGGCTGGCGGGGTCGCCGAAGCCCTTGAAGTCGCGCATGCGCGTGCCGTTCGCGTGGCCCTCGTCGCTCACGATGTCCCGCGGGATCGCCACGTCGAAGGCGAACCCGATGCCCTTGGCGAGCGGCCCGCAGATCATGACGGGAGGGCTGGGCTCGAGCATGGAGTGGATGTCCAGCAGGTAGTCGGCGGCCTCGACGAAGGGGCGCAGCTGCCTTGCTCGCCGCAGTTCGACGCTGTCCCGCGGCCCGTCGAGCGTCTGCTCGTTCCAGACGCGGTTGAAGTCCTCGTCCACGAAGCGCGTCGCGTAGGGCTGCTTCGGGTCGAACCGCGAGAAGGCCTCGACGTTCGCGAAGGAGAGCGTGAGCGTGCCGCGCGAGGGGCGCACGGCCATCTCCAGCAGTCTCGCCACCGTGATCGCGCCGCAAATCTCGTTGCCGTGGGTGATCGCGTTCACCATCACGTGCGGGCCGGGCCGGCCGCTCTCGAAGGTGTGGACGAAGTCCACGCCGGTGGCGGAACTGCGGTACGCCTCGATGTCGGGCGCGGAGAGTTCGATCGGGATCTGGCTCATGGGTCAGTGCTCGTCGTGGGGGCGGTGGGGAGGGTGCCCGCCGCCGTGGTCATGGTCGTGGCCGTGCCCGTGGTGATGATGGCCACAGTGCGAATGGTCGTGCCCGTGGTCGTGGCCGGCCGCGCAGCGGTGCGAGCCGCGCTCGGCCGCATAGCCGCAGACCGCCTTCACCAGCCGCTCGATGTCGCGCGCAAGACGGGCGAATCCCGGTGACCTGGCGCCGGTGCGCTCGTCCATGTACAGCCTGCGGTTGACCTCGACCTGCAGGCTGTGGCGGCCGGCGGCGGGGTCGGAGAACGCGCGCACCAGCTCCACGCCCTTGTAGGGGTCGTTCACCTTGACCTCGTAGCCCATGCCCGAGAGCGCCTCGGCGACGAAGGCCGTGAAAGCCGGCTCGCACGTGGTGCCGTCGCGGTCGCCCAGCACGAAGTCGGGGCGGGACTTGCCGGGACCTTCCTCGGAGATGACGCTGCTCAGGGCGGGCATCGAGTGGCAATTGAGGTGCCACACGGCGCCGAAGTGGTCATGCGTCTCGTCGAGCGCGTCCTTGACGGCCTTCTGGTAGGGCTGGTGGTAGGCGGTGATGCGCCGGCGGACCTCCTCCACGGTGAGCTTGCGGTCGTAGATCGGCTCGCCGGAGTCGAGCACGCGCCAGATGAGGCCGATGCCGAGCGCCGTCTTGCGACCAGCCGCAGCGGGACCGGGCCATGGCGCGTCGAGCAGCGCGGTGTCCATGTCGAGGACCGAGCGGTTCGGGTCGATGTACGACCGCGGGAAGCGCGCGCCGAGCAGCAGCGCGCCGAGCCGCGGGCCGCATCCGTAGAGCTCGTCCACGAAGGCGTCTTCGGCCTGGCGCAGCTTGGCCATCGGCACTGCCGGCCGGAAGTCTTCCGGGTAGTCGGTGCCGCTGTGCGGCGAGTCGAGGACGACGGGGACGCGGTCCCCGGGAGGGTCGATGCGGAAGAAGGCGGGATGGGCGTTCATGGCGTGTCGTTCAGGTGGCAGGCCGAGTGGTGGCCGGGGGCGATCTCGCGAAGCGCAGGCGCCTCGGCCTGGCAGCGCGCCGTCGCGTGCGGGCATCGCGGGTGGAAGTGGCAGCCCCTCGGCGGGTCGAGGGGCGAGGGGATCTCGCCCTTGATGGGGACGTAGGCCCGCTTGGTCGCCTCGAGCCGCGGGACCTCGGCGAGCAGCGCCTGCGTGTAGGGGTGGTTCGGGCGCGCGAAGACCTCGTCGGTGGCCGCAGACTCGACGACACGGCCGAGGTACATGATCACGACGCGGTCCGACAGGTGGCGCACGACACCCAGGTCGTGGCTGATGAAAAGGTAGGTGAGGCCGAACTCCTCGCGCAGCCGGATGAAAAGGTTGAGCACCTGCGCCTGGATGGACACGTCGAGCGCGGCCACGGCCTCGTCGCACACGAGGAAGCGCGGCTTCACGGCGAGCGCGCGGGCGATGCCGATGCGGCTCCTCTGGCCCCCGGAGAACTGGTGCGGGAAGCGGCGCGCGAGGCTCGCGTCGAGGCCCACGTGCCCCATGATCTCGGCGACGTAGCCGTCGCGCCCGGCCGGCGGCACCAGGCCGTGGACCACGGGCGCCTCGCCGATCACGTCGACGATGCGCATGCGCGGGTTGAGGGAGGCGAAGGGGTCCTGGAAGATCATCTGCACGGCCAGGCGCTCGGCGCGCGCGGCGGGCGCGTCGAATTCGGCGTAGGGGCGTCCCTTCCACAGGCGCTCGCCCTCGCTCGGCTCGAGGATGCGCGAGACGATGCGTCCCAGCGTGGACTTCCCGCATCCCGACTCGCCCACGAGGCCCACGACCTCGCCGCTCGCCACCGAGAGGTCGACGCGGTCGAGCGCGTGAACCGTCTGCGCGGCCTGCCCCGCGCCCAGGCGCGCCGCGATGCGCGAGGCGAGGTCGAGGCGCGCGGTGAAGCGCTTCGAGACGCCGCGAAGCTCGAGCAGCGGCCCGGGCGATGTCGGGGTCGCGGCACTCATGGGTCATTCCCTCCGGTCATCACGCCCCTCTGGCGCGCCATGCCCAGGAGGGCTTCCTCCATGGCGCGCGCGAACCCCGCCTCGTCCATGAGGGGGCTCGCCCGCAACCGGGAGCGCAGCGACTGGCGCAGGGATGCGAGCGCGGGCAGGTCGGCGGCGAGCGCGGCCGCGCGCTCGACGTATTCATCGGGCGCGCCGGCGACGCATTGCGCGAGATCCAGCGTGCCCAGCAGGCTCGCGCCCGGGCGCCCCCACGGCGCCTCGCCGGCGAGAGTGACCACGGGCACGCCCATCCACAGCGCGTCGAGCGTCGTGGTGGCGCCCGCGCAGGGGAAGGAGTCGAGGAGAATGTCGATGCCGGCCAGGCGCCGAAGGTACTCCTCGACCGGCAGCCGCGGGAAGAACTCGAGTCGCCCGGGGAAGGACAGCGCGTCGCCCAGCCCCGCGGCGACGCGCTGGCGAAAGCCGTCGTCGTCGGGTGCGTGCACGAGCAGGCGGCTTCCGGGCACGCGCGCGAGGAGCCGGGACCAGGCGGCGAACACGGCGCCGTTGAGCTTGGCCGGATTGGAACTCGAGGCGAAGGTCACATGTCCCCGCTCGAGCGCCGGCAGCCGGGTTACCTCGGGGCTTCCGGGCCAGGGCTGGTAACACCAGGGACTCACGGGCAGGCGGACGAGCGTCTCGGAATGCCAGCGCTCTGTGCGGCCCGGCGGGTCCATCCGTGCGTCCGTGATGCGGAAATCCATCGCCGCGAGCCCCGTGGACCCGAGGTAGCCCAGCCAGGTCGCCTGGACGGGCGCGGCGCGGCGCGCGAAGGCAAGCAGGCGGTTGCCAGCCGTGTGGCCGGAGAGGTCCACGAGGACGTCGATCGCGTCGGCGCGCACGCGTCGCGCGAGCTCGTCGTCGGAGAGGCCGGCAACGACCACGAAGCGGTCCACGCTCGCCCGGGCGCGTTGCGTGAAGTCGTCCTCGACCGCGGCGTTGTGGTAGACCGTCACTTCGAAGCGCGTGCGATCGTGGTGCTCGAGCAGCGCGATGGCAAAGGCCGACACGGCGTGCGCACGCAGGTCCGCGGAGACGTATCCCACGCGAAGGCGCCCCGCCGCGCGCTGCGGGAACGCGACGGCGGGCGCGCCCGCCTCGAATCGCGCGGCGAACTCGCGGTGGGCCGCGAACACGTCGTCGGGAGAAAGCGCCGGGTCGGTGGTCATGGCCACGAGCAGGTTGGACGCGGGTTCGGGATCGTCGGGGCGCAGTCGCGCGGCCTCGCGGTAGCGACGGCACGCCTCCTCGAGGCGCCCCTGCTCCCGCAATGCGTTGCCCAGGTTGTTCATCGCCGAGGCGTGGCCGGGACGCGATCGCAACGCCTCCTCGAAGCAGGCGACCGCTTCGCCGAGGCGCTTGCGGGAGAGGAGAAGGCGGCCGAGGTTGTTGCGCGCCTCCACGGAGCCCGGCGCGATGGCGAGGGCTTCCCGGTAGCGCGCTTCGGCGGCCTCCGGTTCCCCCGCATCGGCGAGGACGTTGGCCAGGTTCACCAGGGCGTCGGCATAGCCGGGGCCGCGGGAGATGGCCGTCTCGAATCGCGCGCGCGCCTCTACCAGGCGTCCGAGCCGTGCCAGCACGATTCCCCAGTTGTTGAGCACGACCGGATCGCCGGGCGCGGCGGCCGCGGCCTGGCCGAGGAGCTCCTCGGCCGGGGCGAGGTGGCCGGTCTGGAACCCGAGGAGGCCCAGGTAGTGGAGCGCATCAGGGTGCCGCGGATCGGCCGCGAGGACGGTCCGGTAGAGCGACTCGGCCTCGGCGAGCTGGCCGCCCTGGTGGCAGGCGACGGCGCGGGCGAGCATGGCATCGGGAGTCTCGGCGAAAGCGTCGGTCATGGGCCGCTCCCGGTGCCCGTCGTCACGGCGTCCCACATCGACGCGAGGGCCGTCGTGAAGTCCTCCGCGATGGCACGCTCGTCGCACAGGCGCGAGGCGGCCACGCGGTCCCGCAGCGACCGGCGCAGCGCCGCGAGGCCCGGCAGGTCGGCCGCGAGTGCCGCAGCCGTTGCCACATAGCGCTCGCGGCTGGCCGCGGCCCACTGCGGGAAGCCGGCCGCGTGGAGCACGGCGGCGCTGGTGCGGGAGAATGGCCGGTCGCCGGCGAGTGTCACGACGGGCACGCCCATCCAGAGCGCGTCGCAGCTCGTCGTGCCGCCGCTGTAGGGCGTGGTGTCGAGGAGGATGTCGATGGCCGCGTAGCGTTGCAGGTAGCCGGCGGCCGAGGAATCGCGGCCGAAGAAGGCGACGCGCTCAGGCGCGATGGCGCGGCCGGCGAAGTGCTTCGCCACGCGGTCGCGGCAGAGCGGGTCGTCGTGCGCGTGGACGAGCAGGCGCGAACCGGGGACCTGCACGAGGACATCCGCCCACAACGACAGCGCGGCATCGGAGAGCTTGGCGGGATTGTTGGTCGAGCCGAAGGTGACGATGCCCGCGCCTTCCGAGGGCGCCTTCGCGACGGGCGGAGCCTCGGCGTGGGGGCGGTAGCTCCACAGGGCCGGAAGGCGCCACAGCCTCTCGACGTGCAGGCTCTCGGTGAGCCCGGGAGGGTCCGCCACCGCGTCCGTGATCCGGTAGTCGACGCTCGCGAGACCCGTCGTGTCAAGGTAGCCCAGCCACGTCGCCTGCAGTGGCGCCACGCGGGCCGCGAGCACGGCGGGCCGGCCGTAGGCGCTGTGCCCGGCGAGGTCCACCAGGGCATCGAGGCGCTCTGCGGCCAGCCGCGCGGCGAGCGCGGCGTCGTCGAGCTCCCGCACGGAAAGGAAGGCGTCGGCCAGCCGCCGCGCCTCCGCCGTCACGGCGTCCTCGCGCTGGCCCGTGTGGTAGCAGCGCAGCTCGAGGCGCGCCGGGTCGCGATGCTCGAGAACGGGCAGGAGGAAGCGCATGACGGGGTGGTCGTTGAAGTCCCCCGAGAGCAGCCCCACGCGAAGGCGCGCCTGGCGGCCCGGTCGCGGCGCCGGCCGTGGCACGGGGCCCTGCGGCTCGATCGAGCGACCCCAGGCGCGATGCGCCTGCGCGATGGACGATGCCGGGACGTCGTCCGCGTAGTGCAAGGCGAGCAGGAGGTTCGAGGCGGCGGCGCGATCGGCGGGGCGCAGCCGCAGCGCTTCCTCGAAGGCGATAATCGCGCGCCGTGCGTGTCCGCACTCGGACCAGGCGCGGCCGAGGTTCACGCGGACGTCGGCGTTGCCCGGCTCGAGCCTCGCGGCGTGGTCGAGCCAGCGCACGGCCTCCGAATAGGCCCGTCGCGCGAGCAGCAGCCCGCCCAGGTTGGCCGACGCGCCGAAAGAACGGGGGTCCGCCGCGAGCGCCGCGCGGTAGCGCTGGATCGCCGCCTCGGCGCGGCCCGCCCGCGCTTCGGCATTGCCGAGGTTCACGTGGGCGTCGGCGAAGCGCGGCTCGAGCATGAGGACGCGCTTCCACGCGGAGAGCGCCTCCTCCTCCCGGCCGGCTGCGGACAGGGTGAGGCCGTAGTTGTTGAGCACGGCCGGATCGCGCGGCGCGAGTCGCTGCGCCTCTTCCAGGAGCGGCAGGGCCGTTGCCGGATCCCCGTGGGCGTAGGCGATGAGGCCCAGGCCCATGATCGCGCCGACGTGCCGGGGATCCGCCTCGAGCGCCGCCCTGTACCCGGCATGGGCCGCCTCGAGGTCGCCCCGGCGGTGCTGCTCGAGCGCGGTCGCGTAACGGTCGGGATTCATCGGCCGGGCGGGAAAGCGATCAATGGGCGGGGTGGAAACAACGCAGCCTGCGTCCCGGCGCGGGCTCGGTGACTTCGGGGCTCTCGGCGCACCTTGCCGTGGCGGACGCGCAACGCTCGCGGAACGGGCACCCTGCCCCGAGGCCCAGCAGCGAGGGCGTCATGCCGGGAATCTGGCGCAGCGGCTGCCCGCGGGCGTTGCGGCTGGGCACCGATTCGATGAGCCCGCGGCTGTAGGGATGCAGCGGACGGTCGAGGACGTCGGCCACGGGCCCGGACTCGACGAACCGCCCCGCGTACATCACGCAGACCTCGTCGGCCAGGCCGGCGACCACGGAGAGGTCGTGCGTGATCCAGATGAGCGCCGTGCCGCTCTCGCGGCAGACTTTCTGCATCTCGAACAGGATCTGCCCCTGGATCGTCACGTCGAGCGCCGTCGTGGGCTCGTCGGCGATGATGAGGTCGGGGCCGTTCACGAGGGCGATCGCGATCGCCACGCGCTGGCGCATGCCTCCCGAGAACTGGTGCGGGTAGGCGCGCAGGCGCTCGTCCGGCGAGGCGATGCCCACGCGCACCAGCGCCTCGCGGGCCCGCGCGAGGGCGCTCTCGCGGGAGACGTCGGCGTGCGCGCGCACCGCCTCGACGATCTGCGTGTCGATGCGCAGCACCGGGTTGAGCGTCATCATCGGATCCTGGAAGATCATCGCGATGCGGTTGCCGCGCACGGCCCGCCACGCCGCGGCGTCCAGGCGGGTGAGGTCCTGGCCGTCGAAGACGATGCTGCCGCCGACGATGCGCCCGGGCGGGTCGACGAGGCCGATGATCGAGTAGCCCGTCATCGACTTGCCCGAGCCCGACTCGCCGACCAGCCCGAGGATCTCGCCGCGGCCGACGGTGAAGCTCACGCCGTCCACGGCCTTCACCACGCCCGCCTTCGTGAAGAAGTGCATGCGCAGCCCGTCGACGGCGAGCAGGGGCGCCGCCCTCACTTGCGCAGCCTCGGGTTGAGGATGTCGCGAAGCTGGTCGGCCACCAGGTTGATCGCCATGATGGTGAGCAGGAGCGCGACACCCGGGTAGAAGCTGATCCAGTACTTGCCGGAGAGAAGGTACTGGAAGCCGTTGGAGATCAGCAGCCCCAGCGAGGGCTCCGTGATCGGCAGCCCCAGGCCGAGGAACGAGAGCGTGGCCTCGAGCGCGATCGCGTGCGCCACCTGGACGGTGGCCACGACGATGAGCGGCGGAAGGCAGTTGGGCAGCAGGTGGCGGAAGACGATGCGCGCCTGCCCCAGGGCGAGCACGCGCGCGGCTTCCACGTACTCCTTCTGCCGCTCGACCAGCGCCGAGGAGCGCACGGTGCGGGCGTAGTAGGCCCACTGCACCGTGACCAGGGCGATCACGATCTTGTCCACGCCCTGCCCGAGCACCGCGAGCAGGATCAGCGCGATGAGGATCGCGGGGAAGGAGAGCTGGATGTCGACGACGCGCATGATGATCGTGTCGACCCAGCCCCCGAAGTAGGCCGCCACGAGGCCGAACACGAGCCCGATCGCGAGGGCGAAGACCGTCGAGGCCACGCCCACGCCGAGCGAGATGCGCAGGCCGTAGAAGATGCCCGAGAGCATGTCGCGCCCCTGGTCGTCCGTGCCGAGCCAGTAGGTGCGTCCGTCCGCCGACTTCTCGCCGGGGGCGAGCCGGGAATCCATGACGTCCAGCTGGGCGAGGTCGTAGGGGTTCTGCGGGGAGATGACCGGGGCGAGGATCCCGAGGGCGAGGATGACGACGAGCAGCGCGAGGCCCGCCATCGCGAGCCGGCTCTCGGCGAACTCCGCCCGGAAGCGCGCCCAGGGGCTTTCGGTCCGCGGCGCCATGGGCGTCAGTGCGACGCGGCGGCGCCGCCGAGGCGCACGCGCGGGTCGAGCATCGAGTAGAGCACGTCGACCACGAAGTTGATGACGATGAAGAGCGTCACGATCACCAGGAGGTAGGCCACGATGACGGGGCGGTCGAGCTGGTTGATGGAGTCGATGAGGAGCTTGCCCGTGCCCGGCCAGGCGAAGATCGACTCGGTGACGATGGCGAAGGCGATGACCGACCCCAGCTCGAGCCCGATCACCGTGACGATGGGGATGAGGATGTTCTTGAGCACGTGCACCCCGATCACGCGGGACTGCGGCAGGCCCTTTGCGCGGGCGAACTTCACGTAATCCTGCAGGACTGCCTCGCGGGTGCCGGCGCGAGTGAGGCGGATGAGGAGCGAGAGCTTGAAGAGCGCGAGGTTCACCGCCGGCATGGCGATGTGCGCCAGCCCGTCGGCCGTGAGGAAGCTCACCGGGATGCCCGCGACGGCGAGCGTGTCGCCCCGGCCGTTGGACGGCAGCCAGCCGAGCTGCACGGAGAACACCATGATCAGCACGAGGCCGACCCAGAACGTGGGCAGGCTGAACCCGAGGATCGAGCCGGCCATGATGCCGCGGCCGATCGCCGAGTCGGGCTTGAGGCCCGCGACGAGGCCGAGCGGGATCCCGAGCGCGATCGCGATCACCATCGCCACGAAGGCCAGCTCGATCGTGGCCGGGAGCTTGTCGAGGATGAGGTCGAGGGCGGGCACGTTGTACACGAAGGACCTGCCGAGGTCCCCGCTCGCCGCCCCCTTGAGGAACACCCAGTACTGCTCTAGGAACGGCTTGTCGAGCCCCAGCGCCGCCGTGGCCCTGGCGCGCTCGACCTCGTCGGCCTGCGGGTTGACGAGGAGCTCGACGGGGTTGCCGATCGCGTAGACGCCGACGAACACGATGAACGACATCAGGACGAGCACGAAGAGGCTCTGCCCGAAGCGTCGGATGGCGTACGCGAGCATGGGGAGTGGGAGGTCGTGCCCGCCGCGCTGGGCGGGGCGTGGGCCCCGCCGCGGGGGCGGGGCCCGGCGCCGGGGGCTACTTGGCGGGCTTGAGCCCGGTGGCGAGCGTGTACTGGTCCGTGCGCGCCTGGTAGGCGAAGCCTCGCGCGGTGGCCCAGGTGCTCACTTCATAGTGGATGGGGATGAGGGCCGTGTCGGCCATCGCGATCTCGGCCGCCTTCTGGATGAGGCCCTCGCGCTTCTTGTCGTCGATGGTGGACATCGCCTGCGTGATGAGCGCGTCCAGCTCGGGGTTGGAGTAGCGCGCCCGGTTCGTGACTCCCATGCCCTTCGCGGCGTCGTACGTCGCCAGGAGCGAGCGCAGGCTCGACCCCTGCTCGCCCGACTCCGTGCCCCAGCCGAGCTGCATGTAGCTGAAGTCGCCCTTGGTCGCCCGCGTGAAGTAGACGCTCGCGGGCATCGTCTCGACCTTGGCGTCGATGCCGATGCGCGAGTAGAACTGCGCGATCGCCTGCGCGACCTTGTCGTCGTTGATGTAGCGGTTGTTCGTGCCGTGGATCGTCATCGCGAAGCCGGAGGGGTAGCCGGCCTCCGCCAGCAGCTTCTTCGCGCCCTCCGGGTCGTACTTGGCGGGCTTGAGCTTCTTGCTGGTGCCGAAGAAGAAGTCGGGAAGGAGCTGCCCCGCGGGCACGGCGCGCTTCTCCATCACGCGGTCGGCGATCGCGTCGCGGTTGATCGCGATGGACAGGGCCTTCCTCACGCGGGGGTCCTTCAGCGGGTTCTTCGCGAGCGGCTTGCCATCCTTGCCGGTGATGAAGGGGGCGGCGGTGTCGCTCCTCTGGTTCAGGTGCACGTAGATCACGCGGTTGGAGACCTTGTCGACCAGCGAGAAGCGCTTGTCCGAGGAGAGCTTGCCGATGTCGGCGGTGGGGACGGTCTCGATCATCTGCACGTCGCCGGACAGCAGCGCCGCGACGCGGGCGGCGGCGTTGGTGAGGATCTTGAACGTGACCTTGTCCCAGGGCTCCTCGCCGCCCCAGTAGCCGTAATTGGCCTTGAGGACGACGCGCTGGTTGGGCACGTACTCGGCGAACTTGTAGGGCCCGGTGCCGATGGCCGCCTTGCCGGAGTTGTAGTCCTCCGTGGAGGCCTTCTCGCCGTGGAGCTTCGAGACGATCATCACCGAGGCGAGGTCGCTGGGCAGCAGCACGTGCGCCGTCGCCGTCTTGAAGACGATCGTGTGCGGGTCGACCACCTTCACGTCGACGATGGGCTTGGTGAACGTCGCGAACGACGACGGGCTGTTGGGGACGTTGGGCACGCGCTTCAGCGTGAAGACGACGTCGTCCGCGGTGAACGGCGAGCCGTCGTGGAAGCGCACGTTCTTGCGCAGCTTGAACTCCCAGGTGAGGTCGTCGACCGCCTTCCACGAGGTGGCGAGCCCCGGCACGAGCTTCTGGTTCGCGTCGCGCTTGATGAGCGGCTCGAACATGTGCAGCATCATCGAGTTGTTGGGCGACAGGTTGTGGTAGTGCGGGTCCATCGAGGTGATGGCGGCCTGCAGGCCGATGGAGACCTCGCGTTCCTTCGCCAGGGTGGCGGCGGGAAGGGCCAGGACGGCCAGCGCGGCGAGCGCGAGTCGCAGGAATCGCAGCATGGGAAGCTCCTCTGGTTTTCGGCGTTCGAGGGGAACGAAGCAGGAAATGCGCCGTCCGCGATGATACCGTCAATCGGGCGCCGCGGGCGCAGCTCCGGGCGAGGCGGGTGAAATGGCGATGATCGAGCGTTTCGAGGCGATGCTCGCGGCCGGCAAGGACGGTGCGTTGCTGCGGTTTGGGCTCGGGGCGGAGTACCTCAAGGCGGGCGACCCGGGCCGGGCGGCCACGCACCTTCGCGAGGCGCTCGCCCGGGACCCGGGCTATTCGGCGGCATGGAAGCTGCTCGGCAAGGCGCTCGAGGCCACCGACCGGACCGGTGCGGCCGAGGCCTGGCGGCGGGGGATCGAGGCCGCGCAGGCGCGAGGCGACAAGCAGGCTGCGAAGGAGATGCAGGTCTTCCTCAGGCGCCTGGAGAGGGCCGCCCCGCCGGGCTAGTCAGCGGCCAGCGAGGAACGCCTCCAATTCCGCGGCCGGGGCGTTCTTTTCCACCGTCGCGGCACCGAGTCGATCCAGGAGGACGAGCGTGATGCGCCCCGATTCGTTCTTCTTGTCACGCCCCATCGCGTCCAGCCACCTGTCGGCCGGGAGGCGGGGGGGTGCAACCGGCAGGCCGGCGCGGCGCAGCAGCGCCTCGAGGCGGTGCGCGTCGGATTCCGGGGCCCGGCCTAGGCGGGCCGAGAACCGTGCGGCCATCACCATGCCGGCCGCCACGGCCTCCCCGTGTAGCCACGTTCCATAGCCCTCCAGCGTCTCGATGGCATGGCCGAAGGTGTGGCCGAGGTTCAGCAGCGCCCGGGGTCCGGCTTCCCGCTCGTCCAGCGCCACGATCCTGGCCTTGATCTCGCAGGAACGAAGGATGGCGCGGGAAAGGGCCTCGGGGTCGCGGGCGCGAAGCCGCTCCACGTGCTCCTCCAGCCAGCCGAGGAACTCGATGTCCCCGAGGGCCCCGTACTTGACCACCTCGGCGAGGCCTGCGGCGAGCTCCCGGTCGGGCAGCGTATCGAGGGTCGCGGTGTCGGCGACCACCGCGAGCGGCTGGTGGAAAGCGCCGATCATGTTCTTGCCGAGCGGGTGGTTGACCCCGGTCTTGCCGCCGACGGAGGAGTCGACCTGCGCGAGCAGGGTCGTGGGAACCTGGATGAAGGGCACGCCGCGCTGGTAGGTGGCCGCCGCGAATCCCGCGAGGTCGCCCACGACGCCACCCCCGAGCGCGACGATGACGGTCTTGCGGTCGGCCTGCGCGGCCAGGAGCTCGCCGTACACCCGGTCGAGCGTCTCCCACCGCTTCTCGGCCTCCCCGTCGGGAATCACGACGCGGAACGAGGTCGCGCCGCACGCGGCGATGGCGCGCTCCACCGCCTCGGCGTAGAGCGGCGCGACGGTGGTATTGGTGACCACGGCTGCGCGGCGAGAGGCAAGGTGGGGGGAGAGCAGCTCCGCCCGAGCGAGCAGTCCGCGCCCGATGTGGATGGGATAGCTGCGGTCGCCGAGCCCCACGGTGAGGGTGCGGAGCGTCATGGTGACGCTTCCTCCGACCTGCGCGCGTGGTCCTCGAGCACGTGGGCGATCCGGCCGGCGAGCGAGCCGGCGCTGGGTGTTCCGCTCTCCACCACGACGTGCGCCGTTTCCCGGTAGAGCGGGTCCCGCGCCGCGAGGAGCGCAGCGAGAGTCTCGCGGCGGTCGCCGGTGGCAAGCAGCGGCCGGGCCGAGTCGTGGCGCGTGCGTTCGTGGAGGTGGTCGAGGTCGGCGTGGAGATAGACGACGGTGCCGTGCTCCCGCATCAGCCGCCGGTTCTCCGCTGCGAGGACCGCTCCGCCGCCGGTGGCGATGACCGCGCCGGGCCGGCCTGCCAGCTCGGCGAGGACGGCCGACTCGCGGCGCCGGAATCCCGCCTCGCCCTCGATCTCGAAGATCGTGGCGATGGGCACGCCGGTGCGCTCGACGATCTCGCGGTCGCAGTCGAAGAACTCCCGGCCGAGCCGGCGCGCGAGCGCCCGGCCGACGGTGCTCTTGCCCGCGCCCATCATGCCGACGAGAAAGACGTTGCCTGGATCCATCCCTGGGAAAGGATAGCGCAGAAACGAAAGGCCCCGGCGGTGCCGGGGCCTTTGTTGCCGGGTGCCGCCGCGATCAGCGGATCGTGAGCGAGTCCTTCACGATCTTCGGCGTGACGAAGATGAGGAGCTCGGTCTTGTCGTCCTGCTTCACCGTGTTCTTGAAGAGGTGGCCGATCACGGGCACGTCGCCGAGCAGCGGCACCTTCTCGACCGTCGTGCGCGTCGTCTGCTCGAAGATGCCCCCGAGCACGATGGTGTCGCCGTTGTCGCACAGGACCTGGGTCGTGACCCGCTTCGTGTCGATGGAAGGGATGCCGGCGAAGATCTGGCCCACCGAGTCCTTCTTCACCTCGAGGTCCATGATGATGCGGTCGTCCGGCGTGATGCGCGGCGTGACGGCGAGCTCGAGCACGGCGGGCTTGAAGGCGATGGTCGTCGCGCCGCTCGCGGCCGCCGTCTCGTAGGGGATCTCGGTGCCCTGGGAGATGACCGCCTTCTTCTTGTCGGCGGTGATCACGCGGGGGCTAGAGACCACCTTGCCCCGGTTGTCGGCCTCGAGGGCGGAGAGCTCGATGTTCACGAGGTTGCCGCTGCCGAGGTTCAGGATCGACAGGGCGAGCGATCCCGCCGCACCGACCACCGGCAGGTTCACGTTGAGCTGCTCGGGCTGTCCGCCGGCGGGCACCGCGCCCTGCGGGCCGCGGTCGAAGGTCTGCGTGCCGCCTGGCGTGGTGAGCACCGCGGAGCCGCGCGACAGGGGGTTGTTCGAGAGCGGCGACACGGTGTCGGTGAGCGAGCCGGAGACCCCGTAGTTGCGGCCGCCGGAGGAGAACGCCGATTGCGTGCCGAAGCGCGCGCCCAGCTGGCGGCCCCACTTGTCGTCGGCGATCACGATGCGCGCCTCGATCATGACCTGGCGCACCGGGACGTCGAGCTGCTGGATGAGGCGGCGGGCCTCCTCCAGGCGCGCGCCAGTGTCCTGGACGAACAGCGTGTTGGTGCGCTCGTCTACGGTGGCGCTGCCGCGCTTGGACAGGATCTTCTGGTCCTTGTCCGAGAGCAGCTTCTTGAGGTCGTCCGCCTTGGCGTAGGAGAGCGCGAAGGACTCGGTCCGCAGGGGCTCGAGGTCCGAGATCTGGGCGTTCGCCTCGAGGGCGAGCTTCTCCTTGGCGGCCAGCTCGTCCGTCGGCGCGATCAGCACCACGTTGCCGTTCTTGCGCTTGGAGAGGCCCTTGGACTGCAGGATGATGTCGAGGGCCTGGTCCCAGGGCACGTCCTTCAGCCGCAGCGTGAGGTTGCCGCCGACGGTGTCGCTCGTGATGATGTTCAGGCCCGTGAAGTCCGCGATCACCTGGAGCACGGCGCGCACTTCCACGTTCTGGAAGTTGAGCGAGAGCTTCTCGCCGGCGTAGCCGGGCGTCGAGCTCTGGACGAGCTTGTTCGGATCCTCCTTGACGGGCTTCACCTCGAGGATGAACTGCGTGTCCGTCTGGTAGGCCGAGTACTCCCAGATGCCGCGCGGCTCGATCACCATGCGGGCGTTGCCGCCCTGCTCGAAGGTGTCGACGAAGCGCACCGGCGTGCCGAAGTCGCCCACGTCCAGGCGGCGCACGAGGTTCTTCGGGACCGAGCTGTTGATGAAGTCGATCAGGATCGAACGGCCCTGCTGGCGGATGTCGATCCCGGTATTGGCAGAGGAAAGGTCGACGATGACGCGGCCCTCGCCGGCGTTGCCGCGGCGGAAGTCGACGTCGCGGATGTTCTGGCGCACCGTGCCGGGCGCGGCTTCCGCGAAGACGGTGGAGACGGCGGCGCCGGACGCGGCCGCCGCGGGAACGGAGGCGGCGGGCGCCTGCGAGCCGTCGATCGTCACCACCAGGAGCTTGCCGTCCAGCGCCGCGGTGTAGGTGAGGCTTCGCGTGAGGTTCATCACGAGGCGCGTGCGGTTGGCCGTCTGCACCACGGAGACGCTCTTCAGGTCGCCCTCGCCGGCCTCGACTTGGGTCTTGCCCAGGGCGCTGGAGGTGTCGGGAAGGTCGACGGCGATCCGCGCGGGGTTGGTGACCGCGAAGCTCTGCGGGAGCGTGGCGAGCGCCTCCTTCATGCCCACCTTGACCAGGATCTTGCCGCCCTGGACGGAGGAGAAGCTGATCGACTCGACCACATTCTTGGCCGCGCCCTGCGCCCAGGCGAGCGGGGCGGCGAGCGCGAGAGCGAGCGCCGTGACGGCGGCCGGCAGCGCGCCGGTGGTTCGGATGCGGAAGAAGTTGGAGGTCACTTTCTGTCCCCTTTTGCGGTCTCTTCGAGTAGCGGCAGCACGCTCTGCCGCTCGGCCCAGTCCCCGGCGCTGTCCTGGACGATTTCCTTCAGCTTGATCTCGGCGTCGGTGATGTCGGTGATGAGGCCGAAGTTCTGCCCCATGTAGTTGCCCTTCTTCACGCGATACAGAGTCTTCTCGGCCCTCACGATGGCGAAGATGTCCTTGCCCTGCTGCAGGGTGCCGACCATCTTGAGCTGCTCGAGCGGGAATGCCTCGAGGGGCTCCTTGCGGCGGTTGAGGTCGGGCGCGATGCCGCCGGCGCCCTCCTTCGAGGTGATCTTCCGGGGCTTGAACGGGTCAGGCAGGTCGAAGCCCTCGTACGTGAACGGCTCGAAAGGCTTCACCGCCGGCAGCGGGTCGATCTTCCGCGGCAGGCTCTTCTCGGAGTCCTTCACGAACTGGCGCAGCTCGTCGATCTCCGAGCTGCAGGACACGAGCAACAGCGCCGCGGCGGGCACGACGAACCAGCGCGTCATTTCTTCGCCCCCTTGGCGGCCTTGTCCTTGGCGGCCTTCTTCTGCTTGGCGATCTCTTCCTCGTCGAGGTAGCGGTAGGTCTTGGCCACCGCCTCCATCGCGAGGGTGCCCTCCTTGGAGGGCGGGTCGATCTTGAGGTCCGTGAGCAGCACGATGCGGGGCATCTTGGCCACGTCGCTCGCGAACGCACCGAGGTCGTGGTAGTTGCCCGTGACCTTGAGGTTGACCGGCAGCTCGGCGTAGAACTCGGTGAAGTTCTCGTTCGGGCTGGGCTTGAACAGCTCGAAGGCGAGGCCGCGACCGAGGCCCGCCTGGTTGATGTCGATGAGGAGCGCGTCCATCTCGCTCCTGTTGGGCAGCTGCTTGAGGAGCGCCCCGAAGGACTGCTCGATCTCGGCGCGCTGCTGCTTGTAGGCCTCGAGGTTCACCGCGAGCTTCTTCTTCTCGAGGAACGCCTGTTTCTGCTTGTCGACCTCGACCCGGCCGGCCTCGATGGCCTCGTTCTGGCCCTGCCACAGCAGGAAGAAGGCGCCGACCTGGATGGCGAGGAAGGCGAGGAGGAAGGCCCCGATCTTGATCGGCCAGGGCCAGTTGCCCGGCTGCCTGTAGTCGAGGGTCCGCAGTTCGTCGAGAAGGTTCATTTCTTCGCCCCCGCTGCGGCGCCGGCCGGCGCCCTGGCGGCGCTCTTGCCCTCTTCGGCCTTGGCGCGCTTGACGGAGATGTTCATGCTGAACTCGTTGACCCGCTTGTTCGGGTTGTTGTCGAGCAGCACCGCCTTGATCTCGACGAGCTCGGGATTCTCGAGGTAGGGCGAGGCGCCGAGGTTCCTCATCAGGGTGGAGACGCGCGCGTTCGACTGCGCGTAGCCGATGACGTTGACCTTCACGCCGGCCTGCTTGATGGCCTTGAGGTAGATGCCCTCGGGAAGCTGGCGAAGCAG
Organism: Burkholderiales bacterium; assembly: GCA_019634955.1. GTDB lineage: Bacteria > Pseudomonadota > Gammaproteobacteria > Burkholderiales > Usitatibacteraceae > FEB-7. The sequence goes on from JAHCAK010000005.1 coordinate 79,708, forward strand.
CTGGTCAAGGAGCTGGACGGGCTCGGACCGGTTGCTCTGCAGGCCCTCGACCACCTGCTTCTTGGCGAGCAGCGACGCGGTCTCCTCCCGGATCTTGCGGATCTCCTCGATCTGCTTGTCGAGCTTGCCGATCTCGCCCTTCATGTAGGCGACGTTGGCCTGCTGCTGCTGGACCTGCTGGTCGAGGAAGAACCAGACGGCGCCGGCGGCCACGAGGCCCAGGAGCAACGAAAAGACGAGGATGCCGATGAACTGCTGCTGGCGGCGCTTTCGCTTCTCCTCCCGGTGCGGGAGCAGGTTGACGCGGATCATGACGGGTCGAACCTCCGCATCGCGAGGCCGCAGGCCACCATGAGCGACGGGGCGTCCAGGGTGAGCTGCCGAGGCTTGATCTTGGAGGACAGCGCCATGTTGGCGAACGGGTTCGCCACCAGGGTGTGCACCTGCGTGCGCTGCGCGACCATCTCCTCGAGGCCGTCGAGCATGGCGCAGCCGCCGGTGAGGAGGATGTGGTCGACCTTGTTGAACTGGGTCGAGGTGAAGAAGAACTGCAGGGCGCGCTGGATCTCGAGGACGATCTTCTCGTTGAACGGCGCCAGCACGTCCGGGCCGTAGTTCTCGGGCAGGCTGCCGACGCGCTTGGCCGCCTCGGCTTCCTCGGGCGGCATGTCGAACGCCCGCGCGATGTCCTGGGTGAGCTGGTTGCCCCCGATCTGCTGCTCGCGCGTGTAGACCGTCTGGCCGTTGTGCAGCACGGAGACGCGCGTGACGGTGGCCCCGATGTCGACGATGACGGTGACGTCGCTCTCCTTCACGCCCGAGGAGCCCTCGCAGATCAGCTCGAAGGCGCACTGCGAGGCGTAGGATTCGACGTCCATCACGATGGTCTTGAGGCCGGCCGCCTCGGCGGCCGCCACGCGGTCCTCGATCTTCTCCTTGCGGGAGGCGGCGATGAGCACCTCGACCTCGTCGTCCCCCGAGGGCGCCGGCCCCAGCACCTGGAAGTCCAGGTTCACCTCGTCCAGCGAGAACGGGATGTACTGGTTGGCCTCGCTCTGGACGTTGCCCTCCATCTCCTCTTCGCGCTGGTTGCCCGGGAGGATCACCTTCTTCGTGATCACGGCCGCGGCGGGCAGGGCCATCGCCACGTTCTTGATCCGGGAACCGAGGTTCTTGTGGGCGCGCTTGATCGCCTCGCCGGCGGCCTCGATGTTGGCGATGTTGCCGTCGACGACCGTGTCCTTGGGCAGCGGCTCGATCGCGTATCGCTCCACGCGATAGACGTTGCGCCCGGCCTCCGCGATCTCGACCATCTTCACGGAAGACGAGCTGATGTCGCAGCCGATGAGCGGCGGCGTCTTGGCCTTCAGGAAGTCGAATTGATCAGCGAGTTTTTCTTTAAGCATGGTGGAGGCTTAGCACCCACTGCGAAGAATCTACTTTAGATGCTAGCAACAAGTCCTAGGAGTGTAAAGCATTTTGTCGGGAGGCCCCCGGAACCCCTGCCCGTCTATAATGTCTGCCGGATTTCCCCGCCCGGCGGGGACCGGATCGTTCGCCCTTCCGCCCGGCCTTCCCGCCCATGACTTCCCGCTGGTGGTTCTACCCTTCCCTGGTCGCGGTGTCGCTTGCCCTGGTGGCCGCCGGCGTCGGCGCGCTCACCGTGATCCTGCTCTGGCCGAACCTGCCATCCCTCGAGGCGCTCACGGACTACCGGCCGAAGATCCCGCTGCGGGTCTACAGCGCCGAGGGGGAGCTGATCGGGGAGTTCGGCGAGGAAAAGCGCGCCGTCGTGCGCATCCAGGACGTCCCGGCGGTGATGAAGCACGCGATCCTCGCGGCGGAGGACGATCGGTTCTACCAGCACGGCGGCGTGGACTACCTCGGCGTGGCGCGGGCGGCGCTGGCGAACCTGCAGGGCCGCCGGGAGGGGGCCAGCACGATCACGATGCAGGTGGCGAGGACCTTCTTCCTGACGCGGGAGAAGACGATCGCGCGAAAACTCTCCGAGATCCTCCTTGCCTTCAAGATCGAGGCGAGCCTCACCAAGGACCAGATCCTGGAGATCTACCTCAACCAGATCTTCCTCGGGAGCCGCGCCTACGGCTTCGCATCGGCCGCCGGCGTCTACTTCGGCAAGAGGCTTGGCGAACTCACGGCCGCGGAGGCCGCCATGCTGGCGGGGCTGCCGCAGGCGCCGTCCCGGCAGAATCCGTTCGTGAACCCCAAGCGGGCGCAGCAGCGCCAGCACTATGTCCTGCGCCGCATGAACGAGGTCGGCTGGCTCGCCGCCGAGGATTACCGGCGCGCGCTGGCCGAGCCGCTTCGCCTGAACCCGCACCAGCGCGACACCTACCCGCTCAAGGCCGACTACGTGGCCGAAATGGCCCGGGCAGCCGTCTTCGAGCAGTACGGCGAGTCGGCCTACGTGAGCGGGATCCGGGTCGAGACCACGATACGGCGAAAGGACCAGGAAGCGGCCAACGCGGGCCTCCGGCAGGGCGTGCTCGACTACGATCGCCGGCACGGCTACCGCGGCCCGGAGGCGTACGTGAGCCTCCCGGCCGCGGAGGGCCCGGAACTCGAGGAAGCCGTCGAGGAGGCCCTCCAGGAGCGCGAGCCCATAGGCGACCTGGCGGCCGCGGTGGTCCTGCAGGCCTCGCCCCGCGAGGTCGTGGCGGTCATGCGGCGGGGCGACGTCATCCGGGTGTCTGGCGAGGGCCTCAAGTTCGCCGCCCGGGCCCTCGCGGAACGCACCCATCCCGACCGGGCCGTCCGCCGTGGCGCGGTGGTCCGCGTGCAGGCCGGGGAGAAGGGCGCTTGGGCCATCACGCAGGTGCCCAAGGTCGAGGCCGCCCTCGTGGCGCTCGACCCGGCCACCGGCGCGATCCGGGCGCTCGCGGGCGGCTTCGACTTCAATGCGAACAAGTTCAACCACGTGACGCAGGCCTGGCGCCAGCCGGGGTCGAGCTTCAAGCCCTTCATCTATTCGGCGGCGCTGGAGAAGGGGTTCACGCCTGCCACGGTCCTGAACGACGCGCCGTTCGTGATCGACGCCGCGAAGACGGGCGGCCAGCTCTGGGAGCCGAAGAACTACGACGGCAAGTACGAGGGCCCGATGCGGCTTCGCACCGCCATCGCCAAGTCGAAGAACATGGTCTCCATCCGGCTCCTGCAGGCGATCGGGCCGGACTATGCGCAGGACTACATCCAGCGCTTCGGCTTCGAGCCCAAGCTGCATCCGCCCTACCTCACGATGGCGCTCGGGGCGGGATCGGCCACGCCGCTGCAGATGGCGAGCGCCTATGCCGTCTTCGCCAACGGCGGCTACCGGGTGAAGCCCTGGTACATCGCGCGCATCCTCGACGACCGCGGCACGACGCTCTACGAATCCTCCCCCGAGGTGGCGGGCGAGGGGGCGGAGCAGGTGCTCGACCCGCGCAACGCCTTCCTCATGTCGAGCCTCATGCGCGACGTGGTGCGAAGCGGGACGGCCACGCGGGCGCTCGCCCTGGGCCGGCAGGACCTGGCCGGGAAGACGGGCACCACGAACGACCACATCGACGCCTGGTTCGCGGGCTACCAGGCCTCCCTCGTGGCGGTGGCCTGGATAGGATTCGACACGCCGACCTCGATGGGCGCGAACGAGACGGGGGGCATGGCCGCCTTGCCGATGTGGATCAGCTACATGGCGAAGGCGCTGAAGGGCGTTCCGGAAGCGGAGCTGGAGCCGCCGGAGGGCGTGGTGGCGGTCGCGATCGACCCGGCGACCGGCTTGCGCGAAACCGACGGACGCAGCCGCACGCTGGAGTTCTTCTACCAGGAAACGCTTCCGGGCTCGGGTGTCGAGGGCGGCGGGACGAGGGATTCCGCACGCCCGCCCGAGGAAGTGAAGAACCAGATCTTCTAGGCAGCGAGGGGAGCGCGAGAACGGTGGCCAGGAACAGGTCGCGCCGCGACGACAACCAGAGGCGGCACCTTGCCTATCTCGCGGCCCGCCTGATGGCCGAGGAGGGCATCGCCGACTACGCCCACGCGAAGCAGAAGGCCGCCCGGCAGGCGGGCCTGGGCGACACCCACGCGCTGCCGGACAACCGCGAGGTGGAAGCGGCCCTGCGGGAATACCAGGGGCTCTACCAGAGCGGGTCGCAGCCGGGGGAACTGCGGCGCTTGCGGGAGGTCGCGGTGAAGGTGATGCGCGAGTTCGAGGCGTTCAATCCCCTGTTGGTGGGCCCCGTGCTCAACGGCACGGCCACCCAGTTCTCGGAGATCACGATCCAGCTCTTCGCCGAGGACGCGAAGAGCCTGGCCCTGTTCCTGCTCAATCGCCGCCATCGCTTCGAGCAGGCGGAGCGGCGCGTGCGGCTCGGCGATGGCTGGGCGCAGGTGCCCCAGTATTTCCTTGAAGTCGACGGTGCGCCCGTGACGCTATCCGTATATGCGCGCGGCGAGGAACACCTCGCGCCGCGCGCCCGCCCGGAGGTCGACGCCCTCCAGCGGGCGCGCCTCGCGGAAGTCGAAGCCCTGCTCGCGCGCTAGTCAGGCGCCGCGCAAGCGGCGGGCCGCATCGAGCGCGAAATAGGTGAGGATTCCGTCCGCTCCTGCGCGCTTGAACGCGAGCAGCGATTCCATCATGCAGGCCGGGCCGTCGATCCAGCCGTGGCCGGCGGCCGCCTGCAGCATCGCGTACTCCCCGCTCACCTGGTAGGCGAAGGTGGGCACCCCGAAGGTGTCCTTCACGCGCCGGATGATGTCGAGGTAGGGCATCCCGGGCTTGACCATCACCATGTCGGCCCCTTCCTCGAGGTCGAGGGCGATCTCGTGGAGGGCTTCGTCGGAATTGCCCGGGTCCATCTGGTAGGTCGACTTGTCGCCCTTGCCCAGGTTGGCTCCGGAGCCCACGGCGTCGCGGAACGGCCCATAAAAGGAGGAGGCGTACTTCGCCGAGTAGGCGAGGATCCGGGTGTGGATGCGACCGCGGGCGTCCAGCGCCCGCCGAAGCGCGCCGACCCGGCCATCCATCATGTCGGACGGGGCGACCACATCTGCGCCGGCTTCTGCATGAGCGAGCGCTTGCTTTTCAAGGACCGCGATCGTCTCGTCATTCATCACGTAGCCGCTGGCATCCACCAGGCCATCCTGGCCATGGCTCGTGTAGGGATCCAGGGCGATGTCCGTGACGACACCCATCTCCGGAAAGCGAGCCTTCACTGCGCGAACGCATCGCGGCACCAGCCCGTCGGGGTTGTAGGCTTCCTCCGCGCCCGGCGACTTGAGCGGGGCCTCGATCACCGGGAAGAGCGTGACCGCGGGAATGCCCAAGGTGAGCGCTTGCTCAATGATGGGAAGGAGCTCGTCGACGGATCGGCGGCAGACGCCAGGCATGGACGGAACGGTCTGCACGGCCCGCTCACCGTCGAGGACGAAGACGGGCAGGATCAGGTCATCGGCCGAAAGGCGACTTTCGCGGGCGAGCCGGCGGGAGAAATCGTCGCGGCGCATGCGCCGCAGGCGGCGCTGCGGAAACCTGCCATAGGGAATCGTCATGGGTGTCCGGCTGCGGGATTTCGAGGCGCGGGAACTTTAGCACGCTGTCGGCGATCAGATCGCGTGAAGGGTGACTCCTTCCCCGCTTCTCCTCCCTGAGCGGGTGCCTTAATTCCCATTAAGGCTTTTTTTGCCCCGGCCTCATTCCCCTTTTGCCGGGGCTTTTTGTTTTCGCGCGGTTGCCCAGCCTTCGATCACGGCCTGGGCCTCCGCGGTTCCCGAGCGCTTGAGGCTCGAGAAGAGCTGGACCGTGGCGCCCGGATACACCGCCGCCAGGTCCTTGCGGACACTGGCAAGCGTCCTGTGCGCCGCCTGGGCCGAGAGCTTGTCGGACTTGGATAGCAGGACGTGCACGTTGCGCCCCGAAGGCAGGAGCCAGTCGAGCAACCGAAGGTCCTGGGCCGCGAGCGGGTGGCGCGCATCCATCACCACGATGAGGCCGGCGAGCGCGTCCCGATGGAAGACGTACTCGCCGACCAGCGTGTCCCAGTGGCGACGCACCTCCATCGGGACGCCGGCATAGCCGTAGCCGGGCAGGTCGACGAGATAGGCGTCGTCGTCCACGGCAAAGAAGTTGATGAGCTGCGTCCGGCCGGGCGTCTTGCTCACGAAGGCGAGCCGGCGCCTGCCTGCCAGGGTGTTCAGCGCGCTCGACTTGCCGGCGTTGGAGCGGCCGAGGAATGCGATCTCCGGAATGGATCCCGGGGGCAGTTTCCGAGGGTCGTGGACCGACAGGTGGTAGCGGGCATTCTCGAGTCGCATGGCGCGCTCACCCCCGGGCTGCGGGTTCCGTCCGCGGGGTGGCGGCCCCCGTCCCGGCTACGGTAAAATCGCCGGGTTCAAACGAACCGAAAGACAGAGGAACGGCGATGCGCGCAATCCGGGGGTGGGCGGGGCTCATGGCGGTAGTCTACGCAACGCTGGCACACGGTGCAGTGCCGGCGCCCGCGCCGAAGCCCGATCTCGAGCGCGGCAAGCAGGTTGCGGCAACGGTCTGTGCCGCGTGCCACGGCGCGGACGGCAACAGCCCGGCACCTGCCAATCCCATCCTCGCTGGGCAGCACGCGGACTACCTCGCCGCTCAACTCGCGGCATACAAGTCGGGCGCCCGCGCTAACCCGATCATGGCCGGCATGTCGGCGGCGCTGACGCCCGAGGACATGCGCAATGTCGCCGCGTGGTTCGCGCAGCAGGCGCCGAAGCCTTCCGCCGCCAAGGACAAGGCGCTCGCCCTGCGCGGGCAGCAGATCTGGCGCGGGGGCATCCGCCAGGGCAACGTGCCTGCGTGCGCGGGGTGCCACGGCGCCGCCGGCGCCGGCATCCCGGCGCAGTATCCCCGGCTCGCCGGGCAGTACGCGGATCTCACCTTCGCGTGGCTGAAGGCCTTCGCGACCGGCGGCCGCGCGAACGCCGTCATGGCGCCCATCGCTGCCAGGATGAGCGAGGCGGACATGAAGGCGGTCGCCGAATACGCGGCCGGGCTTCGCTAGCGCCCCGGGTATCCGTCGGGCCCGCCCGACGGCGTGTAGGAATTCCGCCCCCGCCGCTTGGAGGCATAGAGCGCGGCATCCGCCTCGCGAACAAGCGCCTCCGGATCCCCCGCCTCGCCCGGGAGGAACGCTCCGCCGATGCTCGCGCCCACGCGCACGGCTTCCCCGCGGATGTCGAACGGCCGGCGCATCGCCTCGAGCAGCTTTTCCGCCACGACGCGGGCGCCCTCCCTTTCCGTATCCGGAAGCAGGACGAGGAACTCGTCGCCGCCGAGCCGGCCCACGGTATCCGAGGCCCGCATGCACTCCAGGGCGCGCCGCGCCACGGCGGCGAGCAGCGCATCCCCGGCCGCGTGGCCGAGCGAGTCGTTCACCGCCTTGAACCCGTCGAGATCGAAGAGCAGGACGGCAAGCGGTGCCGAACCGCGACGAGCGGCCGCGAAGAGGCGATCCAGGCGGTCGGCGAGGAGGCTGCGGTTCGGAAGCCCGGTGAGCGAATCGTAGTGCGCCAGCTGCTCGATTCGCGCGGCATCCCGCCGTGCCCTGAGCAGCAGTTCGCGGAAGGAGACGGCCAGGCCGACCAGCAAGGCGATCGCGCCGGCCACAAGCGCGCGCACGTAGGCCTCGCGGCCTGCCCAGAGCGCGATCTGCGCATTCGTCCTCGCATTGACGAAGGCCGTGGCGCGCGCGTCCGCCCTCCGGACGGCGCGGAATGCCTCGTCCTGCGCTTCCTCGAGGGCCGGGCGATCGCGTGGCGCCATCGCCGATCGAGCCAGGAGCTCCGCCTGGTCCGCGTACAGGCGCACGGACGGCTCGAGAGCGGCGAGCGCCGTCGCCATCCCGGGGTGCTCGGCCGACTTCGCGCGCAGGTACTCCAGATCGGCCTGCACAGCCACCAGCTCGTGCGCCAGGCCGCCGTCGGGCCGCACGGCCGCGGCGAAACGCAGGCGGTGCAGGGCCTCATTGAGCGAATCGAGGCCTTCCTTCACGTCCTGGATGGCCTGGATCTCGCGCGACAGCGCGGTCTCGCGCGCCATGTCGCCGTGGATGAGGTAGGCGAGGACCGCGATTGCGGCCGCGGCGACCGCGAGTCCCGCCCCGGCGATCCTGCCGGCAAGCGGCGGCACGCCGACTACGCGTCTCGCGACTCGGGAAAGGACTCGCGCGCCGCGGCGAGAGTGGCCTCGATCTCCGCGGGCCCGTGGGCCGCGGAAACGAAGCCGGCCTCGAAGGCGGAAGGCGCGAGGTACACGCCGCGGCGCAGCATGGCGTGGAAGAAGCGGTTGAACGCCTCCTTGTCGCAGGCCATCACCTCCGCGAAGCTCGTCGGCGGCGTCGCGCGGAAGAAGATGCCGAACATGCCGCCGAGGCTCGCGGCGCTGAATGCGACCCCGGCGCGTTGCGCCTCGCGCACGAGGCCGGTCGCCAGGGATTCGGTCGTCGCGGAGAGAGCCTCGAAGAACCCGGGCGCGAGGACCCGCCGCAGCGTGGCGAGCCCCGAGGTGACCGCGACGGGATTGCCTGACAGCGTGCCCGCCTGGTAGACCGGCCCGACCGGCGCGAGCTTCGCCATGATGTCGCGGCGACCCCCGAAGGCGCCGACCGGCATGCCGCCGCCGATCACCTTCCCCAGCGTCGTGAGGTCCGGGCGGATGCCGAACACGCCCTGGGCGCCCTGCGGGCCGACCCGGAAGCCGGTCATCACCTCGTCGAAGATGAGGACCGCGCCGTGCTCGGTGCACAGCCGCCGCAGCGTTTCCACGAAGGCCTGCGAGGGACGCACGAAGTTCATGTTGCCGGCCACGGGCTCGAGCACGACCGCGGCGATGTCGGCCCCGTACCGGCGGAAGGCGTCCTCGGCCTGCTGGGGGTCGTTGTAGTCGAGGACGAGCGTCTTCGAGGTAAGCTCGGCCGGCACGCCCGCAGAGGTGGGGTTGCCGAAAGTGAGGGCGCCCGAGCCGGCCTTCACCAGGAGGAAGTCGCTGTGGCCGTGGTAGCAGCCCTCGAACTTCACGATCAGCGATCGCCCGGTGAAACCCCTCGCCAGGCGAAGCGCGCTCATCACCGCCTCGGTGCCGGAGCTCACCAGCCGCACTTGCTCGACGGAGGGCAGGCTGCGGGTGATGAGCTCCGCGATCTCGAGCTCCAGCTCGGTCGGGGCGCCGAACGACAATCCCCTCGCGGCGGCCGTCGCGATCTCGGCGAGCACTTCCGGATGCGCATGGCCGAGGATGGCGGGCCCCCAGGAACCGACGTAGTCGACGTAGCGGTTGCCGTCGACGTCCGCGAGCCACGCGCCCTTGCCTTCGCGGAAGAAGACGGGCGTCCCGCCCACCGCACGGAAGGCGCGCACCGGCGAGTTGACACCCCCGGGGATGACGCGTTGCGAGGCCTCAAAGAGCTGCTGGCTGCGTTCGTGCATGGGCATGGGCATCCGTGGCGAATGGGAGGGAAAGGGCGCGGGCGGCGGCGGCGACGTCCGGGGCATCGAAGAGGGCGGAGATGACCGCGATCATGTCGGCACCCGCGGCCACCGCCACGGGCGCGTTGGCCGCGTCGATGCCGCCGATCGCCGCGACCGGGAGCCCGGCACGGCGGCGTGCTTCGCCCAGCAGGGAGGGCGCCGCGCGAACGGCGCCGGGCTTGGTAGGCGAGGCGAAGACGGAGCCGATGCCCACGTAGTCCGCGCCGGCCTCGGCTGCCGCCACGGCGAGCTCGGCGTTCGCGTAGCAGGAGACGCCCAGGATCGCGTCCGGCAGCCGGGCACGGGCGTCGCGGGGATCGCCGTCGTCGCGTCCGAGGTGGACGCCGTCCGCGCCGATGGCGGCGGCAAGGGCCAGGTCGTCATTGATGATGAGGGGGACACTGCGGTCGCGGCACAGGGCGAGAAGCGATTCGGCCAGGCGCTGCCGCGATGCGGGCGCGACCTCCTTGGCTCGGTACTGCACCAGCCTCGCGCCACCCTCGATCGCGGCCGAAACGAGGGCGACGAGGCGGGCGAGGTCGGCCATGCCGGGCGTCACCGCATAGAGGCCGCGCAATCCGGCACGGCGCTCACTCGCGCTCGTCATCGTCGTCGCGGGCCCAGAAAAGGCGGTCGGGGATGTACTGGCCCATGCCCGGGCGGAACGCGCGGGAAAGGGCCTGCCAGGTGTATTCCTGCGCCTCGTGCACCGCGTCGGCCACCTCCAGCCCGCGGGCGAGGTTGGCGGCGATGGCCGAGGCGAGGGTGCATCCCGACCCGTGGTAGCTGCCGGGCAGGCGCTGCCACGTGTCGGATCGCACGACGCCATCGCGATGGTGGAGGGTGTTCACCACGGAAGCGGTCGCGTCGTGGGTTCCGGTCACGAGGACATATTCGCACCCCGCGTCCAGCAGGCGCCGCGCGCATTCGGCGTGGTCGGGATCCTCGTCCTCCTCGACTTCCGCGAGCCGGCGAAGCTCGGGAATGTTCGGGGTGACGACCGTGCTCTGGGGGACGAGGAGTTCGCGGATAGCGGACACCAGGTCCTCGCCCCCGAATTCGTCGCCCCGGCCCGAGGCGAGCACGGGGTCCAGCACGAGGGGGATGTCGGGGTAGTCGGACACCACCTCGGCCACCACGGCTGCGATTTCCGACGAGCCGAGGACGCCGACCTTGAAGGCGGCGACAGGGATGTCCTCGAGAATGCACCGCGCCTGGTCCGCGACCCAGTCCGGGTCGAGCGCGAGAAAGCCTTCCACGCCTGCGCTGTCCTGGACCGTGATGGCGGTGACCACGGAAAGGGGGTGGCACCCCATGCTCGCCAGGGTGAGCAGGTCGGCCTGCAGGCCCGCCCCGGAAGTGGGGTCGGTCGCCGCGAAAGTGAGCACGGCTGGGGGGACGGGGGCGGGAACGGGCATGGAAGCGGGGGGGATCGCAGGGTAAACTGGCAGCTTGCCGCAGGCGGGAGACGCCGGCGCCCGGCCGGCGACGGCGGCGCACAGGGACCCCGCCCGCCCATTCTACCCACTTCCGGCACCGCGCCCGTCCGCTCCCATGTCCACCGCCCCCGCTCCCGCCCCCTACCGGACCTGGATGTGCCTGGTCTGCGGTTTCGTCTACGATGAGGCGGCGGGCTCGCCCGAGGACGGCCTCGCGCCCGGCACGCGCTGGGAGGATGTCCCGGCCAACTGGAGCTGTCCCGAGTGCGGCGCGCGCAAGGACGACTTCGAGATGGTGGCGCTTTGAAAGTTACATCCGAAATATTTCGAAACGGCTTCAAGTTGCGTTGCCTGAACCTTGTTTTCACGGACTAAATGGCATAGGCTACATTCGTTAAGCGAGTAGTCGCCGCAGAGCGAAATCGCCGGGAGGCCCGGCTTCATCGAGGCCCGCGCTGTCCCCGAGGGGGCGCACGGTGGGGAGTCTTCGGCGTCCACGGAGAGCAAGACCAACCGAGGTAGGCGTGGCGGAAACGAAGACCCTGGCCGGCGTGCGCGTGATGGTGATCGACGACAGCAACACCATTCGTCGAAGCGCCGAGATCTTCCTCATGCAGGCCGGATGCCAGGTCATCCTGGCGGAGAACGGCTTCGACGCGCTCGCCAAGATCGCCGACCACGAGCCGGACCTCATCTTCGTCGACATCATGATGCCGCGTCTCGATGGCTACCAGACCTGCGCCCTCATCAAGAAGAGCGGCAAGCACCACGCGACGCCGGTCATCATGCTGTCGTCGAAGGACAGCCTTTTCGACCGCGCGCGGGGCCGCATGGTCGGCTCGGACGAGTACCTCACGAAGCCCTTCACGAAGGAAAGCCTGCTCCGGGCGGTCGAGACGCATCTCGCCCATCGCAGCCCGGCCTGAAGAAACAACGAAATCACGAAACGGAGCACACGCCAAATGCCCATCAAGAAAGTCATGGTTGTAGACGACTCGCCGACGGAGCGCGCCTACCTCGAGAACCTCCTGAAGAAGAAGGGGTTCGACGTCATCCTCGTCGACAGCGGCGAGGCGGCCATCGAGCGCGCCAAGACGGACCGCCCGGATCTCATCCTCATGGACGTCGTGATGCCCGGGCTGAACGGCTTCCAGGCGACGCGGGCCATCACGCGCGAGGAGTCGACCAAGCACATCCCCGTGATCATCTGCACCACGAAGGACCAGGAGACGGACAAGATCTGGGGCCTTCGCCAGGGGGCGAAGGACTACGTCACGAAGCCGATCAACGAAGCCGACCTGATCGACAAGATCAAGTCCTTCGGCTGAAGCGCCACGGCCCTTGGCGCGTCGCACCGGACTTCGCGAGTTCCAGCTTTCGGTCGCCGAGCGGCTTCGCACCGCGGCGACCCGCGCGGCGCTTTCGTCGAAGCTCGGCTTCCAGGTCGCGGGCGCGAACTGGTTCGTGGCGCTTCATCAGGTGAGCGAGGTGATCCCGATGCCCGCGCTGGTTCCCGTCCCGCTCACCCAGCCCTGGTTCCGTGGCGTGGCCAACGTTCGCGGCAACCTCTACAGCATCGTCGACTTCTCCGCCTTCCAGGGCGGCGAGCCGGCGTCCGGGGGCACCGAGCGCCGCGTGATCCTCGTCTCCGACAAGCTGGTCGGCGGGGCGGGGCTCCTGGTGTCGAGGATGCTGGGGCTTCGCAATCCCGAGCACTTCACGGCCGCCGAACGCCCGGCCGACGCGCCCGCGTGGCTGGGCGCCGTCTTCCGGGACGCGTCGGGAGCCGCCTGGCACGAGCTCGACCTCACCCGCCTCGCCAGGGAGCGTCGCTTCCTGGAGGTCGGAAGCCACTGAGGGCTGCGCCCCGAAGGCGACGCCCGCGATTCCACGCTGCACGGAGAACACCATGGCCAAAGCACCGCCGGCAAAATCCAAGTCGTCCTTCGCGGAAACCCTGCGGAACCTCTTCTCGCCCAAGCCCAAGGCCAAGGCGAGACCTGCCGCATCGGCCTCGTCCACGATGACGAACCTGCCCGCCGGCGGGCCCGAGACGCGCCCCGGCGGCCCGACGACCGCCACGATGGCCGCGCCAGCGGCGAAGAAGCCGGTCGCCGGGATCGGCAAGTTCTCGATCGAGAACTTCTCGCTGCCCCTGATCGGGCACATGCCGGTCACCGCCCAGATGAACATCCTCGGCACGCTCGCGCTGGGACTCGTCGCCCTCACGGCGCTGATGGTGTTCGTCGACGCGACCGCGCGCTCGCACAACGCGACCTACGTCACCGTCGCCGCGCAGATGCAGTTCCACACGCAGCGCCTCGCCAAGGCGGCGAGCCTCGCGGCTCGCGGCCAGCCCAACGCGTTCGCGCAGGTGCAGGACAGCCGGGACGAATTCGCCAACTTCCTCACCGTCCTCAAGGAGGGCGGCTTCGCCTTCGGGGTGGACGTCCCGGCGGCGACCACCTCGTCCGAGCTGCGCAGCCGCCTGGACGAGCTGGACCAGCGCTGGCCGGATTCGTCGAAGGCGGCCTCGGCGATCCTCGCCGCGCGCAACGACCTCGTGGCGCTGGCGCAGAACATCGCCCAGATCCGCGTGGGCTCCGAGGAGATGGCGACGATCTCGCAGGAGCTCACGGCCCTCATGAGCCAGTCGGGCATCGCCCCCGGGCAGGTCCTTCGCGCCAACCGGCTCACCTTCCTCGCCGAGCGGCTGGGCCGGGGCTCTGCCGAGATCCTCGGCGCCGAGACCATCGATCCCGAGGTGCCCTTCCTCATCGGCAAGGACACCAACGACCTTCGCGACCTGATCAAGGGGCTCGATGCGGGCAGCGACGCGCTGGCGGTCCAGCCGATCCGCGACCCGGAGTCGCGCGCGAAGCTGGCCGAGCTCAAGAAGCAGTTCGAGACGTTCGAGAAGAACGTGAGCCCGATCCTTCGCGAGCTGCAGAAGCTCGTGTCGGCGCGGCAGGCGGGGTCGCAGCTGGTGGCGGCTTCCGAGCAGCTTCAGGCCGCGGTGGGCCGCCTGCAGGACGCGCTCCAGGCGGAGAAGTCGGTAGCGACGCTGGTCGCCGTGCTGGTGTTCGCGGGCCTGCTGGTCATAGTGCTGCTGACCATGGGCCTGGTGTTCCTCGCCGACACGCGCCGCACCTCCACCCTGCACGAACGCGAGAACAAGAAGAACCAGGAGGCGATCCTGCGGCTCCTGAACGAGATGGGCGACCTCGCCGACGGCGACCTCACGGTGAAGGCGGAGGTGACCGAGGACATCACGGGCGCCATCGCGGACTCCATGAACTACACGGTCGACGAGCTGAGGAACCTGGTGACGGGCGTGAACAGCGCCGCCATCTCGGTGACGCAGAAGACGGCCCAGGCGCAGTCGATCTCCGCCGAGCTCCTCGGCGCCGCCGAGCGGCAGTCGAAGGAGATCGAGGAGACGACCTCGCAGGTGCTGGAGGTGTCGCGCTCCATTTCCGCTGTGTCGACCACCGCGGAGGAGGGCGCGCAGGTGGCGCAGCGCTCGCTTGCGGCCGCGGACAAGGGGCGTCTCGCCGTGCAGGACTCGATCTCCGGCATGAACGACATCCGCGAGCAGATCCAGGAGACCTCGAAGCGGATCAAGCGCCTGGGCGAGTCCTCGCAGGAGATCGGCGAGATCGTGGAGCTCATCTCGGACATCACGGAGCAGACGAACGTGCTCGCGCTGAACGCCGCCATCCAGGCGGCATCGGCGGGCGAGGCGGGCCGCGGCTTCTCGGTGGTCGCGGAGGAGGTGCAGCGGCTGGCCGAGCGCTCGGGCGAGGCGACCAAGCAGATCGGCGCGATCGTGAAGACCATTCAGGCGGACACGCAGGACGCCGTGGCGGCCATGGAGAAGTCGACGCAGGGCGTGGTCGAGGGGGCGAAGCTCTCCGACGCCGCCGGCCAGGCGCTCTCCGAGATCGACCAGGTGACCAAGAGCCTCGCGCAGCTGATCGAGCAGATCTCGCGCTCGACGAGCGCGCAGGCCGAGGCGACCAACCAGGTGGCGCAGAACATGCAGGAGATCCTTGAGATCACGCGGCAGACCACGCGCGGCACGCAGCAGACCGCCGGTTCGATCCGGGACCTGTCCGCGGTGGCCCAGGAGCTCAAGAGCTCCGTCGCGGGCTTCAAGCTCTAGCGCCCCTCATGGCCGCGCGCCCCGCCACCGGTTTCGATCTCGGGCCCCTCAGCTGGGTCAAGACGGAGATCGACCATTCGCTGGGGCAGGCGCGCGAGAACCTCGAGAAGATCGTCGCCGCGCCGGGCGACCGCGCGCCGGTCAAGTACATCCTCACGCACCTGCACCAGGCGACGGGGGCGCTCGCGATGGTCGGCCTCGGTGCCGCCACCCGGTACAACGAGGAGCTCGAGCGGCTCGTCTCCTCGATCGAGACATGCGACGACGGCGAGATCGGCACGCGAGTGCCGGCCGCGAAGCGGGCCATCGCGCTCCTGTCGGCCTACCTCGACTCGCTGATGGCGGGCGAGCCGGACCGGCCGATGTCGCTGCTGCCGGCCTACCTCGCGCTAAACCGGGCGCGCGGGGCCGCCGACGCGACCGAGGGCGACCTATTCCATCCCGATCTCTCGACGGAGCTTGCGGCGCCGGCGCAGCCGGCGGCGCCGGTCGACGGCGCCGTGCTCGCCAAGGCGCTGCAGCACCAGCGTGCCCAGTACCAGCAGGGCCTGCTGAAGGCCCTTCGCGGCGGCAACGCCGCCGAAGCCTTCCGCCAGCTGCAGGCGGCGGTGGCCGCCATCGAGTCGCTTCAGGAAGCCACGCCCAACCGGCCCTTCTGGCGCGCCGCCACGGCCTTCTTCGACGCGCTGTCGCTCGACGGTCTGGCGCTGGACGCGGGCGCGAAGCCGCTTCTCGCCAAGGTGGACCAGCAGGTGAAGCAGCTGATCGAGGGGTCGGCGAAGGTGCCGGAGCGGCTTTTCCGCGACCTTCTCCTTCAGGTGGGGCGCAGCCGCCCGGTGAGCCCGCGCATCGCGGAGCTCAAGGCCGCCTATCGCCTGGACGAACTCCTCGCCACGCCGCCCTCTTCGCTCGGCGAGGCGCCCGACGAGGCCATCTCGGCGCTCGTGCGCGAGCTGCGGGAGCTGACCGGCCAGCAGAAGGACACGTGGCTCAAGTACACCTCGGGAAACCGCGCTGCCCTGGAACCCTTCGGCAAGCAGGCGCTTGCGCTCGCCGACCGCGCCGCGCTCCTGCCGAGGCGCGACCTGCAGCAGGTGTTCGTCAAGCTCGCCGACGTGGCGCCAATGCTCAAGACGCGCGCCATCCCGCCGTCCGAGTCCCAGGCCCTGGAGGTGGCGACGGCGCTCCTCTTCATCGAGTCGGCGCTGGACAACTACTTCCGCCTCGGGTCCGATTTCGAGCGCCAGTCGCGGACCGTGTCGGACCGGCTCAAGGCCGCCATGGCCGGCGAGTCCGTCCCGCCGATGGACACGATCGAGGGCGGGATACTGGACGAGATGACGCGGCGCGCGCAGGAGCGGCTACTCGTCTTCCAGGTGGGGCAGGAGGTCCAGGTGAACCTCCAGGGGATCGAGCAGGCGCTCGATGCCTTCTTCCGCGACGCCGCCAAGCGCGAGGAGCTGAAGGGGCTGCCGGCGCAGTTCGCCCAGGTGCAAGGCGCGCTGATGATCATGGAGCTCGAGGCCGCGGCGGGGCTCAACGCCGCCGTGTCGGCGCGCGTGCAGCAGTTCGCCGAGGGCACCCTCGACGGCACGGGCGAGGCGGCCGAGATGGTTGCGGAAGGGCTGTCGGCGCTCGGGCTCTACATCACGGCGATCCAGCAGGGCGCGGCGAGGCCCGCGGACGTGCTCCAGCCGGCGCTGGTGCGCTTCGGCCTCGCGCAGTCGCCGGACCGGATCGCCGAGGAGGCGCTGCGGCGCACCGGCACCGTCTCGCCGCTCGACCTCGACGTCCAGAAGCAGAAGGTGCAGGCCCTCTACGAGGACTGGAAGGAGGCGCCCGGCGAGGAGGTCAAGGAGAAGCTCGAACGTGCCGTCGACGGCCTGAAGCGCGACGCGGTCGTGCTCGCCGATGCCGAGGTCGCCAGGCAGAGCGAGGAGGCGCTCGCGGCGCTGCACGAGGCGTCGGACGCGACGCAGACGGGCGTGTTCCAGGCCATCCAGGAACTCGCGCCCGAGAAACCGCCCGAGACGCCGCCCGCGCAGGTGGTCCAGCTGGTGGACGCGCCGGGCGCCGAGATCGACCGCGAGCTCCTGGAGATCTTCCTAGAGGAAGCCACCGACGTGGCGGCCACCATCGCCGAGCACCTCGCGACCTGCCGCCACGCCCCGCACGACCGCGAGTCGCTCACGACGATCAGGCGCGGCTTCCACACGCTCAAGGGCAGCGGCCGGATGGTCGGCCTCACCGACCTGGGCGAGGTCGCCTGGCAGTGCGAGCAGGTGATGAACAAGTGGCTCAAGGACGAGAAGCCGGCCACGCCGGGGTTGCTCGACTTCGTCGAGCTTGCCCGGAAGTCCTTCTCGGGATGGATCGACAGCCTCAAGTCCGGCGCGGACACGCCGATCGACGGCACGGAGATCGCCCGCTGCGCCGAGCACCTGAAGAGCGGCGAGGCGGCGGTGCCCGTCGCACCCCTCGCCCCGATGCCCGAGGAGCCTTCGGCGCCCGCCGTGCCCGTGCAGCCCGAGCCCGCTGCGACGCCGGCGCCCGCGGGATTGACGTTCGAGTCGCTGGACCTGCAGCCGGCGGCGGCCGCCCCTCCGGCCGAGCCGTCGCCGGCGCCCGCGGCGCCGGCGGAGTTCGACTTCTCGCTGTTCGCGACCGGCGCGCCGGCGGCGGGGGAGCGTGCCGCCGAGCCGGCCGAGGAGGCCGAGCCCGACGTCGTCGTCGGCACCGTGTCCCTCTCGCCCGCGCTCTTCTCGATCTACGTCGGCGAGGCGGAGCAGCACGCGGCGACGCTCGACCGGGAGATGTCGGCCATCGAGCTCGACCCGATGCACCCGGTGAGCCACGAGTTCATGCGCGCGGCGCACACGCTCACGAGCAGCTCGCGCACGACCGGCTTCAGCGTCCTCGCTGACGTTGCGCATGCGCTGGAGAAGTGGCTTGCCGACGCGATCGACTATCCGCCGGAGTTCACGCCGGCTCGCATCGCCGCGACGCGGCGCGCCGTCGACGGCGTCATCGCGATGGTGCGCTCGATCGCCGGGCGCGCGCTTCCCCTCGGTCGCGACGACCTCGTCGACGACTTGCGGCTCCTGAGGGAAGGGCTGCAGGAGTCGCGCCGCACCGGGGAGGGCACCCACCTGCGGATGCCGGGATTGCGCCGCGACGCCGTTGCCTCACCGCCGGAGATTCCCGAAGCTGCGCCGGCGCCGGTCGTCGAGCTGGTGCCGGAGCCTGCGCCGCCCGAGCCCGCACCGCCTGAACCTGCGCCGCCGGAGCCTGCGCCGCCGGAGCCTGCGCCGCCGGAGCCTGCGCCGCTGGAACCTGCGCCGCCCGAACCTGCGCCGCCCGAGCCCGCACCGGTCGAGCTGGGGTCGGCCGGACCAACCCCCGTGGAACACGCGGCGATCTCGACGGCGCCCGTGCTGGAACCACCTCCTGTTCCAGAGCAGGCGACCACAGCGGAGGAAACCCGCCCGTTCGAGGCAGGCAAGGACCAACGCAAGATCAAGGACGACGTCGACCGCGACCTCCTGCCGATCTTCCTCGACGAGGCCCGCGAGCTCGTGCCCGCGGTGAGCGACGGCCTGCGCCGGTGGAAGGCCAACCCGGCCGACGCATCGCCCGCCGCCGACCTGCGGCGCCACCTGCACACCCTCAAGGGCAGCGCCCGCATGACCGGCCTCATGCGGCTGGGCGAGCTCGCCCACGTGCTCGAGACCCGCGTGGTCGACATGGGCTCGCAGCCCCGGCCAGCGGAGAAGGACTTCGAGGAGGCCGAGGAGCGCATCGACCGCTTCTCCGTGGCGCTGGAACGGCTCTCGCGCGGCGAGGACATGCAGGACGTCGTGCCCGTCGAGGTGCCGGTCTCCGCGGTGTTCGAGCAGCAGAAGGACAAGCCCACGCCGCTCGCCGTGATCGCGGCGGCGGCCGAGACGATGGCGCAGCAGCAGGCGCTGCCGCCCGAGCTGCGCGAGGTGCGCGCGGCGCTGCTGCGCGTCAACGCCGACCTCGTCGACCAGTTCGTGAACGAGGCCGGGGAGCTTTCGATCGCGCGCTCGCGGATCGAGGGCGAGATGGCCACGTTCCGGCGCGCGCTGGCCGACCTCTCGGAGAACGTCTCGCGCATGCGCGTGCAGCTGCGCGAGATCGAGATCGCCTCCGAGGGGCAGATGCAGAGCCGGATCAAGGAGCGCGACGAGCACGGGGCCAGCTTCGACCCGCTCGAGTTCGACCGGTTCACGCGCATGCAGGAGCTCACGCGGTTCCTCGCGGAGTCCCTCGGCGACGTGATCACGCTGCAGCAGGGCCTGCAGAAGAACATCGACGAGACCGAGCTCGCGATCCTCCAGCAGGCCCGCCTCAACCGCGAGCTGCAGCAGGGCCTCATGGGCGTGCGCCTCGTGCCCCTCGGGAACCTCGCCGACCGCTTCTACCGCGTGGTGCGCCAGACCGCCAAGGACGTCAACAAGAAGGCCAACCTGGAGCTCAAGGGCATCCGCACCGAGCTCGACCGCTCCGTCCTCGAGAAGATCACCGCTCCCTTCGAGCACCTGCTGAGGAACGCGGTGGCCCACGGCATCGAGCCGCCGGCCGAGCGCGCGGCCGCCGGCAAGCCCGAGATCGGCGAGATCTCGATCGACGCGGTGCAGCGCGGCAACGAGGTCGTTCTCACCGTCTCCGACGACGGCCGCGGGCTGGACCTCGCGCGGATCCGCGACAAGGCCGTGTCGCTGGGCCTCATGGAGGCGGGCGACGAGCTTCCCGACCCGGCGCTGTCGCAGTTCATCTTCTGGCCGGGCTTCTCCACCGCGACCGAGGTCACGCAGGTGGCGGGGCGCGGGGTGGGGATGGACGTGGTGAAGAACGAGATCGTTTCGCTCGGCGGGCGCGTCGAGCTCGCCTCCACCCCGGGGCGGGGCACCACCTTCACCATCACGCTTCCCCTCACGCTCGCCGTCTCCCAGGCGGTGATGCTGCGCGCGGGGGACCGGCTCTTCGCGATCCCGTCGGTGATGATCGAGCAGGTGCAGGAGTACAAGGCCCAGCCCTACGCGGAGCTCGTGGCCCGCGGCGAGATCGCGTGGAAGGACAACCGCTACCCGCTGCGCTCCCTGCTTTCGCTGCTGGGCGAGCCGGACACGCCCGTGCCTGCCCGCCAGATACCGGTCCTCCTGCTCAAGAGCGGCGTGCAGCGCGCCGCCGTGCGCGTCGACGAGATCATCGGCAACCGCGAAATCGTCGTGAAGACGATCGGCCCGCAGCTCGCGCGCCTGGCCGGCATCGCCGGCGCCACCGTGCTCGGCAACGGCCAGGTGGTGCTGATCCTCAACCCGGTGAACCTCGTCTACCGCGAGGCCTCGGCCGCCGAGTCGATCGCCGCGGCGGTCGCCGCGAAGGCGGCCGCGGCGCCCGCGCCGGTGGTGGCGAAGGCGGTGCCGCTGGTGATGGTGGTCGACGACTCGCTCACGGTGCGCAAGATCACGAGCCGCATGCTCGCGCGCGAGGGATACGAGTTCGTGACCGCCAAGGACGGCGTCGACGCGCTCCAGCAGCTCCAGGACGTGAGGCCCGACGTGATCCTGCTCGACGTCGAGATGCCGCGCATGGACGGCTTCGAGTTCGCGAGGAACGTGCGCGCGGACGAGGCGACGCGCGCGATCCCGATCATCATGATCACCTCGCGCACGGCGGACAAGCACCGCAGCCACGCGATCGAGCTGGGCGTGAACGAGTACATGGGCAAGCCCTACCAGGAGGAGCAGCTCCTCTCGCTCATCGCGCGCTACGCGCGCCACGGCGAGCCGGCCCCCGCCGGCGCCTAGCGGAAGTAGGCGAGCACCGCCGCGCCCAGGGCGAGGCGGTACCAGGCGAACGCGCGGAAGTCGTGGCTCGCGACGTAACGGATGAGCCCGCGCACGGCGGCGAGCGCGGCGACGAAGCTCACGGCGAAGCCCACCACGAAGGGGCCGAGGTCGGCGGCTTCGAACAGGTGCCGGTACTTCACGACCTGGTAGCCCGTCGCCGCGAACATGATCGGCACGGCGAGGAAGAACGAGAACTCGGTGGCGGCCTGCCGGGAAAGGCCGAACACCATGCCGCCCATGATCGTCGCCCCCGACCGGGAGGTGCCCGGGATGAGCGAGAGGCACTGCGCGAAGCCAACCTTCAGGGCGTCGGGCCAGCGCATCTCGTCCACGGAGGTGATGCGCGGGGCGCCGTGGCGCGCGTACCAGCGCTCGATCGCGAAGATCGCGAGGGCGCCGAGGACCAGCGCCGCCGCGACGCTCACGGGGTTGAACAGCCAGGCCTTGATCTCCCGCTGGAGGGCGAGGCCGAGGAGCGCCGCCGGCAGGAAGGCGACGGCGAGGTTCGCCGCGAAGCGCTGCTGCACCGCGTCCGTGGCGATGCCCGAGAACGCGCGCGCGAACCGGCCCCGGTACTCCCAGCACACCGCGAGGATGGCCCCGAGCTGGATGACGATGTCGAAGACCTTGCCCTTCTCGTCGTTCACGCCGAGCAGGTCGGAGACGATGATGAGGTGGCCGGTGGAGGAGACGGGAAGGAACTCGGTGAGGCCTTCCACCACCCCGAGCAGCAGGGCGTTCACGAGCGGGGCAATGTCCATCGGCCGGCAGTCTAGCATCCGCCGGCCGGGGTCCTTCAGCCCGGTTGCGGCGCCGCGGCGCGGCAAACGAGGTTCCGGCCGCCCCGCTTCGCCTCGTAGAGCGCCGCGTCGGCGGCGCGCATGAGCCGGCCGAGCTCGTCGGCGGGATCCGCCGCGCCCTGCCTGCGACCGGATGCCGACGCGCAGCCCATCGACAGGGTGGCCGTGAGCGCCTCGCCGTGCCAGTCCACGCGCATCCCCGCCACCGCCGCGCGCAGCCGCTCGGCCGCCGCGGCCGTCGCCTCGAGGTCCGCGCCCGGCAGGACGATGGCGAACTCGTCGCCGCCGAGGCGCCCGGTCACGTCGTGCGGCCGCTGCTGCGCACGGAGCACGCCTGCGATCGCGGCGATCAGGTGGTCGCCGGCGCCGTGGCCCAGCGAGTCGTTCACGGCCTTGAAGTGGTCCAGGTCGGCCATCACGAGCCCGATGGCGCCCCCGTATCGCGCCGCCCGCGCGACCTCGCTCTCGGCCGCCTCGAGGAACCGGCGCCGGTTGGCGAGGCCCGAGAGCGGGTCGGTCGTCGCGAGCAGCCGCATGCGCGCCTCGGTGCCGATGAGGTGGCGGTGCTTGGTCTCCAGCTCGCCGTGCGTCCTCGCGTTGGCGAGGGCGACGGCGGCATAGCCGCTCACGGTGCGGAAGACGAGCTTCTCTCGCTCGCCGTAGGCGCGGGGCGTGTCCGTCTGGACGGTGAGCACGCCGAGAAGCTCTTCGCCTGCGCAGAGGGGGCCGAACCAGAGGCTGCGCGTGACCTGCGTCCCCGGAATCCGCGAGGCGGGCCGCCCCCCCTCGGGCGCGTCGACGTGGATCTCGCGGCGCTCGCGGGCCGCCTGCGCCGCGTAGGAGTCGAGGTCGGCGAGCGCGATGTCGCGCTCCGGAAGCTCGCGGCCGCGCTCGATACCGCTGCGCCGCAGGCGCGCGCCCGCCGCGTCGAAGACGAGGACGGCGAGAAAGGTCACGTCGGCGAGTCGCGCGAGATGGCGGTCGATCGCCCGCAGCATGCCTGCCGCGTCGAGGTGGGCCGTGATGTCCTGCCCCACCTGGCGCAGCTGCTCGAGCGTCTCCAGGCTCGTCTCGAGCGAGCGGGCGCGCTCGAGCGCCTTCTCCGCCTCGTGCCGCTCGCGGGCCAGCAGCAGGCGGTTGAGCGTGCGCCGGTCGCCCTCCTTCACGTCCTCGGCATGCGCCGCGCGTTCGGCGGCCAGGGCGCTGCGCAGGTCCCCGGCGCGCTCGTGCGCGCGCGCGATCTCGCCGTACAGCTGGGCCTTCTCGTGGTGGCCCCCGATCGACTCGACCACCGCGAGTGCCTGCTCGAGGCAAGCGAGCGACTCCCCGGCCGGCGCCCCGCGCGCCGCGTGGATCTCCGCGAGGGAGCGAAGCGCCTCCACTTCCCAGAGGCGCGCGCCCGTCTGGCGCGCGAGGTCGAGCGCGGCGCCGGCGCATCGCGTCGCCTCCTCGGCTCGCCCGAGGCGCGACAACGCCTGCGCGCCGATCGCCTGGAGGCACGCGATCTCCGGTCGCGAGCCGAGGTCGCGCATGATGCCCTCGGCCTGGCGCAGGTGACCGAGCGCCTCCTCGTTGCGGCCCAGGGCGAGGCAGGCGTCGCCGAGGTAATAGGTGGCGATCGCGTAGCCGCGCGCGCGCGGCTGGTCGGCGAGGATGGAGCGGGCCTCGAGCAGGTGCCCCACCGCGGCCTCGTGCTCGCCGCCGTCGGACAGCTGCCGCGCGAAGTTGGCGAGCGCGTGCCCGATCGCCCTCGGCCAGCCCAGCGCGCGGGCCCGGGCCAGGCCGAGCTCGGCCGCCTGCCGGGCGGATTCGCGGTCGCCGAGGTTGGAGTGCGCCGACACGAGGCCGGATTCCGCGCGGAAGGCCTGCTCGAGCAGGCCCGCCCCCGGCCCCTCCGCTGCGACCGCCTCGAACGCCGGCACGGCCTCGAGGAATGCGTTGCGCTGGAAGGCCGCGACGCCCTGCACGAAGCGCAGGTGGACCCGTAGCGCCGCGGAGTGCGTCGCGACGGCGGCGGCGCCGATCTCGTCGAGCGTCGCCGCCGTCGCGTGGGGGTCGCCGAAGCCGCTCGCGAGCAGCGCCCAGAGTCGCGCGTGGGCCTCGCGCTCGGCGTCTCCAGCGGCCGCGAACGCGGTGATCGCCTCCCCGTGCGCCGCGAGTTCCCGGTCGCGCATCCCGCGCACCTCCGCGATGCGCGCGCGCACCAGCGCGCAGTCGCCGCGGCCGAGGGCGTCACCGGCCGACCGGAACGCGGCGCCGGCTTCCTCGCACAGCGAGGCGGCCTCGTCGACGCGGGCGAGGTGCAGCGAGGATTCCGCCAGGGCGAGCACCGCCCGCGCCCGCTGGCCGTCGTCCGGAGCGCCGGGAGCGAGCGCAAGGGCCTCTCGGGCGAGCTCCGCGGCGCGCGCCGAGTCGCGCTGGCGCAGGTGCCAGGCCAGCTCGGCGAGGGCGGACGCGGGCCGGCCCGAGGCGAGCGACGCCTCGAGCCGGGCGACGACCTCGTCGTTGGCGAAGTGCCGCATGGGCGGCGCCGTCAGCCGCGCCGGTAGAGTTCCCCGCCCTGGCGCACGAACTCGACCGCCTTGGCCTCCATGCCCTTCGCGAGCGCCTCCTCGTCGCTCACGCCATGCCTCGCCGCGAAGTCGCGCACGTCCTGCGTGATCTTCATCGAGCAGAAGTGCGGGCCGCACATGGAGCAGAAGTGCGCAAGCTTGGCACCCTCCTGGGGCAGCGTCTCGTCGTGGAACTGCTTGGCCTTGTCCGGATCGAGGCCGAGGTTGAACTGGTCCTCCCAGCGGAACTCGAAGCGTGCCTTCGACAGCGCGTTGTCGCGGATCTGGGCGCCCGGATGCCCCTTGGCCAGGTCGGCGGCGTGCGCCGCGATCTTGTACGTGACGATGCCTTCCTTGACGTCGTCCTTGTCCGGGAGCCCCAGGTGCTCCTTCGGCGTCACGTAGCAGAGCATCGCGGTGCCGTACCAGCCGATCTGGGCCGCGCCGATGCCGCTCGTGATGTGGTCGTAGCCCGGCGCGATGTCCGTCGTGAGCGGGCCCAGCGTGTAGAACGGGGCCTCGTGGCAGTGCTCCAGCTCGAGGTCCATGTTCTCCTTGATGAGCTGCATGGGCACGTGGCCGGGGCCCTCGATCATGACCTGGCAGTCGTGCTTCCAGGCGGTCCGCGTGAGCTCGCCCAGGGTCCTCAGCTCCGCGAACTGGGCCTCGTCGTTCGCGTCGTAGATCGATCCCGGGCGCAGGCCGTCGCCCAGCGAGAACGAGACGTCGTAGGCGGCCAGGATCTCGCAGATCTCCTCGAACCGCTCGTAGAGGAAGCTCTCCTTGTGGTGGGCGAGGCACCACTTGGCCATGATCGAGCCCCCGCGCGAGACGATGCCCGTCATGCGGCTGGCCGTCATCGGGATGTAGGGCAGGCGCACGCCCGCGTGGATCGTGAAGTAGTCCACGCCCTGCTCGGCCTGCTCGACGAGGGTGTCGCGGAAGATCTCCCAGGTGAGCTCCTCGGCGCGGCCGTCGACCTTCTCGAGCGCCTGGTAGATGGGCACGGTGCCGATGGGCACCGGCGAGTTCCTCACGATCCACTCCCGGGTCTCGTGGATGTGCTTGCCCGTGGAGAGGTCCATCACGGTGTCGCCGCCCCAACGGATGGCCCAGGTCATCTTGTCCACTTCCTCGGCGATCGAGGAGCCGAGCGCCGAGTTGCCGATGTTGGCGTTCACCTTCACCAGGAAGTTGCGCCCGATCGCCATGGGCTCGATCTCGGGATGGTTCACGTTGGCCGGGATGATGGCGCGTCCGCGGGCCACCTCGTCGCGCACGAACTCGGGCGTGACCTCCCGGGGAATCGAGGCGCCGAAGGACTGGCCGGGGTGCTGGCGGCCGAGGAGCTCGGCCAGGCGCGCGCCGGCGGGGCCGGCCGCGCGCAACCCCTCGAGGTACTCGCGGCGGCGGCCGTTCTCGCGGATGGCGACGAACTCCATCTCCGGCGTCACGATCCCGCGGCGGGCATAGTGCATCTGGGTCACCTTCGCGCCGGGCTTCGCCCGCCGCGGCAGGCGCTTCAGGTCGAAGCGCAGCTCGGCAAGCTTCGGGTCCGCCAGGCGCTCGCGGCCGTAGCGCGACGTGGGGCCGTCGAGCAGCTCCGTGTCGCCGCGCTCCTCGATCCAGCGCGCGCGCAGCGGCGGCAGGCCGGCGCGGATGTCGATCCGGGCGGCGGGATCCGTGTAGGGCCCGCTCGTGTCGTAGACGAAGACGGGCGGGTTGCGCTCCGCGCCGAAGGAGGCCGGCGTGTCCGACTGCGAGATCTCGCGCATCGGCACGCGGATGTCGGGGCGCGAGCCCTCCGCGTACACCTTGCGCGAGCGCGGCAGTGGCTGGATGGCAGCCTCGTCGACGTGGGCCGAGGCGGCGATGAACTTCGGGTGGGCATTCATGTCGTGCTCCATCGGGCGGCGGCGATGGAAGCGGGCGCGGGGCCCACGCTCCCTACGCCGGCATGACCCGGATCAGGTTCTAAGGGACTCTCTCACCGGGCGGCTGCCCGGACCCCTGCGTCTGGACCGCCAACGCTACCCGAAGGCCGAGGCAGGCGCAAATGACGTCGGGCAAGCGGACCCGCCCCGGGGCGGCGGGGGCCGCGCGCCGGCGCCCCGTTTCGCTTTGATACAATTCGCCTTTTTCCGGCGCTCCCGCCTCCGCTACCATGAACCTCGAGAAAGCCCGCTTCAACATGGTCGAGCAGCAGATCCGGCCGTGGGAGGTCCTCGACCCCGGCGTGCTGGAGCTGCTCTTCGCGGTGAAGCGCGAGCTCTTCGTGCCGGCGCCGCACGCCGCGCTCGCCTTCGCCGACATGGAGATTCCCCTCGGCCACGGCGAGTCGATGATGCAGCCGAAGGTCGAGGCGAGGATCCTGCAGGAACTGGCGGTGCGCCCGGAGGAGACGGTGTACGAGGTGGGGACGGGTTCGGGGTACCTCACGGCGCTTCTCGCGCGGCGCGCGCGCCATGTGACGAGCGCCGAGATCCACGCGGACCTGCAGCAGGCCGCGCGGGCGAACCTCGCCCGCGCCGGCGTCGCCAACGTAACGCTCCTTCACGGTGACAGCGCGCGCGCGCCCCTCGGCGAGTCGGCCTGGGACGTGATCGTGATCACGGGCTCCACGCCGGAGCTCCCGCAGGCCTTTCTCGACCGCCTGGCTCCCGGCGGGCGCCTCTTCGCCGTCGTCGGCGACGCGCCGGCGATGAAGGCGGTGGTCGTCGAGCGCGGCGCCTCCGGCGGGGTCCGCCGCACGGAGGTGTTCGAGACGCTCCTGAAGCCCCTGGTGAACGCGCGGCAGCCCGCGCGTTTCCGCTTCTGATGCGCCACCTCCAGGCGGCCGAGCTGAAGGCCTGGCTCGACGCGGCCCCGGGGCCGGTCGCGCTCCTCGACGTGCGGGAGCCCTGGGAGTTCGAGGTGTGCAGGATCGAGGGCTCGCGGCTCATCCCGATGTCGCAGCTGCCCGCGCGGCTCGGGGAGCTCGACCCCGCGCGGACCACGGTGGTCATCTGCCACCACGGGGTGAGGAGCCTCAGGGCGGCGGCCTACCTCGAGCACTGCGGATTCGCCGACGTCGTGAACCTGAGCGGCGGCGTCGACGCCTGGGCGCGCACGGTCGACGGCGCCATGGCGACCTACTGACACGACCCGCGGGCGGGAATCCGGAGCACGGCCCCGCCGCGTCTAACCCCGACCGAACAACGAACCGAAAGACCTCCCCCATGAATCCGAAACGCCTGGTCCTCCTCCTTGCCGCCTCCGGCCTCGCCCTGTCCGCCCAAGGCGCGGACCTCCTCGGGGTCTACCGGGACGCCCTGGTGAGCGATCCCGTCTTCCAGTCGGCCCGGGCGCAGTACCAGGCCGGGATCGAGGCGCTGCCCCAGGCGAAGGCGGGCTATCTCCCTTCGGTGAGCGCCAGCGCCTCGCGCTTCCGCAACCAGGTGGACACCTCGACCTCGCCGCAGGTCGACTACAACTCGCAGAGCCTCTCCGTGTCGCTCTCGCAGCCGGTCTTCCGCTGGCAGAACTGGATCGCCATCTCCCAGGCCGAGCAGCAGGTGCTCCAGGCCGAGGCCACGCTCGCGGCCGCGCGGCAGGACCTCATCCTGCGCGTCTCGCAGGCCTACTTCGATGTCCTCCTCGCGCAGGACAACGTGGCGCTCTCGGAGGCGCAGAAGACGGCCATCTCCGAGCAGCTGGCCCAGGCCAAGCGCAACTTCGAGGTCGGCACCTCGACGATCGTCGACACGCTGGAGGCGCAGGCGCGCTACGACCAGGCCGTGGCCAAGGAGATCGCCGACAAGAACGACCTCGAGGTGAAGAAGCGCGCCCTGCAGCAGCTCGTGGGGAAGCCCGCCGACTCCCTTACGCCGCTCAAGGACCCGCTCGCGCTCGAGGGGCCGAAGCCCGCGAGCATCGAGGAGTGGGCGGCGGCGGCATCGGCCTCCAGCTACGCGGTCGCCGTTTCCCGCGCCGCCCTCGAGATCGCCCGCCAAGAGGTCGAACGGGCGAAGGCCGGGCATTACCCGACGGTGGACCTCTCCGCCTCCTACTCGAAGTCGAAGTCGCCGCTGCAGAGCCTCGACGGTTCCGACATCACGACGGACACCGGCTCCGTGGGTCTCCAGCTCTCCGTCCCGCTCTTCGCCGGCGGGGCGACCCAGTCGCGCGTGCGCCAGGCGCTCGCCGGCCGGGACCGGGCCGAGCAGGACCTCGAGAACACGACGCGCACCGTGGCCCAGTCGGTGCGGCAGAACTACCTCAACGTCACGAGCGGGATCGCCCAGGTGAAGGCCCTGGAGCAGGCGCTGGCCTCGACGCAGAGCCAGCTCGACTCCACGATCCTCGGGCGCGACGTGGGCGTGCGCACGAGCGTCGACGTCCTGAACGCGCAGCAGCAGGTGTTCCAGACGCGCCGCGACCTGCAGCAGGCGCGCTATGCGTACATCATGAACACGCTGCGCCTGAAGGCCGCCGGCGGCACGCTCGTCGAGGCCGACCTGGAGAAGGTCAACCGCGCCCTGGGCCGCGGCTAGCGGCCGCGCGCGGGCCGAGCCACGCCACCAGCCGGTCGAGCGCGCCCCGGTTGGCGAGCGCGAATGCCTCCGCGCGCCGGCCCATGGCCTGCCGGCGCGAAGGATCCTCCAGCAGGGACAACGCCATCGCGACCGCCTCCGGCGCATCGCGCGCGCGCAGGCCCGCGCCCTCGGCGAGCGCCGCCTCGGCCGCGCTCTCGAAATTGTAGGTGTGCGGCCCGAACAGGACCGGGCGGCCCACGGCGCAGGCCTCGATGAGGTTCTGGCCGCCGTAGGGCTTGAGGCTCCCGCCGACCAGCACGACGTCCGCCGCCGCGTAGTAAGCGAGCATCTCGCCCATCGAGTCGCCCAGCGCGTAGCGCGCGCCCGCGGGCACGGGCGCGCCGGCGCTGCGCCGGGCCACGGGGCCGTGCGCCGCGAGGAGGGCTGCGACCTCGTCGAATCGCTGCGGGTGGCGCGGCACGAGCACCACGAGGACGTCCGCGGCGGGATCGGCGGCCTCCACGGCCTGCACCAGGAGCGCCTCCTCGCCGTCGCGCGTGCTTCCGGCCACGCAGATGCGCCTCGCCGGCCCGAGGACGGTGCGCAGGGCCCCACCCTTCGCGGCGGTGTCGGGCGGCACCTGGAGGTCGAACTTGATGTTGCCCGTCACCGCGACGTCGCGCGCGCCCAGCGCCGCGAGTCGCGAGGCGTCGGCCTCGGTCTGCGCGGCCACTCCCGCCAGGTGGCCGAGGGCCTCGCGCGCGAGCGGGGCGACGCGGGCGTAGCCGCGCGCCGAGCGCTCCGACAGGCGTGCGTTCACGAGGAAGACCGGAACGCCGCGGTCGTGGCACGCGGCCAGCAGGTTGGGCCAGATCTCCGTCTCGATGAGCACGCCGAAGGCCGGCCGCGCGCGCCGGAGGAAGCGGCGCACGGCGAACCCGTGGTCCCACGGCAGCCAGGCCTGCGTCACGGCGTCGCCGAACATCTCCCGCCCGGTCGCGCGACCGGTCGGCGTCATGTGCGTGAGCAGGATCGTCGCGCCGGGGTGGTCGAGCCGCAGGCGCTCGACGAGGGGCCCGGCGGCGCGCGTCTCCCCCACGGAAACGGCGTGCACCCAGATTACCGGGGCCGCGGTTGCGCGAGGCGCGGCGCCGAATCGCTCGCCGAGGCGCTCGAGGTAACCCGGCTGCTTGCGCGCCCGCCACGCCAGGCGCGCGAGCGCGAAGGGTAGCGCGATCCACAGGAGCGCGCTGTAGGCGAGGCGGGCGATCATGCGCCCGCGCCCGCCCCGAGGAGCACGCGCACCACCGCCTCGGCCGTGGGGGTCTTCCCGGGCCCGCCCAGGTTCACGTGCCGCTCGTCCCCCAGCAGGCCGGTGAGCCCGGGCTGCGTCGCGACGTAGAGCCCGACGGTGGGAGTGCCCAGGGCGACCGCGAGGTGCGTGAGCCCCGTGTCCACGCCGACGACGGCCGAGGCGTGGGCGAGAAGCGAGGCTGCCTCCGGGAGATCCATCCCGGGCGCCGCGATCGCCCCGGGAGTTGCCTCGGCAAGGCGCGCGGCGTCGTCTCGCTCGGCCGGCGAGCCGCCCGGATACACCATCGCGAGCCCTTCGGCGCGCAGGCGCGCGGCCAGGGCCCGCCAGCGATCCTCGGGCCAGCGCTTGTCGCGCCGGCTCGTCGCGTGAAGGGCGACGACGTAGCCCCCCGGCGGCACCCACGCCGGCGCCGCCCCGGGCGCGGCGAGCCCGTAGTCCGGCGGGCCCTCGGGGGCGTAGCCGAAGACGGCGCCCACCAGGCGACGGTTGCGCTCGACCGCGTGCAGCCGCTTCGGCACGGCGATCCCCTGGTCGTAGAAGCGGGCCGCGGAGCGCTCCCGGATGCTCGCCCGGTCGTAGCCGAAGGCCGGCCCCCGGGCGAGCCGAGCCACCGCCACGCTCTTCAGGAGCCCCTGCGTGTCGACGACCCAGTCGTAGCGCCGCTCCCGCAGCGCGCGGCGTGCGCCGGCGAGCGCGCCCCAGGCGCCGGGCGCGAGCGGGCGCGATCGCAACCGGCGCAGCCCCACGGCGATCGCGCCGGAGACGGCCGGGTGAAGCCGGACGAGGGGAGCATAGGCCTCCTCGACCGCCCAGTCGATCGCGATCTCGGGCCGCCGGGCCCGCAGGTCGGAGACCGCCGGGCAGTGGTGGATCACGTCGCCCAGCGACGAGAGCTTCACGAACAGGACGCGCGGCGCGGGCATGGCGCATTCTAGATCGGCGGCACGGCCCGGTCGAAGCCCGGCCGCCGGGGGCGGATACGCTAGAATGGCGCCCTCCCGCCTTTGCCGCCCGCCCCGTGGTCCCCGTTCCCGACAAGCTCCCGCTCACGGTCGCCGTCATCGCGCTGAACGCCGAGGCGCAGCTGGGCGAGCTGCTCGCGAGCGTGGCCTTCGCCGACGAGGTCCTGGTGGTCGACTCGGGCAGCACCGACGGCACGGTGGCGCTGGCCGAGGCGCGCGGGGCGCGCGTCGTCCGCCAGGCGTGGCTGGGATTCGGGCGCCAGAAGCAGTTCGCCGTCGCCGCGGCCCGCAACGACTGGGTACTGTGCCTGGACGTGGACGAGCGCGTCACCCCGAGGCTCGCGGATTCCATCCGCCAGGCGCTCGCCGGGGGGCGCTACAAGGCGTGGCGCATGGCGCGGCGCAACCGTTTCCTCGGCGCGTGGCTCTCGCACGGGGAGGGCTACCCCGACTGGAGCCTGCGCCTCTTCCACAGGGCGCACGCCGGCTGGTCCAACGACGAGGTGCACGAGGCGGTACTCACGACTTCGGAGGTGGGGCGGCTCGACGGCGACCTCCTGCACGACTCGGCCGAGGACGTGTCGACCTACATGGCCAAGCAGAACCGCTACACGACGCTGCACGCGCAGGCGCTCTACCGCCAGGGCGTGCGCGCGGGGTACGCGCGGCTGTTCGTGAACCCCGCCGTGCGCTTCCTCAAGTTCTACTTCCTCAAGCTGGGCTTCCTCGACGGAGGCCCGGGCTTCGCGCACGTCGTGATCGGCTGCAACAACACCTTCCACAAGTACCTGAAGCTGATCGAGCTCCAGAGGGCGGGCCGATGACGATCCTCGTGACCGGCGGCGCGGGCTTCATCGGGTCCAACTTCGTGCTCGACTGGCTGCGCGAAACGGGCGAGCCGGTGGTGAACGTCGACAAGCTCACCTACGCGGGCAACCTCGCCAACCTCGCCGCGATCGCCGGCGACCCGCGGCACGCCTTCGTGCGCGCCGACGTGGGCGACCAGGCGGCGGTCGAGGCGCTCTTCGCCGCGCACCGGCCGCGGGCCATCGTGCACTTCGCGGCCGAGAGCCACGTCGACCGCTCCATCCACGGCCCCGGCGACTTCGTCCAGACGAACGTGGTAGGCACCTTCCGCCTGCTCGAGGCGGCGCGCGGCCACTGGCAGGCGCTTCCCGCGGGCGAGCGCGAGGCCTTCCGCTTCCTGCACGTGTCGACCGACGAGGTCTACGGCTCGCTCGGCGAGGCCGATCCCGCCTTCCGCGAGGACACGGCCTATGCGCCCAACAGCCCCTATTCCGCCTCGAAGGCGGGCAGCGACCACCTGGTGCGGGCCTGGCACCACACGTACGGGCTGCCGACGCTCACGACGAACTGCTCGAACAATTACGGGCCGTACCAGTTTCCCGAGAAACTCATCCCGCTCATGATCGCCAACGCCCTGGAGGGCAAGCCCCTGCCGGTGTACGGCGACGGCCGGCAGGTGCGCGACTGGCTCTACGTGGGCGACCATTGCGAGGCGATCCGGGCGGTGCTCGCGCGGGGCCGGCCCGGCGAGGTCTACAACGTCGGCGGCAACGCCGAGATGCGCAACCTCGAGGTCGTCCATGCGCTGTGCGACACGCTGCAGGCGCTCGCGCCGCGCGAGGGAGGCTACCGCGGGCTCGTCGCCTTCGTGGCGGACCGGCCCGGCCACGACCGGCGCTACGCCATCGACGCGACGAAGGTCCGCGGCGAGCTGGGCTGGGCGCCGCGCGAGACATTCGCCACCGGCATCGCGCGCACCGTCCGCTGGTACCTGGACAACGCGGAGTGGGTCGCGCAGGTGAGGAGCGGCGAGTACCGCCGCTGGATCGAGACGAACTACGCGAGGAGGGCCTGACGGTGCGCAAGGGGATCATCCTCGCCGGGGGCTCCGGCACGCGGCTCTACCCGGTGACGCAGGCGGTGTCGAAGCAGCTGCTGCCCGTCTACGACAAGCCGATGGTCTACTACCCGCTCTCGACGCTCATGCTCGCGGGCATCCGCGAGATCCTCGTGATCTCCACGCCGCAGGACACGCCGCGCTTCGCGGAGCTGCTGGGCGACGGGGCGGCGTGGGGGCTCTCCTTCACCTACGCGGTCCAACCCCGGCCCGAGGGCCTGGCGCAGGCCTTCGTCATCGGCCGCGACTTCGTCGGCGGCGACGACGCTTGCCTGGTGCTCGGCGACAACATCTTCTACGGCCATGACCTGAGCGCCCAGCTCGAGCGCGCCGGCGGGCGCCCCGGCGGGGCGACCGTGTTCGCCTACCCTGTGAAGGACCCCGAGCGCTACGGCGTAGCCGAGTTCGACGCGGCGGGAAAGGTGATCTCCATCGAGGAGAAGCCCGCGGCACCCAAGTCCCGCTACGCGGTCACGGGCCTGTACTTCTACGACAACCGCGTGCTGGACATCGCCGCGGCGATGAGGCCGTCCGCGCGCGGCGAGCTCGAGATCACGGACGTGAACCGGCGCTACCTCGAGATGGGCGAGCTGTCCGTGGAGGTGATGGGCCGCGGCACGGCGTGGCTCGACACCGGCACCCACGAGAGCCTGCTGGAGGCCGCGCAGTTCATCGAGACCATCGAGCGCCGCCAGGGGCTCAAGGTGGCCTGCCCCGAGGAGATCGCGTGGCGAAAGGGCTGGATCGACGCGGCACAGGTCGAGCGCCTGGCCGACCCGATGAGGAAGAACGCCTACGGCCGGTACCTGCTCGACATCCTGCGCGAGCGAGTGTGGTGAGGGCGCGATGAAGGCCGTCCCCACCGCGCTTCCCGGCGTCCTCGTCCTCGAGCCGAAAGTCCACGGCGACGAGCGCGGATTCTTCTTCGAGAGCTACAACCGGCGCGCCTTCCGCGAGGCCACGGGGCTCGACCCCGACTTCGTCCAGGACAACCACTCGAAGTCGGCCCGCAACGTGCTGCGCGGGCTGCACTACCAGGTGAGGAACGTCCAGGGCAAGCTCGTGCGCGTGACGGCGGGCGAGGTGTGGGACGTGGTGGTGGACCTGCGCCGCTCGTCGCCCGCGTTCGGTCGCTCGCTGGGGGTCGCGCTCTCCGCGGCCAACCGCCGCATGCTCTGGGTGCCGGAGGGGTTCGCGCACGGCTTCCTCGTCACCTCCGAGTCCGCCGAATTCCTGTACAAGACGACCGACTACTACGCGCCGGAGCACGAGCGCTCGCTGCTGTGGAACGACCCGGCGCTCGAGATCGCCTGGCCGCTCGCCGGGGAGCCCCTGCTCAAGCCCGGCGACGCGAACGGCACGCCGCTCGCCCGCGCCGAGACCTTTCCCTGATGCGCATCCTCCTCACCGGGGCCGGCGGGCAGGTCGGCCACGAGCTCGCGCGGGCGCTCGCGCCCCTCGGCCAGGTCGACGCACGCGACCGCGCCGGGCTCGACCTGGCGGATGCGGGCGCCCTGGTCCGGGCGTGCCGGAGCCTTCGCCCCGCGCTCATCGTGAACGCCGCGGCCTACACGGCCGTCGACCGGGCCGAGAGCGACGTCGAGGCCGCCCGCCTCATCAACGCGCGCGCGCCGGGAATCCTCGCCGGGGAGGCGAAGCGGCTGGGCGCCGTGCTGGTCCACTACTCGACCGACTACGTGTTCGACGGGTCGGCGCGGACGCCCTATCGCGAGGACGACCCCGTCGGCCCGCTGAACGAGTACGGGCGAAGCAAGCTCGAGGGCGAGCGGGCGGTCGCCGCGAGCGGCTGCCGGCACCTCGTGTTCCGGACGAGCTGGGTGTACGGCCCGCGCGGGAGGAACTTCCTGCTCACGATGCTCGCGCTCGCAGCCTCGCGCGACGAGGTGCGGGTCGTGGCCGACCAGCGCGGCGCGCCGACCTCGAGCCTGTTCCTGGCGGCGGCGACCGCCCGGGCGCTCGCGGCCATCCCGCGAGACGGCGTCGCCTCCGGCGTCTACCACCTCGCGGCGGCAGGGGAGACGACGTGGGCCGGCTTCGCGCAGGCGATCTTCGCGCGC
Source organism: Burkholderiales bacterium (assembly GCA_019634955.1). Classification (GTDB taxonomy): domain Bacteria; phylum Pseudomonadota; class Gammaproteobacteria; order Burkholderiales; family Usitatibacteraceae; genus FEB-7. The sequence goes on from JAHCAK010000005.1 coordinate 114,834, forward strand.
GCTGCGGCGAGCCGGGCGGGGTTCCGGGCGCCGCGCGTGGTCCCGATCGCGACCGCCGACTACCCGACGCCGGCCCGCCGGCCCGCCTACTCGGTGCTGTCGCACGGCAAGTTCGAGCGGGCGTTCGGCTTCGCCCCCGACCCGTGGGAAGCCCAGCTGGACGAGTGCTTCCGCCACCTCGCGGCCGCTTGAGGCGCGCGCGACCGGGGAACTCGGCCCGGCCGGCGCGTTCATACGGAACCGCAATGGCCCGTCGGCTATAATTTTCCCGCCATGTCCGCCCTCCCCGTCGAGAGCCAGCCGCGTCGCCTGGGCGAGATCCTCATCGCCCGGGGCAAGCTCGACCCGGCGAACCTCGACCGGGCGCTGCGCCTGCAGGAGGGCGAAACCCGCGAGAAGCTGGGCGTGATCCTCTCCCGCCTGGGGCTCGTGTCGGCGCGCGACCTCGCGGACGCGCTCTCCGAGCAGCTGGGGCTCGAGGTGGCGGCCGCTTCCGAGTATCCGGAGCTTCCGCTTCTCGAGGAGCAGGTCTCCTACCGGTTCCTTCGCGACGCCCGTGCGCTGCCGCTGCGCGAGACCGACGAGGGTTTCGTGGTGGCGATGGCCGACCCCGCCGACGAGTACACCCTGCGCGCCCTGGCGATGGTCTGCGGCCGGCCCGTGTTGCCGCGGCTGGCGGTGGTCACCGAGCTCGAGAGCGCCCTCGAGCGCCTGTACGGGGCGGGGAAGTCCTCGATGGGCCAGATCGTCGACAACATCGCCACGCGGGACGAGGAGCAGGATTTCGGCGACGTCGAGCACCTGAAGGACCTCGCCTCCGAGGCCCCGGTGGTGCGGCTGGTGAACCTCCTCATCACGCACGCGCTCGAGAGCCGCGCCTCCGACATCCACATCGAGCCCTTCGAGAACCGTCTCATCGTGCGGCTGCGCATCGACGGGGTGCTGAACGAGGTGGAGTCGCCCCCGCGGCGACTCTCGGCCGCGGTCATCTCGCGCGTGAAGATCATGGCGAACCTCGACATCGCCGAGCGGCGGCTCCCGCAGGACGGGCGCATCAAGCTGCGCATCCAGGGCAAGGAGATCGACCTGCGCGTCTCCACCGTGCCCACCATGCACGGCGAGAGCGTCGTGATGCGCATCCTCGACAAGGGCGGCGTGCCGCTGGACTTCGCGTCCCTCGGCTTCGACGGGGACGTGCTCCAGGCCTTCCTCGCGGCGCTCAACCAGCCGCACGGCGTGCTCCTCGTCACCGGCCCGACCGGCAGCGGCAAGACCACGACCCTGTACACCGCGCTCGACCGGCTCAACCAGCCCGACGTGAAGATCCTCACCGTGGAGGACCCGGTCGAGTACCAGATGCCGGGCATCAACCAGATCCAGGTGAAGCCGCAGATCAACCTCACGTTCGCCAACGCCCTGCGCTCGATCGTGCGCCAGGACCCCGACGTGATCATGATCGGCGAGATCCGCGACCTCGAGACGGCCGAGATCGCGGTGCAGTCGGCGCTCACCGGCCACCTCGTGCTCTCCACGGTGCACACGAACGACGCGCCCTCCACGGTGAACCGCCTGCTCGACATGGGCGTGGAGGACTACCTCCTCACCTCCACCGTGGTGGGCATCCTCGCGCAGCGCCTCGTCCGTGCGCTGTGCACGCACTGCCGCAAGCCGTACGCGGCGCTGCCCGAGGTGGTCGAGCAGATGGGCCTGCGCCGCTTCGTGCCGGAAGGCGGGGTGACCCTCTTCCATCCCGCCGGCTGCCCCCGCTGCAGCGGCACGGGGTACCACGGGCGCCTGGGCATCATGGAGATGCTGCCCATGACGGACAGGCTGCGCTCGCTCGTGATGCGCCACGCGAACTCCGCCGACCTTCGCGCCGCGGCGGTCGAGGAGGGCATGGAGTCGATGTTCGAGAACGGACTTCGCAAGGCTGTGGCCGGCGTAACCACGATCGAGGAAGTGCTTCGCGTCACGCGCGAGGACTGAGGGCGAGCGTGCCGGTCTTCCAGTACAAGGCGGTGACGCCCGCCGGCGAGGTTCTCGAGGGCGCCATGGACGCGACTTCCCGCGCCGGCGTCATCGAGCGGCTGCGCGACATGGGCTACACGCCGATCCGGGCCGCGGAGGCCGGGGTGGCGGAATCCCCGGCGGCCGTGCGCCGCGGCGCCGCGGCGCCGTTGTTCGGCCGCGGCATCTCCCAGGACGAAGTGGCCGTCGTCACGCGCGAGATCGCCACGCTCCTCGCCGCGGGGCTGCCGCTCGACCGCAGCCTCGAGATCATGGTCGGGCTCGCCGAGAACGCGAAGGTCGGCGAGATCCTGCGCGCCGTGAGGAACGAGGTCCGCGGCGGCGCGGCGCTCTCCAAGGCGCTCGAGGGGCAGGGCGGCGTGTTCTCCCGCTTCTACGTGAACATGGTGCGCGCCGGCGAGGCGGGCGGAGCGCTCGCCGACGTGCTCGCGCGCCTCGCGGAGCACATGGAACGCGCGAAGGAGCTTCGCGAGAGCGTCAAGTCCGCGCTGATCTATCCCACGATCCTGCTGCTGGTGGCGCTCTTTTCCGTGGTGATCCTGCTCGCGGTGGTCGTCCCGCAGTTCGAGCCCATCTTCGAGCAGAGCGGCAAGGCGCTGCCCTGGGTCACGGAGATGGTGCTCGGGGCGGGCGCGTTCATGCGCGGCTACTGGTGGGCGATCGTCCTGGGCGGGGTGGCGGTCACCTGGCTGGTCGCCAAGCGCCTCGAGTCGCCCGAGGCGAAGCTCGCCTGGGACCGCCGCGTGCTCGGCGTTCCCGTCGTCGGCGACCTCGCGGCCAAGGTCGAGACGGCGAGGCTCGCGCGCACCCTCGGCACGCTCCTGAGGAATGGGGTGTCGCTCGTGAACGCGCTGTCCATCGCCCGCGAGACGATGGGCAACACGTTCATGGCGGCGGGGCTCGCCGAGGTGGGCCGGGAGCTCAAGACCGGCCGCGGTTTCGCCAAGCCGATGATGGAGACGCGCCGCTTTCCCGTGTTCGCCGTGCACATGATCCAGGTGGGCGAGGAGACCGGCCGCCTGGACCGCATGCTCCTCGACGTGGCCGACGTGTACGACAAGGAGGTGGCGCGCGCGGTGAAGCGCTCGCTCGCGCTCCTGGAGCCGGCGATGATCCTCTTCCTCACCTTCGTGGTCGGCGCGGTGATCCTCTCGATCCTCGCCGCCATGCTCTCGATCTACGACCTGCCCATCTAGGGCGAAAGAACCGGAGTCGCCATGACCGCCATTGCCCGCATGCCCGCCGCCCGCGCCAGCCGCGGCTTCACCCTGCTCGAGCTCGTGATGGTGCTCGTGATCATCGGCGTGATCCTCGCCATGGTCGGGCCGCGCGTCTTCACCAACCTCGGCCGCGCCAATTCGGAGGTGGCGCGGACCAAGATCGAGCAGATCGGCGGGCAGCTCGAGCTGTTCAAGCTCGACACCGGGCGCTACCCCACCACCCAGGAGGGCCTCGCCGCGCTCCTCTCGGCGCCGTCGGGCCTCGCCAACTGGAACGGCCCCTACATCAAGGACGGCAAGCTGCTCAAGGACGCGTGGGCGCGCGACTTCGTCTACCGCTCGCCCGGGGAGAAGGGCGCCTACGACCTGCTCTCGCTCGGCGCCGACGGCAAGGAAGGCGGCGACGGCGAGAATCGCGACATCCACAACTGATGTCCCGCCCGCCCGAGCGCGGATTCACCCTGCTCGAGCTCCTGCTCGTGCTGGTGATCGCGGCCACGGGCTACGTCCTCGTGGCCCGCCTGGCCTCCGGCGGCGTCTCCGGTGCCGAGCTCAAGAGCGCCGCGCGCGCGGTGGCCGCGGGCCTGCGGGACGCGCGCGGCACCGCCATTGCCCGCCAGGAAGCCACGGCACTGACTCTCGACCTCGAGAAGCGCGCCTTCGAGGTCGAGGGCGGCCGGTCCCGCGCGCTGCCCGCGCGGCTCGAGCTCAAGCTCTATACCGCCCAGTCCGAGATCGTGGACGACCGGCGCGGCGCGATCCGCTTCTACCCGGATGGAAGTTCCACGGGGGGGCGCGTCACGGTCGCGGCCGGGGAGCGCCGGCTGCTGGTGGACGTGGACTGGCTCACCGGCCGCGTGTCGATAAGGGAGGGAGGCTAGCCTCCCCGCCGCCGGCGATGCGTCCGACAAGCCTCGCCCGCCCGGAGCGGGGGTTCACGCTCCTGGAGGTCCTTGCCGCGTTCGTGGTCTTCGCGCTCACGATGGCGTCGTTGATGCAGGTCTTCGGCGGCGGGCTTCGCGACGCGCAGCTGGCCGACGAGTACGCGCGGGCGGTGATGATCGCCCAGTCGCGGCTCGCGGAGGCCACGGCCACCGAGGCGCTCAAGGAGGCGACGGCATCGGGAACGGAAGGCCCCTTCGCGTGGGAGGTGGCCACTGCCGCCTACGACGAGCGGCTCGAGGACCCGGCCGCCGACCGCAGCCGCGACCTGAACCTGCGGGTGCGGCTCCTGCGCATCGATTCGCGGGTCGCCTGGCGCGCGGCCGACGGGCGCGACCGGGTGGTGAGCCTCGCCACGCTGGCGCTCGCGTCGAAGCCATGAGAGGGCGGCGGCGGGCTCGCGGCTTCACGCTGCTCGAGACGGTGGTGGCGCTCACGCTGCTCGCCGTGATGCTGGGGCTGCTGTTCGCCGGATTGCGCACGGGTCTGCGGGCCTGGGACGCCGGCACGGACCGGGGCGACCGCGCCGACCGGGCGCTCCTGGCATTCTCCTTCGTCCGCAAGGAGCTCGCGGCGGCCTTTCCGTGGCGGCTGAAGGATCCCCTGGCGGTGAAGCTCGCCTTCCGCGGCGAGCGCGAGCGCCTGCGCTTCGTGTCGATGCGCCCGGCGGAGATCGGCGGGGGCGGGCTCTCGTTCGTCTCCTTCGAGTACGAGCCGGCGAGAGGCGCCCGCGCCGACGGGCGCCTCGTGATGCGGCGCGCGTTCGCGGCCGCGGCGAGCGCCGATTTCGCACCGCTCGACGCCGCGGAGGCGTTCCCTCTCCTCGACGGGGTGACGAGCGTGCGCTTCGAGTACTACGGCGCCGAGAACGACACCGTGCAGCCGGCGTGGAGCGACTCGTGGGACCATGCCCAGCGGCTGCCCACGCACGTGCGCCTGGCCGCGAAGACTGGCGATCACGCGATCCCGGAGTTCGTCGTCGCCCTGCGCATCGGCGAGGAGGCGGGGTGCTACGAGTCGTCATTCCAGCGCACGTGCGTTCCGCGCCGATGAGGCACCGCGCATCCCGGCAGGCCGGCGTGGCCCTGGTCCTGGTGATCTGGGTGGTCACGCTGCTGCTCGTGATCGCCGGAAGCTTCCTGTACGCGATGCGCGTGGACGCCCGCGCGGCGCGCAACGCCTCCCTGATCGCGCGCGGGGACGCGCTCGCCCAGGCGGCGGTCGCGCGCGCCGTCATTGAACTTTTCAAGCCGCTGGACGGTCAGGGTGTCTGGAAGCGCGACGGTGAGGCCCGCCTTTGGGTGTTCGACGGGGCCGAGGTGGCGACTAGCGTCTCGGACGAGTCTGCTAAAATCGACATCAACACCGCGAACAACGAGTTGCTCAAGGGGCTGTTCCGGCACGCCGGCATGAGCGAGGAGGACGCCGCCAGGTTGCTCGATGCGGTGCTCGACTGGCGCGATGTCGATCCCCTCAAGCGCCCCCTGGGCGCGGAGGAAGCGGAATACGCGCAGGCAGGGCTCTTCGGCCGGCCGGCCAACTACCCGTTCCAGTCCACGGAGGAACTGCAGCTCGTCCTCGGCATCCCGCCCGGGGTTTTCCAGCGCATCGCCCCCATGATCACCGTGTATTCGCGCCAGTCCGGCGTCAATCCCCAGCTCGCATCCCGCGGCGTCCTCCTCGCCATTCCCGGCGTGACCGCGGAGGCCGTGGACCTCTTCCTCGCCGAGCGCGAGGCCGCGCGGGCCGAGGGCAGGATGCCGCCGATCTTCACTGCGGCCGGCGCGTACGCGAGCTATGCGCGAACCGCGGCCGCGACGATCCGGGCGGACGTGCGCCTCGGCGACGGGATCGTGGTGTCCCGTGAGGCCGTGGCGATGCTCACCCCGCAATACCCGCGTCGTCCCTACACCCTGCTCGCCTGGCGCGAGGTCTCCCGCGACCGCGACGCACGCGAGTCGCAGGCCCCGGGCACGGAGGCCGCCGATGGCAAGCCTCGCTGAGTCCCTCCTCGCGCCGGTGCGGGGGGCGGCCCATCGCGCCGGGCTGGTGGAAGTCCTGCGCTGGTGGCGCTCCGAGCTCGCGGCGTTGGTGCCCGCGGGCTGGCGGGAACGGTTCGACACCCGCGGCGTATCGTTCGTGTCAGCCGAAGGCGACGAATGGCGGCTGCTGCGTCCTGCGGCCGACGGGCTCGCGGAGGCGGGGCGCGCCAGGCTGGGCCCGCTCGACGCAGCCGCGCGCCGGACGGGCCTGCGCCGGCTGGTGGGCGCGGCGCCGGGCGATGCCGCCAACGCGTGGCTCGTCCTGGCCCCGGGCGAGGTTCTCGTCCGGGAAGCCGTGATGCCGCTTGCGGCGGAGGAGGCGCTTCGCGACGCGGTCGGTTTCGAGCTCGACCGGCTGACGCCCTTCACCGCCGAGCACGCCTGCTTCGACGTCCGCGTGACGGGCCGCGACGCGGCGGCGCAGCGCCTCACGCTGCAGCTTGCCGCGGCGCCGCGTTCACCCGTGGCCGCCCGGCTCGCGGAGCTGCGCGAGATGGGTGCAACGGTCCTGGGCGTCGGCGTCCCGGGCGACCTGGGCCTCGCATCCGCCCCGTTCAACCTCCTGGCTCCCGAAGAGCGCGACCGGCCCGCCGTCTCGCGCGCCACCATGGTCGCCCGCGCGCTGGCCGGGGTCGCCGCGGTCCTCGCCGCCGTGGCCCTCGTCTATCCCCTCTGGCAGAAACGCGAGGCGGTGATCGCCCTGCAGCCCCGCCTCGAGAGGGCCAAGGCGGGCGCGGAGGTGGCCGACCGTCTCGCGCGCGAGATCGAGCGTCTCGCGGCCGAGCACAACTACGTCCTCGCGAGGAAGCAGGGCCAGCATCCCGCGGTCCTCCTGGTCGAGGATCTCTCGCGGCTGCTTCCGGACACGACCTGGGTACAGCAGCTCGACATCAAGGCGGGGCCGAAGGTGCGCGAGCTCCAGCTCGCCGGCGAGACGGGGTCGTCCTCCCAGCTCATCGAGGTGCTGGAGAAGTCCGGCTCGCTGGCGAACGCGAGCTTCAAGTCGCCCCTCACGAAGGGCGTGACGCCCAACACGGAGCGCTTCCTCGTCTCCGCGGAGGTGAAGCCGCGCCCGCTCCCCGAGCCCAGGCCGGAGGCGTCGCTCGTGGTGGCACCTCCCGCCCCGGCGGCCGCGCCCGTCCCCGCCGCGCCTCCGGCGCAGGCGGCGCCCGCGCCGGTTCC
>JAHCAK010000050.1 GCA_019634955.1 Burkholderiales bacterium
CGGAGCGCATCGTCGACTGGCTGACGCTGGTCGGCGACGCGGTCGACAACGTCCCCGGCGTCGACAAGGTGGGGCCGAAGACGGCGGTGAAGTGGCTCGAGCAGTATGGATCGCTCGACGCGATCGTCGAGCACGCCGACGCGATCGGCGGCGTCGTCGGCGAGAACCTGCGCAAGGCGCTCGACTGGCTGCCGGTGGCCCGCAAGCTGGTCACGGTAAAGACCGATTGCGACCTCAGCCCGCACGTCGAGTCGATCGACGCGTCGCTCGATCTCGCCGACGAGGACACGGTCGCGCTGCGCGCGCTGTTCGAGCGCTGCGAGTTCCGCAGCTGGCTGCGCGAGCTCGACGCGCAGCCAGGCCCGGCTGCCGGCAGCGCCGGCGGCGCGGCGCCGCACGAGGCGTCGCACGCGGCGCCGGCCGGTGCATCGCAAGGCGCTGCAGCGGCCCCGGGCGGCGCGGCGGCGTCGGAGCGCGGGCTCGCCTACGAGACGGTGCTCGACGACGAGGCGCTCGGGCGCTGGATCGCGCGCATCGAGGCCGCCGAGCTCGTCGCCATCGACACCGAGACCACCTCGCTCGACCCGATGGCCGCCGAACTGGTGGGCCTGTCGCTGTCGGTCGCGCCGTTCGAGGCCTGCTACGTGCCGGTCGCGCACCGCTACGCGGGCGCGCCGGAGCAGCTGTCGCGCGAACACGTGCTGTCGCGGCTGCGCGGCTGGCTCGAGAACCCTGCGCGCGCGAAGGTGGGCCAGAACCTGAAGTACGACACCCACGTTCTCGAGAACCACGGCGTGCGCCTGGCCGGCGTCGTCCACGACACGCTGCTCGAGAGCTACGTGCTCGAGGCGCATCGCAACCACGACATGGACTCGCTCGCCGAGCGCCACCTCGGCCGCCGCACGATCACCTACCAGGAGGTCGCGGGCAAGGGCGCGAGCCAGATCGGCTTCGAGCAGGTGCCCATCGACCGGGCGGCCCGCTACGCCGCCGAGGACGCCGACGTCACGATGCACCTGCATCGCACGCTGTACCCGCGCATCGCCGAGCACGCGGCGCTCGACCGGATCTACCGCGAGATCGAGATCCCCGTGTCCACCGTGCTGCAGCGCATGGAGCGCAATGGCGTGCTGATCGACGCGCAGGCGCTGGTGCGGCAGTCCGACGAGCTCGGCCGCAAGATGCTCGAGCTCGAGCGGCGCGCGGTCGAGGCCGCGGGGCAGCCGTTCAACCTGAACTCGCCGAAGCAGCTCGGCGAGATCCTCTTCGGCCGGCTTGGCCTGCCGGTCGTCCGCAAGACCGCCAGCGGCGCCCCGTCCACCGACGAGGAGGTGCTGGCGAAGCTGGCGGAAGACTATCCGCTGCCGCGCATCCTGCTCGACTGGCGCGCGCTCGCCAAGCTCAAGAGCACCTACACCGACAAGTTGCCGAGGATGGTCGATCCGCGCAGCGGACGGGTGCACACCAGCTACTCCCAGGCGGTGGCCGTCACCGGGCGCCTGGCTTCCAGCGACCCGAACCTGCAGAACATCCCGGTGCGCACCGCCGAGGGGCGGCGCATCCGAGAGGCCTTCGTCGCGCCGTCCGGCGCGAGCATCGTGTCGGCCGACTACTCGCAGATCGAGCTGCGCATCATGGCGCACATCTCGGGCGACGCGAGCCTGCTGCGCGCGTTCGAGCAGGGGCTCGACGTTCATCGCGCCACCGCGGCCGAGATCTTCGGCGTCTCGCCGTCCGACATCAGCGCGGAGCAGCGCCGCTACGCCAAGGTGATCAACTTCGGCCTCATCTACGGCATGAGCGCCTTCGGCCTCGCGGGCAACCTCGGCATCGAGCGCGCGGCCGCGCAGAGCTACATGGACAAGTACTTCCAGCGCTATCCCGGCGTCGCGGCCTACATGGAGCGCACGCGCAACGAGGCGCGCGGGCGGGGCTATGTCGAGACGGTGTTCGGCCGGCGCCTGTGGCTGCCCGACATCGCGTCCGCCAACCAGTCACGCCGGCAGGGCGCCGAGCGGCAGGCCATCAACGCGCCGATGCAGGGCACCGCCGCCGACCTCATCAAGCTCGCCATGATCGCGGTGCAGCGCTGGATCGAGGGCCACGGGCTCGCCACGAAGCTCATCATGCAGGTGCACGACGAGCTGGTGCTGGAGGTGCCGGAGAAGGAGCTCGATCGCGTGAAGCCGCAGGTCGAGAAGCTCATGACCGGCGTCGCCACGCTCGACGTCCCGCTGGTGGTGGAGGCGGGCGTGGGCGACAACTGGGAGAAGGCGCACTGAGCGCCTAGAGGCCGAGCGCGCTCGCGTCCTTGTCGCCGTGCCCGGCGGCGATGAGCTCGTCCATGCGGGCGGCGATGGCCGGCAGCGTCGCCAGCGGCGCGCCCTCGGCGGTCTCCAGCATCAGGCCCACGTCCTTGCGCGCCATGGCGAGCTCGAAGCTGGGCGTGAAGTCGCCCTTCGCCATGGCCACGCCGCGCCGGGCCACCATCGCGTTGAGGTCGAGCGTGCGCAGCCGGTCGATGGCGGCCTGCGAGTCGACGCCGCTCGACCGGGCGATCGCGAGGACGTCCGCCATGATGGCCACCAGCCCGATGATCACCGTGTTGCCGAAGAGCTTGTGCGCGGCGGCGAGGTCGGCGCGCTCGCCGAGGTATTCCAGCCGCGCGGTCATCTTCGCGAGGTCGGCCTCGACCCGCTCGAAGAGCGCGCGCGGGCCGGCGACCATCATCGAGCCTTGGGCCTGCCGCGCCGCCGCCGGCCCCATGAAGACGGGGCAGTGGAGGTAATCGAGCCCTTCGGCTTGCAGGCGCTTCGCGCGCGCGGCGGTGAGGTCGGGCCGCGTGGTGGTGTGGTCCAGCAGGAGGGCGCCGGAGGAGAGGCCGGCCCTCGCGGCCGCGATCACCTCCTCGACCACGGCGTCGTCGCGCAGGACGAGGTGGGCGCGGGAGGCGCCGCGGACGGCTTCCGCGGGGCTCGCGGCGGCCTTCACGCCGAAGCGCGCGAGTGCCTGCGCCTTCGACGCGGTGCGGTTCCAGGCGGTGACGGTGTCGCCGCGGGCGGCGGCGGCCTCGGCGAAGGCGGCGCCGAGGAGCCCGGTGCCGAGAAAGGCGATGTGTGCCATGGGGGTGGTCCGTGAAGTGCGACCGTCATTATCGCCCGCGGCCGTGTCCCGCGACGAAGTCGCGCGGGGAGACGCCCAGCGAGCGGCGGAACATGGTGGAGAAGGCGCTCGTGCTCCCGTAGCCGAGGTCGAGGGCCACGGTCGTCACCGGCGCGCCGCCGGCCAGCCGGCGTATCGCCTCGAGCAGGCGCGCCTGCTGCTTCCAGCGCGCGAAGGTGATGCCGGTCTCGGCGAGGAAGCGCCGGTAGAGCGTGCGCGTGCTCGTCCCCATCTCGCCGGCGTCGTGCGCGCACGGGCGGCGGGACGAGAGGTCGGCGAGGATGCGGTCGCACAGGCGCGCGAGGTCGCCGCTCGCGGGCAGGGGCAGGTCGAGCGCGCAGCGGCGGAGGCGGGCGAGCTCCGCGAACAGCAGCCGCATGAGCAGCCCGTCGTCGCCCGCGTCGTCGTGGTGCGCCGGGAGCGCCACGGCGCGCACGACGAGTTCGCGCATGAGCGGCGTCACCTCGAGCACGACGCTCGCGGCGGGCATGGCGGCCGACGCCGGGGCGTTCAGGTACAGGCTGTGCATCTCCACGGCGCTGTGCGTGCGGATCTCATGGACGGTGCGCGGCGGCATCCACAGCGCCCGGTCGGGCGGCACGATCCACGCCCGCCGCCGCGCGCGCACCGTCATCGTCCCTTCGACGGCGTAGACGAGCTGCCCGCGCGCGTGCCAGTGCGGCTCGATGAAGTGGCCGCGGGGATAGCTCGTCCGGCGCGTCACGATGACGCGCGAGGCGTCGCCCGCGACGGGGTGCTCGGCGGCGTGCGGACGGTCCGGGTCGAGGTGCCGCGAGCTGTCCATTTCTCGAAGGTTGGGGAAGAATCGTCGAAAGACAGACGATTGTAACTCGCGCAAGCTGGCGGGATGGCGACTGCCTCCCTGCCCACCGTCCCGCCCGGCGCGCTTCCCCGCGCAGTCGGCCTGCTGCTGAACGTCGCGCACGCCGTCGACCACATGTTCCTGCTCATCTTCGCCACGGCGGTGGCCGCGATCGCGGCCGACTTCGGCTACGCGAGCTGGCAGGACCTCATGCCCTTCAGCATCGGCGCGTTCGCGCTCTTCGGGCTGGGCGCGCTGCCCTCCGGCCGCCTCGGCGACCTCTGGGGCCGGCGCGCGATGATGCTCGTCTTCTTCTTCGGCATCGGGGCCTCCGCCCTGCTCACGGCGCTCACGCGGGACGCCTGGCAGCTCGCGGCGGCGCTCACGCTGCTCGGCGCCTTCGCGTCGATCTACCACCCCGTCGGCATCCCGATGCTGGTGCGCCACGCGGCCAACCCCGGCATGGTGATCGGCGTGAACGGCCTCGCCGGAAACCTCGGCATCGCGGTCGCCGCCCTCGTCACGGGCTTCCTGGTGAAGTGGCTGGGGTGGCGGGCGGCGTTCGCGATTCCCGGGCTCGTCGCCATCGGCTGCGGCATCGCGTTCGCCATCCTGTGCCCGCGCGAGGAGGAGCCGCCGGCGAAGGGCCGGGGCGGCAAGGCGCAGGTGCCGCTCACGCCGGGCGCGCTCGCGCGGACGCTCGCCGTGATGACGGTGGCCGCGGCCGCCAGCACGCTCGTCTTCAACTTCACGACCAACGGCAACTCGCAATTGCTCGCCGAGCGCTTCCGCGGCCTGGTCGAGGACCCGGCGGCGCTCGGCGCGCTGCTCGCCGCCGTCTACGCCGCCGCCTCGCTCACGCAACTGGCCGTCGGCTACCTGATCGACCGCATGCCGTTCAAGCCGCTGCAGTGGTGGATGTCGATCGCGCTGGTCCCGCTGCTGCTCCTCGCCGCCCACGCGCAGCAGTGGGGCTTCTACCTCGCGCTCCTGCTGGTCATGGCGTTCGTCTTCGGCGCCATCCCCTTCACCGACGCGATGATCGTGCGCTACGTCGACGACCGCATGCGCTCGCGCATCGCCGGCCTTCGCCTCACGGTCGCGTTCAGCATGAGCGCGCTGGCCGTCTGGATGCTCGGGCCGGTCGTGAAGCAGGTGGGATTCGAGAAGTCACTGTGGATCATGGCGGGTGTCGCCGCGGTGAAGGCCGCCATCGTGCTGCTGCTGCCCGACGAGAGGGAAGACGCGCGGCCGGCGCGCGACCGCTGACGGAGCGGTTCCCGCCGCGCGCCCGCCGTCAGAAGATGCCGACGGCGCCGTGCGCCCAGGCGAGCAGGAACGCGGCCGCGATCGCCATGCCGGCCGCCGCGCGCACGGCCTGCCGGCGGGTCGCGCGCACGACGAGCTCGAAGGCGCCGCCCGCCACTGCGAGCATCGCGCCGAACACGGCGAAATCGAACGGGGTCCAGTTCACCTCCTCGGTGAACTGCATCGCGACGAGCGGGGCGAGCAGCAGGGCCGCGGCGGCGCTCCAGCCCGCGATGCGCCAGCGATTTGTCCCCCGGTGGCAATCGAATCCCCAGTGCCCCGACATGACTTGCCCTCCTCCGACGATGAAGCCGCCAGCCTGCGCCGCGTGGCCAGCGGGCGGGATGGCCGGATAATGGCGATCCGCCGCGCAATGATGCCCGGCCGATGACCGACCCTGCCACGCGGAGTTCCATGCCAAAACCCAGCCCCCTCGACATCGAAACCCTCTGGCAGCTCGATCGCGTCGCGAGCGTCGCGATCGCGCCGGACGGGTCCGCCGCCGCCTGCGCCGTGACGGCGTACTCGATGGAGGACAACAAGGGCGCCACGAGCCTCTGGCTGCTGCCGACCGCGTCGCGCGCCCCGAAGCGGCTCACGCGCTGCGGCGAGAAGGACGCGAAGCCCGCGTGGTCGCCCAAGGGCGGCCGCATCGCCTTCCTCGCCCGGCGCGAGCAGGAGGGCGCGAAGGACGGCGAGGCCCAGCTCTACCTGATCGACGCCGCGGGCGGCGAGGCAGAGCGCGTGACCCGCTTCGGGCCCGGCATCGAAGACTTCAAGTGGATGCCGGATGGGCGGCGCATCGCCTTCGTCTCCTGGGTGTGGCCGGACGCGAAGGGCGGCCGCGAGCAGGAACGGCGCCACAAGGCGTTCGGCGAGCGCAAGGAGAGCGCCTATGTCACCGCCGAGGCGCACTACCGGTACTTCGACCGCAACCTGCCCATGGGCCGCGTGCCGCACCTGCTGCTGCTGGATCTCGCGAGCGGCCGCATCGCGGATCTCTTCGAGGGCACCGGCCTCGAGCTTCCCCGCATGGACCCGGGCGCGGTCCACTTCGACATCTCCCCCGATGGCCGGCGGATCGCGTTCGTGCACGACCCTTCGCCGCGCAAGCTCGCGGCGAATCCCACGGCGATCGCCGAGATCGATCTCGCCACGCGCCGCGTCACGACGCTCGCCGCGGACGGGGCCTGGTCCTTCGAGGCGCCGCGGTACGAGCCCGACGGCTCGCGCATCGCCTGCGTCGCCGCGAACGTGGGCAGGCGGCACACGATGTTCGGCCGCCTCGCGATGCTTCGCCGCGGGGAGAAGCCGCGCGTGGTCGGCGATCGCTGGCCCATCGACGTCGAAGGGCCGCTGCGCTGGTCGCCGGGCGGCGAGTCCGTGCTCTTCGCGGCGCAGGAGAAGGGGCGGTGCCACCTGTGGCGGGCAGACCCGGAAAGCGGGCGCCTCTCGGTCGCCCTGCAGGGCGGCTGGGTGCAGGGCTTCGACGTCGGCGGCGCGCCGGGCGGCGAGACGATCGTCGTCGCGGCCGATGGCGCGTCGCACCCCGTGCAGGTCCACGCGGTGCGCGCGGGCGCCGTGCGGCGGATCGAGCGCTTCAACGATCGCCTCCTCGCGCGCGTGGCCCTTGGCGAGACGCGCGAGGTCACCTTCCGCGGCGCGCTCGGCGACGAGGTGGCGATGTTCCTCACCTTCCCGCCGCGCTTCGACCCGCGCAGGAAGCACCCGGTGCTGCAGGTGATCCACGGCGGGCCCTACGCGGCGGTGGGCGACACCTTCGGCTATCGCTGGAACACCCACGTGCTCGCCGCGCGGGGCTACGTGGTGGCGGCCGTGAACTACCACGGCTCCAGCGGCTACGGCTTCGCGTTCCGCGACAGCATCATGGGCCGGCAGGGGCGGCTGGAGACCGAGGACATCGAGGCGGCCACCGACTGGCTGCTGGCGAAGCCGTGGGCGTACCGCGGACGCGTGTTCGCCGCCGGCGGCAGCTACGGCGGCTTCCTCGTCGCGTGGATGAACGGGCACGTGCCGGCGGGCCGCTACCGGGCCTACGTGTGCCACGCGGGCGTCTTCGACCGGCTGCTCACCTTCAGCGCCGACTCCTACACGCACCGGCCTAAGGACCTGCACGCGCTCTACTGGGAGAACCCGGCGAAGGTGCGGGCCCAGAGCCCGAGCAGCTTCGCGCACCGCATGGCCACGCCCACGCTCGTGATCCACGGCAACAACGACTACCGGGTGCCCGACGCCAACGGGCTCGCCTACTACAACACGCTGCAATCCCGCGGCGTCCCCGCGCGGCTCGTGTGGTTCCCCGACGAGAACCACTGGGTGCTGAAGCCCCGCAACTCGCGCCTCTGGTACCGCGAGTTCCTCGACTGGCTGGCGGCCCACGATCCGGCACGGCGCCCGCGCGGGGGATAATGGCGGCATGAGCGCGCCCAACCCTCG
Source organism: Burkholderiales bacterium (assembly GCA_019634955.1). Classification (GTDB taxonomy): domain Bacteria; phylum Pseudomonadota; class Gammaproteobacteria; order Burkholderiales; family Usitatibacteraceae; genus FEB-7. The sequence goes on from JAHCAK010000050.1 coordinate 7,751, forward strand.
GGAAGCCGTGCAGGAACCGGGCCTGGCCGAAGCAGTCGCGCGCCTGTGCCGCGGCGAGCTCGTCGCCCTGCCCACCGAGACGGTCTACGGCCTGGGCGCGGACGCCGCCAACCCCGAGGCCGTGGCGAGGATCTTCGCGTTGAAGGGCCGCCCCGCGGACCACCCGCTCATCGTCCACCTCGCGCCGGAAGCGCTGCTGGAAGCGTGGGCGCGGGAGATCCCGGAGGCCGCGCGCCGGCTCGCCGCCGCCTTCTGGCCCGGGCCGCTCACGATGATCCTGCCCAAGACCGCGCGCGTGCCCGCCGCCGTCACGGGCGGGCAGGACACGGTGGGCATCCGCGTCCCCTCGCACCCGGTCGCGCAGGCGCTGCTGCGCGCGTTCGCGAGAGCCGGCAGCGGCGCCATCGCCGCGCCCAGCGCCAACCGCTTCGGCCACGTGAGCCCCACGACGGCGCAGCACGTGCGCGACGAGTTCGGGCCGGATCTCCTCGTGGTCGACGGCGGCGCGTGCGACGAGGGGCTGGAGTCGACCATCGTGGACCTCTCGCGCGGCCGGCCCGTGCTGCTGAGGCCCGGCACGATCACGCGCGAGCAGCTCGCCGCCGTGCTGGGAACGCCTCCCGCCGACCGCGATGCCGGAGCGCCCCGCGCCTCGGGGACGCTCACCTCGCACTACGCGCCGCGCGCGCCGCTCGAGCTCGCCGAGGCCGCGGCGCTGGATGCCCGTGTGCGCGAGGCCGCGGCCGCCGGAACGCGCGTCGCGGTGCTCGCGCATTCGCGCCCCGTGCCGCGCGAGGCCGCCTTCGGCCGGCAGGCGCCCGGCGATGCGCGCGCCTACGGCCACGACCTCTACGCGAGCCTGCGCGCGCTCGATGCGAACGGCGCGGGCCTCATCGTTGTCGAATCGCCGCCCGCCGGCCCGGGCTGGGAAGCGGTGCGCGACCGCCTCGCGCGCGCCGCCGCCGGCGCCGACGACGAAGACGAAACCTGAAAGGAAAGCCATGAAGCGCCTGATCGCCCCCGCCCTCGCCGCCGCCGCCCTGCTGCTCGGCGGCTGCGCGCCCCTCGTCACCCAGAGCCCCGGCCAGGGGCTGAGCCCCGTGAACGCCGTCGCCGACGGCGACGACAAGCACCTCATCCTCTTCGGCCACGACGTGGTGAGCTACTTCACCGACGGGCGCCACGCGATGGGAAGCCCCGCCCACAAGTCCGTGCACAAGGGCGTCACCTTCCGCTTCGCGAGCGCGGAGCACAAGAAGCTCTTCGACGCCGCGCCGGAGAAGTACATCCCGCAGTTCGGCGGCTACTGCGCCAACGGCATCGTCTACGGCATCCCGTGGGGCGGGGACGCCGACACCTGGCGGATCATCGACGGCAAGCTCTACATCTTCGGCGGCGCGGGCTCGCGCGACGCGTTCCTCGTCGACGAGCGGGCGAACCTCGCCCTCGCCCAGAAGTACTGGAAGGACGAGGTGGAGGGCGCGAACGCCTTCTTCCAGCGCGCGAAGCGGCTCGTCTTCCGCGTGCCGCACTACAAGTCGGGGCAGCAGCTCGCCGAGGAAGTCGCGCGGGCCAAGGGGGGCAAATGAAGGCGCTATTCGACCGCTACGTGAACGCGAGGATCGGGCTCAACTACCACACGGCCTACCACATCGACGAGGCCACGCTCACGCTGGCCGCGGAGACCTACTTCGCCGCCGTGGGCGGGAAGGACGGGGTGACCCACTACTACCCGTATTCCGCCGTGATCCACGTGATGGAGAAGGCGGGCGGCGTGGAGGCGGGCGGGCTCTTCACCCACAAGCACCTCTGGCCGCTGGTGGTGAAGGTGGGCCACGTCGTGGACGTGGGCCCGATGGTCTAGCGCCCCGCCGCGCGCCTCAATCGAGCTGGGGCAGCTTCGCGAGCAGCTTCGCGTAGCGCGCGTTGTCGAACGCGCGCCCCATCGACAGCATCGCCTGCATCTCGTTGCGCGCCACGGCGGCGATGAGCTGCATCGCCTCGCTGTTGGAGTGGCCCGCCGCCATCAGGCGCTCGAGCGTCGCCTGGGTCTCGGGCGGGTCGCCCGTCTCGAGCTGGTTCACGACGACTTCCATGAAGGCGTCCTTGACCGTCTTGTCGTTCATGCGCTCCTCCCCGGCGGGTCCGAGGAACGCATTCTGCACCGGGATCAGCGCGGCGTCATGCCCCCGGCGGAGGCGAGCCGCTCGGCGCGCGCCACGGCGCGGGCGAGGTCCTCGCGGCGCGGGTCGGCCTCCGCCAGGCCGTCCAGCGCGATCTTCCAGTGCGACGCGGCCTGCGCGTGGTCGCCCTTCTCGGTGGCGAGGCTTCCGGCCAGCTCCAGCGCGCGGGCGTTCGCGGGATCGATGGAAAGGGCCTTCGCGATGAGCCGCTCCGGCGCGCCGACGAGCGTGCGCCCGCCGGCCATGCCGACCGCCTCGGCGTAATCGACCCACACCTCCGGGTCACCTGCCACCTTGCGCGACGCGCCGGTTGCGCGTTCGAAGGCCACGGCGGCCTCGCCGTAGCGCTCCATCGCGAGGTCGATGCGGCCCAGCAGCGCCCAGGCGCGCCCGTCGCCGGGGTTGCCCTCGAGGTGCGTGGCGAGCTGGTTGCGGAAGGCGGGCAGGCGATCGGCCGTGAGCGGGCCGTCGATGCGACCGAAGGCGTTGGCGCTCGCGATGGCGCCGGGGTTGCCCACCTGCGGGTAGAGAATGAACGCGGCGACAGGGATGAGGAGGAGGGCCGCCACCGCCGCGGGCCACGCGGGCCGGCTCGCGATGGGTGTCGCAGCCTCGTCCAGCTCCTCCTCCGCGCGGCGTGCGAGCTCCGAGCGGGCGGCCTCGTGCTCGGCGGCCGCGAGGATGCCGGCCGCGCGGTCGCGGTCCAGTTCCGCCCAGGAGGCCCTCAGGGCGGCGAGGTTGGCCTCACGCGGCTCGGCGTGGATGCGAGCGCGCCGGGGGAAGACGAGCCGCGCGGCCACGAAGGCCACGGCGGCGGCCGTCATTCCCCCGGCGATGAGCCAGAAGCCGAGCACCCGGCCCTACTTCGCGGCGGCGGGCGCGGGCGCCGGGGCCTGCGCGGGCGCGGCGGCCACGGTGCGCTTCTTCGCGGTCGCGTCCTCGAGGATCTTGATGGCCTCCTGCGAGATCTCCATGCCCTTGTTGATCGACTGGTCGGCGAGCCGCGGGTTGTGGAAGTAGGAGCCGTTGGAGGCGGTCCAGAATTCCCAGTGGATGTGCGCTTCATAGTGCTTCTCGCGCACCGTGTTGAGGGTGGCTTCGTCCACCCCGAGGTTCTTCGCCTCCTCGAACTTGTCGATCATGCGGGTGAGCCAGTACTCGGCCTTGCGCAGCTTGCCGAAGTAGCGGCCCTTGAGGGAGTCGACCGTGTACACGGCCTGTTCCTTCGTCCACGCCTTGTGACAGCCGAGGCAGGCTTCCTTCACGTAGTGCTTGGGCGTGGTCTGCCAGTGCGAGGTGAAGGTCTTGCCCGTCTTCGGGTCCTTCGCCTTGGGCATGTGGCAGGTGTGGCACTGCGCGCCTTCCTTGTCGTGCACCGAGCCGTAGAAGACCTCGACGTCCGGGTGCTGCGCCTTCCACAGCATGGCGCCGGTGATGGCGTGCTTGAAATCGCGGAACTTGAGGTCGCGGTAGTGCTGCGCGAGGTCGTTCACCTCCTTGAACGGGAAGTGGTTGGTGCGCGCGTCGGCCATCGTCACGGGCTTGCCCGCCACGGGGTCGGTGCCCGGGTTGCAGTTGTACTCGACGTGGCACTGGCCGCACTGCAGCTTGGTGTCGTACTTGTCGAGGATCGCGATCTTGCGCGTGAAGCCGCGCTGGCCGAGGTCCTTCACGTCGATCTTCGCGCCCTTGGCGTCCTTGTGCCAGAGCGTGTCCTTCTCGGGGCGGGTGAGGGCCTGGATGAGGCCGTCGCGGATCACGCGCGGCTGCGCGCCGTGCGGGTCGTGGCAGAAGATGCAGTTGAGGGCGTGGCGCGTGTCCTTCACGAAGTCCTGCACCTTCGAGAGCCGGCTCCACTTGGCCTTGGGGTCGGGGTCGCCGAGGTAGGCCCAGTCGAGGATGTGGTCGGCGGTCTTGCAGCTCATGCACACGGGGTTCGCGGCGGCGGCGGTGCCGGGGCGGAAGGCCTTGTGCGGCTCGCCCGGGTACTTGTCGACCAGCACGTCCCAGATGTTGAAGTTGCCGCCCGGGCGGGCGAGGTCGCCCCAGCCGTACTTGTTCTCGAAGCGGCCGCCGAAGGCGCGGTCGACCACGAGCTGGTCGTACAGCGCGAAGGCGTGCGAGCGGGGCATGTTGTGCTCCTTGGTGAAGCCGTGCGGCCCCATGAGCTTCTCCCACGCCGGGTTGGGCGACACGCCCGTGAGCTGGCTCTTCTCGCTCCTCGCCGGGCGCTCGTAGTTGATCCTGTACATCGTCTCGAACTGGTTCTTGTGGCACGAGCCGCACTTGGCCGGGTCGGTGATGGTGACCGGGCGCACGCTCTTCTTCTTCAGGTGCTCGGCGGTGTTGAGGTGGCACTCGGTGCAGGCGACCGTCTTGTGCTTGCCGGGGTCGTGGAACTCCTTGAGCTCCTCGTGGCACTCGATGCATTCCTTGTTCCCGGCGGGCACCTTGCCGGGCGCGGCGGTCTTCACCGGGGCGGCGGCCTTGGCCGGGGCGGGCGCCTTGGCGGGTGGGTCGGCGGCGAGCGCCGTGCCGAAACCGAGCGCGCCGATCGCGAGCGCGGCGACGAGCCGGGAGAGGCGGTGGAGCGTGCTGTTCGTCATGGTCTTTTCCCTGGGTTGGGCGGGCGGAGGGCTGCCCGAAAACCTTAACAGGCATAAGGTTTACACCTTTGACAAAGGTCAACGGGGCTTCGCCGCCGCGGCCGCGGCCGGGAACTCAGGGGGAGAGGGCGAAATCGAAGGCGGCCGCGGAAGTGACGGTACCCGTGGCATCGCGGGTGCGTTCCTCGAGGCGGGCAGCCCCGGTGCCCACCCTCAGCACGGTGGAGGTGCGAGTGCCGTAGTCCGCGCCGGTGATGAGGATGGGCGAAAGCTGGCGCTCACGCGCGAGCCCCACGCCGGTTTCGGGGAGCGCCTCGTCAGCCGCCGGGGTCGTGTCGGAAAGCAGCGCGAAGAGCGCCCCGTCGTCGCCGAGCGCCTCGCGCATCCCGGCCCGCGCCCGTTGGACCTTGGGCCAAGGCTCGTCGAGGAGGTGGTTGGAGAGCGCGTGCACGCCCGGCTCCACCGCGCGCACCTCGCCTTCGCGGCTGCCGAAGTAGAAGAGCGAGCCCGCGTCCCCCACAAGGAGGTTGAAGCCGTTGTAGAGCGAGGCCCGCGCCGCCAGCCGCGCGAGGTAGGCCGCGGGCGGGTCCTCGCCGCGCAGGAACTCCGTCACCAGCGTGCCGCGAGAGAGCGCCGTGGAGCGCCGGTCCGAGGGGTCGCGGAAATTGGTGACCGCCGCGAATCGCCGGCCGCGCGTGACGCCCATCCAGGTGCCGCCGGCCTGGAGGTCGCGCCCGGCGAGGATGGCGGGGTGGTCGTCCCACCAGTGCGCCGGGGCCGCGGGGCGGTCGCGCCACTCGTCGCGGTTGGCCGCCACGACCAGCGGGAAATCGGGGTGCGCCTGCCAGGCGAGGGCGATGAGGCACATGGCGGGGCGCCCTACATCCGGGCCGGCAGCATCTGCGCCGGCAGCCAGGTGACGATGCCGGGGAAGAAGTAGATGAGGCCGACAGCGGCCACCATCAGGAAGAAGAGCGGCATCGTCACGCGCGCGATCCAGGGGATCTGCCGGCCCGTCATCCCCTGCAGCACGAACAGGTTGAAGCCCACGGGCGGCGTGATCTGCGCCATCTCCACCACGAGCACGATGAAGATCCCGAACCAGATGAGGTCGATGCCGGCGGCCTGGATGGTGGGCAGGATCACGCCCATGGTGAGCACCACCATCGAGATGCCGTCGAGGAAGCAGCCCAGCACGATGAAGAACACCATCAGCGCCGCGAGCAGCCAGAAAGGCGTGAGGCCCAGGCCCGTGATGAACTCCGCGAGGTGGCGCGGCAGGCCGATGTAGCCCATCGAGAGCGTGAGGAAGGCCGCGCCCGCGAGGATGAGCGCGATCATGCAATAGAGGCGCGTGGCCCCCATGAGGCTCTCCACGAACGCCTTGCGGCCCATCGAGCCCTGCAGCCACGATAGCCCGAGGGCGCCCGTCACGCCGAGCGCGGCCGCCTCGGTGGCCGTCGCGACGCCCGCGTAGATGGAGCCCAGCACGAGGGCGATGAGCACCACGGGGCCGACGAGGTGGCGCGAGGTGACGAGCTTCTGCGCGAGGGTCGTGGGCGCATCCGGCGCCGGGATGCGCGCGGGATTGAGGAGCGACCAGGCGACCGTGTAGCCCATGAAGAGGCCGGCCAGCAGCAGCCCCGGGAGGACGCCCGCGATGAAGAGCTTGGTGATCGAGACCTCGGCCGTGACGCCGTAGACGATCATGATGATGGAGGGCGGGATGAGGAGCCCGAGCGTGCCCGCGCCCGCGAGCGTGCCGATGGTCATCTCCTCGGGGTAGCCGCGGCGCTCGAGCTCCGGGAGCGTCATCTTGCCGATGGTGGCCACGGTCGCCGCGCTCGACCCGGAGACGGCCGCGAAGATCGTGCAGCCGATGATGTTCGTGTGGAGCAGCCGCCCCGGGATGCGCTGCAGCCACGGGGCGAGGCCGCGGAACATGTCCTCGGAGAGCCGCGTGCGGAAGAGGATCTCGCCCATCCACAGGAAGAGCGGCAGCGCCGTGAGCGTCCACGACGAGCTCGAGCCCCAGATCGTCACCGCCATCGCGTCGCCCACGGGGCGGCTCGTGAAGAGCTCCATGCCGATCCACGCGACCCCCAGCAGGGCGAGCCCGATCCACAGCCCGCTCGCGAGCAGCGCGAAGAGCAGGGCGACGAGGACGGCGGTGATGAGGAGGTCCACGGCGCTACTCCATCCGCTTCATCTCGGCCTGCGCCTTCCCGAGTGCGCTCGGGTGGCGGCGCAGGAGGTGCAGGACGAAGTCGTCCACGATGGCCACGGCCAGCACGACGGCCCCGAGCGCCATCGCGATCTGCGGGATCCAGAGGGGCGTCGCGTCGTTGCCCTGCGAGACGTCGTTGAAGGTCCAGGACTGCCAGGCGAGCCGCACGCTGAAGACCGCGAGCACCACGCAGAAGAAGGAGCCGGCCGCGTGCGACCAGAGCTCCAGCGCGCGGCCCGTTCGCGGCCCGGCCCGGTCGAGGAAAAGGTTCACGCGGATGTGCTCGCCGCGCTTGAGGGTGTGCGCGAGCGCGAGGAACGCCGCCGCCGCCATGCAGTAGCCCGCGTAGGCGTCGGAGCCGCGCAGGTTGAAGCCGAGCAGCCGCCCGAGCACGCTCGCGAGCACCATGGCGAGCACGCCCACCATGAAAAACGCCGCGGCCCAGGCCGCGGCGTCGTAGAGCGTGTCGAGCGCCTTGCGCATCAGGTCCTCCCTCTCCCCCGGGAGGGGGCGGGGGCGAGGTTCACTTCCTGAACGCCTCGACGATCGCCTTGCCGTCGGCGCCGGCGTTCTTGAGCCACTCCTCCGTCATCGCCTGTCCGATCTTCTGGAAGTCGGCCTTGAGCTGCGCCGACGGGGGCGCGACGTTCATGCCGTTCTTCTTCAGCTCGCCCAGGTAGAAGGCCGTCTTCTCCTCGGAGACCTTCCAGCCGCGCGTCTCGGCGTCGGCCGCGGCCTTGCGCACCGCCTCCTGCGTGGCCTTGTCGAGGGCGTCGAAGGCCTTCTTGTTGGCGAAGACGAGGTTCTTGGGCAGCCAGGCCTGCGTGTCGTAGTAGTTCTTCACGACTTCCCATGCCTTCGTGTCGTAGCCGGTGGCGCCGGAGGTGATGTTGGCGTTGACGGCGCCCGTGGCGAAGGCCTGCGCGAGCTCGGCCGCCTGGATGGTCACGGGCTGGGCGCCGGCGAGCTCCGCGATGCGCGAGGTGTACGGGTTGTAGGTGCGCATCTTGAGGCCCTTCATGTCCGCGATGGCGTTGAGGGGCTTGGAGGAGTAGATGCCCTGCGGCGGCCACGGCACGGCGTAGAGAACGACCATGCCCTGCTTCGCGAACCGGTCCTCGATCGCCTTGCGCGAGGCCTTCCACAGCTTCGCGGAATCCGCGTAGCTCGTGGCGAGGAAGGGGACGGAGTCGACGCCGAAGACCGGGTCCTCGTTGGAGTAGCCGGACAAGAGGATCTCGCCGATCTGCGCCTGGCCGCCCTGCACGGCGCGCTTGATCTCGGGCGCCTTGAAGAGGGAGGCGCCTGGGTGCACGGTGATCCTGAGCTTGCCGCCCGTGGCCTTGTCGATGTCGGCCGCGAACTGCACGATGTTCTCGGTGTGGAAGTTGGTGGCCGGGTAGGGCGTGGGCATGTCCCACTTCACCTGGGCGGCGGCGGCCGTGGCGAACGCGGCGGCGGCGATCGCGACGAATCCCTGCAAGCGCTTCATCGGGGGCTCTCCTCTTCTCGGGGCGTGGACGGGGGCGTTCATTACAGCGGGAACCGGGTGACGCTAGCAAGGGCGGTTGCCCATGTCAACAAATTGCTGATAAGTTGTCGGCAAAACGCGGCCATCGGCGCCGCCCACCCGGAGGAGCCCATGAAGCCCCGCAGCCCCGCCCGGCGCCCGCCGCCGCTCGCGCCGCCCCGCATCGTCTCCTCCGCCCACCTCGCCGTGGGGCGCGGCGCCGAGGTCTCCGAGTTCGAGTACGGCATGATCATCTGCGGCCACGCCTTCCAGCGCTGGATCGTGCGCTGCATGGCCGCGGCCGGCATGAAGGACCTCACGCCCATCGACGTGCTGGCGCTTCACCACGTGAACCACCGCGGCAGGAACAAGAAGCTCGCCGACATCTGCTTCGTGCTGAACGTCGAGGACACGCACGTCGTGAGCTACTCCCTGAAGAAGCTCGTCGCCGCCGGCCTCGTGAAGAGCGAGCGCAGCGGCAAGGAAGTCCTCTTCTCCACCACCGCCCGCGGCCAGGCCCTCATCGAGCGCTACCGCGAGGTGCGCGAGGCCTGCCTCGTGGCGAGCCTCAACCCCGACGGCAGCGACAACGAGAAGCTCGCGGACGTGGCCTCCTTCCTTCGGCTCATGTCGGGGATGTACGACCAGGCTTCCCGTGCGGCGTCGTCCCTGTGAGGCAAGCCCCCATGAAATGGCAATTCTGGATCGACCGCGGCGGCACCTTCACGGACGTCGTCGCCCGCCGCCCCGACGGCACGCTCGCGACGCTCAAGCTCCTGTCGGAGAACCCGGAGCGCTACCGCGACGCCGCCCTCGCCGCCATCCGGCATTTCCTGGAAGTGGCGCCGGGCGAGCCCATTCCGGTCGAGCGGATCGAGGCGGTGAAGATGGGGACGACGGTCGCCACCAACGCGCTCCTCGAGCGCAAGGGCGAGGCCACGGTGCTCCTGGTCACGCGCGGCTTCCGGGACCAGCTGCGCATCGCCTACCAGAACCGCCCGCGCATCTTCGACCGCCACATCCGCCTGCCGGAGCTGCTCTACCGGAAGGTGATCGAGGTGGACGAGCGCATGGACGCCCGCGGGGAAGTGGTCCTCTCGCTGGACGAGGCCGCGGCGAGGCGCGAGCTCGCAGCGGCGCACGCGGAGGGCTATCGCTCGGCGGCCATCGTCTTCATGCACGGCTACCGCTACCCGGCGCACGAGGCCCGCGTGGCCGCGCTCGCGCGCGAGGCCGGCTTCACGCAGGTGTCGGCCTCCCACGCCGTGAGCCCGCTCATGAAGTTCGTCTCGCGCGGCGACACGACGGTGGTGGATGCCTACCTCTCGCCGATCCTGCGGCGCTACGTGGAGCAGGTGGCGGGGGAGCTGCCCGGCGCGCGCCTCATGTTCATGCAGTCCTCCGGCGGCCTCACGGACGCGCACCGCTTCCAGGGCAAGGACTCGATCCTTTCCGGGCCGGCGGGAGGCATCGTGGGCATGGTGAAGACCGCGGAGGGCGCGGGATTCCACAAGGTCATCGGCTTCGACATGGGCGGCACCTCCACCGACGTCTCGCACTACGCCGGGGAGCTCGAGCGCGAGTTCGACACGCAGGTCGCCGGCGTGCGCATGCGCGCGCCCATGATGTCCATCCACACGATCGCGGCCGGCGGCGGCTCGATCCTGCACTTCGACGGCCAGCGCCAGCGCGTGGGGCCGGATTCGGCGGGCGCCAACCCCGGGCCGGCGTGCTACCGGCGCGGCGGGCCGCTCGCCGTGACCGACTGCAACGTGATGCTGGGCAAGATCCAGCCCGCGCACTTCCCGAAGGTGTTCGGGCCGGAAGGCGACCAGCCGCTGGACGCGGCGGTGGTGCGCGAGAAGTTCACGGCGCTCGCCGCGGAGATCGCGCGCGCGACCGGGCAGCCGCAGACGCCCGAGCAGGTGGCCGAGGGGTTCCTGCGGATCGCCGTGGCCAACATGGCCAACGCCATCAAGTTCATCAGCGTGCAGCGCGGCCACGACGTCACCGAATACACGCTGCAGTGCTTCGGCGGCGCCGGCGGGCAGCACGCCTGCCTCGTGGCCGACGAGCTGGGCATGACGCAGGTCTACATCCACCCGCTCGCGGGCGTGCTCTCCGCCTACGGCATGGGGCTCGCGCAGGTGCGCGCGCTGCGCGAGGAGGCGGTGGAGCGCCCGCTCGCCGAGGCGATCGCGGAACTCGGCGAAAGGGCGGATCGCCTCGGCGCGCAGTGCGCCGCGGAGCTGGAGGCGCAGGGCAGCGCGGTGGAGCGCGTCGAGAAGCGCGCGCACCTCAAGTACCAGGGCACGGACACCTCGCTCGCCGTCGCGCTCGGCACGGCCGAGGCGATGCGCGCGGGCTTCGAGCGGCTCTACCGCGCCCGCTTCAGCTTCCTCATGCCCGGCCGCGACCTCGTCGCGGAAGCCGTGTCCGTCGAGGCCGTGGGCCGTTCGGACGCGCCGGAGGAGCGCGCGGCGGCCGGCGCGGCGGGCCGCCCGCCCGCCGCGCCCATCGAGCACGCGACGATGGTCTCCGGCGGCGAGCGCCACCGCACGCCCGTGTACGCGCGGGACGACCTCGTCCCAGGCCAGCGCCTGCCGGGCCCGGCCGTGATCGCCGAGCGCAACGCCACCACCGTCGTGGAGCCGGGCTGGGAGGCCGAGGTGACGCCGCGGGACCACCTCGTGCTCCGGCGCGTCGCCGAGAGGAAGGTGCGCTACGCCGCCGGCACGCGCGCCGACCCGGTGATGCTGGAGGTGTTCAACAACCTCTTCATGTCCATCGCGGAGCAGATGGGCGTGCGCCTCGCGCAGACCGCCTATTCCGTGAACATCAAGGAGCGGCTGGACTTCTCCTGCGCGCTCTTCGACTCGGCCGGCAACCTCATCGCCAACGCCCCCCACATGCCCGTGCACCTGGGCTCCATGGGCGAGTCGATCAAGACCGTCATCGCCCGCAACGCCGGGAGGATGAAGCCCGGCGACGTCTACGTCCTCAACGACCCCTACAACGGCGGCACGCACCTGCCCGACGTGACGGTTATCACACCCGTCTATCCCGACGGATCCGGGGACAGTCCCCGAGGAGCGGGGACAGTCCCCGATCCTCTCTTCTATGTCGGCTCCCGCGGCCACCACGCCGACATCGGCGGCATCACACCCGGCTCCATGCCGCCCTTCTCGCGCACCGTCGAGGAGGAGGGCGTGCTTCTCGACAACGTCCTGCTGGTCGAGGACGGCCGCCTGCGCGAGGCCGAGATCCGCGCGCTGCTCGCCGGCGCCCGCTACCCGGCGCGCAACCCCGACCAGAACATCGCCGACCTGCGCGCCCAGGTCGCCGCCAACGAGAAGGGCGTGCAGGAGCTGCGCCGCATGGTGGCCCACTTCGGCCTGGACGTCGTGAAGGCCTACATGAAGCACGTGCAGGACAACGCGGAGGAGTGCGTGCGCCGCGTGATCGGGGTCCTCAAGGACGGCGAGTACGCCTGCGAGATGGACAACGGCGCCGTGATCCGCGTGCGGATCTCGATCGGCGCCGACCGCCGCAGCGCCGTGATCGACTTCGCGGGCACCACCGCCCAGCTCGAAAGCAATTTCAATGCCCCCTCGGCCGTCGTCTACGCGGCGGTGCTCTACGTCTTCCGCACGCTCGTGGACGACGACATCCCGCTCAACGCCGGGTGCCTCAAGCCCCTCGAGGTGCGGATCCCCGAAGGCTCGATGCTGAATCCCAGGCCGCCGGCAGCCACCGTCGCGGGCAACGTGGAGACCTCGCAGTGCATCACCGACGCGCTCTACGGCGCGCTGGGCGTGATGGCGGCCTCCTACGGCACCATGAACAACTTCACCTTCGGCAACGACCGCCACCAGTACTACGAGACCATATCGGGCGGCACGGGAGCCGGGCCCGGCTTCCCCGGCACCGACACGGTGCAGGCGCACATGACCAACTCGCGCCTCACCGACCCGGAGGTCCTGGAGTGGCGCTTCCCGGTGCGGGTGGATGCCCACTCGATCCGCGCGGGCAGCGGCGGGCGCGGCCGGTGGAACGGCGGCAACGGCGCCACGCGGCGCATCCGCTTCCTCGAGCCCATGACGGCCGCGATCCTCGCGGGCCACCGCCGCGTGCCGCCCTACGGCATGGCGGGGGGGCTGCCCGGCGATTGCGGGCGCAACTGGGTCGAGCGGGCCGACGGCACGCGCACCGACCTCGGCTTCGCGGACGAAACGCCCATGGGCGAGGGCGACATCTTCGTGATCGAGACGCCCGGCGGCGGGGGTTTCGGCGAGCCTGCTTGACTTGGCGCAGGGACTGTCGCCGAAAGGCAACGCACGATGCAGATAACAGTTGGTCGGGGAGGGCGCTGCGTATAAAATGGGCGCCTTTTCCGCGGCTCCAGACCACTACAAACGCCGTGAAGATCGGCCCCATCACCCTCCGGAACAACCTCGTCGTGGCCCCCATGGCGGGCGTCACCGACCGCCCCTTCCGCCAGCTGTGCAAGGCGATGGGCGCGGGCATGGCCGTGTCCGAGATGGTCGCCTCCAACTCGCTCCTGTGGGGCTCGGAGAAGACGCTGCGCCGCGGCAACCACGAGGGCGAGGTCGAGCCCAAGGTGATCCAGATCGCCGGGTCGGATCCCGCGATGATGGCCGAGGCCGCGCGCTACAACGTCGACAAGGGCGCGCAGATCATCGACATCAACATGGGCTGCCCGGCCAAGAAGATCTGCAACGTGGCCGCGGGCTCGGCGCTGCTCAAGGACGAGCCGCTGGTCGCGCGCATCGTCGAGGCCGTGGTGAAGGCGGTGGAGGTGCCCGTCACCCTCAAGTTCCGCACCGGCTGGAGCAAGGAGAACCGCAACGCCCTCGCGATCGCGCGCATCGCCGAGGCGAGCGGCATCGCCGCCATCGCCCTGCACGGCCGCACGCGCGCCTGCATGTACACGGGCGAGGCCGAGTACGACACCATCAAGGCCGTGAAGGCCTCGGTGGCGATCCCCGTGATGGCCAACGGCGACATCGACTCGCCCGAGAAGGCGAAGTTCGTGCTCGACTACACCGGGGCGGACGCCGTGATGATCGGCCGCGCCGCCCAGGGCCGGCCGTGGATCTTCCGCGAGATCGCGCACTACCTGGAGACGGGCGGGAAGCTCGCCCCGCCCGCGGTCGCCGAGATCCGCGAGGTCCTCCTCGCGCACCTTGACGACCTCTATGCCTTCTACGGCGCCGAGCGCGGCTCGCGCGTCGCCCGCAAGCACATCGCGTGGTACACCAAGGGGCTCAAGAACTCCGCCGTGTTCCGCGCGCGCATGAACCAGCTCCAGACCTCCGGCGAGCAGCTCGAGGCCGTCCGCGCGTTCTTCGACGGGCTGGCCGAGCGCTCCGAGCGCCTCGAATACGACGATGAGGTGGCCCTTGCAGCCTAGAACCCAGTCGCGCGCCGCCGCCCGGGCGGAAGCCGCCGAACGCGAGAACGAGCTCTCCTCGACCGTTCGCCGCATGATGAAGCAGTACTTCAAGGATCTCGACGGCGAGAAGGCCTGCGGGATCTACAACATGGTGGTCAATTGCGTCGAGAGGCCGCTGCTCGAGGTGGTGATGAACCACGCCCAGGGCAACCAGACCCGCGCGGCGGAGCTCCTCGGCATCAACCGCAACACGCTGCGCAAGAAGCTGCAGGAACACGGCATCGACTGAGCCGTCCCTCCCCGCGGCGCACCCAGGGCGAGCCATGTCACACGACCAGATCCGAATCCAGCGGGCGCTCCTGAGCGTCTCCGACAAGACCGGCGTCGTCGATTTCGCGAAGGCGCTGGCCTCGCACGGCGTCGAGCTCCTCTCCACCGGCGGCACCGCGAAGCTCCTCGCCTCGGCGGGCCTGCCCGTGGTCGAGGTGGGCGACTACACGGGCTTCCCCGAGATGATGGACGGCCGCGTGAAGACGCTGCACCCCAAGGTGCACGGCGGCATCCTCGCGCGGCGCGACCTCCCGGAGCACGTGGCCGCCATGCGGCAGCACGGCATCCCGCCCATCGACCTCGTGGTGGTGAACCTCTACCCGTTCGCGCAGACCGTCGCGAAGCCGGGCTGCACGCTGGAGGACGCCATCGAGAACATCGACATCGGCGGCCCGAGCATGGTGCGCTCGGCAGCGAAGAACCACGCCTATGTGGGAATCGTCACACGTCCCGACCAGTACGACGAGGTCGCGAGCGCCCTGAAGGACGGCAAACTGAGCATTGAGCTTCGACGTCGCCTGATGCAGGCCGCGTTTGAAATGACCGCCCGCTACGACATCGCCATCGCCGCCCACTTCCTGCAGGAAATGGAAAGCGGCACCGTGACACCGGCCGGCATGCCGGCGCGGCAGTTGATCTCCATGGAGCGCCGCCAGGAACTGCGCTACGGCGAAAACCCGCATCAGAAAGCGGCGTGGTACGTCGAGCCGTCATTCGGACCGGCCACCGTCTCCGCGGCGAAGCAGGTCCACGGCAAGGAACTCTCCTACAACAACCTGCTCGATCTCGATGCGGCCGTGGCGATCGTGCGGGAGTTCAAGGAACCGGCCGCGACGGTCATCAAGCACAACAATCCGTGTGGGTGCGCGATCGGCGAAACACTGGCCGAAGCATTCGACAAAGCTTACGAGGGAGATCCGACGAGCGCGTTCGGCTCCATCATCGGTCTCAACCGCATTGTTGATGCGGCAACGGTCGAACAGCTTTGTGTGCCGAACCGCTTTATCGAGGCGATTATTGCGCCGGGCTTCAAGGCAGATGCCCTGACGGCGCTGACGACCCGCCCGAAATGGAAGAACAGCGTCCGGCTACTGCAGCTTCCGCAACTGCTGGAACCGCAGCCCGTCAGTTGGGACTACCGCCGCATCGCGGGCGGCCTCCTGGTTCAGGAGCGCGATGAGCAGCCTGAAGACGAATCGACGTGGAAAGTGGTCACGACCCGCGAGCCGTCCGATCACGAACGCCGGGACCTCGCGTTTGCGTGGAAAGTCTGCAAGCACGTGAAGTCGAACGCCATTCTGCTGGCGAAGGCCGGCATGGTGGTGGGTGTCGGCGCCGGGCAGATGAGCCGGGTTGATTCCAGTTGGATCGCCGCCCACAAGGCCGGCGAGCGCAGCAAGGGGGCGGTGGCCGCCTCGGATGCGTTCTTCCCGTTCCGGGATGGGGTGGACCAGGCGTCGCAGGCCGGCGTCACCGCCCTGATTCAGCCAGGTGGTTCCGTTCGCGATGAAGAAGTGATCGCGGCCTGCAACGAACTGGGGCTGGCGATGATTTTCACGGGGCGTCGGCACTTCAAGCATTGAGGCGCTTGGGCGGCGGATAGGGTCAGAATGATTTTCATCACGGAATGCGTGCCGGCGGCGGTATTGGTCATTGGTCATTGGTCATTGGTCAATCGTCATTTGTCATTTTGAGAGTGTGACGCTGATCGCATCGAGAATGGCCAATCCGATTGACTCGCGTTGCGCTGGGACCGTCCTTTAGACTGCTCCTGACTCAACGGTCCGATCCTCTTCCTTTCCGGGAGTGCTCCTGTGCCTGCTCGTGCCAGTCG
>JAHCAK010000051.1 GCA_019634955.1 Burkholderiales bacterium
ATTCGTCCCGCGTGCTCCCGCTCGCCGATGGCCGGGAGCCCGTTGGCGCCCAGCGGGTTGGGCGTGCCCCAGGTGCCGGTCGCGTCGAGCACGGCCTGCGCGCGGTGCTCCTCGATGCCGCCGGCGGTGCGGACCCGCAGCACGAAGGGCGCCTGCTCGCGCCCCTTCGTCTTCACCTTGTCGAAGCCCTCGCGCGCGACGCTTTCCACGCGCGACGAGAGGCGCAGCGCGGAAGCGATGGCGGGAATCGCCGCCAGAGGCGCGAGGTAGCGGTCAATGACGTCGCCGGCGGTCGGCAGTTCCTCGTCGGGCGGCGCCTGCCAGCCGCCAGCGTCCAGCAACTGCCTCGCCGCGCGGTCGACGTTGTAGCGCCACGGCGAGAAGAGCCTCACGTGGCGGAAGCTCTCGAAGTTGGCGGCGACCGACGCGCCCGCCTCGAAGACGAGGGGGCGAAGGCCGCGCGCGAGGAGCTCGGCGGCCGCGGCGAGGCCGATGGGGCCCGCGCCGATCACGGCCACGGGCAGGGAGGCGGAGTTCGGATTCATGCGCAGCTTTCCTTTCCTTGGGGCGAACCGCAGCGCGACAGCGCCGTTTCCATCGGCGCGAGGCATTCGCCGGGCATCCCGCGGCAGCAGTTCTCGGTGAGGTAGGTCATGAGGGCCGCCATGCGCTCGAAGCTGGCGGAGTAATAGATGAAGCGCGAGGCCGTGCGGGGCGTGACGAGCCCGGCGCGGGCCAGCTCCTTCAGGTGGAAGGAGAGGGTGGCCGGGGTGACGCCGAGCCGCTCGGCGATCACGCCCGCCGCGAGGCCCTCAGGGCCCGACTCGACGAGAAGGCGATAGATGGCGAGGCGCGTTTCCTGCGCCAGCGCGGCAAGGGATTCGACGGCTTCGGTAGATTTCATGTTTCGAAGAATATAAAAATATCAAAACGAATGTCAAGCCCCGTTTCGTGGCGGGTGCGAGCGACCGTCCCCCCCGCCCCGGAATCGCCCGAAATTGACCCGGTACCCCCCGATGCCGTAAAATCCTTCGGTTTTGAGGGGCGTCAATTGAGGCCGAAATACGTCGTCGGGAACTGGAAGCTGAACGGGAGCCTCCCCGGCAACGAGGCGCTCCTGCGGGCCCTCCTCAAGGAAGTGAAGCCGCAGCCGGGCCGCCATATGGCGGTCTGCGTCCCGGCGCCGTACCTCGCGCAGGTCCGCGGGCTCCTCGAGGGCACGCCGATCGCCTGGGGCGGGCAGGACGCCAGCCGCTTCGAGAAGGGCGCCTACACCGGGGATGTCTCCGGCGGGATGCTCCGGGAGTTCGGGGCCACCTACGCGATCGTGGGCCACTCCGAGCGCCGGACGCTCTTCGGCGACACGGACGCGGTCGTGGCGGAGAAGTTCGCCGCCGCCCGGAAGGCCGGGCTGGTGCCGATCTTCTGCGTGGGCGAGACCTTGGCTGAGCGCGAGCAGGGCGTCACCGAAGCGGTGCTCGCCCGCCAGCTCGACGCAGTGCTGGAGAAATCCGGCGCAGCGGCGCTCGACGGGG
The DNA here is from genome assembly GCA_019634955.1 of Burkholderiales bacterium. Lineage (GTDB taxonomy): Bacteria > Pseudomonadota > Gammaproteobacteria > Burkholderiales > Usitatibacteraceae > FEB-7. Next base: position 1,536 of record JAHCAK010000051.1, read on the forward strand.
CCCTCGTGGCCTACGAGCCGGTCTGGGCCATCGGCACGGGCCGGACGGCCACGGCGGCACAGGCGCAGGAGGCGCACGCGTACCTGCGTGGCCGGGTGGGGAAGAAGGACGCGGGCGTGGCCTCGCGGTTGCCGATCCTGTATGGCGGCAGCGTGAAGGGCGCGAACGCGGCGGAATTGTTCGCGATGCCGGACGTCGATGGCGGTCTCATCGGCGGGGCGTCGCTGGTGGCGGAAGATTTCCTGGCGATCTGGCGGGCAGCCGTCGCGCAGGCTTGAAAGGTCAAGGTTACGGAATGCATACCCTGGTGATCGTGCTCCATGTCCTCGCGGCGGTGGCCATCGTCGTGCTGGTGCTCCTGCAGCACGGCAAGGGCGCCGACATGGGCGCCGCCTTCGGCAGCGGCTCGGCGGGCAGCCTCTTCGGCTCCTCGGGCGCCGCCAACTTCCTGTCGCGCTCCACCGGCATCCTCGCGGCCGTCTTCTTCGTGACGAGCCTGGGGCTCACCTTCCTCACGGCGTCGCCCTCGAAGTCCGGCGGCGTCACGCAGTCGATCAAGACGGATGCGGGCAAGCCCGCCTCCCAACCGGCCGTGCCCGCCCCCTCGGCGCCGGCGCCGTCGGGGGACCCGGCCTCGAAGTCGACCGAGATCCCGAAGTAGTTTCCTCGCAGCACCCAGCAGCACCGGTAGCAGGCAATGCGGTCGTGGTGGAATTGGTAGACACGCTGTCTTGAGGGGGCAGTGCCGAAAGGCGTGAGAGTTCGAGTCTCTCCGACCGCACCACCGTTTCGAAGAAGCCGCCGGGCTTCCACAATCCCCGGCACGGGTTCCACGGTCCCCATCAGGCGCCATGCTGGAAAACTACTTTCCCGTCCTGCTGTTCCTCGCCATCGGATGCGCCATCGGCATCGGGGCGATCATCGCGAGCGGCGCGCTCGCGTGGGTGACGGGGGCGCAGAAGCCCGACGCCGAGAAGCTCTCCCCCTACGAGTGCGGCTTCGAGGCCTTCGAGGACGCGCGCATGAAGTTCGACGTGCGCTACTACCTCGTGGCCATCCTCTTCATCCTGTTCGACCTCGAGATCGCCTTCCTCTTCCCCTGGGCCATCGTGCTGCAGGAGATCGGCTGGTTCGGCTTCTGGTCGATGATGCTGTTCCTCGCGATCCTCGTGGTCGGCTTCGTCTACGAGTGGAAGAAGGGGGCCTTGGAATGGGAGTGATGGGCACCGCGCGTGGTCGCGAAGCGCCGGCAGCAGTGAAAAATGGCGGGCTTTCCGACAAGGGCTTCGTCGTCACGCAGGTCGACAACGTCCTCAACTGGGCGCGCACCGGGTCGCTGTGGCCGATGACCTTCGGGCTCGCCTGCTGCGCGGTCGAGATGATGCACGCCGGCGCCTCGCGCTACGACCTCGACCGCTTCGGCATCGTCTTCCGCCCCAGCCCGCGCCAGTCCGACCTCATGATCGTGGCCGGCACCCTCTGCAACAAGATGGCCCCGGCGCTGCGCAAGGTGTACGACCAGATGGCCGAGCCGCGCTGGGTGCTCTCGATGGGCTCCTGCGCCAACGGCGGCGGCTACTACCACTATTCCTATTCCGTCGTCCGCGGCTGCGACCGCATCGTGCCCGTGGACGTCTACGTGCCCGGCTGCCCGCCCACGGCGGAAGCCCTGATCTACGGCCTGCTGCAGCTGCAGAACAAGATCCGGCGCACCCACACCATCCGTCGCAGCTAGCCCGATGACGGATGCCCTCCAGTCCCTCGAGAGGGACGTCGCCGCCGCGCTCGGGGAGAAGCTCGTTCGCGCCATGGCCGACCGCGGCGAGCTCACCATCGAGGTGGCGGCCGCCGACCTGGTCGCCTGCGCCCGCATCCTGCGCGACGACGCGACGCTCGCGTTTTCCACGCTCGTCGACCTCTGCGCCACCGACTACGAGGGCTTCGCCGACGGCGCGCGCCGCGGCCCGCGCTTCGCCGTGGTGCTGCACCTGCTGTCCGTTGCCCGCAACCGGCGCCTGCGCGTGCGGGCGTTCTGCCCCGACGACGGCTTCCCCGTGGTCGATTCCGTGATCGACGTCTGGCCCGCCGCCAACTGGTACGAGCGCGAGGCCTTCGACCTCTACGGCGTCGTCTTCTCCGGGCACCCGGACCTGCGCCGCATCCTCACCGACTACGGCTTCATGGGGCACCCGTTCCGAAAGGATTTCCCCATCTCCGGCCACGTCGAGATGCGCTACGACCCCGTGCAGAGGCGCGTGGTCTACCAGCCGGTCACCATCGAGCCGCGCGAGATCGTCCCCCGGGTGATCCGGGAGGATTCCTACGGGACGGGCAAGAGCTGATGGCCGAGATCAAGAACTACACCATGAACTTCGGGCCGCAGCACCCGGCGGCCCACGGGGTGCTGCGCCTGGTGCTGGAGCTCGACGGCGAGGTGGTGCAGCGCGCCGACCCGCACATCGGGCTGCTGCACCGCGGCACCGAGAAGCTCGCCGAGACGCGCACCTACCTGCAGAGCGTGCCGTACATGGACCGCCTCGACTACGTGTCGATGATGGCCAACGAGCACGCCTACGTGATGGCGATCGAGAGGCTCCTCGGGGTGCGGGTGCCGGAGCGCGCGCAGTACATCCGCGTGATGTTCGACGAGGTCACGCGGATCCTCAACCACCTCATGTGGATCGGCTCGCACGCGCTGGACATCGGCGCGATGACGGTCTTCCTCTACGCCTTCCGCGAGCGCGAGGACCTCATGGACATGTACGAGGCCGTCTCGGGCGCGCGCATGCACGCGGCGTACTACCGCCCGGGCGGCGTCTACCGCGACCTTCCGGATCGCATGCCGCAGTACGAGTCGACGAACCAGCGCTCCGCCGCCGAGATCGCGCGCCTCAACGCCAACCGGCAGGGGTCGCTCCTCGACTTCGTCCAGGACTTCACCGACCGCTTTCCCGCGTGCGTGGACGACTACGAGACGCTCCTCACGGAGAACCGCATCTGGAAGCAGCGCACCGTGGGCATCGGCGTGGTGACGCCCGAGCGCGCCCAGGCGCTGGGCTTCACCGGCCCCATGCTGCGCGGCTCGGGCATCGCCTGGGACCTGCGCAAGAAGCAGCCCTACGAGGCCTACGACCGGGTGGATTTCGACATCCCCGTGGGCACCAACGGCGACTGCTACGACCGGTATCTCGTGCGCGTGCAGGAGATGCGCGAGTCCAACCGCATCATCCGCCAGTGCGTGGAGTGGCTGCGCAGGAACCCGGGCCCCGTGATCACGGCGGACCACAAGATCGCCCCGCCCTCGCGCGAGAACATGAAGGCCTCGATGGAGGAGCTGATCCACCACTTCAAGCTCTTCACCGAGGGGATGCACGTGCCCCCGGGCGAGGTCTACGCGGCGGTGGAGCACCCGAAGGGCGAGTTCGGCATCTACCTCGTCTCCGACGGGGCCAACAAGCCGTGGCGGCTGAAGATCCGCGCGCCGGGCTTCCCGCACCTCGCGGCCATGGACGAGCTCGCGCGCGGCCACATGATCGCCGACGTGGTGGCGATCATCGGGACGATGGACATCGTGTTCGGGGAGATCGACCGGTGAGCGTGATCGATTCCCGCGTCGTGAACATCGACGAGCTCTCGCTCGAGCACTTCTCCGCCGTGGGCGGGAAGTTCGAGTCGGATGCCGTGCGCGTCGGGCCGCTGGTGGGCGCGAAGGACCTCGGCTATTCCTACGACGTGGTCCAGCCCGGCAAGGTCTCGTGCCCCTTCCACAGCCACCGCGCCGAGGAGGAGATGTTCTTCATCGTGCGCGGCGAGGGGACGCTGCGCTACGGCGCGGAGACCCGCAGGATCCGCGCCGGCGACTTCATCTGCTGCCCGACGGGCGGCCCCGAGACGGCGCACCAGATCATCAACGACAGCGCGGCGGAACTCGCCTACATCTCGGTGAGCACGATGATGCCGGCGGAGGTCTGCGAGTACCCGGATTCCGGCAAGGTCGGCGCCTTCGGCGGCAGCGGCGAGGCGCGCCTTCGGCACATGACGGAGCGCGCGAGCGCCGTCGACTACTGGAAGGGCGAGTCATGAGCGTGCTCACGCCCGAGTCGCTCGCCCGCATCGAGCGCGAAACCGCCAAGTACCCCGCCGACCAGCGGCAGTCGGCCGTGATGAGCGCGCTCGCCATCGCCCAGGACCAGCTCGGCTGGCTTCCCGACGAGGCGATCGAGGCCGTGGCTTCGGCCCTCGGCATGCCGCCCGTGGCCGCCTACGAGGTGGCGACCTTCTACAACATGTACAACCTGAAGCCCGTCGGCCGCCACAAGGTCACGGTGTGCACCAACCTGCCGTGCGCGCTTTCCGGCGGGGTGGAGGCGGCCGAGCACCTCAAGCGGCGCCTCGGCGTGGGCTTCGGCGAGACCTCCGCCGACGGCTGCGTGACGCTCAGGGAAGGCGAGTGCATGGGCGCCTGCGGGGACGCGCCGGTGCTGCTGGTGGACAACAAGCGCATGTGCAGCCGCATGTCGGACGAGAAGCTCGACGCCCTCGTGGAGGAGCTCCGGAAGTGAGCGCGCTCCTCGACTACGGCCCCGACGCCGTCATCATGAAGGGCCTGGACGGCTCGAACTGGCGCCTCGCCGACTACGAGGCGCGCGGCGGCTACCAGGCGCTGCGCAAGATCGTGGCGGAGAAGGTCACGCCCGAGGCGGTGATCGCCGAGCTGAAGAAGTCCGCCCTGCGCGGCCGCGGCGGCGCGGGCTTCCCCACCGGCCTCAAGTGGTCGTTCATGCCGCGCGCCTTCCCGGGCCAGAAGTACGTCGTGTGCAACACCGACGAGGGCGAGCCCGGCACCTTCAAGGACCGCGACATCCTGCGCTACAACCCGCATGTCCTCATCGAGGGGATGATCATCGCGGGCTACGCCATCGGCGCGACGGTCGGCTACAACTACATCCACGGCGAGATCTGGGCCGAGTACGAGCGCTTCGAGGAGGCGCTCGCGGAGGCGCGCACGGCCGGCTACCTCGGCAAGGACATCCTCGGCGGCGGCTTCGACTTCCAGCTGCACGCGCACCACGGCTTCGGCGCCTACATCTGCGGCGAGGAGACGGCGCTGCTGGAATCCCTCGAGGGCAAGAAGGGCCAGCCGCGCTTCAAGCCGCCCTTCCCGGCGAGCTTCGGCCTCTACGGCAAGCCCACGACGATCAACAACACCGAGACCTTCGCCGCGGTGCCGGCCATCATCGCCAACGGCGGCGACTGGTTCCTCGAGCTGGGCAAGCCCAACAACGGCGGCACCAAGATCTTCTCCGTCTCCGGCCACGTGAACCGGCCCGGCAACTACGAGATCCGCCTCGGCACGCCGTTCGCGAAGCTGCTCGAGATGGCCGGCGGCATGCGCGGCGGCAGGAAGCTCAAGGCCGTGATCCCGGGCGGCTCCTCGATGCCGGTGCTCCCGGCCGAGGTGATGATGTCGCTCGACATGGACTACGACTCCATCCAGAAGGCGGGGTCGTTCCTCGGCTCGGGCGCCGTCATCGTGATGGACGAGCTCACCTGCATGGTGAGGGCGGCCGAGCGGCTCGCCTACTTCTACTTCGAGGAATCCTGCGGCCAGTGCACGCCCTGCCGCGAGGGCACGGGCTGGCTCTGGCGCGTGATCCACCGCATCGAGACGGGCCGCGGCAAGCCCGAGGACCTGGATCTCCTGCTCAACCTCGCCGACAACATCCAGGGCCGCACCATCTGCGCGCTGGGCGATGCCGCGGCGATGCCGGTGCGCGCGTTCGTGAAGCAGTTCCGCGCCGAGTTCGAGCACCACATCACGCACAAGCGCTGCCTCGTGGCACCCGGGGGCTACAGCTCCGCGCTTCCGGGCAACCAACAGATGGCGGCAGACTGATGATCAACCTCGAGATCGACGGCAAGGCCGTCCAGGTCGAAAACGGCGCCACCGTGATGGAGGCCGCGACGAAGCTCGGCACCTTCGTGCCGCACTTCTGCTGGCACAAGAAGCTTTCCATCGCGGCCAACTGCCGCATGTGCCTCGTGCAGGTCGAGAAGGCGCCCAAGCCGCTGCCGGCCTGCGCCACGCCCGCCACCGAGGGCATGAAGGTGTGGACGCAGTCGCCGGCGGCCGTCGCCGCGCAGAAGGGGGTGATGGAGTTCCTGCTCATCAACCACCCGCTCGACTGCCCCATCTGCGACCAGGGCGGCGAATGCCAGCTGCAGGACCTCGCCGTGGGCTACGGCGGCTCCTGCTCGCGCTACACGGAAGAGAAGCGCGTGGTGGTGAACAAGAACCTGGGCCCGCTCATCTCGACCGACATGACGCGCTGCATCCACTGCACGCGTTGCGTGCGCTTCGGGCAGGAGATCGCCGGGGTGATGGAGCTGGGCATGGCCGGCCGCGGCGAGCACTCCGAGATCCTCACCTTCGTGGGCCGCACCGTCGATTCCGAGCTCTCGGGCAACGTGATCGACCTGTGCCCCGTGGGCGCACTCACCTCGAAGCCCTTCCGCTACGCCGCCCGCACCTGGGAGCTGGCAAGGCGCAAGTCCGTCTCGCCGCACGACGGGCTGGGTTCCAACCTCGTGATGCAGGTGAAGGGCGAGCGCGTGATGCGCGTCGTGCCCTTCGAGAACGAGGCGGTGAACGAGTGCTGGCTCTCCGACCGCGACCGCTTCGCCTACGAGGGCCTGGACACCGAGGACCGGCTCACGCGCCCGATGGTGTGCCGCGACGGCGCCTGGGTGGAGGTGGACTGGGCCGAGGCGCTCGAGGCCGTGGCCCAGGGGCTTCGCGAGACCGTCGACCGGCACGGCCCGGCCTCGATCGGCGCGCTCGTCTCGCCCACGCTCACGCTCGAGGAGCTCTTCCTCGCGACGAGGCTCGCGCGCGGCCTGGGCACGGACAACATCGACCACCACTTCCGCGCGCTCGACTCGCGCGCGCGCTTCGCCGGCGCGCCGTGGCTGGGCCTTTCGGTCGCGGACCTGCCCTCGCTCCAGTCGGTGCTCCTCGTGGGCTCGACCATCCGCAAGGAGCACCCGCTCGTCGCCCAGCGCCTGCGGCAGGGCGCGAAGAAGGGCCTCGCCGTGAACGTGGTGCACGTGGCCGGCGACGACCTTCTCATGCCCGTGGCGAGCCGGCTCGTCGCGCGGCCCTCGGGGCTCGTCGCGGCGCTTGCCGCCGTGGCGAAGGCCGTGGCGGAAGCCGCCGGCGGGCCGCTGGAGGGCGAGGTCGCGAAGGCCGTCGCGGGCGTGGCGGTCACGGAAGAGGCGAGGGCGGTCGCGAAGGGCCTCGTGGGCCGCAGCCGCGCCGCCGTCCTCGTCGGCAACTACGCGCAGCAGCACCCGGAATTCGCCGCCCTCGCCGCGATCGCGCGCGAGATCGCGCGCCTCGCGGGGGCCACCTTCGGCGTGCTCGCCCAGAACGCCAACAGCGTCGGCGCGAAGCTCGTGGGCGCGCACCCGGTCGCGGGCGGCCTCGACACGCGCGGCCTCGTCGCCGCGGCCCCGAAGGCCTGGCTCGTCGCCGGCTTCGAGCCCGAGCGCGACGCCGCCATGGCGCCGGCGGCGATCGAAGCGCTCAAGAAGGCGGAGTTCGTGGTGGCGCTCTCGTCCTGGCGCTGCTGGGCGCCCGAGTACGCCCACGTGATCCTGCCCATCGCCCCCTCGGCGGAGACGGCGGGCACCTTCGTGAACATGGAAGGCCGCGTGCAGTCGTTCCACGCGGTCACGCTGCCGCGCGGCGAGGCCCGCCCCGGCTGGAAGGTGCTGCGCGTGCTGGGCACGATGCTGGGGCTGCCCGGCTTCGAGGCCGAGGACATCGGCGAGGTCCGCGCGGCGATCGCCCCGGACCTCGATGCGTGGGCGAAAGCCGGGCTCTCCAACGAGCTCGCGCCCTTCGCCTTCACCGTGGCCGCGCCCGGCACGGGGCTGGAGCGCGTGGCCGAGTGGCCCGTCTACGGCACCGATCCGCAGGTGCGCCGCGCGCCCAGCCTGCAGAGGACGGCGGACGCGAGGATGGCCGCGAAGGCGCGCATGAACGCCGCGACCGCGATCGCCAACGGGCTCGCCCTCGGCGACCGCGTGCGCGTCACGCAAGGCGGCGGCGAGGCGGTGCTGGAGGTCGCGATCGACCCGGCGCTGCCCGACGGGTGCGTGCGCATCGCGCGCGGCATCGCCGCGACGGTCTGGCTGGGCGAGGGCGACCTCGCGCTCGCCAAGGCGACGGGGGAGGCGGCGGCATGACGGAACTCGCGGCCACCATGCAGGGCGCGCTCCAGGGCTGGTTCGGCCCGGTGTGGGGCCCGCACGCGTGGACGGTCGCCAAGTCGCTCGCCGGCATCGTCGCCGTGCTCGTGCCGCTGCTGCTCACGGTGCTCTACTACCAGCTGGTCGAGCGGTGGGTGATCGGCTGGATCCAGGTGCGCAAGGGCCCCAACCGCGTGGGCTGGAAGGGCGTGCTGCAACCCATCGCGGACGCGATCAAGCTCCTCATGAAGGAGCGGATCGTCCCCGCGGGCGCGAGCAAGGGCCTCTTCTTCCTCGCGCCCATCGTGGCCGTCGCCCCGGCGCTCGCCGTGTGGGCGGTGGTGCCCTTCGCGCCGGGCTGGGTGATCGCCGACGTGGACGCGGGCCTGCTCGTGGTGCTCGCCATGACCTCCATGGGCGTCTACGGGATCATCATCGCCGGCTGGGCGTCCAACTCGAAGTACGCCTTCCTGGGCGCCATGCGCTCGGCGGCGCAGGTCGTGGCCTACGAGATCGCCATGGGCTTCGCGCTGGTCGGCGCGCTCATGGCCGGGCAGAGCCTCAACCTCACCGAGATCGTGATGCGCCAGGACGGGCGCTACGGGCTGCTCGAGTGGTTCTGGCTGCCGCTCGCGCCGTTCTTCGTCGTGTACTTCATCGCCGGCCTCGCGGAGACCAACCGCCACCCCTTCGACGTGGCCGAGGGCGAGAGCGAGCTGGTGGCCGGCTTCCACGTCGAGTACTCGGGGATGACCTTCGCGGTCTTCTTCCTGGCCGAGTACGCGAACATGATCCTCGTCTCGACCCTCGCGAGCCTGCTCTTCCTCGGCGGGTGGCTCTCGCCCTTCCCGGCGGCCTGGGGGATCCTCGGCGCGCCCGGCATCGGCTGGCTGCTCGTGAAGATCGCCTTCTTCATGTTCCTCTTCCTGTGGGTGCGCGCCTCCTTCCCGCGCTACCGCTACGACCAGATCATGCGGCTGGGCTGGAAGGTGTTCATCCCCGTGACGCTGGTGTGGATCGCGGTCACCGGCGTGATGATGCTCGAGCCGCTGGCGAGCCTGCCCCCGTTCTCGATCTGGTTCGGGAAGTGACGGCCATGTTCGCGCGCGCGAAGGAAATCGCCTCCAGCCTGCTCCTCACGGAGCTGGTGAAGGGCCTCGCCCTCACCGGCCGCTACCTCTTCTCGCGCAAGATCACCGTCTTCTTCCCCGAGGAGAAGACGCCGCAGGGCCCGCGCTTCCGGGGGCTGCACGCGCTGCGCCGCTACCCCAACGGCGAGGAGCGCTGCATCGCCTGCAAGCTGTGCGAGGCCGTCTGCCCGGCGCTCGCGATCACCATCGAAAGCGAAATGCGCCAGGACGGCACGCGGCGCACCACCCGCTACGACATCGACCTCACCAAGTGCATCTTCTGCGGCTTCTGCGAGGAGAGCTGCCCGGTGGATTCGATCGTCGAGACGCGCGTGCTCGAGTACCACGGGGAAGCGCGCGGCGACCTCTACTACACGAAGCCCGTGCTGCTCGCGATCGGCGACCGCTACGAGGCGCAGATCGCCGCCGACCGCGCCGAGGACGCGCGATTCCGATGAACCTCCCGCTCGCCGCCTTCTACGTGGCCGCCGCCGTGCTCCTGCTCGCGGCGCTGCGCGTCATCACCTCCCGCAACCCCGTGCACGCGGCCCTCTGGCTCGTGGCCGCGTTCTTCTCCGCGGCCTGCCTGTGGCTGCTCCTCTACGCCGAGTTCCTCGCGATCGTGCTGGTGCTCGTCTACGTCGGCGCGGTGATGGTGCTCTTCCTCTTCGTCGTGATGATGCTCGACATCAGCTTCGACAAGCTGCGCGAGGGCTTCTGGCGCCACCTGCCGCTCGCCGGCGGCATCGGCTTCCTCATGGCCCTCGAGATGGCGCTCGTGCTCTCCTCGCGCGAGTTCGGCGCGGGGGCGGTCCCCTCGCCGGGCGCGCCGCCGGCCGGCCACTCCAACACCAAGGAGCTGGGGCGCCTCATCTACACCGACTACGTCTTTCCCTTCGAGCTGGCCGCCGTGGTGCTGCTGGTGGCGATCGTGGCCGCCATCGCGCTCACGCTGCGCCGGCGCAAGGAGACGCGCTACCAGGACCCGGCCGAGCAGCTCGCCGCCACCAAGGCGGGGCGCCTGAAGATCGTGAAGGTCGCGCCGGAGCGGCCGGCCGCCCCCGCGCAGGACGCGAAGCCATGATCCCGCTCAGCCACTACCTCGTCCTCGGGGCCATCCTCTTCGCCATCGCGGTGGCGGGGATCTTCCTCAACCGGAAGAACCTCATCGTGATCCTCATGGCCATCGAGCTGATGCTGCTCTCGGTGAACATGAATTTCGTCGCCTTCTCGCACTTCCTGGGCGACCCCTCCGGGCAGGTGTTCGTGTTCTTCATCCTCACCGTGGCCGCGGCGGAATCCGCCATCGGGCTCGCGATCCTCGTGACGCTCTTCAGGAACCTCCGGTCGATCAACGTCGACGACCTCGGTTCCCTCAAGGGGTGAGGCGCCGATGGAGCTGATGACGGTCGCCACCATCGCCGCCTTCGCGCCCCTCGTGGGCGCGGCGCTCGCGGGCCTGCTGGGCTGGAAGCTGGGGCGCGCCTTCGCGCACACGGTGACGATCGCCTCGGTGGCGATCTCGCTCGTGGCCTCGCTCGTGCTCCTGAAGGAGGTCGCCTCCGGCCATTCCTTCTCCGGCGAGCTCTACACCTGGCTCGCGGGCCAGGGCTGGTCCATCCACGTGGGCTTCCTCGTCGACCGCCTCACGGCCGTGATGATGGTCGTGGTCACCTTCGTGTCGCTGATGGTGCACGTCTACACCATCGGCTACATGGCCGACGACCCGGGCTACCAGCGCTTCTTCGCCTACATCTCGCTCTTCACCTTCTCGATGCTGATGCTGGTGATGGCGGACAACTTCCTGCAGCTCTTCTTCGGCTGGGAGGCGGTGGGGCTGGTCTCCTATCTCCTCATCGGCTTCTGGTTCAAGCGCCCGACGGCCATCTACGCGAACCTCAAGGCCTTCCTCGTGAACCGGGTGGGCGACTTCGGGTTCCTGCTGGGCATCGGCTTCGTGTTCGCCTACTTCGGGACGCTCCAGTACGCCGACGTCTTCGCGAAGGCGCCCACGCTCGCGCACACCGGCATCGCCCTCATCCCGGGCGAGAGCTGGGAGCTGATGACGATCATCTGCGTGGGCCTCTTCGTGGGCGCCATGGGCAAGAGCGCGCAGTTCCCGCTGCACGTGTGGCTGCCGGACTCGATGGAGGGCCCGACCCCCATCTCCGCGCTCATCCACGCGGCCACGATGGTCACGGCCGGGATCTTCATGGTGGCGCGCATGTCGCCGCTCTTCGAGCTCTCGCCCGCGGCGCTCTCCTTCGTGGTCGTGATCGGCGCCATCACCGCCTTCTTCATGGCGCTGGTGGCGATCGTGCAGCACGACATCAAGCGGGTGGTGGCCTACTCCACGCTCTCGCAGCTGGGCTACATGACGATGGCGCTGGGCGCGGCGGCCTACCCGGTGGCCATCTTCCACCTCATGACGCACGCCTTCTTCAAGGCGGTGCTCTTCCTCGGCGCGGGCTCGGTGATCATCGCCATGCACCACGAGCAGGACATGCGCCGCATGGGGGGGCTGCGGAAGTACATGCCCATCACCTACGCCACCGTGCTCCTGGGCGCCATGGCCAACGCGGGCCTGCCGCCGTTCTCCGGCTTCTTCTCCAAGGAGTCGATCATCGAGGCGCTGCGGCTTTCGCAGACGCCGGGCGCGGGCTTCGCGTACTGGCTGGCGGTGGCGGGCGTCTTCGTGGGCGCCTTCTACTCCTTCCGCCTCGTCTTCTTCGCCTTCCACGGCAAGGAGCGCTTCGGGGGCGACGGCGGCCATGGCCATGGCGACCATGGCCACGACGACCATGGCCACGGCCACGCGCCGCACGAGTCGCCCTGGGTGGTGACGCTGCCGCTCGTGCTGCTGGCGATCCCCTCGGTCGCGATCGGCTGGTGGGCCATCCAGCCCATGCTCTACGGCGGCTGGTTCGGGCAGGCCATCGCGCCCACGCAGACGATGGCGGAGATGGCGAAGCTCTTCCACGGGGCGGGCGCCATGGTGCTGCACGCCTTCGGGACGCTGCCCTTCTGGCTCGACATCGCCGGCGTCGGCCTGGCGGCCTACCTGTACCTCGTCCGCCCGGACCTCCCGGCCGTGATCAAGGCGAAGGCAGGCGTGCTCGCCACGATCCTCGAGCGCAAGTACGGCTTCGACGACTTCAACGACTGGTTCTTCGCCGGCGGCGCGCGCGCGCTGGGCGGCGGCCTGTGGAAGTGGGGCGACCGCACCTTCATCGACGGGATCATGGTGAACGGCACGGCGCGGCTCGTGGGCTGGCTCGCGGGGCTCGCGCGCCGCCTGCAGTCCGGCTACGTCTACCACTACGCCTTCACGATGATCATCGGCGTGTTCGCGCTGCTCACCCTCTGGTACTCGAGGATCTAGGCGAGGAGACATGGCGCAAGGCTTCCCGATCCTCTCCCTCGTCACCTGGCTGCCCATCGCCTTCGGCGTGGCCGTGCTCGCCGTCGGCAACGACCGCAACCCGGCGCCGGCGCGCTGGACGGCCCTCGTGGGCGCGATCCTCGGCTTCCTCGCCTGCCTGCCGCTCTGGACGGGGTTTTCCACCGCCACCGGCGGCGCGATGCAGTTCGAGGAGCTGGCCCCGTGGATCCCGCTCTTCAACGTGAACTACCACCTGGGCGTGGACGGCATCTCCATGCCGCTCATCGCGCTCAACAGCTTCATGACGGTGCTGGTGGTGGTGGCGCACTGGGAGGTCGTGACCGACAAGGTGGCGCAGTACCTCGCCGCCTTCCTCGTCATGTCCGGCCTCATCAACGGCACCTTCGCCGCGCTGGACGCGATCCTCTTCTACGTCTTCTTCGAGGCGATGCTGATCCCGATGTTCCTCATCATCGGGGTGTGGGGCGGGCCCAACCGCGTCTACGCGGCGGTGAAGTTCTTCCTCTACACGCTGCTGGGGTCGCTGCTGATGCTGGCGGCCTTCGTCTACCTCTACCACCAGACCAACGGCAGCTTCGAGATCCTGGACTACCACAAGGTCCCGCTGGGGATGACGGCGCAGGTGCTCGTGTTCCTGGCGATGTTCATGTCCTTCGCGGTGAAGGTGCCGATGTGGCCGGTGCACACCTGGCTGCCGGACGCGCACGTGGAGGCGCCCACCGGCGGCTCGGTGATCCTCGCGGCCATCACGCTCAAGATCGGCGCCTACGGGTTCCTGCGCTTCAACATGCCCATTGCGCCCGACGCCTCGCACGCGCTCGCGGGCTTCATGATCACGCTCTCGCTCGTGGCCGTGGTCTACATCGGGCTGGTGGCGCTGGCGCAGTCGGACATGAAGAAGCTCATCGCCTACTCGTCCATCTCGCACATGGGCTTCGTGACGCTGGGGTTCTTCCTCTTCAACGCCGACGGCGTGCTGGGCGGGCTCATCCAGATGGTCTCCCACGGCTTCGTCTCGGCGGCCATGTTCCTGTGCGTGGGCGTGCTCTACGACCGCGTCCACTCCCGGAACATCGCCGACTACGGCGGGGTCGCGAACACCATGCCCGTCTTCGCCGCCTTCTTCGTGCTCTTCGCCATGGCCAATTCGGGGCTCCCGGCCACCAGCGGCTTCGTGGGCGAGTTCTTCGTGATCATGGGCGCGGTGAAGGTGAACTTCTGGTACGCGTTCCTCGCGGCGACCACCCTCGTCTTCGGCGCGGCCTACACGCTGTGGATGGTGAAGCGCGTGATCTACGGCGAGGTGGCCAACGACAACGTCGCCGCGCTCCGTGACGTGAACACGCGCGAGCTCGTGTTCCTCGTGCTGCTCGCCGCCTGCGTGCTGGCGATGGGGGTGTATCCCAAGCCCTTCGCCGACGTGATGAACCCGACCATCCTCGACCTGCTGAAGCACGTGGCGACCTCGAAGCTCTCATGAACTCGGCCACCTTCTCGCTCGCGACCCTCGCGCCGGCCGTCCCGGAGATGGCGCTCCTCGCCTTCGTCTCGGTGCTGCTGGTGGGCGACCTCTTCGTGTCCGAGCGCGGCCGGCACGTCACCTTCTGGTTCGCCGTGGCCTCCCTCCTCGGCACGGCCGCGCTCGCCGCGCAGATGGTCGGCAGCCCCACGGTGGTCACCTTCAGCGGCATGTTCGTGGCCGACCCGCTCTCGCAGGTCCTCAAGGTGGCGGCGCTGCTCGCCGTGGCCGTGACCCTCGTCTACGGCCGCGTGTACCTGCAGTTGCGCGACCTGCTGCGCGGGGAATTCCTCTCGCTCACCCTCTTCGCCACGCTCGGCATGATGGTGATGATCTCCGCGCACCACTTCCTCACGCTCTACCTGGGGCTGGAGATCCTGGCGCTCTCGCTCTACGCGATGGTCGCGCTGCAGCGCGAGTCCGTGCGGGCGACGGAAGCGGCCATGAAGTACTTCGTGCTGGGCGCGCTCGCCTCGGGGATGCTCCTCTACGGCATGTCGATGCTCTACGGCGCCACCGGGTCGCTGGACATCGCGCGCGTCGCGACCTCCCTCGGCACCGCCGGGTCGAGCCGCACGCTCGCCGTGTTCGGGCTCGTCTTCATCGTGGCCGGCATCGCCTTCAAGCTGGGCGCCGTGCCCTTCCACATGTGGGTGCCGGACATCTACCACGGCGCGGCCACGCCGGCGACGCTCCTCATCGGCTCGGCCCCCAAGATCGCCGCCTTCGCCTTCGTGCTGCGGCTGCTCGCGCAGGCGCTGGGCGGGATGGGAAGCGACTGGCAGCAGATGCTCGCGATCCTCGCCGCGGCCTCCATCGGCCTTGGCAACCTCGTGGCCATCGCCCAGACGAACCTCAAGCGCATGCTCGCCTACTCGACCATCTCGCACATGGGGTTCCTGCTGCTGGGCATCCTCGCGGGCACCGACAACGGCTACGGCTCGGCGATGTTCTACGTGCTCACCTACGTGCTCATGACGCTGGGCGCCTTCGGGATGATCCTCCTGCTGTCGCGCGCCGGCTTCGAGGCCGAGGAGCTCGAGGACCTCCGCGGCCTCAACCGCCACTCGCGCTGGTACGCCTTCGTGATGCTCGTGATCGTCTTTTCGCTCGCGGGCATCCCCCCTGCCGTGGGCTTCCTCGCCAAGCTCGCCGTGCTGCAGGCGGCCTGGGAGGCGGGCTTCGGCGGCCTGGTCGTGTTCGCCGTCCTGATGAGCGTCGTGGGCGCCTTCTACTACCTGCGGCTCGTGAAGCTCATGTACATGGACGAGCCGGCCGGCGAGATCACCATCGCGCCGCGCCGCGACATGCGCGTGCTCCTTTCGGCCAATGCGCTGGCCGTGCTGGCCCTGGGCATCGTGCCTGCCCCGCTCATGGACCTGTGCGCGCGGGCCATCACCGCGAGCCTCTAGGGGCCCGCCCGTGAAGCGCCCGCCCGAGCCGGCCGGGGATTTCACCGAGACCCGCGCCTCCACCGAGCTCGCCTACGACGGCGGGCTGCTGCGGCTGCGTCGCGACGAGGTGCGCCTGCCCGGCGGCGCCCCGGCCTGGCGGGAGTACGTCGAGCACCCCGGCGCCGTCATGATGATGGCCTTCCTGGACGACGGGCAGGTGCTCCTCGAGCGCCAGTTCCGCTACCCCATGGGCCGGCACTACATCGAGCTGCCGGCCGGCAAGATGGAGAAGGGCGAGCCGCCGCTCGAGACCGCCCGCCGCGAGCTGGTCGAGGAGTGCGGCTACGAGGCCGCCGACTGGTGGCACATGGCCACGCTGCACCCCTGCATCGGCTACTCCAACGAGGTGATCGAGCTCTACGGCGCGCGCGGGCTGCGGCACGTCGGCGCCCGGCTGGACCCCGGGGAGCATCTCGAGGTGTTCGCCGCCCCGGTCGAGAGCGCGCTCGAGTGGGTGCGCGAAGGTTTGATCCAGGACACAAAGACGATGATCGGCCTCTTCTGGTGGTCCCGGTTCGGCCGCACGGAGGTAAAGTAGGGGGTATCCCGGAGGATCCCGGGGGAAAGGAAGAAGAAAAATGTCTGCCCAGTCGGCAAGATCGGCGGAGTACGACCTGCTCGTGATCGGCGGCGGCATCAACGGCGCCGGCATCGCCCGCGACGCCGCGGGCCGCGGCCTCAAGGTGCTGGAAGTGGAGATGGCCGACCTCGCCAGCGCCACCAGCGGGTGGAGCTCCAAGCTCATCCACGGCGGCCTTCGCTACCTCGAGTACTACGAGTTCCGCCTCGTGCGCGAGGCGCTGGAGGAGCGCGAAGTGCTCCTCAACGCCGCGCCCCACATCGTGCGCCCCATGCGCTTCGTGCTGCCCCACGACCGCACCATGCGCCCGGTGTGGATGATCCGCATCGGCCTGTGGATGTACGACCACCTCGGCAAGCGCGTGTCGCTGCCGGGCTCGCACACGGTGCCGTTCCCGCACATCGAGTACAGCGCGGGGCTCAAGCCCGAGATCCGCTCCGGCATCGTCTATTCCGACTGCCGCGTGGACGACGCCCGCCTCACCATCCTCACGGCCATGTCGGCGCGCGACAAGGGCGCCACCGTGCTCACCCGCACGCGTTTCGCCGGCGCGAAGCGCGAGAACGGCGTGTGGCACGCGGAGCTGGAGGACGTGCGCACCGGCGCGCGGAAGGCGGTCACGGCGACCGCCATCGTCAACGCCGCCGGCCCGTGGGTGTCGAGCGTGCTGGAGGGCGTGCCGCACCGCGCCACGGGCGCCAAGGTGCGCCTGGTCAAGGGCAGCCACATCGTCGTGCCCAAGGTGCACTCGCTGGGCCACGCCTGCATCCTGCAGAACACCGACAAGCGCGTGATCTTCGTGATCCCCTTCGAGGGCAAGTGGAGCCTCATCGGGACGACCGACGTGCCCGTGGCGACCCCCGAGGAGGCCGTGGACATCACGGAGAAGGAGACCGACTACCTCATCGAGGCCTCCAACCGCTTCCTCGCGAAGCCCATCTCGCGCGCCGACGTCGTGTGGACCTTCGCGGGCGTGCGCCCGCTCTACGACGACGGCAAGAGCGACCCCTCGTCCATCACCCGCGACTACGTGCTGGAGCTGGACGACGAGGGCGGCAAGGCCCCGGTGCTCTCGCTCTTCGGCGGCAAGATCACCACCTACCGCTGCCTGGCCGAGTCGGTGCTGGAGAAGCTCGCGCCGTTCCTGCCGCCCATGGGCCCGAAGTGGACGAAGGACGCGCACTTGCCCGGCGGCGACATGCCCAACTACAACGCCTTCCGCGACGAGATCTTCGACCGCTACAAGGGCTTCCCGCGCGAGTTGCTCGACGGCGTGGTGCGCCGCCACGGCCGCCGCGCCGGCGCCGTCCTGGGCGACGCGCAGCGGCCCGACGAGCTCGGCCGCAACTTCGGCGCCGGCCTCACCGAGCGCGAGGTGGACTGGCTCGTGGCCGAGGAGTGGGCCGAGACCGCCGACGACATCCTCTGGCGCCGCACCAAGTGCGGGCTGCACATGGATGCCGCGCAGCGCAAGGCGTTCGAGGAATACATGGCGGGCAGGAAGCGGGCGTAGGCTTCCGCGCCCGCGAGATGGAGCCCCTCGCCGACTTCCCGCTCGAGGCGCGCCGCGCGGTGCGCGCGGTGCTGGCCGACATCGACGACACGCTCACGACGCACGGGCGGCTGCACGCGGTCGCCTACGCGGCGCTGGAGCGGCTTCGGGCTGCGGGGCTGCTGGTGATCCCGGTGACAGGCCGGCCCGCGGGCTGGTGCGACCACATCGCGCGCATGTGGCCGGTGGACGCGGTGGTGGGCGAGAACGGCGCGTTCTGGTTCCGCCATGACGCAGCCGCGGGCCGGCTCGTGAAGCGCTACGTGATCGGCGCGGCGGAGCGGGTGAAGCGCGCCGCGCGGCTGGACGCCATCGCGCAGCGCATCCTGAAGGAGGTCCCCGGGTCCGGCATCGCCTCCGACCAGCCCTACCGCGAGGCCGACCTCGCCATCGACTTCTGCGAGGACGTGCCGCGCCTGCCGCGCGAGGCGGTTGCCGAAATCGTGTCGATCATGGAATCGGAGGGCCTCACGGCCAAGGTGAGTTCCATCCACGTGAACGGCTGGTTCGGCGGCTACGACAAGCTCTCGACCTCGCGGCTCGCGCTCGCCGAGGACTTCGCGATCGACATCGAGGCCGAGAAGGATCGCGTGGTCTTCGCGGGCGATTCCCCCAACGACCAGCCGATGTTCGCCTTCTTCCCGAACGCGGTGGGCGTCGCCAACGTGCGCGAGATGGCCGACCTAATGACGAGCCTGCCGCGCTGGGTCACGCCCTCGGCGGGTTCGGCGGGGTTCGCCGAGCTGGCGGAAGCGCTCCTTGGGGCCCGCCGCCCCTAGCCCTGCTCGTCCGGCAGCTTGCCCATCGCCGCGAGGATCGCGAGAAACGCGTCTCGCCGGAAGGGCTTCGCGAGCGTGCCATCGAACCCCTCCGCGAGCTTCGATTCCCTGAACGCCGGCGAGTGATCGATGCTGGTGGCGTAGATCTTCGTCGCCTCGGGGTCGCGCTTGATGTGGCCGCGCAGGATCTCGCAGGCGTCCGGCCCGTCCAGCCCCTCGAGCGAGACGTCGACGAAGACGAGGTCGTAGACGTCCTGGTCCAGCGAGGCGACGGCCTCGTCCAGGTCCGCGGCGACCACGAGGCTTGAATCGCGCTTCCTCAGGATGTGCGCGGCCAGCATGTGGCTGTCGCGGTGCGGGTCCACGAGCAGGATGGTGGCGCCCTTCCTCTGCTCGCGCAGCGAGTGGCGCGTGACGAGCGTGGGCGTCTCGTCGGCGTCCACCGAGGCGCCCGTCACCGCGACGATGGCGTCGTTCAGCTGCTTGTCGGCGATCGGGTAGCGCAGGTAGGCGGCGATGCCGTTCTCGCGGCAGGCGATGGCGTCGCCCGGCCTACCCTCGGCCGCGAGCATCATCACCAGCGTCTCGGCGAGCCTCGGGTGGTTCCTCACGCGGAAGGCGAGGAGGAAGCCGTCCTGCACCGCCATGCGGTTGGAGACGAGCATGAGCGGCACGGGGCTCCCCTCGCCGTGCAGCCGCTCGAGGAGCGCGATCGCCATGGCGGCGTTGTCGGCCTCCATCGGCGTCATGCGCCAGCCGCGCAGCAGGTTCGCGAGCTCGTGGCGCTGGGCCGGGTCCTCGCTCACGACGAGAACCGGCATGCCAACGAGCGAGACGTAGGTGGGGCGCCGCGGCGCGGGCGGGGCCTCGCGCACGGGGAACTCGATCGTGAACGCATAGAGGGGGTCGGTCGCGCGCGAGCCCACGGCGAGCCGGCCGCCCATGGCCGTCACCATGAAGCGGGCCACGGCCACCCCCATGCCGCCCTCGGCCGAGGAGCGCGGTGCGCCCTTCTCCGCGCCGCTCGCCGCCACCGCGAAGGAGAGCTGGATGCCCGACTCCGTGGTGTACTCCGGCGAGATGGCGAGCTGCACGTCGGCGCCGGGATGCACGGCGAAGGCGCTCTCCAGCAGGTTGCGGAGCAGCAGCTGCAGCCGCTCGACGTCGCCTTCGAGGAGGTCGGGCACGTCCTGCTCCACCTTGAGGCGCAGCCGGCAGCCGCTTTCCTCGGCAGCGTGCACGACGCGCTGCACGAGGTCGGCGACGGCCGCGCGCAGGCGGAACTCGCCGCGTGCGAGCTCGATGCCGCCTTCGACCTTGGAGAAGTCCACGAGGTCGCCGATGGCCACGAGCGCGGTCTCGGTGGAGGAGCGGATGCGCTGGAAGTGCTCGACCAGCGCCGGGTCGAACTCCATCTGCTGCGCGCGGATGGAGATGGCCGAGAGCCCCTCCAGCGCGACGGAGAGCTCCGCGCCGATCTTCTCGATGAGCGCGATCTCGCTCGCGCCGCGGTCCTCGCCGGCGGCGCCGGTGGCGGTGCGCGACGACCACAGCGCGCCGGCGGGCTCCTCGTCGACCAGCAGCGGCTGGCGCTCCAGCGTGGCCGGGTGGCCGTCGGGGCGCGAGAGCGGGATGCTCGCGTCCTCGTCGGGCTTGCGGTGCGCGCGCGCGACCGCCTCCCGGTCGACGGCCTTCGAGCGGCCGATCACCTCCACCGCCGGCAGGCCCAGGAGCGACTGCGGCGCGCTCTCCAGCGCGAGGAGCCGGCAGAAGGCCTCGTTCACCAGCTCCACCTCGCCGGCGGCGTTCTCGATGAGCGCGGCGTTGGGGGAGGCCTCCACCAGCGCCATGAGCCGCGCCGTGGTGAGATTCAGCGCGCTCTCCGTCTCGCGCTGCCCCGCCGTGTCGTGCAGCACCGCGACGATCCCCGCGGGCTTGTCGCGCGCATCCAGCGCCGGCTGCAGCGACAGCTGCACCCACTCGCCGCCGGCGGCCATGCGCGCGTCGATGAGGGAGGTGGCGACCTTGCCGTCGGCGATGCGCGCCACGTTCTGCTGCACGCGCTTGGCGTCCTCCTTCGAGAAGAACGCCTGCAGGGGCTGGCCGGACACGCCTCGGTCGGGGTCGCCGGCGAGCTGCACGAAGGCGGGGTTGGCGAAGGCCACCACGCCCTTGGCGTCCGCGATGGCCACGGCCACGCGGAGCGTCTCGACGATGCGGCGGAAGTCCTCGATCGCCATGGCGGCGCGGGCGGGCTAGGCGCGGCCCGTGCCGCCGCGGGCGGCCTTGCCGATCGTGTCGAGGAGGTGGCGCGTGGCCGGGTGCAGGTCGGACGCCTCGCCGGCGAGCGCGGGGAGGATGCGGCCGGCGATCGCCTTGCCCAGCTCGACCCCGAACTGGTCGAAGGGGTTCACGCCCCACAGCGTGCCGAGCGCGAAGGTCTTGTGCTCGTAGAGGGCCACGAGGGCGCCCAGCGACGCGGGCTCCAGCGACTCCAGCACGATCGTCGTGCTGGGCCGGTTGCCGGGGCAGTCGCGGTGCGGGTCGCCGGTCGCGCGGCCCGTCATGAGGGCTTCCGACTGGGCGAGCGCGTTGGCGAGCAGCGCCGCGTGGTCGCCCTCGCGGCCGCCCATGGGCCGCGCCACCACGATGAAGTCGCAGGAGGCCTCGTCGGTGCCCTGGTGCAGCCACTGGTAGAACGCATGCTGGCCGAGGGTGCCCGCCTCGCCGAAGAGGGCCGGGCAGGTGGTCCACGCGAGCGCCTCGCCCGCGGCGGAAACGCGCTTGCCGTTGGACTCCATCTCGAGCTGCTGCAGGTAGCCCGGCAGGCTCGCGAGGCGCTGCGCGTACGGCAGCACGAGGTGCACGGGGATCCCGAGGAAGTTGCGGTTCCACAGCGCCGTGGCCGCGAGCAGGAACGGGACGTTCCGCTCCAGCGGCGCCGAGCGGAACTCGAGGTCGACCGCGTGCGCGCCGGCGAGGAAGCGCTCGAAGGCGGGCATGCCCACGGCGATGGCGATGGGCAGCCCCACGCTCGACCACACCGAGTAGCGCCCGCCGACCCACTCGCCGAAGGGGAACACGTTGCACTCGGGGATGCCGAAGCGGCCCGCCTCCGCGGCGCTCGCCGTGGCGGCGACCATGTGGCGCGCGAGCGCCGCCTCGCCGAGGGCGTCGGCGAGCCAGCGCCGCGCCGCGCGCGCGTTGGCCATCGTCTCCTGCGTGGTGAAGGTCTTGGAGGCCACCACGACCAGCGTGGCGGCGGGATCGAGGCCCGCCACGGCATCGTCGAAAGCGGCCGGGTCCACGTTGGCCACGAAGCGCACCTGCGGGCCGTCGGCCATCGCCGCGAGCGCCTCCACCGCGAGGCGGGGCCCGAGGTAGGAGCCGCCGATGCCCAGCGAGAGCACGTGGCGGATGGGCGAGCCCGTCGCGCCCTTCCAGGAGCCGTCGCGCACGGCGGTCGAGAACGCGCGCATGCGGGCGCGGCAGCGCTGCACCTGCGCCAGCACGTCCTCGCCGCCGGCCACGACCCGCTCGTCGCCGCGAAGCGCCGTGTGCAGGGCGGGCCTGTCCTCGGTCGCGTTGACGCGCTCGCCGGTGAAGAGCCGGTTGATGGCG
>JAHCAK010000052.1 GCA_019634955.1 Burkholderiales bacterium
TCGGCGCGGCCCTGCGCGAGGCGCGCGTTGTTCAGTTCCCGGCAGATGAGCGACAGGAGCGAGGGCTCCACCTCGGCGTTGCGAAGCTCCGACCCGCCGGCGATGAAGCGCACGATCGCCTCGGCGACTTCCTCGGGGACGAGGCGGCCGCCGGGCTTGGTCACGGCGGCGAGCGCCTGCTGCCCGTTCATGCGGGCGAGCCGCATGCGGTTCTGCGTGATCGAGGGCATCGCGCCCTTGAGGCCCTCCAGGTGCGCGAGGTAGTCCTCGCGCAGCGCGATGAGGATGCGGTAGTCGGCCCGCCCGAAGTCGAAGCGGTCGGTGAGGGTGTCGTCGGATTCCAGCCTCGCCTCGAGCGCCCGGGGCGGGCGGTTCTCGACGAGGTCGGCGAGCTCCTCGACGAACTGCGCCGCGCGCGCCCGGCCGGCGTCGTCGGCCTGCGCCAGCGTGAAGATCTCCTCGAACTGGTCGAAGATGAGCAGCGGCGTGACCGTGCGCCCGGCCTCGTCCTTCAGGAGGTCGTCGCGGTGGTGCAGGAACTCCCACAGCGACTCGCCGGCCACGGCGGAGCCCGGCTGCGTCCACTGCCCCGAGGCCTCGGTCGCGCGGAAGATGGCCTGCTTGATCTGCTCGGCGGGCGGCGGGGAGTCGGCCGCGTAGTCGACGCGAACGTAGACGGGGCAATAGCCCTCCGGGCGAAGCCGCGGCACGATCCCCGCGCGCAGGATCGAGGTCTTGCCCAGCCCCGACTGCCCGAAGAGGATGGTGAGGAGCTTGCGCTGCACGCGGCGGGCGAGCTCGGCCACCTCCTCCTCGCGGCCGTGGAAGTAGGCTCGCGTCTCCTCGGTGAAGGAGGCGAGCCCCAGCCAGGGGTGCTGCGGGTCGACGGCCGGCTGCGCCGCGGGTTCGCCCGGGCCGCTCACGGCGCGCCCTCCCCGCCGCGCGAGGCGAGCAGCGCCTTGAGCCGCTCCACGAACGCCGGCGGAGGCTCCCCGCCCGGCATCTGCGTGATGTGCAGCGCCTTGAACTTGTCCGGCACGCGCGCGCCGCGCGGGTCGGTCGCGTCGATGCACGCCGGCAGGATGAAGATCGCGTCGTCGGCCATGTTGCGCGTGCGGTCGAGCGCGTAGCTCCACTCGCGGCGGAAGTAGGCCTCGAGCCGGCGCTCGGTCGCGGCGGAGACGACCGGCACGAAGAAGGCGCAGCGCTCGATGTTGCGGCGGATCTTGCGGTCGTAGTCGTCGCCGCCCTCCAGCCGCTCCATGTCGAACCAGGTCGTGACGCCGGCGGCGTCGAGCGCGCCCTTGAGGCGCTGCACGGCGGCGAGGTCCTCGCGCGCGTAGCTGATGAAGACGGCGTTCTCCGGCATCTCGCGCTCCGGCGGCAGCACGCGCCGCGGCGCGGCGGCGAGCGCGATCACCTCGGCCGGGCGGCGGCGGGCGGTCCAGCGCCGGTGCAGCTCGTCCACGAACTGCTCCGCGCCCGCGTAGACGCGCGTGCGCACGCTCACCTGCTGCAGGAAGGCCATGAGGCGCTCGTCGCTGCCGGTGTGGTCGTCGGCCAGCACCTCGCCCACGTCGCGCGGGTCGGAGAGCCGGCGGCGCTTGGCCATGCGCAGGAAGAGCCGCGCGAGCCAGTTGGAGAAGTTGCTGCCGATGATGAGCAGGTGGCTGTGCTCGAGCTCGAAGAAGAGCTTCTCCGGCGTGAGGTGCTCGCTCTGCAGGGCGCAGACGAACTCCAGCATGTCCTCGTCGGAGATCACGTAGGTGGGCGAGGCCGAGCAGCGCCCCAGCAGGTGGTAGACGACGGGGCGCTGCAGGTGCTCCCGCTCCGCCGGGAGGTCGGCCACGCGGTTGGGCGTGTAGCCGATCACCTCGGCGGACTGCGCGCCGCCGAAGCGCACCTCGTTCACCGCCGCCTCCAGCAGGGAGTCGAAGGTGGTCGTGATGAAGAGGTCGAAGTCGGCGATCTCCGCCAGTTGCCGCAGCGCCCTGGGCGGCGCGAAGCTCGTCTCGCGAAGGATGCTGCGCATGCGCGTGTAGGTGTCCTCGCGGCGGCCGCGCGAGGCGAGGAACCAGCACACCACGTCGTTCAGCGTGTAGGGCTGCGGCAGGCGCGCGGTGTCCACGCCCAGCTTCGCGGCGAGCTTCTCGGCCATCCAGTCGTGGAGCAGGCGCGGGCCGGCTTCCGTCTCCACCTTGAGGAGCTCGGGCCCGACGATGGGGATGACGCGCTTCTCCTCGATGAAGTTGAGGAGATCCTCCCAGGCGTCCTCGTCGAGGGTGGACGCCGGCGCCTCCAGCGGGTGCACGTTGCTCATGGCCCGTGACTCCTTGTTGTCGTCGGCGGCGGCGGGGAGCTTCCCCCTCCCGGCGCCGCGGTGCCAAAGGGTAGGGCATTCCGTGCGAATTGGATAGCGGGGCTATGATCGGCACCATTTGCCCCGGAACCCGCCGATGCCCGAGCCGAACGCCGCCGAGGTCGAGTCGCTGCTGCGCCAGGGCGAGCCGCTGCTCGCGTGCAACGCGGCGCAGGAGGCGCTGGCGGCGCAACCGGGCAGCGTGCGCCTGCGGCAGCTACACGCGCTGGCGCTGGCGCGCAGCGGGGACGCCCAACGCGCGGGCCGGCTGCTGCAGGCCTTGGCCGACGAGGGGAACGCCGACGCCGAGACGCTCGGCATGCTCGCGCGCACGCACAAGGACCTGGCGCTGGCCACGGCCGACGGCACGCGCCGCGCCGCGCACCTCGCGCAGGCGCTTCGGCTCTACGAGGGCGCGTGGGAGGAGGCGCGGCGGCGGGGCGCGGCGGACGACGCGCTCTACACCGGCATCAACGCCGCGACGATCGCCTGCCTCGCCGGCGACCTCGGCCACGCGAGGCAGATCGCTTCCGAAGTGCGCGCGCTGGGCCTTCACGCGGGGCAAGCGACGCAGGACGGCACCGCGCGCTACTGGCGCGAGGCGACGCTGGGCGAGGCGGCGCTCATCCTCGGCGACGCGGCGGCGGCGCGGGCGCACTACGCCGAGGCCGCGCGGCTCGCGGGCGGCCGGGCGGGCGACCTCGCCTCCACGCGGCGGCAGGCGAGGCTGCTGGCGGACCATCTGCCCGGCATCGACCCGGCCGTGGCGGCGCCGCTCGGCACGGCGACGGTGCTCGTCTTCACCGGGCACCGGGTCGACGAGCCGGGGCGCGGGGGCGAGCGGTTTCCGGCGCGGCTGGAGCCCGCCGTGCGCGCGGCGCTGCGCGAGAGGATCGCGGCCATCGGCCCGGTGGCCGCCTATGGCTCCGCGGCATGCGGCGCTGACCTCCTGTGCCTCGAGATCGTGCGCGAGCTGGGCGGCGAGACGCACGTGGTGCTCCCCTTTCCCGCGCCGGCATTCCGCGAGGCGAGCGTCGACGCGGCGCCCGGCGGCTGGGGCGAGCGTTTCGAACGCGCGCTGGCATCCGCCGCGACCGTCACCGTCACCAGCGACCATCGCGCCAGCGGCAGCGCGGCGACCTTCGAGTACGCGAACCTCGTGCTGACGGGCATGGGGTGCCTGCGCGCGCGCCACCTCGAGGGCGAAGTCCGCGCGCTGGCCGCGTGGGACCCGGCCTCGCCCGGGGCGCCCGGGGGCGCCGCCTCGGTGGTCGCGCACTGGCAGCGGCAGGCGCTCGCGATCGACCAGGTGGACATCGGGGCGCTGCGCGGCACGCCGGCGGCCGCGCCTCCGCCAACGCCCGCACCGGAACCGCCGCGGGCCGTCCGCCACGAGCTGCGCGCCATGCTCTTCGCCGACGCCGTGGGCTACAGCAAGCTGGGCGAGGACCAGATCCCGGGCTACATCGAGGGGTTCCTGGGCGCGGTGGGCGAGCTGGGCCGCCGCACCGCGCACCGCTTCGAGCACGTCGAGACCTCGGGCGACGGGCTGTACATGGTCTTCCGCGAGGCGGCCGGCGCGGCGCGCTTCGCGCTCGAGCTGAACGCGCTGGTGGCCGGCTTCGACCGCGCGCGGTGGGGGCTGCCCGCGGCCTTCGACCTGCGCATCGCGCTGCACTGCGGGCCCGTGCACTGCGCGACGGACCCCATCACGGGCCTGCCGATGTACACCGGCCCGCACACCAGCCGCGCGGCGCGCATCGAGCCCGTCACGCCGCCCGGCCAGGTCTACGCGAGCAGCGCCCTCGCCGCGGTGCTGGCGGCCACCGGCGCCGGGGGCCTCGCGATGAGCTACGTCGGGCGCATGCCGCTCGCCAAGGGATACGGTACCCTCGGGCTGTACCACGTCCGCGCCGCCGACTGACTTGCCGCTCCTCCAGCTCTCCGACGTCTCGCTCGCCTACGGGCACGTGCCGCTCCTCGACCGCGCCGGGCTCGTGATCGAGCCGGGCGAGCGCGTGGGCCTCATCGGCCGCAACGGCACGGGCAAGTCGAGCCTCCTGCGGATCGTCGCGGGGGAGGCGCGCCCCGACGATGGCACGGTCTCGCTCGCCCCCGGCGCGCGCGTGGCGAGCGTGGCGCAGGAGCCCGCGTTCGCCGCCGGCCGCAGCGTCTTCGAGACGGTGGCCGAGGGGCTGGGCGAGGCCACGCGCCTGCTCGTGCAGTACCACGAAGCCGCGCACGCGCTCGCCGCGCATCCCGGCGGCGCGGCCGAGCAGGCGCTGATGGCGCGCCTGCACGCGCTGCAGGAAGCGCTGGAGGCCGCCGGCGGCTGGACGCTCGAGCACCGCATCGAGGCCACCCTCACGCGCCTCGCGCTCCCCGCCGACGCGCAGGTCGGGGAGCTCTCCGGAGGGCTCCGCAAGCGCGTGGCGCTCGCCCGCGCGCTCGTGGCCGGGCCCGACCTGCTGCTGCTCGACGAGCCGACGAACCACCTCGACATCGGCGCGATCGAGTGGCTGGAGGAGACGCTCCTCGCCTTCCCCGGCGCCGTGCTGCTCGTCACCCACGACCGGCGCTTCCTCGACCGCGTGGCAACCCGGATCGTCGAGCTGGACCGCGGACGGCTCGCGGATTTCCCGGGCAACTACGCCGCCTACGAGGCGCGGAAAGCCGTGCTGCTGGCCAACGAGGCGGTGGAGAACCGCAAGGCCGACAAGCTCCTCGCGCAGGAGGAGGCGTGGATCCGCAAGGGCGTGGAGGCGCGGCGCACGCGCAACGAGGGCCGCGTGCGCCGGCTCGAGGTGCTGCGGCGCGAGCGCGCGGCCCGGCGCGAGCGCATGGGGCGCGTGGACCTCGCGCTCTCGGCCGGCGAGCGCTCCGGCAAGCTCGTGGCGGAGCTGGAGCGCGTCACCAAGCGCTTCGGCGACAAGCGGGTCGTCGAGGATTTCTCCACGCGCATCCTGCGCGGCGACCGCATCGGCCTCATCGGGCCCAACGGCTGCGGCAAGTCGACGCTCCTCAAGCTCATCCTCGGCGAGCTCGCCCCGGACGCGGGCACGGTGCGCCTCGGCACGAAGGTCGAGGCGGCCTACTTCGACCAGTTCCGCGCCGCGCTGGACGACGAGGCCACGCTCGCGCAGACGATCTCGCCGGGCTCGGACTTCGTGGAGATCGGCGGCGGGCGCAAGCACGTGATCAGCTACCTCGGCGACTTCCTCTTCCCGCCGGAGCGCGCCAGCGCGCCGGTGAAGACGCTCTCCGGCGGCGAGAGGAACCGCCTGCTCCTCGCGCGCCTCTTCAGCCGCCCGGCCAACGTGCTGGTGCTGGACGAGCCCACCAACGACCTCGACATCGAGACGCTGGAGCTGCTGGAAAGCCTGCTGCAGGAGTACGAAGGCACGCTCTTCCTGGTGAGCCACGACCGCGCCTTCCTCGACAACGTGGTCACGCAGACGATCGCGTACGAAGGCGAGGGGCGGTGGAAGGAGTACGCCGGCGGCTACGAGGACTGGAAGCGCGCGAGCGCCGCCACGCCCGCCGCGCCGGATGCCGCCGCCGAGCCGGCCGCCGCGAAGGCCGACACGCGCGCGCCGCGCCGCAAGACGAAGCTCTCGTTCAACGAGGCGCGCGAGCTGGAGCGGATTCCCGCGCGGCTGGAGGCGCTGGAGAGCGAGCAGGCGGCGCTCGCCGCGCGCCTCGCCGACCCCGCGCTCTACCAGGACCGCACGGTGGACCTGAAGGCGCTCAACGCGCGGCACGCGGAGATCGAGGAGGAGCTCTCGCGGCTGCTGGAGCGCTGGGAGGCGCTGGAGGCCGCGAAGGCCGCGCTTTCCTGAGGCGCGGGGAACTGCGACGCTTTCCCGGGCTCGAACCGGTTTGGCTTTTCGCGAAGGGAGGCAGGATGAGTCCGAACCGCATCGCGCTGGCCGTCGCCGCAGCCGTGGCCCTCGGCATCGGCGCGTGGTTCTTCCTGAGGGGCGAGCCCGCGCCCCCGCTCGCCCCACCGCCGGTTCCCGTGGCGCGCGTCGAGGCCCCGCCGCCCGCGCCGCCCGCCGCACCCGCGCACTTCCCGGAGCCGGCCGTGGCCGAGGACCCCGCGCCGCCGAAGCCGCCGCCCGCGCTCGACGAGAGCGACGGCCCGCTCCTCGCGGCGCTGGCGGGCCTGCTGGGGCGCGACGCCGTCGGCCGCTTCTTCGTGCCCGAGCGCCTCGTGCGCAACATCGTGGTCACGGTCGACAACCTGCCGCGCAAGTCCTTCGCCATGCGCCTCTCGCCCCTCAAGCCCGTGGGCGGGCTGCTCGCGACCACCGGCAAGGAGGCGAGCCTCGCCATCGCCGCGGAAAACGCCGCGCGCTACGCGCCGTGGGTGGCGCTCCTCGGGAAGGTGGACGCGAAGAAGCTGGTGGCGCTCTACGCGCGCCACTATGCCCTCTTCCAGCAGGCGTACGTCGAGCTGGGCTATCCGGACGGGCACTTCAACACGCGGCTGGTGCAGGTGATCGACCACCTGCTCGCCGCCCCCGTGCCCGAGGAACCGATCCGGCTCGTGGTGCCGCACGTGCTGGCGGAATACGCCGACCCGAAGCTCGAGGCCGAATCGGCCGGGCGGAAGGTGCTCTTCCGCATGGGCCGCGCCAACGCGGAGAAGGTGAAGTCGAAGCTCGCGGAGCTGCGCGCGGCGCTAGTGAAGCCGCGCTGAGCCGATGCGCTGGAGCTTGGCCGCGTAGAGGTCGTGGTCGCGGCGCGTGGTGCTGTTCTCCATGGCGAGCGCGAGGTGGCGCCGAGCGCCCTCGGGCTCGCCGAGGTTTGCCAGCGCGACCGCCAGCCAGAAGTGGAACTCGTGGTAGTAGGGCGCGCGCTCGACTTCCTTGGCGAACAGCTCGCGAGCGCGGCGCCAGTCGCCTTCCCGGGCCGCCGCCAGCCCGCGGTTGAAGAAGGCGAAGGGCGGGTCGGGCTCCAGCCTCGCGAGCCGCTCCTGCAGCGCCTGCGCCAGCGCGCGGCGGCCCTGCGCCTCGTAGACGTTCGCGAGGTTGGTGAGGATGCGCGTGTTGCGCGGCTCGCTGTCGAGCGCGCGCTCCAGCACCCGGGCGGCGTGGTCGAGGTGCCCGCGGCGCTGGTAGATCACGCCCAGCGTGTTCTGCGCGACGACGAAGGCGGGGTCCTGCCGGATGGCCTCGCGCGCGAACCAGTAGGCGTCGTCGAGGCGCCCGTCGGCGATCGACTCGGCGGCGCGGTTGTTCATGTACATGGCGAGGATCGTCCGGTCGTCCACGACGCGCCAGTTGAGCCCCTTCAGGTCCGGCGGCGGCAGGAAGTCCACGATGAGCTGCTCGCCGTCGTCGATGCGCGTGCCGAGCTTCGGGGG
This sequence comes from Burkholderiales bacterium, assembly GCA_019634955.1. Lineage (GTDB taxonomy): Bacteria > Pseudomonadota > Gammaproteobacteria > Burkholderiales > Usitatibacteraceae > FEB-7. The sequence continues at coordinate 7,728 of JAHCAK010000052.1, forward strand.
CCGGCCGCCGAGGGCGAGGTTCACGTGGCCGATGGAGAAGTAGAGGTCGCCCTGCCGCGACCAGGTCTCCTCCACGAACACGCTCTGGAAGCGCACCGGGATGCCCATCTCGCGCGCGAGGGAGGCCGTCATGATCACGAGCGAGAGGCAGTTGCCGGTGCGGGCCTCGAAGGCCTCCGCGGCGTTGCGCGTGTAGGCGGCGTCGTACTCGAGCTTCAATTGCGCCTTGTTGCGCAGCGCGTCCATGAGCGCCTGCTGGCGGCCCTTGGAGCCCGGGAGGTCCCCGATCTCCTCGGCGACGTAGCGGCGCATGGCCTCGCTCGCCGCGAAGACGCGGGAGGCGTCCACCGGCTCCGACGGCGCGGCGAAGAGTTGGTCGGCGAAGAGCGGGTCGGATTCGGCCGCGGGCGGCACGGCGGCGCAGCCGGCGAGCGCGAGGGCGGCGACGAGGGCGGCAAGGGGGTGGGGCATGGGCATTCCTCCACGAACCCGTCGATTCTGCGCCCGCGCGGGGGGCGGCGGGTTACCGATTGTCCCCGCCGCTTCGCCGCTCAGTCCAGCTTCACCCCCAGCGCCTGCCCGATGAGCGCCTTGTTCTCGCGGCTGTCCCACTCGCGCGCGCCGTAGACCTTGCGCACGACCTTGCCGTCCTTGTCCACGAGCACGGTGAGCGGGATGCGGTTGGCGCCCAGCATGTTCTCCAGCACCAGGTTCTTGTCGAGGTAGTTGTCGAACGACACGCCCGTGCCCACCACGAAGGCCTGCGCCTTGTCGGCGTGGTCGTCGGTGGAGATGCCGATGATGTGGAACTGCTTGCCGTTGTGGCGCCGCGCCAGGCGGTCGAGCGAGCCCATCTCGGCGCGGCAGGGCGCGCACCAGCTCGCCCAGACGTTGATCACGAGGGGCTTGCCGCGGAAGTCGGAGAGCTTGCGGAAATCGAGCGTGAGGCCGTAGAGCGGCGTGTCGCGAAGGACGCTGCCCACGGGCACCTCGCCGGGCGTGGCGGCGGCGGCCGGCAACGCGATCGCGAGGACCGCCGCGGCGATCGCCCTCATGCGCAGGGGCGCGCGCCTACTTGCGCAGCACCGCGTCCTCGATGAGGACGGCGTAGGAATAGCCGGCGCCGATGTTCACGTCGGTGCGCACCGTGCCCTTGGCGTTGACCACGTCGCCCACGGCCACCGTGTCCTTCGTGGTGGCGATCACGTTGTGCGTGCCGTCGGCGGCCTTGCCGGAGCCGTCCTGCAGGTGCACCCAGTTCTTGCCCATGACGCCCTGCGTGACTTTCACCACCTGCGCATGCACGAGGACGGGCTTGCCCTTGAGGGCCGCCTTGCCGGCGACGACCTCGGCCACGGTGCGGGCGTCGGGGCCGGTGGCCTTGGCGACCTTCTTGACGGGGGCGGTCGCGGCAGCGGCGCCGTGCGGCGTGCTGGCGCCGGCGCCGGGCATGGCGTGGGCGGCCGTGGCGGCGGTCGCGAGGAGGAGGGTGGCGAGCGTGAGGGCGGGCTTCATGGCGGGGGCTCCAGGAGGGGTTTGGGCGCCATCATCGCCGATCGGAGGCCCGGGGGGTTGAGGGGCGTCAAGGGGCCGGGTCGAAGGCGGCGGGCGCCCCGCGCACACTTCCCTACACACCGCCGCGAATCGTCACCAACGCGTACGTGCAGAAGAAAGCCAGCCAGAACAGGCTCAATAGCGCGCCGACCGCAATCAGGGCCTTCGTCGATCGCGCGGTAAGGAGATCGTGACGCCGAAAGGCCCAAATGAAGAAAATCACGCTGAGGGTTGCAACGGGTAGGATCGCGCTTGACCAAGGCGTGAGCACGACATGAATGAATCGAATGTGATCCGCGAGCCAATAGGAGGCAGGCGGGTATGCCACACCAACAAGCAGCGTGCCCATGACCCAGAAGCCCAACGCCCGTCTCTTCGGATTTCTCATGGGAAGGGCAGTGGCTTGTTCCAGCCCGGAACCTTAAATCCGCTTCTCTGCGCGGCTGCAGGAATCTGCGGCAGCACATAGCCGGAGGTTGCCTCGGTCGTTGTGGCTAGAGTCATTTGTCAGCTGAGTTCGCGCGTATCGCCCTAACGGAGAACTCGGCGTCATAAAAGTTGGTGAGCAGAGCGGTGCCGTCCGGTTTCCATACTTCAAGCTCCACGAGGGCGCCTTGCTCATCGGTAAACAAGAACAGGAAGACCTGTGCCCCGTCATGATCTACGTATGTTCCTTCGATGGGCACTCCGTAGGTACGGCGAGGCAACGCCGATCGTGGCTCGGATAGTGAAGAAAATTCAAACAACGTTTCGTCACGCTTTCGTACCGCGAGGCTGCAGACTTGCAGTTCGAGGCCTTGCCGTCCAGGAAACTCTACGGCAAGCAGTCGCTGAAGCGCACGCCGTTCTTGAACGGTTAGTGGCCGAAAATCCGTAGTCATGGTCTCGGCGCCGTTATCCGTCCGATGTTTACTAAAGACTGCGTAACGCGATGTGCATGATAGGTCACGTCAACGCCGACGACTGTGACTGTTCGAATGGCGGTCTGTCCGACCTGCATACTCGATTTGAATGTTGACATGTCAGCTTGAATGGCGGCGGTTACCGCATCGCGGGGCAGCCCGAGGGCATCGACATGTCGAAATGCGTGCGCAACTTGATTGGCGTTCGCGCCAATTTCTACACCTACTCCGCTTCCGGCGCGAACCCCTTGAATTGCAGCCAGGCCGCGTCCTGTAACGCCGACACCGAGAGAACCAGCATCGAGTACTTCCCAGCCCGTCCAACTTCCGTCGCCCATTGTCTGGTTGTAGAGCAACGTGCCTGCCTTGTATCCAGGCCACCAATCGTAGAGCACTTGCTCAAAATCAGACGTGCAAGCTCCGTGCGCGCAGTGGTTGAAGAGATAGCCGAAGGCCGCGGTGACCGCTCCGTTCTCGAAGTTGCCGCCGCCGAGCCGCGAGGCGGCCCCCCCGACCACGGCCCTGCTTGCGATATTGGCGGGAACGTTCTGCCCCGCCACCTCCTGCGCCAGCGGCCCCGCCAGCTCCGCGAATCCTGCCGACAGCGCCCCTGACCGGCAACTGCCCCCGGCGGCAGCTCCCGAGGCACACCCGGCCGCCGCGTGCGCCGCTACCTTGCCCGCCATCGCGACGCCTTGGGTAAGCTCCCCCACTCCGAAGAACAGCGATGCGCTGAACGCCCCCTGGATCGCGCTCTCGAGATTGCCGCCCTGGATCCCCCCGGCGGCGAAGCCCGAGGCCGCCGCGCTCGTGTAGCCCGCCGTCGTCCCCGATGCCCACCCGAGGCCGCCGGAACCGAAGATCCCGCCTTCCCCGAAGAACCCGCCCGGCCCCAGCGCCCACGCCGCCGCGATGGCCAGTATCGGCTCGCGCCACTTCGTCCACCAACTGTACCCCGGGGTCGGTGTAGCGAGCGGGTTGTTCATCACGTAGCTGTAGCGGTTCCAGCAACCCATCCAGCGCGCCTGCACCAGCGGGTCGGCGTTCACGAACCGCCCGAGCGACGGTCTGCAAGATCCGGGGCCCGTTCATGTGGACGAGCCCGCGGCCGTCCGTGCTTCGTGCCCCGTGAAGCCGCGCGGGCCGGTGAGCGCGACCAGGTTGCCCGGCGTGCCGTCGGCGCCGTCGGCCAGGTGCCTCCTGGCCCCGCGATCCCTCGTCCTCAAAGAAGGCATCGCCAAGGTGGTAGGTCTCCGACTGCCTCGGCCCGTGCACGTCGCCTTCTAGTGGACCATCCCATCCGGGCATCTAACGCAATTCAATCCTTCCAAAGCGGTACCGGGCAACTCCTGAACTGGCGTGACGATCGAGACCGAGGAATCCTTGAGTCTTTGCATCGAATCTGTACTCCGACACCAGCGCCCCGGCATCATCCGTCGTGATTCGGATTTGCACGTTCGACATGACCGCAGATCCATCACTGCTGCCGCGAATGGTCTTGCGATGCTCCCAGGCGCCAGCAATGCAATGGGCTTTCAGTTGCAACGTTGGAGGCGAATGCGAGCCGTCAGGTGCCAGAACCGAAATGTTTCCCTCGCCGAGAAATTCGGCTTTCCAAAGTCCATGCGACAGTGGCGACAGTCTCACCGCGCTGACATTGCCCTCTACGAACCCGCTCCGGAGGACCTGCATATCGAATCTCGGATGAGGAATGTCCTGCGATTCAATTGACTCGCCTGAAAAGCGAAAGGTACCGGCCAAGCTCGGGCATGTACCACCATCAGTCGCACGCACTGGCCCTGGCGGCACCTCATCGGGTTGCCCACGTGCGATGGCGATGATGTTCATTTGCGCAAAGGTCGCTGCTAATGCAACGCAGAGTGCGCGGTACATCTTCAAATCAATGACCATGCGATCTCCCCGCGACATAGGCCGCTGCAAAGCCGGGCGTTGTCCAGCCAAGCGCGGCAGCCGCAAAGGGAGAGGCCGGCACCAATAGTGCGGCGTTGGCAACGAAGTTGTCCAGGAACCCAAGGACGCCAGTGCTGTTAATCGCGTTTCCGTTAGCGCGATATGCACCCGTGGTGTTCCGAAGCCAGTCATGCGGGCCTGCAAAGCTCTCGGCTAAGCGATCCAGAATTGACCCCGGCCCATACTCGAATGGACCAAGTCTGGAAGCGCCGTCTTCTGCAAGCATTCGGGCCCCTTGACACCCGCCCGCGAAAGAATCGCATCTCAACACGCTACCACTGTCGTCTAACGTTCTCCTCGCGCCAGCGAGCTTGAAGTGGTCTCCGAAGAATCCCTTGCTCTTTCCGTCGCCATTCCATCCTTGAAGCCTGGACTGGGCGACCATCTCCTCGCGCATCATGTAGTTGCTGTGAGTGAGCAGGGACATCATTCCCGCAAGGCGAAATCCGTTCCGAAACTCCCCGCCACTAATTGCGGACGTTGTGCCTCCGACCACGCTCTCGGCGGCGACCCGGGCGAGGTTGTAGTTGTCCCCGAAGTAGCCTGCCGTTCCCCCGGAGAGCGTGCCCGACACGGCTCCCTGCAGCGCGCTGTTGAGGTTGCCGCCCATGATGCCCCCGGCCGCGAATCCGCTGGCGGCCCCGGCGAAGGCGTTGGCGCCGACCTGGGCTATCGCGAACTGTGAGCCGTTGATCGCCATCGCACCGCCGAAGGAGTTGACCAGGTTGCCCATCGCCCAGTTGTACGCCTCCGGGCCGATGAGGAAGCTCGCCGCGATGGCCAATATCGGCCTGCGCCACTTCGTCCACCAACTGTACCCCGTGGGGTCGGTGTAGGCGAGCGGGTTGTTCATCACGTAGGTGTAGCGGTTCCAGCTGCGCGCATCCAGCGGCGCCTGCACCAGCGGGTCGGCGTTCACGAACCGCCCGAGCGACGGTTCGTACATCCGCCCGTTCATGTGGACCAGGCCGTGCGTGTCCAGGTGCTCGTGCCCCGTGAAGCCGCGCGGGCCGGTGAGCGCGACCAAGTTGCCCGGCGTGCCGTCGGCGCCATCGGCAAGCCGGCGCTTGCCCCAGGCGTCCCAGCTCGCCCCTAAGCCGGATCGCCACGCTCTTGAACGCTTCGATTTCGACAGCTTGTGGAGGGTTCACTTGTTGGATCTGCTGAACCTGATGAGGTCAAGGTGCAGCTTGCTGGCCGTTCTATCGGCCTATTCGCACGTACCCCTTGTCACAAATGCGCAAAACAACAGATCCCAATAGAAGGCCAGGCCGACGATTCCCGACGCGAAAAGCAGGGCGAATGCCCCGATGAGCACATGCGAGCGGTGAGAACCACGCCCCGCTATCAGCGTGAATACCGGTGCGATCAGCACAACAGGGGCAGCGAGGACCACCCAGTAGAGCCCCACACCAAACAGATGCAGGATCTCCTTGTGGAGTGTGGGTACTAATACCCATCGATAGTAAGCGTAGGTGCCAAGGAAGCTGGCAATGACAACCATGATCATCCGGACCCCGGCGTTCATTTGCCAAATGCCCAATTTGGTACGGGATTTCCGTACCCAGGCGCCTGGTAGGCGCCAAAATTGAAACGCGGGGCCCCTCCCATCGTTCGCGCCAGGAGCCCTGCTGCCCATGAACTACTGTTGAACTGCCATGAGTTCATTTCCCCAGTGGGTAACGAGGGCAGTGAATAGGGAACGCAGAGTGCGCGGCACATCTTCATACAAATGGCGATGCAATCTCCCTGCGACGTGGGGAGCCGCGAAGCCTGCCCCCCCCCCCAACTTCGAACATCAACACATGGAGTTTCCGCCTGTCTGTCGTTCCCATCGTTCCGCCAGCAGGCCAAGTAGCTGGCTGTTGACTAATCCCCCTAACACGATGGAATCCCATTTGCCCATATGTCTCGAATAGAATTCGCCTCCCGGGATAAAGCTCTCAATCGATAGCGCTAGGGGCAAGGTGCGGTATTTCATGCGCTCCCAGAGTGGACGGTCTGGCGACTGGAACACAAACACCAAGTTCCACGAGCGGCCCGCCGTCATACCTTGATGATCAACGTATTCGCAATGCAGCGCCACGCTTTGATCCAAGATTCTTCTGAAGACAAGCCTGACTGTCTTGGTGTCGAGTAGCATGGCCTCAAATCCGAGGGGCCCCAGGACGTCTTCTAAAAGTCGCGCAATGCGAATTGGCGTGGGCTTGCGCGGCGAGGCACTCAACGCACGGATATGCTCTTCGAGCGCTTGTACCTCGGTCCGCTTCTGCGCTTGGTATGCGTCGAGGAACCCCATCCAGCGCGTGTTGTCGGTGAGTTTCAGCGTCGAATAGAGAATGTCATTTGCATCCAGGAGCACTCGGGTAAGCCTGGCGTGCTCGCCGAGGAATGCATAAGTCCCTGCCGTCGCTTTGTCCTGCAGATGATCCAGGTAGGAGGAGCGGTACGCGAGATTCTGCCGCGTGCCCCGACACTCCGGTAGCCATAGGGCGTAAAAGAAGCTCAGCCGCTCTTTGAGGGCTTCGCGGAAATAGTATGCATAGGGTTGCTCATCCGACGGCCTTACCCGCATCTGTTCTACGTGTGAGACAACCAGATCGAACAATCGGAAGCCACGACCGCGTAACGCGTCCCAGATCGCGGGCAAGTCGTCCGCGAGTCGCAGCAGCTTGCGGCGGGTCTCTGCATCGAAAGGTGCGGGATGCTCGTCCATGTCAAAACAGACCATATCTAGGACGCGGCACGCTGGGAACCGCGAGCGGCGGATTGTTCGCCATTGCATGCCCCAGCTGGTTGAGGAACCGCTCAATTGGCCCGGGCGGGCTGATTACTTGATAGGTAACCAATCCGCCGCCGACATTGCCGTACACGTAGGTTGTGTCCGCGGCGCTGAGTGAAAGGCTAGCGCCGTTGACGGTCAATGCCGGGAGATTTCCCCCACGCCGAAAGCCGGTGCCGTTCGTGTACCGATTCAGCTGACGATCGCCAGAGAAATGACCCCAGATGCTGTCCTTCTTGATTTCCCAGAGGTCAAGGCTTCTCGGGTCCGCGATATCGAATCGTCCGTCGACACATGCACTACCAATGCACTGGCGCTCGCTCACGTATCCTTGCGCATCGTAGTGATCCTGAAGCAACCGGTGCGCGATTCTTCCATCTCGCAAATACTGAAGCTCATTGAAGAGGTACGCGAACGCAGCGGTATACGCCCCGTTCTCGAACTTGCCTCCCCCGAGCCGTGAGGCGATCCCGCCCACGGCCGCTCTCGCCGCGAACTGGCCCAGCGCATCGCCGTCGACCATCGGGCCCGCCAGCGCGGCGAAACCGGCGCTCGTCGCTCCCTCCCGGCAACTTCCTCCGGCTGCCGCACTCTGTCCGCAGCCGGCGGCCGCGTGCCCGGCCGCCTGGAAGGCGCGCTCGCCCAGCGTCATGTCGCGACCGGCGACAGCCGCCGCGTGCGCCCCCGAGAACTCCCCGACACCGAAGAACAACGTCCCAAAGAATGCCCCTTGCACCGCGCTTTGCAGGTTGCCGCCCTGGATGCCCCCGGCGGCGAAGCCCGAGGCCGCCGCGCTCGTGTAGCCCGCCGTCGTCCCCGATGCCCACCCGAGGCCGCCGGAACCGAAGATCCCGCCTTCCCCGAAGAACCCGCCCGGCCCCAGCGCCCACGCCGCCGCGATGGCCAGTATCGGCCTGCGCCACTTCGTCCACCAACTGTACCCCGTGGGGTCGGTGTAGGCGAGCGGGTTGTTCATCACGTAGGTGTAGCGGTTCCAGCTGCGCGCATCCAGCGGCGCCTGCACCAGCGGGTCGGCGTTCACGAACCGCCCGAGCGACGGTTCGTACATCCGCCCGTTCATGTGGACGAGCCCGTGGCCGTCCAGGTGCTCGTGCCCCGTGAAGCCGCGCGGGCCGGTGAGCGCGACCAAGTTGCCCGGCGTGCCGTCGGCGCCATCGGCAAGCCGGCGCTTGCCCCAGGCGTCCCAGCTCGCCGCTTCCGCCCCCGAGCCGTCCCACCAGGTCTCGCGCACCGGGCTGCCCAGGTGGTCGCGGTGCCAGAAGCGCCAGTCCCACGCAGGCCCGCTGGAGTGGCGCTTGGCGATGGCCACCACCCCCTCCGGCGTGTGCACGTAGTGCCGCCAGGCCGCCACCCCCTCGACCCACTCCTCCTCGAAGAAGGTGTCTCCCACGTGGAAGGTCTGCGACAGCACCGGCCCGAGGATGCCGCCCTGCCGCGCCAGGCGGTAGAAGCGCTGCCCGCGCTCGTCCTGGACGAAGTCGGTGGCCACCCCCCCGGAGGTCACCCGCGCCGGCACGTTGTGCACCCCGTAGTCGAAGCGCTTCGCGCAGTCCCCCGTGCCCACCCGCGCGCACACCGCGTTGCCGTTGGCGTCGTACTCCCACAGCAAGCCCGCCGCCGAGCGCACCGCGTGCGGGCCGGCGCCACCGGGGCGCGAGGCATCGCCGTACACGAGCGCCCCGATGTCGGACTTCGTCTCGAGGTTGCCCTGGTCGCCGTAGCCGTAGGTCTTCGTGATCGCAGCCGAGGCGCACGGCAATGCCGCGGACTTGCGCACGCGCACCAGCCGGTCCAGGGGGTCGTACTCGAAGCACTCCGCCCACGACTGGCCGAGCGAGTTCTCCGCGCGCGAGACGAGATTGCCCGCCTCGTCCCAGGCGAAGGCGCTCGACTGCACCAGCGGCCCCGAGCCGTTCCACACCTGCCGCCCCGTGATGCGCGACACCCGGCCCAGCACGTCGTAGCCGTGAGTCACCTGCGCGTTGGAAAGCACCTGCTCGCGGATCTGCCCGTCGCCGTAGCGCGAGACCGCCTGCCACATCAGGTGCGGGGAGACGGCATTGTCCATCACGCGGTACGGGTAGCCGGCGGCGTTGTATTCCGTGTACACCCCGTAGGCGTTGTCGTTCCCGAACGTCTGTGGATAGGAGACGAACCGCGGCCTGCCGTTGGCGTCGGCGAAGCTGAAGGTGACGCGCTCGTCGCCGAAGAGGCGCCAGGCGGTTCTCACCGGCCGGCCGACAGTGTCGAACGCGATGTCGCGGCCATGGTGCTCCTGGTAGACCTTCGTGGAGAGATAGCGATGGCCCGAGGTCACGCTGCAAAGGCTCCCCTTGCCGTAGGCGCAATCGTCGTAGGTCCAGCGCGCTTCGCGCGCGTCCGCTGCCTCTTCTGCCCCGTAGTACTCCTTTCGCACGCGCGGCCTGCCCAGGGCGTCGGGCACGATCACCGTGGCAAGGCCGCGAGCATCGACCTGCCGGATGAGATCGCCCGCGCCGTTGTAGCCGAAAGTCCAGACGCCCATGTTGGCGTCGGACATTCTCGTGCGGTGGCCACGGCGATCGAACTCGAAAGTGGCCGTCGGCGCGCTGGCGCCGGGTGGCGTGAACGAGATCATGTTCCCCGATGCGTCGTAGCCGAGGACGCTCGTCTTGCCGGCCGCGTCCTCCAGCTTCACGACCTGGCCCTGGCTGTTCCGGAATTGCCTCGCGGTTCGCGCGATGCCCCCGACCGTGCGCGTCGTCGAAAGCGTGGCGCGCGCCACGTTACCACCCGCGTTGGTGTCGACCTCGATCGCCACGCCGTATCCGCTCGAGGTGATCGCGTAAGGATTGCCCCCGTCGTCGAATATCCGCTCTTCGACAGGCCGGTCGAGGTTGTCGTAGCTGATTCGGGTCCGCCGCGAACCGGTATATCCGTCGGCGGCCACGGGCCGCCACATCTCGGCCTTGCGCCCGCGGTCGTCGTACCCGATCGTGGAAGTCGCGATCGCGCCGTCGAAGGCCTTCACGTCCGTTCTCACGGGCCGCTCGAGCATGTCGAAGTAGGTGATGGACTCGGCGCCTCCGGATGCCCGCTGGCGCACGTAGAACTTCTCGGGCCCCGCGGAGGTCACCGCCGCGCGGGTCCAGGTGGTTCGCGTCGCCATGCGCGCGAGGCCATCGAACACCGACGTCGCGGACTTGCGGCCGAAGCCGTCATAGTGGTGCTCCGTCCTGACACCGTTCGCGTCCGTCGACGACTGCAGTGTCCCGAACCGCGGATCGTAGACGCGCACCTCCGAGTGGTTCGCCGCGTTCGTGACGATCTGCGGAAAGCGGCCGGTGGCCTCGTAGCTCGTCGTGACCAGGCGCGACTTCGAGGCGCCTCCTTCATCGAATTCAACAGTGGTACTGATCCGGTTTCCAAAGCTGTCGTACCCGTAACTGGTCTTGAGACGTTCGCTCGCCGCACCGTCGGGTTCCACCTCCTCGGTTTCGAGAAATCCTTGGTTCGGCGGGGTTGCCTTGTAGGTGAAGACGGATCTTCTCGTTACCGTTCTCGCCGCCGGATTGCTGTCGGGGTGGGTCATCGTGACGGTGGAGTTCGTCAGCCGTCCGAGCAGCCACAGGCCGATGTTCGCGGCACCCGTGTCATAGACATTCGTGGTGGTCTTCGTGAACCCGTCGGAGGTCGCAACGGTGACGGATTGCACATGGCCGTAGGCGTCGATGCCTTCGATCGGCGTCGTGGTCGTGATCGATGGAAGCTCCATTCCATCGAGCTCCCAGCTCCGCTGCACCGAGCTCACGAGATGAAGCGACAGGCAGGGCATGTATGAAGGACAGGCTGGCGACGCCTTCGCGGCCCAGGTGTTCGTCACGTAGTTTGCCGGCGCGAGGTTCGGATTGAACCCCGGGCTGGCGGAAATGGGTGGCATCGTCGAAGACGGCCGGAGGACCCACTTGGCCACGAAGGCAGGAAGGCCGCTGTAGGGCCAGCCCTGCAATCTCGTCGTCTCCGTGAAGTGCGTCTCGCCTTCGATCGACCGCAGCGTGCGGAACCCGAAGAGCCCGCGCCCCGTGGTGGAACCGATCAGGCGCTCGTAGAAGTAGCGGGCGGGAAAGCTCCCTCCAATGCCGTTGGATGCCTGGGTCTCCTTCACCACGTACAGCGGGGACGTCACGACCACGTCGGTCGGCGCCAGGTCCCCCGCCCCGGGGCTGTAGACGGACGGATCCGTCAGAGGAGCATAGCTGACGACCGTCTGCGCGCCCAGCGCCGTCGTGAACGAGGTGACGAGATTCGAGAATGGCCCGGCGGAGTCGCTTCGATTGCCGTCGACAACCACATCGGACTTGCCGTCGCCGTTGTAGTCGCCCACGCGAACGGTCTCGGCATTGCCCGTGGGGCGGGGGCCGGCCCAGGCCTCGCACTCGAAGCCGGTACCGACCGAACGGCAAACCTGCCAGTAGCCCTCATTCGCGCGGTATCGCGCCAGATCGGTTCGGCCGTCACCATTGAAATCGCCGGCCACGGTGTTCTCGCCATCGTCGTTCTCATCGCCCGGCCCATCCCAGTCGCGGCACGTCGTCGCGAGAACCGGCGGGCTCGCATTGCCGATGTACTTCTTGAATGTGGCGCCACCGGGTGAAATGCACACGCGCCACTTCCTCGTTGCTGGGGCACTTCCTGCGGAGAACGGGCGCATCGGCGTGGCAATATCGGCAAGGCCGTCGCCATTGAAATCCATGATGTGGATGGCGCTGATCTTGCCGGGCACCGCATAGCGCCACTTGTCGTCGCACAAGAGCGTATTGGCGGTTCCCGGCCCGAAGTCCGCAAGGCAGGCCTTCCACGCCCAGTAGTCGCACGGCGTTTCCCCTTGCTGCAGGGCCGTGTCCTCGGTGCACAAGCTTTGAGGCACGGCAGTTTCGGGGTTCTGGTCGTGCCCGCTCGGGTTGTCTCGCTTGCGCTGCAGGAGATCGGCACGGCCGTCGCCATTGAGATCCGCGAGGAGGACGTGATACTGGGCGGTCGCGCCGTCCACGGGCGCGGGTCCGACGAGGTTCTGGTAGCAGGCGAAACCCTGTGACTCCCTGACGCGGGATACGCATGCATCCCAACGCTGGTCTCCCCGGTAGAGCAGCAGGTCGACTTGTCCGTCGCCATCGAGGTCACCGACAAGCTGGATGCCTCCGCTCCCCTGACCGATTCCCGCCATCACGGTCGGACTCGACACGGGACCCGTGCCCGACTCGTTGGCGAGATGGAGTGTCCACGAGGACCCGCCTGGCGACAGCACATCCGCGCGCCCGTCGCCATTGAAGTCGGCTACAACACTCGACCCCGACAAGCTGCTGGTAGTCCAAATTTGGGGGCCGTGTTGGTTGGCGGCGCGGCGTACCTCGATCTGCCCGCCGATGATCCGATAGAGATCGGAGCGCCCGTCGCCATCGACATCGGCGACCTTGAAATCGATCGCGTTGATCTGGGGCGCGCCCGCGGAGCCGGACGCAGTCACAAGGGACGCGAGTCCGTTCTGCCAGCCGAAGACAGTGGGCGGCAGGCATACGGCCGGCGAACACTCCTGGACGCTTGCCAGCCGCAGGCGCTTCGTCGCAGCGCTTTGCGCCGGGGCCGCGTAACCCAGCGTGTAGGTCCGGACAAGCATGTCGCCGGAGCTGCTGCTTCCAGCGAAGACGCGCACCGCATTGAGCCGCACGCTGAGCGCCGATTGGCCGGCGCCGGAATCGAACAGCTCGTCCTGCCGGTCGTACCCGCGGTCGCCATACTCGAAGACGACCCGGTTGTACACGCCCGTGACCACGTTGAGATTCCGGGAGTATCGAATCTCGGTGGGGTAGGCCTCCGTGACAGGGTATCCCGGCTCCGGCGCGAGAGGCGAGGACGTCATGATGGTGTCGATCGTCCACGGTGCGGGGAATATCATCTGGCCCGCGTAGTCGATATCGATGTAGTTGGCCCCGCGGTCGGTGATGCGGTCGAGCAACCAGTACTTGGCCGTATTCTCGCGGGTCAGCTCCCCCTCCTTGGGTTGTCGCCAACCCCAGTTGACGCTCTGCCATCGGCTGCCGTAGTGCATGACCTGCCCCGAGCGCGTGTGCACCTCGAAGCGGTATACCCCGCGAAACGTTTCGTTGGGATTCTCCTCGTAGGCGTAAACACGGGAATAGGATTCCCGCTCGGTTCGGTACTCGTAGCGGATCCGATACCGCAGGTACATTCCTCCCGGCCCTTCCCTGACCGGCACGCCGACCTGCCGATCCACCTGGACCAGTCGCTCGCCGTCGAGGCAGTAGACGTCATTGCCGCCATCGGTGTCGTAATTGAGCGATCGCTTGATGCCGTCGCGGTCGAGAGTCTTCGGGCAGCGGTGAACTGCGGATAGACCGCCAATCGACCAGCCGACGCCCAGGTGGCCGTTTCCGGCCTGGCTGTTGTAGCTGAAGGAGATGCTCGGCTGCATTCCGCCCGCGCCGGGCGGAACCTGGATGGGTATCGTATAGGTCGCGGCGCCGGACTCCGAGACGGCGAACGTCCCGGGAGTAGTGCCTATGGCGGCCGTGTCGGGAATGGCCAGCGCCTCCGCCGCTGGGACGGTACCGACGCCGACAAGTCGATAGAGCTCCGTCGAGTATCCGTATCGGGTCGTGGCTACGGCTTTCAGGAGGAACACCCCGTCAGCTGATGGGGTCCACGCCAAAGTGAAGACGCTACCCTGTCGGCCAGGCACGCCGGATATGGGGACACCGTTGAGAAAGAACGATACCGAGGCGATCGTCACGGCCGGATCGGGGTCGGGAACCGTGACCGAGAGAGTCCCGGTCGTTCCGGACATGAACACATCGCCCGCCCCGGGCGTCCACACCGGGGCCGGCCGAGCGGCGAACTTCGCGATCAATGGCACCACGAAGTAATCGTCGCTGGCGAGAACCGGGGTCAAAGGAACCGCGAGGCACCCGATCAGAAGCGCCCGGCCGATGGGAGAACGCGACATTGGGATCTTTCCGAATCCGCTTGAGGAAAGGCGTGGGCGGCTAGCGGGCCCGGGTCATGGAGAGAAGACATGCGCCTGCGACACATCCTCTCTCGCCAATCCGATCGAGCAAGCACCCGTGCCCACTATCACGACGTTCGCGCGAGTGACATGCGCGGTCAGCAATGCGTTCAGGATTGCCTTGCCATGCGCAGTGCTGACAAGAAACGTCCATTGGCGACCATCCGACGAATACTGCGGATTCGAGCAGCTGGCCTGCGTCGCGGTCGCCTCGAGCTCGACGATGCCGACGTCGCCTTCCAAGATCATCACGCGAGCGATCTTGGACTGCGAGGAAACGGTGGCGCCCACCGGAAGCGCCTGCAGGGAAAGGGCCGCGGCCGCCACCATGGCGAGCAGAATTCGCGTTGAGGAGGACCAAGGCTTCATGTTGACTCCGTCGGGAAGTTGACGTAGCGCAGCATGGCGTGGCAAATCAGCTGCCAATTGATCCAGATCAACTATTGTCAATCACTTTGAAGACATTAGCTGCCTGGAATGACTGCATTTCAAGTCGCTACCACCGTCCGACTCCACGGATCCACCATCGATTTGGTGCGGGATCGAGGGTCTCCGCATTGCGCCGTGCTGGGCCGGGTGTCGCGCATCACGGGGCGGCAGGTGTGGAACGGCTCGGGGCCGCTGGTGCAGTCGAGCGCCTTCGCCTGGGACGAGGCGGGCAATCTCGTCTCGCGCGCGGAGAACTCGCTCGGCCAGTCGTGGGCGGAGTGCTTCGAGTACGACCCCCTGGACCGGCTGGTGCGCGTGCGCAAGTCCGCGGCATTGCCGTGCGCCTCGGCTGCGATCACGAAGACCTACGGCTACGGCGACCAGGGCAACCTCGAGACGAAGTCCGACATCGGGGCGCTCGTGTACGGCGATGCCTCGCGCCCCGGTGGCGCCGGCCCGCACGCGGTGCGCTCGGCGGCGGGCTTGCTGTGGGAGTACGACGCCAACGGCAACGCGGTGTGCGCGCGGGTGGGCACGGGGGACTGCGCGAAGCGCTTCGACTACGGGGTGCACAACGTGCCGGCGCGGGTGACCTCCGGGGGGGTGGCCACCGACTTCGTCCAGGACGAGCGCGGGCAGCGCTTCTACCGCCTGGCGCGGCAGGGCGGCATCCTCGGGCCGGTGCTGTCGCAGACCTTCCACGTGGGAGACACCTTCTTCGAGGAGGAGTGGGTCGAGGGGGTGGCGGCCTGGCGGCACTACGTGCACACGCCGGA
>JAHCAK010000053.1 GCA_019634955.1 Burkholderiales bacterium
ACCAACGCGGTGCTGCATTTCCTCGCCATCGCCCACGCGGCCGACGTCGAGTGGACCATCGACGACTTCGAGCGCGTGCGCCGCAAGGTGCCGGTGCTGTGCGACCTGAAGCCCAGCGGCCGCTACGTGGCGACGGACTTCCACAGGGCCGGCGGCGTGCCGCAGGTGATGAAGATGCTCCTCGACCACGGCCTGCTGCACGGCGACTGCATGACCATCACCGGCAAGACCATCGCCCAGCTGCTGGAAGGCATCCCGGCCGAGCCGCGCAAGGACCAGGACGTGATCCGCCCGTGGTCGAACCCGATGTACGCGCAGGGCCACCTCGCGATCCTCAAGGGCAACCTCGCGACCGAGGGCTGCGTGGCCAAGATCACGGGGCTCAAGAACCCGGTGATCACGGGCCCGGCGCGCGTGTTCGACTCCGAGCCCGAGCTCATGGCGGCGATCCTCGCCGACCGCATCACGCACGGCGACGTGGTCGTGCTGCGCTACGAGGGCCCGAAGGGCGGCCCCGGCATGCGCGAGATGCTCTCGCCCACCGCCGCGCTCATCGGCAAGGGGCTGGGCGAGACCGTGGGCCTCATCACCGACGGGCGCTTCTCCGGCGGCACCTGGGGCATGGTCGTGGGCCACGTGGCGCCCGAGGCCTGGGAGGGCGGCGCCATCGCGCTCGTGAAGGAGGGCGACTCGGTCACGATCGACGCGCACAAGCTGCTCATCCAGCTGAACGTTCCCGACGAGGAGATCGCGCGGCGCCGCGCCGCGTGGAAGCAGCCCGCGCCGCGCTACACGCGCGGGGTGCTCGCCAAGTACGCGAAGCTCGTCGGGACGGCGAGCAAGGGCGCGGTGACGGACTGAGCGCTCAGGGCTCCGGCGGCGCCTGCTCCGGCGGCGCCGGCTCCCGCGCCGCCGGCCCGACCCCCGCGAGGGCGTCGCGGTGCACGGCGGCGCGGACGAGCAGCACGTAGGTCACCGGCGTGTTCATCGTCATGAAGACGCCGATGAGGATCTCGTGCAGCACGGGCCGCGACTGCGTCACGGTGAAGAAGACCATCGAGCCGACGAGGACCAGGCCGAGGCCGAGCGTCGTGCCCATCGTCGGCGGGTGCACCCGCTCGTAGAAGGTCTTCATCCGCAGCAGGCCGATCGAGCCGACCAGCGCGAGCAGGGAGCCCGCGACCGCCAGCAGGGCGGTGACGGCCGCGGCCCAGGGCGGCAGGGCCGCGCTCATTCGATCACCTCGCCGCGCAGCAGGAACTTCGCGATCGCCACCGTGGCCACGAAGCCGAGGACGCCGATCACGAGCGCCGCCTCGAAGAAAAGCGTCGTCGACGACCGGATGCCGAAGAGCAGCATGAGGATCATCGCGTTGACGTAGAGGGTGTCCAGGGCGAGGACGCGGTCCTGCGCGTGCGGCCCCGCCAGCAGCCGGAAGAGCGCGAGGACCATGGCCAGCGCCACGATCGCCTGGGACGCCACGAGCGCCGTGTCGAGGAGCGCGGCGCTCACGCGAAGATCTCCAGCAGCCGCCGCTCGTAGCGCCCCTTGAACACGCGTATCCACTCCGCCTCGTCGACGAGGTCGAGCACGTGGATGGTGAGCGTCCCCGATTCGCCGTCGTAGCGGGCCCAGCTGGTGCCGGGCGTGGCGGTGACGATGAGGGCCATGGCGGCCAGGAACCCGGGCTGCCCGCTGCGCAGCGGCATCGACAGGAAGCCGGCCACGCGGGGCGTGCCCGGCACCAGGACGATGCGCGCGACCGCGAGGTTGGAGCGGACGATGTCGGCCGCCACGAGCCAGAGCAGCTCGAGCACGAGACGCGTGCGCCGCGCGCCCTCGGCCGGGGGCTCCAGCCGGCCGAACACGAGCCCGCCGAAGACGGCGAGCGCCGCGCCCGCGAGCAGGGTGGCGGCGTCCACCGCGCCGTTGAGCAGGACCCACATGGCGAGAAGGCCGAGCGACACGAGGGGGAAGGGCAGCAGGCGTCTCATGGGCGTCGGGGCGCTCCTTCGGCGTGGCCACGGGGGGCGTGGAGCGCCTGCGCGGCGTCCTGCGCGTAGCGCATGGCGGGACCGGCCTGCGCGGTGAGCGCGAGGCACAGGCCGAGCAGGACGGCGACCGGCGCCATCTCGACCAGCCGCACGCGCGGCACGCCCAGCGCCGGGTGCGCCCAGAAGACCTGCAGGCCGGCGCGGCCCATGGCGATGATCGACGCGAGCCCCGAAAGGGTCAGCAGCACCAGCAGCCCCCAGGCCGCTCCCGGCACCGGGTCCGGCGCAAGCAGCGAGGCGAGCATCGCGAACTTGGCGACGAACCCCGGCAGGGGCGGCAGCCCCGCCACCAGCAGCGCGCAGCCCAGGAAGCTCAGGCCGAGCAGGGCCATCGTCGCCGGGATCACGACGCCGGATTCGTCCTCCTCCTCGGGATCGCGCTCCTCGCTCGCGCCGAGAAAGGCCGCCCGCGTGACCGCCAGCATGTCCGCCCCCGGCGGGCGCGCCCGCTCGACCAACTCGATGAGCAGGAAGAGGGCGCTCACGCCGAGCGTGGAGGCGACAAGGTAGTAAAGCGCCGCCCCGGTCGCGCGCGCATCGCCCATGCCGATGACCGCGAGCAGCGTGCCGGACGACGCGAGCAGGCTGAAGCCCGCCAGCCGGGCGAGGCTTTGCGAGGCGAGCACGCCAGCGAGGCCGAAGGCGAGCGTGACCATCCCGCCCGCGAGAAGCAAGCCGCCGTCGACGGCGCCGCCCGGGAAGAGCGACGACAGGCGCAGCACCGCGTACACCCCCACCTTCGTGAGCACCGCGAAGAGCGCCGCGGCCGGGGCGCTCGCGGCGGCGTAGGTGCCCGGCAGCCAGAAGCCCAGCGGCCACATGCCCGCCTTGACGAGGAAGGCCACGCCGAGGATGGCGGCACCCGCCTGCGCCAGGCCGCGATCCGCCTCGTCCACCGCTGGCAGGCGGGTCGCGAGATCGGCCATGTTGAGCGTGCCGGTGACGCCGTAGATGAGCGCCACGCCGACGAGGAAGAGCAGCGAGGCCGTGAGGTTGATCACGATGTAGTGCAGGCTCGCGCTCACGCGCCGCGTCCCCGACCCGTGCAGCGCCAGGCCGTAGGAGGCCGCCAGCAGCAGCTCGAAGAACACGAACAGGTTGAACAGGTCGCCGGTGAGGAAGGCGCCGTTCAGCCCCATCAGCATGAACTGCAGCAGCGTGTGGAAGCGGGGCCCCGCCCGGTGCCACCGCGCGAGCGAGAAGGCGAGCGCGCCGGCGGCGAGCGCGCCGGAGAGCAGCACCATGAGCGCGGAGAGGCGGTCGACGACGAGGACGATGCCGAAGGGGGGCGCCCAGTTGCCGATGGCGTACACCTGCACCCGCCCGGTGTCGGCCTGGACGACGAGCGCGAGGCAGGCCGCGATCAGCGCGGCGATGGAAACGGCGTTGAGCGCCGCCTTCAGGCGGTGGCGCTCCTCGTCGAGGGCGAGCATCAGCGCGCCGGCGGCGAGCGGCAGCACCACCGGGACGACGGCGAGGTGCTCGTGCGCGGCGATCATTCCTCGTCCTCCCGGCCGTCGACGTGGTCCGTGCCGGTGAGGCCGCGCGAGGCGAGCAGCACGACGAGCAGCAGGGCCGTCATGGCGAAGGTGATCACGATGGCGGTGAGCACGAGGGCCTGGGGAAGCGGGTCGGCGAAGCGGGCGGGGTCCACGGGCGCCCCGGGCTGGACGAACGGGGCCGCGCCCCCGCGCACCCAGCCCATGACGAAGATGAACAGGTTCACCGCGTAGGACAGCAGCGACAGGCCGATCACGACCTGGAAGGTGCGCGGCCGCAGGAGCAGCCACACGCCCGAACCCGCCAGCACGCCGATGCCGATCGCGAGGACGGGTTCCATCACTTCCTCAGGGACTGGTGCGCGAGGGCGATGAGGATCAGCCCCGAGGCGCCGAAGACGACCGCGGCCACGCCGACGTCGAAGAGGAAGGCGCTCGGCAGGTGCATCTCGCCGAGCACGGGCAGGACGACCTTCGGCGTGTGGGAAGTGAGGAAGGGGTGCGCGAGCAGCCACGAGCCCGCCCCGGTCGCCGCCGCGAGCAGCAGGCCCGAGCCCATCCACCGCAGCGGGCGCAGGCCCAGCTGCGCCTCCGTGCGGCGCGTGCCGGCGGCCATGTACTGCAGGATCACCGCGATCACGAGCGTGATGCCGGCCACGAAGCCGCCGCCCGGCAGGTTGTGCCCGCGCAGCAGCAGGAAGGCGGCCAGCACGACGATGGCGGGGAACATCACCCGGATGATCGCCGCGGGCACGCGCAGGTCGTCCTCGGCCTCGCGGGGCGACTGCGCCCGCTGCTGCGGCGGCGGCTCGACGCTCTCGCGCGCGGGCCGGAAGCGGCGCAGCAGCGCGTACACGGTGATCGCCACGACGGCGAGCACGGAGATCTCGCCCAGCGTGTCGAAGCCGCGGAAGTCGACGATGATCACGTTGACCACGTTGGCGCCGCCGCCCTCGGGCAGCGCGCGCTCGAGGAAGAAGCGCGAGATGCTGTCGGGGATCGGCCGCGTCATCACCAGGTACGACAGGGCCGCCAGGCCCGTCCCCGCGGCCACGGCGGTCGCCAGGTCGCGAAGGCGCCGCGGCAGCGCCGCGACGGCGCCCGCCGCCGTCCCCCGGTACGGCAGGCGCTTGGGCAGCCAGCGAAGCCCGAGGAGGAGGAGCACCGTCGTCACGATCTCGACGAGGAGCTGCGTCAGGGCGAGGTCGGGGGCGGCCATCCACACGAAGGTGAGGCACACGACGAGTCCCGCCCCGCCCGACAGGACCAGCGCCGCCAGCCGGTGGAACTTGGCCTGCCAGGCGGCGCCGAGCGCACACGCGCCGCCGACCACCCACATGAGCAGGAACGCCGGGTCCACCGGCGTGGCGTCGAGCGGCCCCGGCCCGAGGCCGGCGCGCAGCGCCGGCAGCAGGCCCGCGGCCACCGCCACCACGACGATCCAGCGCAGCTGCGGCTGCAGCCGCTCCGTGCCCAGCACCCCCACCAGGGCGCGCGCCCAGCGCCAGGATACGGCCACGTGGACGCGCTCGAAGATGCGCCGCGCCTCGATGGCGGCGAAGAGGGGTGGCGACTCCACGCCGCGCGCGAGATACCCCCGCAGCGCCGCGTAGAGCACGACCCCGGCGGCGAGCGCGACGAGGCTCATGATGAGCGGCGTGTTGAAGCCGTGCCAGACCGCCAGGCTGTAGGCGGGCGTCGCCTCGCCCAGCAGGGAGCGGACGGCCACGTCCAGGATCGGGGCGACCGTGTACGCGGGCAGGATGCCGACCAGCAGGCACGCGAGCACCAGAAGCTCGATCGGGAAGCGCATCCAGCGCGGCGGCTCGTGCGGGACCTTCTCCAGGCCGGCCGGGGGCGGCCCGAAGAAGACCTGGTGGATGAGGCGCAGCGAGTAGGCGACGCTCAGGGCGCCCCAGGCCGTGGCGACGAAGGGCAGCAGCCGCTGGACCGCCGGGACGCCCACCTCGGCCACCAGCGACTCGGAAAAGAACATCTCCTTCGACAGGAACCCGTTGAGCAGCGGCACGCCCGCCATCGCCGCGGCCGCGACCGTGGCGAGCGTGGCGGTGATCGGCATGAAGCGGTACAGGCCGCCCAGCCGTCGCATGTCGCGCGTGCCCGTCTCGTGGTCGATGATGCCGGCGGACATGAAGAGCGAGGCCTTGAACGTCGCGTGGTTCATGACGTGGAAGACCGCCGCCACCAGGGCGAGCGGGCTGCCCAGGCCCAGCAGCACGGTGATGAGCCCGAGGTGGCTGATGGTGGAGTAGGCGAGCAGGCCCTTGAGGTCGTGCTGGAAGATCGCGAGGTAGGCGCCGAAGACCAGCGTGCACAGGCCCGCCGACCCGACGATGAGCTGCCACGCCTCCGTCCCGGCGAGCACGGGCCAGGTCCGCGCCAGGAGGAACACGCCCAGCTTCACCATCGCGGCCGAGTGCAGGTACGCGGACACCGGCGTCGGGGCCGCCATGGCCTGCGGCAGCCAGAAGTGGAACGGCACCTGCGCGCTCTTCGTGAGGGCGCCGGCCAGGACGAGGAGCAGGGCCGGGATGTACAGCTCGTGCCCGCGGATCATGTCGCCCGAGGCGAGCACCTCGTCGAGATCGTAGGTGCCGGCGATGCGCCCGATCACCAGCACGCCGGCGAGCAGGCACACCCCGCCGGCGGAGGTGATGACGAGCGCCATGCGCGCCCCCTCGCGCGCCGCGGCGTTGTGGTGCCAGTAGCCGATGAGCAGGAACGAGAAGAGGCTCGTGAGCTCCCAGAAAAACGCCAGCTGCACGAGGTGGCCCGAGAGGACCACGCCGAGCATCGACCCCATGAAGGCGAGGAAGAAGGAGAAGAACCGCGGCACCGGGTCCTCGGGCGACAGGTAGTAGCGCGCGTAGACCGTCACCAGGAAGCCGATGCCGGTCACCATGGCGGCGAACATCCAGGCGAACCCGTCCATGCGCAGCGTGAAGGCGAGCCCGTAGGCGGGCGCCCAGGCGAACTCGTGCCGCACCACACCGCCACCGGCCATCTCCGGGTACAGGGCGGCCACGATCGCGAGCCCCGCGAGGGAGATCGCGCCCGCGAGCCAGGCCTCGGTGTTGCGGGCGTCGGCGCGCAGGAGCCCCGCCGCGATGCTGCCGGCAAAAGGGAGGACGAGCAGGAAGACCAGGAGGACTTCTCGCGACATGCGGCAATCCGGAGGAACGGGGCACCCGTCGACACGATAGCAAAATGTCCCGGCGGCCAGCATCCGGAATCACGATCGCCGCGGGCCGCGCCGGGCCGCGCCGCGCTCGTGTAGTCTCTTGCCCGGATTCCACGGAGGCGCCCGCGATTGGCACACGACAGGCAGGCACCCGGGGCGCACGACGGCGCCCCCGGCGCGATCACGTTCACCGTCCGCTACACGAAGGACCACTGCCTCGCCGCCGCCTGGCGTTACTGGCAGCGGCGGCTGGGCTTCCGCTACGCGCTCGAGCTCGCGATCGGCTGCGGGCTGCTGGTGCTGGCGACCCAGGGCCCGTACCGCTGGATCGAGGTGGCGCTCATGATCGCGGTGGGCGCCTTCGCGCTCGTGGGCGCCGGGGTCTTCTTCATCCACTGGTACCGCGCGCGCGCGGGCCTCGCCCTGCTGGACCCGCCCACGAGCACCTGGACCCTCACCGAGGACGCGATCGCCCAGAGGAGCAGCCTCGGCGAGAGCGCCATCGCCTGGCCGGGCCTGCTGGGCGTGTGGCGCTTCGACGACCTGTGGATCCTCGTGTGGGGCAAGGACGTCTACAGCACCATCCCGCTCGCGCAGCTGCCGCGCGACGCCCGGCAGATGATCGAGCGGCGCGCGCGGGAGACGGGCGCGGTGGTGCGCTGAGCGGCGCCTAGGAGAGGATCGGGATCGATTTCACCCGGCGAAGGTCGCGGTCGTGCGTCACCAGCGCGTCGGCGCCGATGGCGATCGCGCTCGCGACCTGCACCGCGTCAGCGAGCTTGAGCCCGCACGCCGCCCGCAGGCGCGCCGCGCCTTCGGCGATGTCCGCATCGAGCGGCACCACGAGCCAGGAGGTGAGGACTGCCCTGTACCGGCGCGCGAGCACCTCTTCCCCGGCCGCGAGCGGGCCGGCCAGCACCTCCGCCAGCCCGATCGTCGTGATCGCGAACTCGATCTCCCCCGCGGCATGTCGTTCGAAGAGCGGGGCGAACCGCGGGCCGAGCGTCCGGTGCCCCTCGAGGTGGTAGATGATCGGCGGCGTGTCCAGCAGCACCCTCGCGCCGGGGCGCAGGGTGTCGACCCTCAGCGGCTCCATTCGTCGCGAAGCCTGCGTGCGCGGCGCGCGGAACCCCGCCCCCAGAGCCCTTTTCCGCTTCCGGCCAGCGCGGCGAGGGAAAGCTGCCTCGGATTGGCCGCCTGGGAGGCGGGCACGATGGCCGCCACGGCCCGTCCCCGGCGGGTGATGATGGTCGAGCGACCCCGCTCCGCCTCGTCCAGCAGGCGGGGAAGCTCGGCGCGGGCGGATTCGACGCCCTTCTCGGGAACGCGGGCCATGGGTCACCTCCCGGCAACTGTACAGCCTGTACAAACGCGCGGCAACGCGATCCGGTTGACGCCCCGTCGGCCGGCCCTATTCGAAGCGGTTGGCCAGCTCCCCGATTCCCTCGATCGAGACCACGACGTCGCTGCCGGGCTTCATGGAGCCCACGCCCACGGAAGTGCCGCAGCAGATCACGTCGCCCGGCTCGAAGGTGAGGTCCTGCGAGATGAGCGACACGAGCCGCGCGGGCGGGAAGAACATGTCGGCGGCCGGGTAGTTCTGCCGTTCCTGCCCGTTGAGGGTGGTGCGGATCACGAGGGTGGCCGGGTCCAGCCCGGTGGCGATCACCGGCCCGAAGACGCCGAAGGTGTCGTAGCTCTTCGAGCGCGACCACTGGTCGAAGCTCGCGTCCTTCTTGAGGACCTCGACGGCCGTCACGTCGTTGATGCAGGTGTAGCCGAAGATGTGCGCGGGGGCGTCCGCCTCGGAAACCCGCGAGGCGCGCCGGCCGATCACGATCCCCAGCTCGCCTTCGTAGATCACCTTCCCGGGATTGGAAGCCGGCATGCGGATGGGCTGCCCTCCCGGGTGGAACGAGCTGTTGGCCTTGAGGAACCACAGCGGCTCCGGGGGAGTCGCCTGCCCCAGCTTTTCGGCGAGCGCCCGGTAGTTGTTCCACAGCGCCACCATCTTCGTCGGCACGCACGGCGTGAGGAGCTTCACCGCCGCCCGCGCGACCGTCCTGCCCGTGTCCCGCGGCCCCGCGAACATGTCGCCCTCGTGGACGCGGATCGTCTCGCCCTCCACCGTGCCGAACTCCACCCTGCCCTCGTTCTCGAACCTCATCCACCGCGTCATTGCCCTGCCCCCGCTTTCATGGTTGATCCGGACTCATCTGCGTTCATCCGCGTTCATCCGCGGTTCCCCGGCTCGCCAGCGCCTCCTCGAGCAGCCGCCGCCCCTCCGGGCTCACGATCGCCACGATGGTATCGCCCGCCGCCAGCGCCGTCTCCGGCACCGGATTGAAATGCCATTGCGACCGCGCGTCGCGGACCGCCACCAGCAGCCACTCGCGCCCGCGCCCCAGCGCCCCGACCGTCGTGCCCGCCGACCCGGCCGGCACGGCGACCTCCTCCACGCGCAGGTTCTCCTCGGTGTGCAGCATCATGTCCATCACGTGCACGGCGTTGGGACGCAGCATCGCCGAGGCGATGCGCATCCCGCCCGTGAAGTCCGGCGACACGATCTCGTCGGCGCCCGCGCGGCGCGTCTTCTCGGCGTTGCCGCGGTCGTGCACGCGCGCGACCACGCGCACGAGCGGGTTGAGCTGCTTCGCCGACAGGCTCACCACGAGGTTCTTCGAATCGTCGCTCGTGACGGCGAAGACGCCCGCGGCCCGCGCGATGCCGGCGCGGGCGAGGACCGCATCGTCGCCCGCGTCGCCCTGCAGGTGGATGCGGTGCCCGGTGCGCTCCTCGTGCGCCGCGAGGGCGGCGGGGTCGGGATCCACGACCACGAAGTCGCGCCGCGTCTTGAGCAGCTCGTCGGCCACGTAGCCGCCCACGCGGCCGATGCCGCAGACGATGTAGTGCCCGCCGAGGGCGGAAATGGTGCGTTCCATGCGGCGCCTCCGGTAGGCCTGGTTGAGGTTGGTCTCGAGGATGAAGGCGGTGAAGGTGGAGAAGAGGTACCAGGTGCCGGCGATGCCGAGGAAGGCGACCGCCATCGTGTAGAGCCGCCCGGCCGTGCCCTTCGCCGCCTCGACCGTCTCGGAGAAGCCGAGCGTGGTCACCACGTTGAAGGTCATGTAGAGCGCGTCCATCCACGGCGCCTGCCAGCCAGAAAGCGCGAGGTAGCCCACGGTTCCCACGGCGTGCACCGCCGCGAGGAAAAGGAGCCCGCCCATGAACTTCGGGTAGTAGGGGCTCTCGCGGAAGATCTGCAGGACGGTGAACAAGTCGCGCTCCCGGGAGACCCATTAATGCGCCGCGCCGGCCGCGCCGGGCTGACGGGGATCAAATAGAATCGGACCATGCCGCCCGACGCCTCCCTCGTCCTCGCCGCCGTCGACTTCTCCGACGACGCCCGCCGCGCGGCGTGGCGCGCGGCCCTCGTCGCCGCCGAGCAGGGCGCGCGGCTGGAGCTCGTGCACGTGATGAACCGGGCCTCGGCTTCCGCGCTGCGGGGCCTCCTGCGCCCGCAAGCGGGCGGCGAGGGGCGCGTGCTCGACTCCCTGCGCGCGATGCTCGACGGCCTGGCGGCCGAGATCCCGGGCGGCGCGGGCACGATGGCGCGCACGCGCGTCATCCAGGGCGAAGTGGTGCCGTCGCTGCTGGAAGCGGCCTCCGCGGCGGGGCTCGTCGTGGTCGGCGCGCGCGGCTGGAACCCCATCCGCGACATGCTCCTCGGATCGACGGCCGAGCGGCTGCTGGGCCGCTGCCGCCGGCCCGTGCTCGTCGCGCGGCGCCCCGCGAAGACGCCGTATCGCCGGGTCGTGGCCGCCATCGACTTCTCGACGCACTCGCGGGCGGCACTGGACCTCGCGATGCGCCTCGCGCCGCACGCCGACATCGTGCTCGTGCACGCCTACGGTGTGGCCTTCGAGGGGAAGCTGCGCCTCGCGGGCGTCGACGACGAGCGGCTTCGCGCCTTCCGGGCGGAAGCGCGCCGGGAAGCCCTGGCGCGGATGGCGGCGCTCGCGGCCTCGATCGGGGGCGACCGCAGCCGGCTTTCGCAGGCGGTGACCCACGGCCACCCGCCGAGCGTGCTGCTCGCCAAGGCGGCGCAGTTGCGCGCGGATCTCATCGTGATCGGCAAGCGCGGCGGCACGCTCGCCGAGGACCTCGTCCTCGGCAGCGTCACGCGGCACGTGCTCGCCGACGCGGCCTGCGACGTGCTGGTCGTGCAGGAGGGGGCCGGCGGCGCCTAGGGCGCGCGGTCGCCGTGCCCGGCGACGATCCCCTCGATGCGCTCGAGCATCGGCGCGGAGAGTTTCGGCACGACCTCGACCGCCAACAGGTTCTCTCGCACCTGCTCCACGCGGGAGGCGCCCGTGATCACCGAGGAGACGTGCGGGTTGCGCGCGCACCAGGCGATGGCGAGCTGGGGAAGGGTGCATCCCAGCTCCTTCGCGACGGTCTCCAGCTGCCCCACGGCCTCGTTCCTGCGCGGGTCCGTGAGGCCCGGCACGAGGAACTTCATGCGCGGGATCGTGGCGCGGCTGCCCTCGGGAATGCCGGCGCGGTACTTGCCGGTGAGCAGCCCCGAGGCGAGCGGGCTCCAGGTCGTGAGGCCGAGCCCGATGTCGTGGTAGAGGTGGCGGTACTCGACTTCGACGCGCCGGCGGTGGAAGAGGTGGTACTCCGGCTGCTCGACCACGGGCTTCGCGAGGTGGTGGCGCTCGGCGATCTGCCAGGCGGCCATGATCTCGGAGGCGCTCCACTCGGAGGTGCCCCAGTAGAGGGCCTTCCCCTGCCGGATCATGTCGTGCATGGCCCACACCGTCTCCTCGATGGGCGTCTCGGGGTCGGGGCGGTGGCAGTAGACGAGGTCGACGAAGTCGAGCTGCAGGCGCCGGAGGCTGCCGTCGATCGCCTGCATGAGGTACTTGCGGTTGAGCGTCGCCTTCCCGTTGGGACCGTCGGTGATGCCCCAGTAGAACTTGGTGGAGACCGCGTACCTGAGGCGCGGCCAGGCGAGCTTCTTCAGCACCTCGCCCATGATCCGTTCGCTCTCGCCGGCGGCGTACACCTCGGCGTTGTCGAAGAAGTTCACGCCCATGTCGTAGGCCGCGGCCATGCACTCGCCCGCTGCCTTCGTGTCCATCTGGTTGCCGTAGGTCACCCAGGAGCCGAAGGAAAGCTCGCTCACCTTGAGGCCGGCGCGGCCCAGTCGCCTGTAGTTCATCGTCGGGAACCGGTTTCGAGTGGGGAAGCCGCCATTATCGCGGATTCGCCGCGAGCCCCGGCGACCACACCCAGCCGAACTGGAACCCGATGTCGGGCGTGTTGTTGAAGTTGGCGACGTTCTCGGTGATCGCGAAGGTGAGCACGGCGTCGCCCACGCGATGGCGGATGCCGGCGGAGACCTGGTACTTGTTCTTGCGCAGGCTCTCGAGGTCGGTCTCGCGCCGGCTGAGCGTGCTGCGGCTGGCGCTCGCCTGAGCGAGGAGCTGCGTGCGCCCGTCCGGCGCGTACTCGTAACCGAGGATGCCCGTGGGCACGACCTGCCGGCGGCCGCCGTTGCCGAAGAGGCTCGTCTCCGTGTAGACCGCCGAGGCGCTCGCGTACGCGCCGTGGCGGCCGGCCACGCGCTGCACCGTGGCCTGGACACCCGTGTCGGCGTGGCCGTTGGAGAGGTAGGCGCGCTCCCCGCCCACCGGGATCTTCACGGCAGCCTCGAGGACGAGGTTCCACGGCACGGCGCGCGGCGCCCACGCGTAGCGCACGCCGAGCGTGGGGTCGAGGAGGCCGCCGGCGCGCGGCGCGCCCTGCTGCACGAAATGCGCTTCCTTCAGGTCGAATAGCAGGTTGAACTCGTTGCGGCCGAGCGCGGGCCGCCCGAAGTCGCCGAGGCCGAGCCCCTTGTGGAAGCCCTCGATGAGGCCGTCCATGAAGCCCCCGCCGTAGGCCACGGCGCCGGCGATGGCGTACACCGACCAGTTCGCATCCAGGCGCCGGTGGAAGGCGAGGTCGAGGAGCCCCAGCTCGAGGTCGGCGAGGAACTTCTCCCCCGGGAGCGCGCGGATGGCAGCGATCTCGGCCGGGCCGAGGCGCCGGCGGCCGGGCAGCGTGCCGAGGTAATCCTGCACGTTGGGGCTCAGCGCCCAGGTGTTCTGGTAGCCCAGCTCCACCTCGACAGCCCACTGCCCCGGCGTGGCCGTCGCGGCGTGCGCCGGCCGCATGTCGAGGCGCAGGAACCCGAAGGGGGAGAGGTCGCGGCCGCGGATGAGGCCCAGGTGCCCATCGCCGGAAGCCGGGGCGTCGAAGGCGAGGAGCCCCGCGGCGACCAGGCCGGCGGCGGCGAAGTGGCGGCAGGTCGATCCCATGGAGCGGAATTCTATCGCCCGGCCGCGCATTGACGCGAATCGCGCCGCGCGAACAGAATCCGCCTTCCATCCCGCCGGGAGAACGCCATGCGCCGACTGCTCGCCCTCGCCACCGTGGTGCTCGCGTTCGGCGCGGCGGCGCAGTACCCCTCGCCCGGCGCCCCGTCGCCGCAGCCCGCGGCCAAGGCGCCCTCGCCCCCCGCGCGCGTCGGCGACGTCGCCTGGCTCACCGGCTACTGGGTCGGCGAGGGCATGGGCGGCGAGCTGGAGGACGTGTGGCTGCCGCCGAAGGCCGGCGTGCTCCTGGGCGCCTTCCGCCTGTACCGCACCGACGGCAAGCCCGGGTTCTACGAGCTCTTCGCGATCGAGGAGGTCGACGACACGCTGCAGTTCGTCGTGAAGCACTTCCACCCCGACTGGGTGGGCTGGGAGGAGAAGGACAAGGCGCTGCGCATCCGGCTCTCGCGCATCTCGGCCGACGAGGCCGTGTTCGGGCGCATCGTGTTCGAGCGCAAGGGCACGGACGGCCTGGTGGTGAAGCTCGCCATCCGCGAGAAGTCCGGCGAGCTGCGCCACGAGACGCTCTCCTACCGCCGCAAGCCGTTGTAGGCGCTTCGCCTCCCGGTGCCGGACCGGGGTGGCGCCCGCGCATTAGAATGCGCTGATGGACCACGCGCGCCGCAACGTCTTCCTGCTGGCCTGCTGCCAGGCGCTGCTCTTCACCAACAACGTCACGCTCATCTCGCTCAACGGGCTGGCGGGGTTCGCGCTGGCCGACACCAAGGCGCTCGCCACGCTCCCCGTCACCGGCTACGTGGTCGGCGCGGCGCTCTCCACCTTCCCCGCCTCGCTGTGGATGAAGCGCGTGGGGCGGCGCAACGGCTTCCTCACCGGCACGCTCTTCGGGCTCGCGGGCGGGGCCATCACGACGGCGGCGATCTGGCAGTCGAGCTTCTGGCTGCTGGTGTTCGGCACCCTCGTGCTCGGCACCTACAACGCCTTCGGCCAGTACTACCGCTTCGCCGCCGCCGACGCGACGCCCGTGCACTGGAAGGCGAGGGCCATCTCCCTCGTGATGGCCGGCGGGCTGG
Organism: Burkholderiales bacterium; assembly: GCA_019634955.1. Taxonomy (GTDB): domain Bacteria; phylum Pseudomonadota; class Gammaproteobacteria; order Burkholderiales; family Usitatibacteraceae; genus FEB-7. The sequence continues at coordinate 14,215 of JAHCAK010000053.1, forward strand.
TCGGCGGCATCGTCGGGCCGGAGATGAGCAAGGTGACGCGCGACCTCGTGCAGCCCACCTTCCTCGCCTCCTACGCCTCCCTCATGGGTTTCTGCCTCCTCACCATGGCGATCCTCGCCGGGCTGCGCATCCCCGACCCGCACGCGGCGGAGGCGCACGGGCCCACGCGGCCGCTGCGCGAGATCATGGCGCAGCCGGTCTTCGTGGTGGCGGTCGCGGTGGCGGCGCTGGGCTACGGGGTCATGAACCTCCTCATGACGTCCACGCCGCTCGCCATGGGCTTCTGCGGGCATCCCTACGCGGCCGCCGCGAGCGTCATCTCCGCGCACGTGATCGCGATGTTCGGGCCGTCGTTCTTCACCGGCTCGCTCATCCACCGCTTCGGCGTGCTGAACGTGATGATGGCGGGCGTGGCCCTCATGTTCGGCTGCGTGGCGATCGGGCTCTCGGGGCAGCTCGTGACCCACTTCTGGTGGTCGCTGGTGCTGCTGGGCGTGGGCTGGAACTTCATGTACGTGGGGGGCACGACGCTCCTCACGGAAGCCTACCGGCCGGCCGAGAAGGCGAAGGCGCAGGGCGCGAACGAGATCCTCGTCTTCTGCACCACGGCGACGTCTTCCTTCACCTCCGGCGTGCTGGTGAACGCCTCGGGCTGGAACACCCTCAACTACGTGGCGCTGCCGTTCCTCGCGATCGCGGGCTCGGCGGCGCTCTGGCTGGCGCTGCGGCGCCGTGCGGCCGCGGCCGCCTGATACGGGAGATCACGACCATGAGCGACACCCACACCTTCGAAGCGACCGTCCGCTGGCCTGCCGACCCGGCGCAGAAGCTGCCGCCGGACCCGGCATTCTCGCGAAACGCCGTCCTCGGGAGCCCCGGCCACGCCGACATCCCGGGCTCCTCGCCTACCGTCTTCGGCGGGGATGCCTCGCGCTACAACCCGGAGGAGCTGGTGGCGCTGGGGCTCGCCCACTGCCACATGCTCACCTACCTCGCGCTGGCGGCGAAGAGGCGCGTCGCCGTGCTCGCCTACGAGGACCGCGCCACGGTCGAACTGGGCAAGGACCCGGCCCTCGGGAAGATGAAGATCCTCTCGGCGCTGCTGCGGCCCCGCGTCACGGTGGCGAAGGGCACGAACCTCGACGACGCGCGCGCCATGCACGCCAAGGCGCACGAGCACTGCTTCGTGGCCAATTCCGTCAACTTCCCCGTCGAGAACGCCCCGGAGATCGTGGAAGGCTAGCGCCCCGCATTCCGCGTCCGAAAACGGCGAGCGGGGCGGGGCCGGCCACGGCAGGATGCGTGCCTTCCGACACGGGGGAGCACGCGCCATGGACTACCGGATCACCGGGCTGGACCCGAAGCCCTTCGAGCCCCTTTTCGCGCTGGATGACGCGGGGCTGGCCCGCCACCGGGCGGTGCGCCGCATCGTCGCGGAAAAGCCGGGCGCGCCCTGCCGGGTGAGCCTCGAGGATGCCGAGCCCGGCGAGGAGGTGCTGCTGCTCAACCACGAGCACCTCGCCGTGGATTCCCCCTACCGCGCGAGCCATGCGATCTACGTGCGCCGCGCCGCGCGGGTGGCATGGGACCGCGTGAACGAGGTGCCGCCGGCGCTCGCCTCGCGCCTGCTCTCGGTGCGCGCCTTCGACGGCGCCGGGTTCATGGCGGGGGCGGACGTCACGGAGGGCACGGCGCTGCCGGCTCTCGTGGCGAAGTTCCTCGCCGATCCGCGGGTGGCGTACCTGCACGCGCATTACGCGCGCGCGGGCTGCTACGCCGCGCGGATCGACCGCGCCTGAGGCGCCGCGGAAGCGTCACTTCGCCGGAGGCGACGGAGGCGGGACCTCGCCCCCGGCCTGCAGCCGCTTCAGGTACTCCTGTTCCTCCTTCCGGCGTTGCTCCTCGCGCTCGGCCTGCTCCTGCCGCGCGCGCCGCTGCTGGTACGCCGCCTCGGCCTCGGCGCTCTCGTGCATCCGCTTCACCTTCTCGTTGGCGGCGCGCTCCCAGTCGGTCTTCCCCGCGTGCGAGGTGTCGACCTTCTTCTGGTCCTTGCCGGCGGGGCAGGCGGTCTCCTGGTAGGTGATCTTCCCCTTGGCGTCGACGCACTTGAACAGGGCCTGGGAGGACACGGCGGCGGGAAGGGCGGACAGGGCGGCGGCGAGCAGGATTCGGTTCGTCATGAAGGTCGCGGCTGGCGGCGATCGAGGAACGGCCATTATGCCGATGGCCGACGGGCCGACATACATGTCCGAAAACGGCGAGCCGGCTCCCGCGGAAGGCGGATAATGCGCCCCATGATGCTCGACGCCGACCAGTGCTACCGCGCCCTTCGCACGCACGACGCGCGCTTCGACGGCCGCTTCTTCGTGGGCGTGGGCACGACCGGCATCTACTGCCGCCCCGTGTGCACGGCGAGGACGCCGCTCGCGCGCAACTGCACCTTCTTCCCGAGCGCGGCGGCGGCCGAGGCGGGCGGCTACCGCCCCTGCCTGCGCTGCCGGCCGGAGCTCGCGCCGGGCTACGCGGCGGTGGATGCGAACCGCCGCCTCGCGCAGGCCGCCGCCGGCCTCATCGAGGACGGGCGGCTGGAGGACGCGAGCCTCGAGGATCTCGCCGGGGCGCTGGGCGTCACGGACCGCCACCTGCGCCGCGTCTTCCAGCAGGAGTTCGGCGTCTCGCCGGTGGCGTACGCGCAGACGCAGCGCCTGCTGCTCGCCAAGCGGCTCCTCACCGACACGGCGATGCCCGTCGTCGACGTCGCGATGGCGAGCGGCTTCGCGAGCCTGCGCCGCTTCAACGACCTCTTCCGCACGCGCTACCGCATGACGCCGCTGGCGCTGCGCAGGACGGCGGGCGCCGCCCGCGGCGACCGCCTCGCCTTCGACCTCGCCTACCGCCCGCCCTACGACTGGCCGGCGATGCTCGCCTTCCTGGATCGCCGCGCCATCCGGGGCGTGGAAGCCGTCGACGGGCGCCGCTACCGCCGCACCGTCCGGCTGGAGCGTGGGGGCAAGGTCCACGCCGGGTGGATCGAGGTGGCGCCCTCGCCGCGCAAGGCCGCGTTGCGCGTCTCGGCGAGCGCCTCGCTCGCGGGCGCGGTGCCGGTGCTGCTGGCGCGCGTGAAATCCCTCTTCGACGTGGCCTGTCGTCCCGACGAGATCGCCTCGGCTCTCGGCCCGCTCGCCGAGGCGAACCCCGGCCTGCGCCTGCCCGGCGCGGTGGACGGCTTCGAGATCGCCGTGCGCGCGATCCTCGGCCAGCAGGTGACGGTCGCGGCCGCGATCACGATCGCCGGGCGTTTCGCCGCGGCGCTCGGCGAACCCTTCGAGACGCCGCACGCCGGCGTCGACCGGCTCTTTCCCACGCCCGCGCGCGTGGCGGCCACGGCGCCCGCCGACATCGCGGCCCTCGGCATCATCTCCAGCCGCGCGCGCGCGATCGTGGCGCTGGCGCGCGAGCTCGAGTCCGGGGCGCTGCGCCTGGACCCGTCCGCGCCCGTCGACGAGACGCTCGCCGCGCTGGAGCGCCTGCCGGGCATCGGCCCGTGGACTGCCCAGTACGTCGCCATGCGCGCGCTCGCCTGGCCCGACGCCTTCCCGCACCCGGACGTGGGCGTGCTGAAGGCGATGAGCGAGAAGAACGCGCACCAGGGCCTTGCCCGCGCGGAAGCGTGGCGCCCGTGGCGCGCCTACGCGGTGCTGCACCTGTGGAAATCGCTCGAATGAAGCCCCGGAAAGGAGCCGCCATGACCCGCTACGCCCGCCTCGCCTCGCCGCTGGGCCCCTTGCTCGCCATCGCCGAGGGCGAAGCGCTCGTCGCCCTCGACTTCACCGACGCGAAGTACGCGCGCCCGCCGGAGCCTTCGTGGGTCGAGGACCCCGCGTGGCCCGTCCTGCGCGCGTGCGCCGCGCAGCTCGCCGAGTACTTCGCCGGCGAGCGCGGCCGCTTCGACCTGCCGCTCGCGCCGCCCGGCACGCCCTTCCAGCGGCGCGTGTGGGCCGAGATCGCGAAGGTCCCGTACGGCGAGACGATCCCCTACGCCGAGCTCGCCCGGCGCGCGGGCGCCCCGGGGTCGGCGCGCGCCGCGGGCGCCGCCACCGGCCGCAACCCGCTCGCGATCGTGGTGCCCTGCCACCGCATCGTCGCCACGGGCGGCGCCCTCACCGGCTACGCGGGCGGGCTCGCGCGCAAGGAGTTCCTCCTCGCCCTCGAAGGCGCGCCGCTCGCCGCGCGGGCCGCGGCTTGAGACCGGCCGACCTCGGCCGGCTGCTGCTCCTCGCGGCGATCTGGGGCGCGTCGTACCTGTTCATGCGCATCGCCGTGCCGCACGTCGGCCCGGCGTGGATGGTGGAAGGCCGCACGCTCGCAGGCGGCATCGTGATGGCCGCCTACCTCGCCGCCACCGGCACGCCGGCGCGCGTTTCGCGGCACTGGCGCGGCTACCTCGTGCTCGGGGTCGTCGCCGTGGCGATCCCCTTCTGGCTCATCGGCACGGCGGTGAAGACGATCGACGCCTCCACCGCCGCGATCCTCAACGCCACCTCGCCCATCTTTTCGGCCATCGTCGCGGCGGCGTGGATCCGCGAGCGGCTCACTGCGGAGAAGGTGGCGGGGATCGCGCTCTCGATCGCCGGCATCGCGATCCTCGTCGGCTGGACGCCGAAGCCCATGACGGGCGCCGAGCTCTTCGCCTGCTCGCTCTCGCTCATGGCGTGCGCGTGCTACGGGTTCTCGAGCGTCTTCACCAAGGTCTGCCTCAAGGACGCGCCGCCGGCCGCGCTCTCGACGGCGAGCTGCCTCGTCGCCGCGGGCGCGATGGCTCCCTTCACGCCGTGGTCGGTGGCGCTCTCGCCCGTGCCCGCCACCGCCTGGGCGGCCGTCGCCGTGCTGGGCGTCGTGTGCACCGCGTTCGCCTTCATCCTCTACTACCGCCTCATCGCCGACCTCGGCCCCGTGCGCGCGACCACCGTGACGCTGCTGATTCCCGTGTTCGGGATCGTATGGGGCGTGATCTTCCTCGGCGAGCCGCTCACGGCGGGGCGCGTCGCGGGGGCGGGGACGGTGCTGCTGGGGTGCGCTCTCGCGCTGGGGTTGCTACGGGTTCCTTTCCGCTCCGCGGGGTGAGGCACGGAACCGCAGATGAACGCAGATGAACGCAGATGATCCCCTCTGAATTCGGGACACGGTTCATGCGACCATCATGGTCGGACGGGCCCCTCGCTCGATGAGTACATGACCTGCACCACCCATCCGCGTTCATCTGCGTTCATCTGCGGTTCCACCGATTTGCCCTTCCATGCCCAATAGACTCGCCGCCGAAACCAGCCCCTACCTCCTCCAGCACGCGGAGAACCCCGTCGACTGGTACCCCTGGGGAGAGGAAGCCCTTCGCACTGCAAGGGAATCGGGAAAGCCGATCCTGCTTTCCGTGGGCTACTCCGCCTGCCACTGGTGCCACGTGATGGCGCACGAGTGCTTCGAGGATCCGGAGGTGGCGGCGGTGATGAACGAGCTCTTCGTGAACGTGAAGGTGGACCGCGAGGAGCGCCCCGACATCGACCAGGTCTACCAGGCCGCGCACCAGCTCCTCGCGCAGCGCGCCGGCGGCTGGCCGCTCACGATGTTCCTCACGGCGGACCAGGTGCCGTTCTTCGGCGGGACGTACTTCCCGAAGGAGCCGCGCTACGGGCTGCCGGGCTTCGTGGACCTCCTGCGCCGGGTGCGCGCGTTCCACGACGAAAGGCGCGAGGCCGTCGCGGCGCAGAACGGCGAGCTCGTCGCCGCCCTCGCCCGCACCCAGCCGCGCGGGGGCGCGCACCCCTCGGAGTTCTCGGACGCCCCGCTCGCCGAGGCCTTCGACTTTCTCGTGGGCATCCACGACGGCGAGCGCGGCGGCTTCGGCAAGGCGCCCAAGTTCCCGCACCCGGACATGATCGAGACCTGCCTTCGCCATTGGGCGAGGACGGGCGAGGCAAAGGCGCTCGGGATGGCCACGGCCACGCTCGCGCGCATGGCCGAGGGAGGCGTCTTCGACCAGCTCGGCGGCGGCTTCGCGCGCTACAGCACCGACGACGACTGGGCCATCCCGCACTTCGAGAAGATGCTCTACGACAACGGCCCGCTGCTGCGCCTCTACGCCGACGCGTGGGCCGTCACGGGCGAGCCGCTCTTCGCGCGCGCCGTGGAGGGGACGGCCGCGTGGGTGATGCGCGAGATGCAGTCGGCCGAAGGCGGCTATTTCTCCGCGCTCGACGCGGACTCCGAGGGCGAGGAGGGGCGGTTCTACGTCTGGACGCGCGAGGAAGTGGAGGCCGCGCTCTCGCCGGAGGAGCGCGCGGTGGTGATCCCCCACTACGGTTTCGACCGGCCGCCCAACTTCGAGGGCCGCGCGTGGAACCCCGTGGTTGCGCGGCCGCTCGCCGACATCGCCGCGGAGCTGGGCATGCCCGGCGGGGAAGCCGCCGCGCACCTCGCCTCGGCACGCGCGAAGCTCCTCGCGGTGCGGGAACGGCGCGTACGCCCCGGCCGCGACGACAAGATCCTCACGGCGTGGAACGCGCTCATGATCGGCGGCATGGCGCGCGCGGCGCGCGTCTTCGGGCGCGAGGACTGGCTCGCCTCCGCCCGCCGCGCGCTCGACTTCCTCCACGCGGCGATGTGGGACGGCGAGCGGCTCCTCGCGGCGCGCCGGGGCGACCTGCCTCCGCTGCCCGGCTACCTCGACGACTACGCCTTCCTGCTGGCGGCGCTGCTGGAGATGGCGCAGGCCGACTTCCGGCCGGCCGACATCGAGTGGGCCGAGGCGCTGGGCGACGCCCTGCTGGAGTCGTTCCACGACGACGCCGGCGGCGGGTTCTTCTTCACCGCCCACGGCCACGAGCGCCTCATCCTCCGCCCCAAGCCCGGCCACGACAACGCCACGCCCTCGGGCAACGGCGTGGCCGCGTGGGCGCTCAACCGGCTCTCGTACCTCTCGGGGGAGACGCGGTTCCGGAACGCGGCGGAAGGCACGATCGCCCTCTTCTGGCCGGCGCTCGAGCGCAGCCCCACCGGGTTCGGGAGCCTCCTCGCGGCCCTGGAGGAGACGATCCGCCCGCCCACCACCGTCATCGTGAACGGCCCGGAGGAGGCGCTGGCGCCATGGCGGGAGGCCCTGCGCGGCGAATACCTCCCCTCGGCGCTCGTCCTCTTCACGGGGAGCGCCGCCGGCATGCCCCCGCCGCTCGCCAAGCCGGCCGGCCCGGCTGTCAACGCCTGGGTGTGCGAAGGCGTTACATGCTTGGCCCCGGTCGGGGAGCCGGGCCGATTGCGCGAAACCCTGAATGCCCCGAAAATGCCGGGTTACGCGCCTACCCCCAACCGTTCCGCCTAAGGAGAAGTTCCACATGAAGAAGTCCGGTCTCATCGTCGCCGCCCTCGGGCTCGCGTTCACCGCCGCCCCGGCCCTCGCCAGCATGGAGCTCGCGACCAAGTCCGCCTGCACCGCCTGCCACGCCGTGGACAAGAAGCTGGTCGGCCCGTCCTACAAGGACGTCGCCAAGAAGTACGCCGGCAACGCCAAGGCGGAAGCGATGCTGTTCGACAAGGTGAAGAAGGGCGGCGTGGGCACCTGGGGCCAGGTCCCGATGCCCCCGAACCCCAACGTCAAGGACGACGACATCAAGACGCTGGTGAAGTGGGTTCTCGCCACGAAGTAGTGTAAGCACCCGCTTACAAGGAAAAGCCGGCCGAGCGCCGGCTTTTTCGTTTGGAAGGTCCTATAATCCGGCCCTTGCCCCAACTCCTTTCCACCCTGTCCCTATCCCAGGAGATTCGTCGATGAACCGTCCCGCCAAGCTTGCCCTTGCCGTCGCCCTCGCGCTGGGCGTCGCGGCCTGCGGCCAGAAGGAAGAACCGAAGAAGGCCGATGCCAAGCCCGCCGCCCCGGCCGGTGTCACCGTGACCATCGCCCACGCGGGCCCGCTCACGGGCTCCATCGCCCACCTCGGCAAGGACGACGAGAACGGCGTCGCGCTCGCCATCGCCCAGGCCAACGACAAGAAGCTCACCCTCGACGGCAAGCCCGTCACCTTCAAGATGATGAGCGAGGACGACCAGGCCGACCCGAAGACGGGCACCACGGTCGCGCAGAAGCTCGTGGACGCGAAGGTGGCCGCCGTCGTCGGCCACCTCAACTCGGGCGTGACCATCCCCGCCTCCGAGATCTACAACAAGGCCGGCATCCCGGTGATCTCGGGCTCGGCCACGAACCCGACCCTCACCGAGCGCGGCCTCAAGGGCGTCTTCCGCACCGTCGGCCGCGACGACCAGCAGGGCCCGGCCATCGCCGCCTTCATCGCGAGCGAGCTCAAGGCGAAGAAGGTCGCGATCATCGACGACAAGACCGCCTACGGCGAGGGCCTCGCCAACGAGGTCGAGAAGTTCCTGAAGGGCGCGAAGGTCACGATCGTCGGCCGCGAGCGCACGACCGACAAGGAAACCGACTTCAAGGCGATCCTCACCAAGGTGAAGGCGAAGAACCCCGACGTGATCTTCCACGGCGGCATGGACGCCACCGGCGGCCCGATGCTCAAGCAGGCACGGGAACTCGGCATCAAGAGCGCCTTCTCGTTCGGCGACGGGGCCTGCACCAACGAGATGGCCAAGCTCGCGGGCGCCGCGGCCGAGGGCCTCATCTGCTCGCAGGCGGGCCTGCCGGCGGAAGCGGCGAGCGCGGAGTTCAAGACCGCGTTCAACGCCAAGTTCGGCGAGATCAAGCAGTACGCGCCGTACTTCTACGACGCCACGCTCGCCGTGATCGAGGCCATGAAGAAGGCCAACTCCGCCGACCCGGCCAAGTTCACGCCCGAGATGTACAACGTGTCCTTCACGGGCGCCACGGGCAAGGTCGAGTTCGACGCCAAGGGCGACCGCAAGGACGCCGAGATCACGATCTTCCGGCTGAAGGACGGCAGCATCAAGCCGCTGGCCGTG
>JAHCAK010000054.1 GCA_019634955.1 Burkholderiales bacterium
TTGCAGTCGGGCACCCATCCTAGCCCGGATCGCGCCGGCTTTGTCTGCCGACAAGGTCGCGGTTGATCGCGCATGGCAGGGTCGCGAGACTGCCGGCCGGAGGACCGACATGCCCCTGCTGACCGTCGCCGACTACGAGGCCGCCCAGCGCGTGGTCTACGGCGCCATGCCGCCGACGCCGCAATACGCCTGGCCCCTGCTGGCGCGACGCGTCGGTACCGAGGTCTGGGTCAAGCACGAAAACCACACGCCGACCGGCGCCTTCAAGGTTCGCGGCGGGCTGGTCTACATGGACCGGCTGAAGCGCGAACGGCCGCAGGTGCGCGGCGTGATCAGCGCGACGCGCGGCAATCACGGCCAAAGCGTGGCCTTCGCCGCCGCGCGCAACGGGGTGCGGGCGGTGATCCTGGTGCCGCACGGCAACAGCGTCGAGAAGAACGCCGCGATGCGTGCCTTCGGCGCCGAGCTGATCGAGCACGGCCACGATTTCGACGCCGCGCGCGAGCAGGCCGTGCGCATCGCGCCCGAACGCGGCCTGGAGATGCTGCCGTCGTTCCACATGGATCTGGTGCGCGGCGTCGGCACCTACGCCCTGGAACTGTTCCGCGGCGCACCTGAGCTCGACACGGTCTACGCCCCGATCGGACTGGGTTCGGGCATCTGCGGCCTGATCACCGCGCGCAACGCGCTGGGGCTGAAGACGAAGATCGTCGGCTGTGTCTCGACCAACGCGCCGGCCTACGCTTTGTCATTTGTCGCAAAGAAGCCGGTCGAGACCAACAGCGCCGACACGTTCGCCGACGGGGTGGCGGTGCGCGTACCCTCGGCGGAGGCGCTGGACATCATGCTCAAGGGCGCCGAGCGCATCGTGCAGGTGAGCGACGCCGAGATCGAGGAAGCGATGCGCGCCTACTACACCGACACCCACCAGCTCGCCGAGGGCGCCGGTGCGGTACCGCTGGCCGGCCTGATGCAGGAACGCGAGCGCATGCGGGGCCGCAAGGTCGCGGTGATCCTGAGCGGCGGCAACATCGACCGGCCGGTCTACGCCCGCGTCATCGCCCAGGATCGGGCATCGGCGCCCACGCCAGATCGCTCTTGATGGTCTGCATGATGAAGCTCGACTTCGTGCCCCTCACGCCGGGCATGCGCAGGAGCGCCTTGAGCGCGAATTCGCTGAACGCCTCGAGGTCGGCGACCTGCACCTGCAGCAGGAAATCCATCTCGCCGGTGACGGCGTAGCACGCGATCACCTCCGGCCGCTGGCGGATCGCCGCCTCGAAGGCCTCGACGACAGGTTCGGAGTGATCGTCGAGCGTGACCTGCACCAGTGCCTGGGTGCCGAGCCCCACTCCCTTCGGATCGACCAGCGCGGCGTAGCGGCGGATCAACCCGTCGGCTTCCAGCCGCTTCACCCGACGCAGACACGGGGTCGCGGACAGGCCGACGCGGTCGGCCAGGTCGACGATCGCCAGGCGGCCGTCGCGCTGGAGCTCAGCGACGATCCGCCGATCGATGTTGTCAAGGCCCGGCATGGCGATTGGCACCATGAATATACACAACAATAGAGAGTAACACTAATAACCTGCCAAAGGTGAGCGCATTTTGCATGGATTCACTACGCCCCTTCACCCTATCTAATGGGCATGAACGAGCATCCCTTGCCCGATACCGCTGGCCTGCGCGGCGACTACGGCGCGATGGCCGCGGACTGGACCGTGCGGCAGCCGGCCAATGGCTACAGCGCCGAAGAGCACGACGTCTGGCGCACCTTGCTGCGCCGCCAGTCTTTGCTGGCGCAACGGCATGCCTGCCCAGAGTTCCTCGACGGCCTCGCGGCGCTGCAGATTGACGAGCGAATCCCGGACTTCGAGCGGGCAAGCGACGTGCTGCGGCGACGCACGGGCTGGCGCATCGTCGGCGTGCCCGGCCTGATCCCCGACGACGCCTTCTACGGCCACCTCGCGGCGCGGCGATTTCCGGTCACTGTCTGGATCCGCCGCCGCGACGAGTTCGACTATCTCGCCGAGCCTGATCTGTTCCACGACTTCTTCGGGCACGTGCCGCTGCTCTTCGACCCGGTCTTCGCCGACTACCTGCAGGCCTACGGGCGCGGCGGGCTCAAGGCGGACGCGCTGGGCGCCATCGAGATGCTCGCGCGCCTGTACTGGTACACGGTGGAATTCGGCCTGATCGAGACGCCGGAGGGCGTGCGGGCCTACGGGGCGGGGATCCTCTCCTCGGGCGGCGAGTTGCCCTACTGCGTCGAGAGCGCCGCGCCCCACCGGATCGGCTTCGACCTGCTGCGCATCATGCGCACGCGCTACAAGATCGACACCTTCCAGGAGACCTATTTCGTCATCCGGGATTTCCGCGAGCTCTTCGACGCGACGGCGCCGGACTTCACGCCGTACTACGCCGAGCTCGCCCGGCAGGAGGTGCTGGCGGCCGACGCGCTGCTGCCGGCCGACCGGCGGTTCACGCCACCTGCTGGATCCCCGCGATGAGCCAGGTCGCCTTGCGGTCGCGCTGGTCCTGGCGCACGTGCCAGACCTCGTCGAAGGGCTCGGGGTTGGCATCGGCCTGCTCGCGGATGAGGCCGGTGAAGCGCACGCTGGCGATGGCGTAGTCGCCCTCGACGACCGCCTCCACGAGGCTCGCGTTCAGCGTCACGACCTCCGTCTTCTGCGGGGCGTCGCCGCGCTCGCGAACCTGCATGGCGATCTCGGCGAAGAGCTCCGGCGTGGTGAAGTCGCGGATGTCGTCGAGGTCCTTCGCGTCGTTGGCGGCCTGCAGGCGGATGAACGAGGTCTTGGCCACGCGCAGGAACGGCTCGGCCTCGAAGCCGGGGATGGCCACCGGGGCCGCGCGGGGCGCCTCGGCAGCCGGGGTGGCGTTGGCGGCGCCGACGCCGGCGCCGATGTTCAGGGCGGGGCGGGCAGGCGGCGTCGCGCCGGCCCCGGCGCCCGCGCCGGCGAACTGGATGGGCTCGCGCGCGGCGGCCGCGGCAGCGGGCGCGCGGCGGCCCATGAAGGCGCGGATCGCCACGAACGCGAGGCCGGCCACGAGCAGCATGAGCAGGAACCCGCCCAGCCCGCCGAGGTTGCCGCCGAAGAGCGAGGCCAGCAGCGCGCCGATGCCGAGGCCGGCGATGAGCCCGCCGAAGCGGCTCATGAAACCGGGTTGCGCGGGCGGGGTGCCGGCGGCCGGGGCGGCGGCAGGCGCGGCCTGCGCGGGCTTCGCGGGGGCGGGTGCCGCCTCCTTCATCTGCGTGGGCGCGGCGCGCTGCTTGCCGAGGCTCGAGCCGCCGCCGAAGCGCTTGGCGTCGGCCTCGACGGGGGCGAGGGCGAGGGCCAGCGCGGCGATCGCGGCGAGGAGCGGGGTCGGGATCTTCATGGCGTCGTCATCCGGGAATGGGGGTGGCGGCAAGCATAGCAAGCGCGCGGGAACCCCGGTGGGGCCCCCGCGCGGGCATTGCGGAAAATCATCAGCCGACGGCGACCTGGATCTTGCGCGGCTGGGCGTGCTCGGCCTTCGGGATGCGCAGCTTCAGCACGCCGTGGGCGAACTCCGCGCCGACCTTGCCGGCATCCAGCTCCTTGGAGAGCGTGAACACGCGGCGGTAGCGCGGCAGCGCCACCTCGACGTGCGTGGCTTCCATGCCCTCGGGCATGGCGAGCGCGAGCTCCCCCTCGATCGTGAGGGTGTCGGCCTCGACGTGGAGGTTCAGCTTCTCCTTCGGCACGCCGGGGAGGTCCGCGTAGAGCGTGATGCCGTTGGCGTCCTCGATCACGTCGACCGGCGGCATCAGCGCGGCCTCGGCGGGCGCGTTGGCGGCCTGCTTGGCGACGGAAGTGGTGTCGTTCATGGTCGGTCTCCTCACTGGACGGTGATGCGGCGCGGCTGGGCGGCTTCCCTGCGCGCGACGCTGATGTGCAGCACGCCGTCGCGGTAGCGCGCCTGCACGGCGTTGGGGTCGACGTCGTCGGGCAGGGTCACCACGCGGCGGAAGCGGCCCGAGAAGCGCTCGTCGATGTGGCGGTTGGCCTTCTCCGGCACGGGCTCGGCCTTGCGCTCGCCGGCGATGGTGAGCACGCCCTTCTCCACCTGCACGTCGAGGGTGGCGGGGTCGATGCCGGGCGCGAAGGTGTACAGCTCGATCGACTTCGCGGTCGAGCCCACGTTCACGGCCGGGTAGCCGCCGCGGGCGAGGCCGCGGATGCTGGGGGAGATGTCGAAGGCGTGCAGCATCTCGCGCTGCAGCCGGTCCATTTCCGCGAACACGTCGCGGGGGAAAAGGGGGCGGTATGCCATTGGGGTTCCTCCTGGTCGGTGGCGCGCCCCGGGGGGCGCCTACGACCCGTAACTAGGGGCCGGCCGGGCGATTTCAATAGCCCTTGATCGGCGCCGCCCGCGTCCCCATCTCCCTTGCAGGGCCCGGCGGCGGTTCGCCCGGGCCGGCTGCTGGCCGTGGAAGCCGCGCATGCAATTCAAGGACTACTACCAGACCCTGGGCGTGGCCCGGGGCGCCTCGGCGGAGGACATCAAGAAGGCCTTCCGCCGGCTCGCGCGCAAGTACCACCCGGACGTCTCGAAGGAGAAGGACGCCGAGGCGCGCATGAAGGAGGTGAACGAGGCCTGGAACGTGCTCTCGGATCCCGGGAAGCGCGCCGCCTACGATCGCCTCGGCGCGGGCTTCCAGTCCGGGCAGGAATTCCGGCCGCCGCCGGGCTGGGACGCGCCCTTCGAGTTCTCCTCCCGCGGCTTTTCCCCCGGCGAGGAGGCCGACTTCTCCGACTTCTTCTCCGAGATCTTCGGCCGCATGGGCGGCATGCGCGGCGGCGCCCGGGCTCGGGCGGCGGGGCGCGGCGAGGACACCCGTGCGCGCGTGCAACTCGATATCGAGGACGCCTTCGGCGGCGTGACGCGCCAGGTGTCGTTGCGGGTGCCCGCGGCGGAGGCCTCCGGCCGCGTCTCCTTCCGCGACCGGACCCTCAACGTGCGGATCCCGAAGGGCGTTGCGGCCGGGCAGGTGATCCGCCTTGCGGGCCAGGGCGCGCCGGGCGCGGCCGGGCACCCGGCGGGAGACCTGCTGCTGGAAGTGGAATTCCGCCCGCACCCGCGCTACCGCGTCGACGGGCGCGACCTCCTGCTCACCGTGCCGGTGGCGCCTTGGGAGGCGGCGCTGGGCGCCGTGGTGCCGGTGCACCTTCCGGGGGGCGAAGTGCGCGTTCGCGTGCCCGAGGGAGCGCAATCCGGCGGGCAGCTGCGGCTTCGCGGCAAGGGCATCCCGGGCGAGCCCCCGGGGGATGCGATCATCGAGCTTCGCGTGGTGCAGCCGCCGGCGGACACGCCGCGGCGCCGGAGCCTCTACGAGACCATGGCGCGGGAATTCGCCTTCGACCCGCGCAAGACGGGGAACTGACCCATGCGCGACGACGACTTCCTCGAAGGCCAGTTGCTGGAGGACGCCTGGCTCACGCTGGAGCAGGTGGCCGCCGCCTGCCCGGTGGAGCCGGAGTGGCTGCTCGCCCACCTGGACGAGGGGCTCTTCCCGCAGGCGCGCAGCGTGGCCGGCGTGTGGCGCTTCAGCGGGGCGGCGCTCGTGCGCGCGCGCCGCATGCGGCGGCTGGAACGCGACTTCGACGCCGTGCCGGAGATGGCGGCGCTGGTGGCGGACCTGCTGGAGGAGATGGACGGGCTGCGCGCGCGGCTGCGGCGCGCGGGACTCGACTAACGCCCCGTCAGGGCACCTTCACCCAGGTCATCTCGAGGTAGTTGTCGGGGCGGTGGAAGACCGTCACGCCCTTCCTCACCGCCCACGGGATCACCTGCCGGTGCAGCGGGATGGTGTAGACGTTCGTGCGCACGCGCTGCAGCGCCTGCTCCATGAGGGTGGCGCGCTTCGCGGCATCCATCTCCACCTCGGAGGCGCGGATGAGGCGGTCGAGCTCGGGGTCGGCGAACTTGCCGGAGTTGAAGTCCCCGCGCCCCTTGCCGTCGAAGGAGTGCAGCACCGGCCCCAGCACGAGCCCCGGGTCGGTGGGCGCGCCGCCCCAGCCGTAGAGGTGGATCGCGAAGTCGGTGAGGTCCACCTTCTGGAAGAACTGCGCGCGCGGCAGCAGCGCGAGCGACACCTTCACGCCCACCTTCGCGAACATGGCGGCGAGCGCGGTGCAGATGCGCTCGTCGTTCACGTAGCGGTTGTTGGGGCAGAGGAGCTGCGTCTCGAAGCCCTGCGGGTAGCCCGCCTCCGCGAGGAGCTTCCTCGCCCGTGCCGGGTCGTAGGGCACCGCGCGCGGCTCGGTCGCGGGCGGGCTCGAGACGCGCGGCGGCACCATCGAGCCCGTGGGCGCCGACTGGCCGCGCATCACCTGCGCGCGGATCGCCTCCACGTCGATGGCGGCGTAGAGCGCCTGGCGCACGCGCAGGTCCTTGAGCGGGTTCTTCCCCTTCACGCTGGTGTACTTGAGCTCGTCGCTCGCCTGCTCCATCGCGAGGAAGATCACGCGGTTCTCGGGCCCCTCGACGATGCGCACCGCCGGGCTGCTCTTCAGGCGCGCGATGTCCTGCAGCGGCGGGTCCAGCACGAAGTCGATCTCGCCGGAGACGAGCGCGGCCATGCGCGTGGCGTCGCTCTTGATGGGGCGGTAGACGATCTCGTCCACGTTGCCCTCGAAGCGGCCCTCGCGGATGCCCCACCAGTCCGGGTTCTTCCTGAGCACCGTCTTCACCTCCGGCTCCCACGAGACGAAGCGGTACGGGCCGGTGCCGTTGGCGTTGCGCGAGGCGAAGGTGTCCTCGGCGTTCTTGAAGTCCTGCGGCTTCGCCGCGCCGTGCTTCAGCGCCCACGCCTTGCTCATGATCATGATCGTGTTCACGTACTCGAGCAGGATCGGCGAGGGGCCGGGCGTGGCGATCTCCACCGTGTGGTCGTCCACGCGGCGGGGCTTGCCGACGAGGGCGGCGAAGGTCTTGAAGTTGGAGCTGGGGAGCTGCGCGCGCTCGATGGAGAACACCACGTCGTCGGCGGTGAAGGGCGTGCCGTCGTGGAACTTCACGCCCTTTCGCAGGTGGAAGCGCCAGGTGGTCTCGTTCACGCGCTCCCAGGAGGTCGCGAGCGAGGGGATGATCTTCAGCGCCCGGTCGCGCGCCGTGAGGCGCTCGTGGAAGTGGTAGCCGAGGAGGTTGTTGATCCCCTCGTTCTGGGCGTGCGGGTCGGCGGTGAGGAAGTCGCCCTGCGAGGACCAGCGGAAGGTCCCCGCGGCCGCCGGGGCGGCCGCGAGAATGAGGGCCGCGGCGAGCGCGGCGAGCGCGCGCCTCATCGGCGCGCTACTTGATCCTGACCCAGGGCACCTGCAGCCAGTTGTCGGCGCGGTGCACGACCTCCACGTTGGCGCGCGAGGCCCACGGGATCACCTGCAGGTGCAGCGGGATGTGCAGGATGTTGTCGTGGTGGAACTTCATCGCCTTGATGATCGTCTCCTGCCGGCGCTTGGCGTCCATGTCGCCCTTGGCGTCGTCGATGAGGGCGTCGAACTCCGGGTACTTGTAGTTGCCCCAGTTGTAGTCGCCGTCGCCCTTGTCGTTCCTGCTGTGCAGCACCGGGTTCAGCGTGAAGTAGGCGTCCGTCGTGCCCCCGCCCCAGCCCAGCATGTACATGCTGGTCTCGAGCTTCTGCACCTTCGGGAAGTACTGCGCGCGCGGCATGCCGTTCACCCTCATCGTGATGCCGATCTTCGCCACCATGCCCGCCACCGCCACGCAGATCTTCTCGTCGTTGATGTAGCGGTTGTTGGGGCAGTCGATCGTCACCTCGAAGCCGTTGGGGTAGCCCGCCTCGGCGAGCAGCTTCTTCGCCGCCGCCACGTCGTACGGGTAGCGCTTGTCCATCTCCTTCGGGATCCCCGCGCGGATGGGGTTGGGCAGGTTCACCGCCGTGGGCACGGAGAGCCCGCGCATCACCGCCTTGTTGATCGCGTTCACGTCGATGGCCTGGTAGAAGGCCTGGCGGACGCGCTTGTCCTTGAACGGGTTCTTCCCCTTCACGTTGGAGTAGAGCAGCTCGTCGCGGGCCTGGTCCATGCCGAGGAAGATGATGCGGTTCTCGCGGCCCTCGTAGACGCGCACGGCCTTCTCGCTCTTGAGCTTCTGCACGTCCTGCACCGCCGGGTCGAGCACGAAGTCGAGCTCGCCGGAGAGGAGAGCGGCCATGCGCGTGCCCTCGTTCTTGATCGGCGTGTAGACGATGTCGGTGACGTTGCCGTCGCGGTAGCCCTTCTCCTTGAGGCCCCACCAGTTGGGGTTCATCTTGAAGACGCTCTTCACGTCGGGCTCGCGCGAGACCAGCATGAAGGGGCCGGTGCCCATGGCGTTGCGGGCGGCGAAGGTCTCCTCCTGGTTCTTGAAGTCCTGGGCGCGCTCGACCTTGTTCTTCTCGCACCACGCCTTGCTGAGGATGAAGAGGCTGCCGGCGTGCATCTCCAGCATCACCGGGTTGGGCACCGGGGTGGTGAACTCCACCGTGTGGCTGTCGATCTTGCGCGGCTCGCCCGAGGCGTTGGCGTAGACGCGGAAGTTGGAGGTGGGCCCCTGCGCGCGCTTGATCGAGAAGACCACGTCATCGGCGGTGAAGTCGGATCCGTCGTGCCACTTCACGCCCTTCCTCAGGTTGAACACCCAGGTCGTGGGGCTGGTCTGCTTCCAGCTCGTGGCGAGCCCGGGGAGGATCTCGAGGTTCCTGCCGCGCACGACGAGGGTTTCGTACACGTGGCCGTTGATCGAGTTGGTGAGCAGCTCGTTCTGCGCGTGCGGGTCGGCGGTGATGTAATCGCCCTGGCTCGACCAGCGCAGCGTCTTGGCGCCGGCGAGGGGGGCCGCGGCGAGGGCGGCGATGGCGGCGGCGATGGCCAGTGTGCGTCGCATGGAGGTCTCCTCGTGGAAGAGCGGGAATCATACGCCATCGGACTCCCCTCTCCCTTGGGCGAGGGGCCGGGGGTGAGGGTGAGGAGCGCTATACTTTCCGTCTCTCCCAGGAGGACCCGCCATGAACGCCGCCGTCGTCGACCACAAGCCCTCGCCCCCCGCCCTCAAGGACCCCGCCCTCTTCCGCGACCGCTGCTATGTCGACGGCGCGTGGCTCGAGGCCGACTCCGGCAAGCGCTTCGCCGTCGACAACCCCGGCGACGGCTCCCTCGTGGGCACCGTGCCGGACATGGGCGCGGCCGAGACGCGCCGCGCCATCGAGGCGGCGCAGCGCGCGCTGCCGGCCTGGCGGGCGCTGCCGGCCAAGGAGCGCTCGCGCATCGTGCGCAAGTGGTACGACCTCATCATGGCGAATGCCGACGACCTCGCGCTCATCCTCACGACCGAGCAGGGCAAGCCCATGGCGGAAGCCAAGGGCGAGATCGTCTACGGCGCCTCGTTCGTCGAGTGGTTCGCGGAGGAGGGCAAGCGCATCTACGGCGACACCATCCCGTCGCCCACGAACGACCGCCGCCTCATCGTGCTGAAGCAGCCCATCGGCGTGTGCGCGGCCATCACGCCGTGGAACTTCCCCAACGCGATGATCACCCGCAAGATGGCCCCGGGGCTCGCGGTGGGCTGCACCTTCGTGTTGAAGCCCGCCGAGCAGACGCCGTTCTCCGCGCTGGCGCTGGCGGAGCTGGCGGAGCGCGCGGGCTTCCCGAAAGGCGTGATCAACATGGTGACGGGCGACGCCCCCGCCATCGGCAAGGAGCTCTGCGCCAACCCCATCGTGAAGAAGGTCACCTTCACCGGTTCCACCGAGGTCGGCCGCATCCTCATGCGCCAGAGCGCGGACACCATCAAGAAGATGTCGCTGGAACTCGGCGGCAACGCGCCCTTCATCGTCTTCGACGACGCG
This sequence comes from Burkholderiales bacterium, assembly GCA_019634955.1. GTDB lineage: Bacteria > Pseudomonadota > Gammaproteobacteria > Burkholderiales > Usitatibacteraceae > FEB-7. The sequence goes on from JAHCAK010000054.1 coordinate 9,887, forward strand.
GACCTCGACGCCGCGGCCGACGGCGCCATGGCCTCCAAGTACCGCAACGCGGGGCAGACCTGCGTGTGCGCCAACCGCATCTACGTGCAGGACGGCGTCTACGACGCGTTCGCGGCGAAGCTCGCCGAGCGGCTCAAGGGCCTCAAGGTGGGCAAGGGCACGGACGCCGGCGTGAACGTGGGCCCGCTCATCGACGAGCAGGGCCTCGCGAAGGTCGAGGAGCACGTGGCCGACGCGGTGGCCAAGGGAGCGAAGGTCGTGGCCGGCGGCAAGCGCTCTTCCCTCGGCGGGCGCTTCTACGAGCCCACGCTCCTCACTGGCGTCACCAACGACATGAAGGTCTCGCGCGAGGAGACCTTCGGGCCCGTGGCGCCGCTCTTCCGCTTCAAGGACGAGGCGGAGGCGATCGCGCTCGCCAACGCCACCGAGTTCGGGCTGGCCTCCTACTTCTTCGCGCGCGACGTGGGCCGCGTCTTCCGCGTGGCGGAGGCGATCGAGTCCGGGATGGTGGGCGTGAACACCGGGATCATCTCCAACGAGGTGGCGCCCTTCGGCGGCGTGAAGCAGTCGGGGCTGGGGCGCGAAGGCTCGAAGTACGGCGTCGAGGACTTCCTCGAGGTCAAGTACGTTTGCCTCGCGGGGATTCAGTAATGCGGGAAACGCCGATTTCCGCCGATGCCCCGCCGATTGCCGCAGATCACTTCGAGGGCTTCAGGACGATTGGACGAATCTTGAAAACTGCCGCGTCGCATCCGGAACTCGAAATACCGGTACTCATCTGCGGCAATCGGCGGGACATCGGCGGAAATCGGCGATTCCATGCCGTACTTCTCGCCTCGCTCCTCGTAGCGACCCCCCTCGCCGCCACCGCCCAGCTCAGGCCCTCGCAGCCCGAGCCCCCCAGCGGCTGGACGGAGAAGCGCGCCCTCGTCGCCAAGCGCCACGTCGTGGTCGCCGCGCACCCGCTCGCGGCCGAGGCGGGGTTCCGGATGCTGGAGAAGGGCGGCAGCGCCGTGGACGCCGCCATCGCCACGCAGCTCGTGCTGGGCCTCGTCGAGCCGCACGCCTCGGGCCTCGGGGGCGGCGCGTTCCTGCTCGCCCACGACGCGAAGGCGAAGCGCACGGTCGCGATCGACGCGCGCGAGACGGCGCCCTCCGGCGCGAACCCGCAGCTCTTCCTCGGCGCCGACGGCAAGCCCATGAACTTCCAGGCGGCGGTGGTGGGCGGGCGCTCGGTGGGCGTCCCGGGCACGCCGCGGCTCCTCGAAGTGGCGCACGCGCGCATGGGGCGCCTGCCGTGGGCGGCGCTCTTCCAGCCCGCAATCGAACTGGCGGAAAAGGGCTTCCCGATGTCGCCGCGCCTGCACACGCTCGTCGGCAAGGACAAGACGCTGGCCGAGCAGCCGGCCACGCGCGCCTACTTCTTCGGCGCCGACGGCCAGCCGAAGCCCGTGGGCACGCTGCTGAGGAACCCGGCCTACGCGCAGACGCTTCGCGCCATGGCCGCGAAGGGGGCGGACGCGTTCTACACGGGCGAGATCGCCGCCGACATCGTGGCGGCCGTCCGCAACCACGCGAACCCCGGCTCGATGACGCTGGAGGATCTCGCGGGCTACCGCGTGCGCGACGTCGAGCCCCTGTGCGGGCCGTACCGCGCGTGGCGGCTCTGCGGCATGCCGCCTTCCTCCTCGGGCGGCATCGCGGTGCTGCAGATGCTGGGCATGCTCGAGGGCCACGACCTCGCGGCCGTGCGCCCGGGGTCGGCGCAAGCCGTGCACCTTCTCTCGGAAGCCGGGCGCCTCGCCTTCGCCGACCGCGGCCGCTTCGTGGGCGACGACCGCTTCGTGGAAGTCCCCGTGCAGGGGCTCGTGGACAAGGGCTACCTCGCGCAGCGCGCGAAGCTCATCGCGCCGGAGAAGTCGATGGGCAAGGCGCAACCCGGCACGCCCCCGGGGCTCAAGGTCGCGCTCGCCGACGACCCCGTGGACGAGGTCGCCGGCACGAGCCACATCGCCATCGTCGACGCGCAGGGCAACGCGGTGTCGATGACCACCACCATCGAGGGCTTCTTCGGCTCGAAGCAGATGGTGCGCGGCTTCCTCCTCAACAACGAGCTCACGGACTTCAACTTCCAGCCGCTGGAGGCCGGGCGCGAGGTGGCCAATGCCGTCGCTCCCGGCAAGCGGCCGCGCAGCTCCATGGCGCCGTTCCTCGTCTTCGACGCGAAGTCGGGGCGGCTGGAGCAGGCCGTGGGCAGCCCCGGCGGCAGCCTCATCATCAACTACGTCGCCAAGGCGCTCGTCGCCACGCTCGACTGGAAGATGGACATGCAGGCGGCGCTTTCGCTCCCCAACTTCGGCAGCCGCGGCGGGCCGACGGAAGTCGAGGCCGGCACGGAACTCGAGAAGGTGGGCGCGGCTCTGAAAGCCATGGGCCACGAGGTGCGCGCCATCGACATGACGAGCGGCCTGGCGGGCATCCGCCGCACCGCGAAGGGCTGGGAAGCCGCCGCCGACCCGCGCCGCGAAGGCGTGGCCCGGGGCCGATAGTCCCATTCAACGCCCCCCCGGAATTCCGGAAACTGCACAACCGAAAGGAACCGCCTTGAAGAGATACGCCGCCGCCATCGCCACCCTCGCCGCCGTCACCGCCTGCGCCCAGACGGGCGCGCCGCCCGCCGCCCCGGCCAAGCCCGCCGCGGCCGCCGCCCCCGCCGTGGTGACGGAGCTCGTGAAGAAGGACACGAAGGAGGGCAACGGCAAGCTGGCCGAGAAGGGCAAGGCCGTCTCCGTGCACTACACGGGCTGGCTCTACGACCCCGCTGCGCCCGGGCAGAAGGGCAAGAAGTTCGATTCCTCGCACGACCGCAAGATCCCCTTCGGCTTCATCCTCGGCGCCGGCCGCGTCATCAAGGGCTGGGAGGAAGGCGTGGTCGGCATGAAGGAAGGCGGCCAGCGCACCCTCATCATCCCGGCCTCGATGGGCTACGGCGACAAGGGCGCCGGCGGCGTGATCCCGCCGGGCGCCACGCTCCTCTTCGAGGTGGAGCTGCTCAAGATCCTGAACTAGGCACGCAACGGAGGAGACAGCCATGCAGGTCACCAGCACGAGCTTCCGGGACGGCGCGCCCATCCCCGCGGAGTACGCCTTCTGCGCGATGGATGCGAAGACGCACGCCACGCTCTCGCAGAACCGCAGCCCGCAGCTCGCGTGGAGCGGGTCGCCGGCGGGCACGAAGTCCTTCGCCATCGTCTGCCACGACCCCGACGTGCCCAGCCGGGGCGACGACGTGAACCAGGAGGGCCGCGTGGTGCCCCGCACGCTGCCGCGCGTGGACTTCTTCCACTGGGTGCTCGTGGACCTGCCGGCTTCCGTGACCTCGGTCGCCGCGGGCGAGTTCGCCTCCAGCGTCACGCCGCGCGGCAAGCCCGGCCCGGCCGCGGCCCACGGCGCGCGACAGGGCGTGAACGACTACACCGGCTGGTTCGCGGGCGACAAGGACATGGCCGGGAACTACTTCGGCTACGACGGCCCCTGCCCGCCGTGGAACGACGAGATCCCCCACCACTACGTCTTCACGGTCTTCGCGCTGGACGTGGCGAAGCTCGCGGTCGACGGCGCCTTCACCGGCGCGCAGGCCCGCGAGGCGATGAAGGGCCACGTGCTCGCGCAGGCGTCGATCACCGGGGTCTACACCCTGAACCCCGCCGTGAAGCTCTAGTGGCGATCGGCATCCTCGTCATCGGCGACGAGATCCTCTCGGGCAAGCGCCAGGACAAGCACTTCGCCAAGGCGATCGAGATCCTCGGGGCGCGGGGGCTGGAGCTCGACTGGGCCGAGTACCTGGGCGACGACCCGGCGCGCATCACGGCGACCCTCAGGCGCACCTTCGCCACCGGCGACATCGTCTTCTCCTTCGGCGGCATCGGCGCCACCCCCGACGACCACACGCGCCAGTGCGCCGCCGCGGCGCTCGGCCGGCCGCTCGCCCGCCACCCGGAAGCCGTCAAGGAAATCGAGGCGCGCTTCGGCGACGCGGCCTACCCGCGCCGCGTGCTGATGGCGGAGTTCCCCGAGGGCGCCGACATCGTCCCCAACCCCGTGAACCGCATCGCCGGCTTCAGCGTCGGCACGCACTACTTCTTCCCCGGCTTCCCCGAGATGGCCTGGGCCATGATGGCCTGGGCGCTGGACACGAAGCACCGCGCGCTCTTCCGCGAGAGCCTTCCGTTCGAGGAATCGATCATCGTCACGGGCGCCGGCGAATCCGACCTGCTGGACATCATGAACGCCGTCGTGCGCGACTGGCCCGCGCTCAAGCTCTCCAGCCTGCCCACCTGGTCGGGCACGGGCGCGCGCGTGATCGAGCTCTCGGTGCGCGGCGACCGCGCCGGCGTCTCGCAGGCGATGGGATTCGCGCGCGCGGAAATCGCGAAACTGGGATACTCGATCACCGACCGGCCCGCGCGGCCGGCGCTCTCCAACCCCTGACCGGAGGCATTCACCATGGGACTCCTCGATTCCGTTCTCGGCTCTCTCTCGCAAGGCGGCTCCGGCTCGGGCGGCAACCCGCTCCTCGAAACCGTGCTCTCGATGGTGAACAACCCCGACACCGGCGGCCTCGCCGGGCTGCTGCAGAAGTTCCAGGAGCACGGCCTGGGCAACGTCGCCGACAGCTGGGTGTCCACCGGGAAGAACCTGCCCATCTCCGGCGACCAGGTCCAGGAGGCGCTCGGCTCCGGCGCGCTGGGCGACATCGCCTCGAAGCTGGGCCTTTCCACGGGCGACGTCTCCGCGCAGCTCGCGGACCTCCTGCCCGGCGTCGTGGACAAGCTCACGCCCAACGGGCAGGTGCCGGACATGGGCTCGCTGGGCGACTTGCTGGGGTCCCTCACCAAGCGCCTCGGCTGACGATGCGCGGGGCACGGCGCGCCTTTCTCGCCGCGGCCCTCGCGCTCGCCGCACTGCCTGCGGCTGCCGACGAAGCCGCGGCGTGGGCCGCGCTGCGCGCCGGCGGCCACGTGGCTCTCATCCGCCACGCCTCCACCGAGAGCGGTCTCGGCGACCCGCCCGGCTACAAGCTCGACGACTGCGCCACGCAGCGCAACCTCTCCGCGCGCGGCCGCGAGGAAGCCCGCCGCCTCGGCGAGCGCTTCCGCAAGGAGGGCGTCGCGGTCGAGCGCGTCTTCACCAGCCCCTGGTGCCGCTGCCGCGACACGGCGAAGGAAGCCTTCGGCAAGGCCGACGACTGGGAGGCGCTCTCCAGCTTCTTCGACGACCGCAGCCGCGCCGAGGGCCTCACCGAGCGCGTGAGAAACCGCATCGGCACCTACTCCACGCGCAAGCCCAAGGGCACCATCGTGATGGTGACGCACAACGTGAACATCGCCGCGCTCACGGGCGTCTCGGCTGGGACGGGCGAAGTCGTCGTGGTGCGCCCGGACGGCTGCTGCGGCCTGAAGGTCGTGGGCCGGATCGCGATTTCCTGAACGCCATGCCCGCCGTGCCGAACCTGCCGCCGTTGCCCGCCGACACGCCCGAGGGCGAGGCGGCGCTGAAGCTCCTCCTCACGCGCTACTCCGTGAGCGCGAAGCACCTGCGCGAGCCCGGCCCCTCCGACGAGGCAATCTGGGCCATGGCGATGGCCGCACTGCGCGCGCCGGACCACGAAAAGCGCATCCCCTTCCGCTTCGTGGTGGCGCGCGGCGAGGGGCTGGAGCGCCTGGCCGCGCTCTTCGTCGACTACGGCCGCCGGCACGGCAAGACCGCGGAGGATCTCGAGCGCGAGCGCGAGAAGGCGATGCAGGCGCCGGTGGTGATCGCCGTCATCGCGCGCATCAACCCCGAGGACGAGGTGGTGCCCGTGCACGAGCAGTGGACGACCGTCGGCGGGGCCATCGCCAACGCCGTGAACGCGCTGCACTTCATGGGCTTCGGCGCCAAGATGGTGGCCGGCGCGCGTGCGGCCGACCCGCAGATCGTCGCCGCGCATTGCCGCGCAGGCGAGACGCTCGTGGGATGGATCGCCGCGGGAACGATGGACGGCCCGCCGAAGGCGCGTGGCGAGATCGATCCGGGCGCCATCCTCGCCCCGTTCTGAACGCGCCGGGCCCGCGCACCCGGTACAGTGGCCACCATGAGGATTCTCGTCACAGGCGCGGGCGGGTTCATCGGCGCGGCCATCGTGGAGGCGCTCGACGCAGCCGGGCATGAGGTTATCGCGTGCCTGCGCCCGGAAAGCGATGCGGCCGCGGGCGGCATCGGTCACAGGCAGCTCGTCGTGGACATGCGGGAGGCGGTCGAGCCTGGCGCGTGGCGCCCGCTGCTCGCAGGCATCGACGCCGTCGTCAATTGCGCCGGGATCCTGCGCGAGGGCCGCGAGGGCGATTTCGCGCGCATCCACCACGACGCGCCGCTTGCCCTCGCGACGGCATGCCGCGAGGCGGGCATCGGCAAGTTCGTCCAGGTCTCGGCGCTGGGCGACGAGGCGGGCGGCGAGTTCATCGCTTCCAAGCACCGCTTCGACGCGGCCCTGCTCGCGCTGGGCATTCCCGCGACGGTCATCCGGCCCTCCGTCGTGACATCGGCTCGAGGCTCTCACGGCGGCACCTCGCTCCTGCGCGGGATGGCCGCGCTGCCCGGCGTGGTGTTCCTGCCGGGCCGTGGCGACCAGCGGATCCAGCCGGTGATGCGCGAGGACCTGGCCGGGATGGTGGCGCGCTGCGTCGCTCCGGAAATCGCCAAGGGCAAGGTGCTCCATGCGGTCGGGCCCGACGTGCTCACCCTGCGGGAGTACCTGGCGACGGTGCGGCGCTGGCTGGGATTCGCCGAACCCGTCTTCGTCGAGGCGCCATCGCCGCTCGTGCGCGTTGCCGTCGGGCTCGGCGAGCGCTTCGGGGCTGGGCCTCTCGGCGCGACGATCGGCGCGATGCTCGATCGCGGCAACGTGGCGCCCCCGGGCGCCTGGGAAGAGGCGCGCGATGCGACCGGCGTGGCCACGCGGGCGATCGCGGTGGCGATGGGGACCTCGCCGAGCCTCGTGCAGGATCGCTGGCACGCGAGGCTGCACCTGCTGCGGCCGGCGCTGCGCGGCGTCATGGCCGCGACCTGGATCGCCTCGGGCGCGGTGGGGTTCGCCGCCTCGCCGGAGGCTTTCGCGCCGATCGCGAACGCGCTCGGCGTTCCTGCACCGCAGCACGCCCCGCTCGTGCTGGCCGCGAGCGCGCTCGATGTCGTGCTGGGAGCCCTTCTCCTCACGCGATGGGAGGGTGCCGCGCTCGCATTGATGGCGATCTCGGTGGCCGCGTACACCGCCGCGCTCGGGGTGACCTCGCCGGCCCTGTGGGCCGAGCCCGCCGGCGGGCTTCTCAAGAACTTCGCGCTGCTCGGGCTCGTGGCCGTGCTCGCCGCCACGCGGGGGAGGCGCTGATGGAGCACTACGCCTGGATCAAGCTCGTGCATATCCTCTCGTCGACCCTCCTGTTCGGCACGGGGCTGGGCACCGCCTTCTACCTGTGGCGGGCGCACCGTTCCGGCGACGCGGCGTTCATGGCACAGGTGGCGCGCAACGTGGTGATCGCCGACACGGTGTTCACGCTGCCTTCGGTCATCGTGCAGCCGGTGACGGGCCTCGCGATGGCGCATTTCGCCGGGTTCCCGCTGGGCTCGACCTGGATCGCCGCGAGCCTCGGCCTTTACGTCGTCGTGGGCGCGTGCTGGCTGCCGGTGGTGTGGATCCAGGTTCGTGTCGCGAGGCTCGTGGCAGGCGCTGCGGCCGAAGGGCGCCCGGTGCCGCCGGAAGCGCATCGCCTGATGGCCTGGTGGTACGCGCTGGGCTGGCCTGCCTTCCTCGGCGTGATCGCCATCTTTGCGTTGATGGTGTTCAAGCCGGCGTAGCGGCGCCCTCAATCAAAGAGTGCGTCGAGCTTCAGCACCGTCGCCCAGTTGCGCGTGGTGGCCTCGCGCCCCGCCTTGCCGAGGAGCGCCCTTGCCGCGGCGCTCTCCAGGATGCCGCCCGCGCACCAGAGGTACGCCGCGTGCTCGCCGAGGTGGAACCGCTCCCGGGCCTTCACGAGCGGCGCGATGGCCGCGAGGGCCGCGAGCGACTCCGCGTCACGCGTGATGGCGACCAGCAGCCGGGAAGGGTCGGTGGCCTTGTCGGCGAAGACGTTGCCGGCGACGATCGCCGCGACGTCGCTCCGCTGCTTCACGATGACCGGGACCTCGACGCCGAGGGACCGGGCCAGCGACCCGTGGATCATCGCTTCGAGCATTTTCGTCGTGCGCAGGGGGTGCCAGAACGCCGCATTGCCGCTGTTGAGGAGCGTGCGCACGCCCGTGCAGCCCATCGCCTCGAGCAGCGCGCGCCATTCGGCCATCGGCACGCGCTTCGCGCCACCGACGTTCACGCCGCGCAGGAGGGCCACGTAGCGGCGCATCAGGCACCGTCGAAGGTCCAGAGGGCGGCGATGCGGCCCTCCACGACCTGGTAGACCACGACCATCTCGAAGGGCGCCTCGCGCACGCCGGAGATGCGCTCGTGGTCGACGACCTTGTTGCCGAGGACCATGCGGCCGAGCAGCTCGGCGTGCAGGGCAGGGCGGTTGAAGCGCTCGCTCGCGTAGAAGGCGCGCAGGGCGTCGATGCCTTCGATCGCGGGCGCCGTGGCGGGCGGGCGGTGGACGCGCACCTGCGGGGAGAACTCCGCGAGGAAGCGCTCGAGGTCCCGGGCGTTGTAGGCCTCGAGCTGGCGCTGCACGGCGGCTTCCGCGGGCGAGGCCATCGTCAGGGCTCGCTCGCGTCGTCGTTGCGCCACCAGGCTTCCGTGCCCTTGATGTGGATGAGGATCTCGTCGGCGGCGTAGGCGCCGTCGGTGGCCTCCACGCGCAGGCCGGGCTCGTGGAGCCGCGCGTGGGCGGCCTCCCAGTCGTCCCACTGGTCGGCGTCGTCCTCGGTGTTGGCCTGCAGAAGGCGAAGCTCGTCCTCGAAGAGGCCGCGCACGGCCTCGAAATCGGCGGAGGGGTGGAAGTCGCCGCTGTGCCAGGGCGACTTCGGGTCGCCCCGGTGGGCGCTGATGGTGCCGAGCACCACGCCGCCGCGGATGAGCTCCAGGGTGCAGGGGAAGGGCAGCTTCGTCATTCGGTGTTCTCTTGCTCGGTTCGGGTTTGGTGCTAGCGCTTCGCGCACAGCCTGGCGATGCCGCTCGCGCAGCCGTGCCGCGCATATACGATACGCGAATCGTCCTCGGAAACGGGCTTGCCTTCGCGGCGGGCGGTCGCCGACACCTCCTCGCAGCCGGCGCCGGGCGCAAGCCACGCGGGCAGCTCGGCCGGGTCGTCGGGCGCCACGCGAACCACGTCGCCGGGCGGCGCGGGCTTCAGGGAGAGCGCGTGGGGCGTGCTGCCGCTGGCGTCCTTGCGCGTGGGGTCGGCGCCGTGGCGGCAGAGGGCGAAGGCGCCTTCGAGGCTGCCGGTCGCGGCGGCCACGTGCAGGGCGGTGCGGCCGTCGGCGGCCGTGGCGTCGAGGGATGCGCCGCGCGAGGCGAGCAGCGCGACCAGCTCGGCGGGGCGGAAGCGCTGCGCGTTGTGCAGCGGCCGCCAGCCGGATTCGGCGCAGCGGTCCTTGCAGTCGTTGGCGGCGTTCACGTCGGCGCCGCGGTCGATGAGCCAGGCGGCGACCGGCGCGTTCCCCTGCGATGCCGCGTCGTGGAGCAGCGTGCGGCCTGCGAGGCGCGCGTCCAGCCGCGCGCCGGCGGCAGCCAGGGCCTCCAGCACCGGGAGCTTCCCCACGGTGGCATCGGCCGCGTCGTGGATGACGAGGCGGCCGCGCCAGGGGCTTTCGCCCGTGCGGGCGTAGTAATCGCGCTGCTGGTCCGCGCGCTCATAGCCCTGCGGATACACCTTCGCGTTCGCGAGGGCGGGGTCGCGCTCGAGCAGCCGCTTCACCTCGGCAAGGTCGCCCTTGTGCACGGCGTTGACGATTTCGCGCTCCGGCAGGCCTTGGAGGAAGCCGTAAAGGCCCACGCCGAGGATGGAGAGGGCAACTGCCCAGAAAGCGAGTATTCGCCCCCTCATGCGCCCGCCGGGCGGGGGCCCTTCAACCGACGGCCGATGAGGATGGCAAGCCACGCCATCGGGAGGTAGGCGGCCACGAGGTCGAGGGCGATGAACCCCTTGGGCGCCGGGATCATGAACGCGGCGGCCACCCCGCCGGCGAGCGTGAGGAAGCCCACGACCCAGGCCAGCGCGGCGCCGTGCGTGCGCGCGAGGAGGAACGCCACGAGGGCGCCCGCGAGCGTCCCCAGCGCGTGCGCGAGGAAGGGGAACACGAAGTGCCTCGGCTCGAAGAGGTGGATGCCCTTCGCCAGGCCCTCGGCGGTGTTCACGTCCACGCCCGGCGGCGGCGGGATGAGGGACGGACCCAGCATGACGAGCGACATGTTCACCACGCCGCCGACGACGATGCCGGCGACGAGGGCGAGGGTGTTGCGCAGGATGGCGGGCATCGGGAACCTCCGGTATCGAGCGGCGGTGATTGTCTCAGATGCGCAGCTCAAGCCTGGTGCGCGTGGGATGCCTGGTCGAGCTCGGCCGCCAGTTCGTCCACGTAGCGCCGGTACGCGAACACGCGGCCGCGCTGCCGGTTCGTGAGCTCGGCGACGACCCCAAGGCGCTCCAGGTGGGCGAGCGACTTGTTGACCGTGGCCGCCGTGAGCCGCGTGGACGCGACCAGCGCCGCCGATGTCGCGAGGGGTTGGCGCTGCATCGCCTGGTGGACTGCCAGCGCCGAGGCGGCCGGGCGCCCCAGGCGCGCGATGCGGTCGCGGTCGGCATTGACCAGGGCCAGCAGCGCGTTGGCCGTGGCCACCGCCTGCGTCGCGCTGGCCTGCACGCCCTCTGCGAAGAAATCGATCCACCGCTCCCATTCGCCCCGCAGGCGCACGCCGTTGAGTAGTTCGTAATACAGTGCGCGGTGGGTTTTGAAAAACAGGCTAGGATACAAGAGCGGCTCGCGGAGGATGCCGTCTGCGACGAGCTGCAGCACGATCAGCAGCCGTCCGAGGCGACCGTTGCCGTCAAGGAATGGATGGATCGTCTCGAACTGCACGTGTGCCAGCGCCGCCTTGATCAGCGGCGGTGTCGGTTCCGGTTG
>JAHCAK010000055.1 GCA_019634955.1 Burkholderiales bacterium
CCGCGGCCGGGCGCTTGCGGAAGAACGCGAGCCAGGCGGCGGTCGCGACGATGAGGGCGAACCAGACGAACGCCCACTCCGCGATCGACAGCCCGAGGAGGCTCCACTCCACCTTCGCGCAGTCGCCGGTGCCCGCGAAGATCTTGGGCAGGGCCTGCGCGAGCGGAAAGTTGCCGAGGAGGAAGTCGAGGTCGCCGGCCATGCAGTTGGCGGGCTCCGGCGCGGGGAAGCGCTGCAGGAGCGACTGGCGCACCGACACGCTGCCGCCGGCGATGGCCAGCGCGGCGAGCAGGAACGAGTAGACCTTCACGCCCACGCCGACCGGCCCGTGGATCGCCGCGACGAGCGCCACCGTGCCGATGGACACGAACGCGTAACGCTGCAGGATGCACATCGGGCAGGGCTCGAGCTCCTTCACGTGCTGCAGCACGAGTCCGAAGCCGATGAGGCCGGCGCAGGCGACGAAAACGGCGGCGAAGACGAGCCGGGAAGGGAGGCGGTTCAGCATGGGGGCCATGGCGGGGGTTGGATGCGCCATTTTCCCACAGGTTCCGGCGCGGGCCCCGGCGCCGGGTCCTGGGCGTGACGGTCTGCGGCACCGCCGGCGCGGGGCGTCACCGCGCGACGACCGCCGCTCGCGCGCCCTGGCGCGGCGGCGCGCCGGGCGGCGCATTGGCCAGCTGGATCAATGGCTTGCGATGCGCAATTTTCCGCGTCCGCGGCGCGGGAACCGGGTATCGAACTTGCACGGTCCAAGGCATGGAGTGCGCGGAGGTTCCTCATGCGTGCCTTGATCGCCAGCGTGATCCTTGCCGTCGTTGCACTGCCTGCCGTCGCGCAGGACGGCGCGCTCAAGCTCGCCCGCCCGGCCGACGCGGGTCACGCCGGCCCTGCCCCCGGCAGGTCCGCGTTTCTTGCCGGCCTGCCCGGGGAAGCGCCCGCACCCCGTGCCCCGTTGGGCAACCTGAAGCCCGGCGGCGCGTGCGGCAGCCACGAGCTGGAGGTCTGCCTGGATGCCAACGGGCGCATCACGGTGCCGCGAGCCCGTCACCTGCTCCCCGCCATTCCCGGCCTCAGGCCCGAGCGCCTCACGGTGAAGCGAAGCGGCGTGGTGCTCTCCTACAGCTTCTGACCCGCCTTCCCGCCCCTCGGCGCGAAGGGCCGGGCCAGGGGGCGAGACGAGAATCGCAATCATGCCGGTTGCGTGTTTTCGGCATTGCGTTTATAAATCTCCTGTCCCGCGAGTAGCGGGACGGCCCTACCAAAGGGGAGTAGCTTTTACGTTGGCGTCGTCAATACGGGCTTCGGCCCCGGCGCCAGCGGCAGCCGCGATGCGATTGAGCGGCCTGTTAGCGAGACCTTTGCCAGATCGAGGCAAAGGTGCGTGGGTTTCGCGGCCTTTGTCCCGACCGGGGCAAAGGCCGCTTCGCTTCCGGAGACGGGGACGAAGCGGGTGACCGACCGCCAACCCGAAAGGACTCCCGATGACCCGTCCCCCCCTCCGGCGCTTCTTCCGCCACGGCTTCTTCCCCCAGCTCGTCGCCTTCGAGGCGTGCGTGCGCCACGGCAGCGTGACGCGCGCGGCCGAGGAGCTCTCGCTCGCCCAGCCCACCGTGTCCTGCCTCATCCGGAAGCTCGCCGACACCCTGGGCGGCCCGGTCCTGGAGGCGCAGGGCCGCCGCATGGAGCCCACCGCGCTGGGGCGCGAGCTGCTCGTCCTGTGCGACGAGATGTTCGATTCCGTCGAGCGGTTCGCCGAACGCCGCGCCGCGCTCCTCGAGGCCAGCGAGCCGGCCGGGAGCCTCGTCCCGGTCGCGGAGGTATCATCGGGCGCCTGACCCCTCGCCCGGAGCGCCGATGCCCATCGCCCTTCCCGCCAAGAAGTCCCTGACGCTCGAGGCCGCGAGGCTCATGGCCGCCGCGGCGGAGGCGACGGCCGCGAAGAACGGCTGGAAGGTCGTGATCGCGGTGGTCGACGACGGGGGGCACGCGCTCCTGGTCCACCGGCTGGACGGCACCCAGTCGTCCAGCGTGCCCACGGCCATGGGCAAGGCGCGCTCGGCCGTGGCCTACAAGCGGCCGACGCGCATCCTCGAGGAGATGATCAACAAGGGCCGTTATTCCTTCCTTTCGGCCGGCGGCGACCCCGTGGCGCTGCAGGGCGGCCTGCCCATCGAGGTCGAGGGCCAGCTCGTGGGCGGGATCGGCGTCTCCGGCGTGAAGGCGAGCGACGACGAGATCATCGCCCAGGCGGGCCTGGACGCCCTGCGCGACGCCCTCGCCTGAAGGACGGGTTGGCCTGCGGGGGTCCGCGCGGGCAAAATGGCGGGATGAATCCCCACGAAATGGGCCTGCGGGCCCTGCATTTCGCCTTCAAGGAGGGCCGCCTCACGGTCCCGGACTACGTGCAGGCCCTCAACGAGCGGGTCGCCGCACTCGAGCCCGAGATCCGGGCCTTCGAGTGGTTCGAGCCCGCGCGCGCCATGGCCGATGCCGAGGAGCGCTCCGGCGGGATACTCAAGGACCTGCCCCTCTACGGCGTGCCGGTGGGGGTGAAGGACATCATCGCCACGCGCGGCATCCCGACGCGCATGGGGTCCCGGATCTTCGCGAACCACGTGCCCGCCCGGTCGGCGGGGCTGGTGCGTCGCCTCGAGGCCCTGGGCGGGATCGTGATGGCCAAGACCGTCACCACCGAATTCGCCTTCCGCCAGCCCGGCAAGACGCGCAACCCCTGGCACACGGGCCACACGCCCGGCGGTTCCTCCAGCGGCTCGGCCGCGGCCGTGGCGGCCGGCTTCGTGCCGGTGGCCATCGGCACGCAGACGCTGGGCTCGGTCATCCGGCCCGCGGCCTTCTGCGGCGTGGTGGGCTACAAGCCCAGCTACGGCGCGATCTCGCGCGACGGCGTCTTCCCCTTCAGCCGCACGCTCGACCACGTGGGCGTGTTCGCGCGTTCCGTGGAGGATGCCGCGTGGTTCGGCGCCTGCCTCATGGGGATCGACCCGCGGGACGAGGCCACCGGCATCCGCGCGCCGATGCGCTCGCTCTCCGTGCCGCTCGCGCCGCTGGGCCACGCGCCGCGGCTGGCCGTCGTGAGGACGCCCAAGTGGTCGCTCGCCTCGGAACCGCAGCGCGCCAACTTCGAGCAGTCCGTCGCCGCGCTGCGCGACGCCGGCGCCGTCGTGCGCGAGGTCGCGCTTCCGGCCAGCTTCAACGACGCCTGGGCCGTGGTGGGCGCGATCATGGACTGCGACGCCGCGCGCGGCTTCGCCTCGCTGGAGTCACGCCACCGCCTGCAGATGTCGCCGGCGCTCACCGACCTGCTGGACCGCGGCAAGCGCATCACGCCCGAGCAGCACGCGAAGAACCTCGCGCGCCGCGAGGAGTACCGGCGCTGGCTGGACGGGCTGCACGACGGCTGCGACGCCATCGCGACGATCCCCGCGCCGGGCGAGGCCCCTCCCGGGCTCGCCAACACGGGCGACGCGGTCTTCTGCTCGCTGTGGTCGCTCACGGGGCTGCCGGCCATCACCATGCCCTCCGGGCGCGGCCCGCGCGGGCTGCCGCTGGGGCTGCAGGTCGTGGGGCGCTACCGCGAGGACGAGCGCGCGCTGCAGGTCGCGGCCTGGTGCGAGGGCGTGCTGGGCGTGAGGATGGGGCTCGCGGGCGACTGACGGCGAAGCGCCGCGACCGTCGCCACGACGAGCAGGTCCAGCGCGGCGTAGAAGGCGCCGGCCGCAAGCGGCGGGTTGGCGGTGACGAGCCCGAGCCAGGGCACGTCGCGGCGCCAGGTCCAGTTGCCCAGCCACGTTCCCCACAGCTCCATGGCCAGCGCGAGCAGGAGCATCGTCGCGTAGAGCTTGCGCGAGCGGGAAGCCGCCATGCAGGCGAGGAACAGCGCGAGCAGCAGCGGGCCGAGGGTGTCGTGGCCGGCGACGGCGAGGGAGAGCGTCACCGCGGCGGCCAGCGCCGCGATCGCCCATTCGGCGCCGCGCGGCAGGCGGGCGGCGAACTGCGTGCCCAGCCAGAAGAGCAGCACGTGGCCCGGCGGGACGAAGAGCGGGATGTTCCCCAGGCGGTAGTCGTAGAGGCCCCACACGAGCGAGAGGAACACCTCGCCCGCGGTGGCGTACACGAGGCAGGCGAGGAGGGCGGGGCGTTGCGCAGGGGCGGAGACGAGCCACAGACGGGCGAAGACGGCCCAGGCCGCGAGGTTCACGGCGAGCTGGCCGTGGGCGCCGCCGCGCGCGTCGACGACGAGGCCGATCGCGATCGTCGCGACGATGAGCCGGATCATGGCGCGCATTCTAGCCCGGCCGGGCGCCGGCGCCCCGCGAGGGTCCACGACTCGGCGCCCGTGCGCTGGTTCTTCCTCGCCGCCGGCTTCGTCGCGCTCGGCCTGGGCATCGCCGGGCTCGTGCTCCCGGTGCTGCCCACGACGCCTTTCATGCTCCTCGCGGCGGCGTGTTTCGCGCGCTCGTCGCCGCGCTTCCACCAGTGGCTGCTGCGCCACCGCACCTTCGGCCCCATCGTGAGCGAGTGGGAGCGCCATCGCGCCATCCCCTACCGCACCAAGATCTGGGCCATCGTCCTCATGTCGGCGACGCTCGCCGTCTCGATCGCCTTCTTCGTGAAGCCCCTCTGGCTCAAGGCCGCGCTCGCCGCCTTCGGCGTCCTCATGGCCGTTTGGCTCTATCGCCGGCCCTCCCGCGACCAGCCCCGGGGACACTGATTGGGGACGGTTCTCCAGAACCGTCCCCAATGGGTGTCCCTCGGGAGGGGGCGGGGAAGGGCTGCTCGAAGACCCAGCCCTGGGCCATGTCGACCCCGTAGCTGCGCAGGATGTCGAGGGTGTGCTCGTCCTCGACCGCCTCGGCCACGACCTGCTTG
Organism: Burkholderiales bacterium; assembly: GCA_019634955.1. GTDB lineage: Bacteria > Pseudomonadota > Gammaproteobacteria > Burkholderiales > Usitatibacteraceae > FEB-7. The sequence continues at coordinate 4,894 of JAHCAK010000055.1, forward strand.
CCGAAGCCGCGCGCGATGTCGAGCATGGCGCGCACGAACACCTGGTTGTCGCGCTCGCGCGCGAGGTTCCTCACGAACAGGCCGTCGATCTTGATGATGTCCACCGGCAGCTGCTTGATGTAGGCGAAGGTCGAGAAGCCCGCGCCGAAGTCGTCCAGGCAAACGCGGCAGCCGGTGTCGTGCAGGTCGAGGATGAAGCGCTGGGCGTCGCGCATGTCGCGGATGGCGGAAGTCTCCGTGATCTCCACGAGGAGCCGCCGCGGGTCCACGCCGCGGGCGGCGAGCTGCGCGCGGATGAAGTCGGGCATCCCCGGGTCGTCGAGCGAGCGCCCGGAGACGTTCACCGCGAGTGGCACCATGCCCGGGTCGGCGGCCAGCAGGTCGATGGCGCGGGCGACCACCCAGCGGTCGAGGTCGACGATGAGGTTGGACTTCTCCGCGAAGCCGATGAAGGCGCCCGGCTGCAGCAGCCGGCCCTCGCCGTCCTTCAGCCGGATGAGCGCCTCGTTGTGGCGGCGCGCGAGGGTGGCCGTCTCGAAGATGCCCTGCAGGTGCAGCTCGAAGCCGTCCTCGCGCAGCGCCTGGCGGATGCGGTCGTTCCAGGTGACGAGGGAGCGCTGCCGCAGCGTCGCCGTGTGGTCGGGGCGGTAGAGGCGCCAGGTGTTCTTGCCCGCGTCCTTCGCCTGGTACATCGCGGCGTCGGCGTGCGCGATGAGCTCCTGCGGCGTCGCGGCGTCGCCCGGGAAGAGCGCGATGCCCAGGCTCGAGGTGAGCGACAGGCGCACCTCGCCCAGGCTGAAGCTCATCGCGCCCACCACGCCCATGAGGCGATCGGCCAGCGCGCGCAGGTTCTCCTCGGGGATGTCGCCCACGAGCAGCGCGAACTCGTCGCCGCCGATGCGCGCGAAGAACTCGTTCCTGCGCAGGTGCGAGCGGATCTCGCCGGCCACCTGCAGCAGCACCGTGTCGCCCATGCGGTGGCCGAAGAGGTCGTTCACGCTCTTGAACTCGTCGAGGTCGAAGAAGAGCAGCGCCAGGCGGCGCTTCTCGCGCGCGGCGGCATCCATGCGCTCGGCCAGCTCGCGCTCGAAGCGGCGGCGGTTGTAGAGGCCCGTGAGCGGGTCGCGCTCGGCGAGGAAGGCGAGCTGCGACTCGCTCTCGCGGGCAAGCGTGATGTCCTCGTGGATGAGCACCGCGCCCTGGCTCGCGCCGGATTCGTCCAGCACCGGGCACACGCGCAGGCGGATGATCCGCCCCGACAGCAGCTTCAGCTCCTCGGCGGGCGAGACGTGCCGGCTCGCGACCAGCGCCGGCAGCCGCGCGGTGAACGCACCCAGGTCGGCGACCACGTCCTCGGCGAGCTCGAGCGCCTCGAAGAGCGCGAGCCCCAGCAGCGGCTCGTGGCGCGGGATGGACCACACTTCGGAGAAGGCGGGGTTCGCGTAGACGATGCGCCCGCCCGGCTCGATGAAGACGACGCCGAAGTCCATGGCCGAGAGCAGCGAGAGCAGCCGCGAGCGCTCGGCGCGCAGGCTCTCGGAAGTTCGCGCCTGCAGCGCCCCGGCCTCCTCCAGCCGCGCGAGCGTGGCGCGCAGGCTGAGCTCCGTGTCCTTGAGGGCCTGGATGGAGTTGAGGCTCGAGCGCAGGCCGAGGAACTCGCCGCCCGGGCCGTGCAGGGGCTGCCACGAGTTGGTCACCCACTCCGTCGAGCCGTCCTTGCGGACGATGCGGAACTCGAAGTGCTCGCCGGAGGAGCGCGCGGCGAGCTCCCGGCGGCTTCGCTCCCGGGCCGCCTCGCGATCCTCGGGATGGATGAGCGAGAAGGGGAAGTCGGCGTCGGCGAGGCACTCCGCGGGCGTGTAGCCGGTGAGGCGCTCCACGGACTTGTTGATCCAGAGGAGCCGGCCGTCGGCGCCGAACCACAGCTCGACGTCGTAGGTGTAGTCGGCGATGCCGTGGAACTGGCGGCGGCTTTCCTCCAGCTCGGCCACGCGCGACTCGACCTGCCCGGCCATGGCGTTGAAGGCGCGGGCGACGAGCCCGAGGTCATCGCGATCGCCATCGGGAACGCGCGCGCCGAATTCCCCGGCGGCGATCCGGGCGGAGGCCTCGCGCAGCCGCGCCAGCCGCCGCGCGAGCGGGTTCACGACCACGAGGAAGAGCAGCAGCGACACGAAGAACGCCGTGACCGCCTTGAAGACGGCGTCGTCGGCCTGGCGGGCGAGCGCGTCGCGCCAGGGCGCCACCGAGATCCCGGCGTGGGCGTGGCCAAGGGTCCGCTCGCCCAGCATGAGCGGGACCACGAAGTCGAAGCGGCCGTCGCCGAGCGCGGACTCGAGCGTGGGGTCGAGCGCCGGGAGCGGCTCGCCCGCGTCCCGGCCCTCGGCGGCCACGACACGCCCGGCCGCGTCCTTGGCCACGAGGTAGTCCATGCCCCGCGCGGACCGCACGGCGTCCATCACCGTCATGACCCGCAGGGCGTCGTCGCCGGCGAGCGCCGGGGCGAGCGCCGCGCTGATCAGCGGGCGCATCGGGCCGATGGAAGCGTGGAATTCGGTCTCGGCCCGGGCGATGTCGAGGTGGCGACCCTGCCAGACGAGGGCGGCGAGGCCGGCGGCCTCGAGGACGAGGACCAGGGCGACGAGTTTCGCGCGCGACGACAGGGCGGCGAGGGCGCGAAGCGGGCGGGGCATCAGGTCGCGGTCGTGGGGGCTCGGAAAAGCGGCGCGCCCGGACCGGGAACCGGCCCGGGCGATCGCCTAGTGCGCGCTTGTGGGACTGTTCACTGCTTGTGAGGCCACTATCGGCCGCGGCCGCCGGCGCGGTTGTGACGCGGTTCACAGCCGCCGTTTCACCTGAAACGCCCGCGGATTTCAGCTGCAACAATTGGGCTATAGTCGCGCCACCCATGGACCGCATCGGCATCGACCTCGGCGGCACCAAGATCGAGATCGCCGTGCTCGACGAGCGTGGCGAGCCGGTGCTGCGCCGCCGCGTTCCCACGCCCGCCGGCGACTACGCGGCCACCGTCGAGGCCGTCGGGCGGCTGGTGGAAGAGGCCGAGCGCGCTCGGGCGGCGCGGGAGCGTCGGCGTGGCCATGCCCGGGGCGCTCTCCCTCGCCACGGGGCTCGTGAAGAACGCCAACTCGACCTGCCTCATCGGGCGCCCGTTCCAGGCCGACCTCGAGGCCCGGCTCGGGCGCGAGGTGCGCCTGGCCAACGACGCCAACTGCTTCGCCCTCTCGGAGGCCGTGGACGGCGCCGGCCGTGGCGCCCGCGTCGTCTTCGGCGTGATCCTGGGCACCGGCGTGGGCGGGGGCATCGTGGTTGGCGGCGAGGTCCTCACGGGCGCCAACGCGATCGCCGGCGAGTGGGGCCACACGCCGCTTCCCCTTGCCGGGTCGGAGGCGCGGCCGCTGCCGGCCTGCTACTGCGGGCGCGAGGGATGCGTGGAGACGTTCCTTTCGGGGCCGGGGCTCGCCGCCGACCACGCGCGCGAGGCGGGCGAGGCCCTCGATGCCGTGGAGATCGCGGCTCGCGCCGCCAGGGGCGACCCCGCCTGCGAGGCGACGCTCGCGCGCCACGAGGCCCGGCTGGCCCGCGCGCTCGCGGTGGTGGTGAACATCCTCGACCCCGACGTGATCGTGCTGGGCGGGGGCCTGTCGAACCTGCCGCGGCTGTACGACCGCGTGCCGGCCCTGTGGGGGGCGCACGTGTTCTCCGACGAGGTGCGCACCCGCCTCGTGCCGCCTGCGCACGGCGATTCCGGCGGCGTGCGCGGCGCGGCCTGGCTCTGGGGGCGGGCGTGACGACAGCCTCGCCGCGCCTGCACGCGGCCCTCCTCGCCGGGTGGCTCGCCCTCTTGGCCGTCACGGGCTGGGCGCCGAAGGACCGGCTCACCTGGTTCCTCGAGGCCGCGCCGGTGATGGCCGCCATCGCCGTGATCGGCGCGCTCTACCCGCGCCGGCGCCTCACGCCGCTCGTCCTCGCCCTCGTGTTCCTGCACGGCGTGGTGCTCATGGTGGGCGCCAAGTACACCTACGCCGAGGTGCCCTGGTTCAACTGGCTGCGCGACGAGTTCGGGCTCGCGCGCAACTACTACGACCGGCTGGGCCATTTCATGCAGGGGTTCGTGCCGGCCCTCGTCGCGCGCGAGGTGCTGCTGCGCAACGCGGTGCTGCGGCGCGGGCCGTGGCTGTTCTTCCTCGTGTCGTGCGTGTGCCTGGCCATCAGCGCCACCTACGAGTTCATCGAATGGTGGGTGGCGCTCGCCTCCGGCGAGGCCGCGGACGCCTTCCTCGGCACGCAGGGCGACGTGTGGGACACGCAGTGGGACATGTTCCTCGCGCTCGTGGGCTCGATCGCCGCGCAGGCGCTGCTCGCGCGGCGGCACGACCGCGAGCTGGGCGCGGGGAATTCCTGACCGCCCCGGCGGTCGAACGGCGCAACCCGACGGAGATGACGATGCGAAAGACCGCGAAGACCCTGGCGCTCGCCGCCCTGCTGGCCGCCGCCCCGGCGCTAGCCGCCACCGAGAAGGCCACCTTCGCCGGCGGCTGCTTCTGGTGCATGGAGCCGCCGTACGACGCGCTGCCCGGCGTCATCTCGACCACTTCCGGCTACATCGGCGGGCGCACGGTGAACCCGACCTACGAGCAGGTCTCGGCCGGCCGCACCGGCCACACCGAGGCCGTGCAGGTGGTCTACGACCCGGCGAAGGTCACCTACGAGAGGCTGCTGGAGGTGTTCTGGGTCAACATCGACCCCACCGTGCGCGACCGCCAGTTCTGCGACGCGGGCTCGCAGTACCGCACCGGGATCTTCTACCACTCGGAGGCGCAGCGTAAGGCGGCGGAGGCCTCGAAGGCCGCGCTGGAGAAGTCGAAGCCCTTCCGGGAGGCGATCGTGACGCCCGTCGAGATGGCGGGCACCTTCTACCCCGCCGAGGACTACCACCAGGACTACTACGTGAAGAACCCGGTGCGCTACAAGTTCTACCGCAACGGCTGCGGGCGCGACGCGCGGCTGCGCGAGCTGTGGGGCGACCGGGCGGGCAAGTGAGCCTGCGCGCGGCGGCGGCCGTCGCCGCGGCCATCGCGCTGCCGGCGGCGGGCGCGCCGGAGGAATTCGACCTCGATCCCGGGCACACCTTCCCCTCGTTCGCGGTGGGCCACCTCGGCATCTCGACGCAGCGCGGGCGCTTCGAGCGCACGGCGGGTCGCATCGTGCTCGACCGCGAGGCGGGCACGGGGTCGGTGGAGGTCGCGATCACCGCGGCGAGCGTCACGACGGGCAACCCGAAGCTCGACGCCGTCGTTCGCGGCGAGGACTTCCTCGATGCCCCGCGCCATCCGGCGATCACCTTCCGGTCGCGCGCGGTCGCCTTCGAGGGGGGCGTCCCGCGGCGCGTCGCCGGCGACCTCACGCTCGCGGGCGTCACGCGCCCCGTGGAACTCGCCGTGACGCGGTTCGGCTGCACGCGCCTGCCCTTCCTCGTGCGCGAGACCTGCGGGGCGGACCTGGCGGCGCGCATCCGCCGCTCGGAATTCGGGATCACGGCCTTCGCCGGCCTCGTGGCCGACGAGGTCGCGATCGACGTCCAGGTCGAGGCGGTGCGCCGGGAGCCCGTGCCCGCCCCGGCACCGCCCGGCGGATAATGGGGCGGTGAACGGAGGATGGCGATGGAGATGAAGCGGCTGAACGCCACGGGCCTCAGGTCGGCCGGCTACGACGAGCGCACGCGCCGCCTCGTCGTGGAGACCACGGCGGGGACCTTCGAGTACTCGAACGTCTCGCCGGAGGTGTACCGCCGGCTGATGGCGTCGCCGTCGCCGGCGAGCTACTACCGCGAGTCGATCGAGGAGGAGGAATACGCCCGCCGGCGCGTGTCCGACCCCTCGCGCCCGAAGGCCGACCCGAACTCGCTCTTCGACTGACGGCGCGCTACCGGGCCGACGGCACGCTGGGCGCCGGGGGCGCGGCCTGCGGCGTGGGCGGCGAGGGCGTCCTGGGCGCCGCGTGCGGGTCGTCGCAGCGCACGATGTTCGCGAAGGGGTTGGACGGGTCCGGGTTCTTGCGCTTGTCGGTGCAGAAGCAGGCCTCGCTCCATGTCCACCGGCCGCTCTTGCCGAGCCGCATGATGTGCTCGCAGGACAATTCCGGGCGCGAATTGCCGGCCGTGCGCATCGGGCGCATCGACAGCGGCGGGACGACGGGCGGCTTGCTCTCCGGGCGCGGCGGGGGGCTCTCGAAGACGCTGTCGCAAACCGGCATGTGCTTGCAGGCGCCCTCGCCGTTGCAGAGCCACTCCCAGTCGCACGCGGCCCACGCGGCGGTGCAGGACTGCGCGGCGAGCGCGACGACGGCGGCGGCGGTGGCGAACCTCATGCCCGAAAAGTGTGCCGCGCCGTGCCGGCGCAATGCGCGGGGGCTTGCTCCCTGTTACTGATTGTCACTCCGGGGTGGTGGTGGTGCGGGTGGGGGCGGGGATAGGGAACGCAGAGGACGCAGAGGGCGCAGAGGAATGCCTCGGGTCGTCACTTCATGAGACGAGACGATTGCGCGACACACGGCTTTCCTCTGTGTTCTCTGCGTCCTCTGCGTTCCCAATCCCCGCCCCCGCCCTCTCAGGCTGCCCGGGGCGCGGGCTGGGGCACGGCCTCGCGGATCGGGATGTTCACGACCGCCGCCAGCGCGGCGAGGACGATGTCGGCGTACCACATCCAGTCGTAGCTGCCGGTGTGCTGGATGGCGAGCCCGCCCAGCCAGGCGCCGAAGAAGCCGCCCACCTGGTGCGACAGGAGCGTGAGGCCGAAGAGCGTGGCGAGGAAGCGCGTGCCGAAGAGCTTGCCCACCAGGCCCGCCGTGGGCGGCACGGTCGCGAGCCAGGTGAGGCCGAGCACCGCGGCGAACGCGTAGAAGGTGGCCGCGGTCTTCGGCAGCAGCAGGTAGGCGGCCACGGCGAGCGCGCGCGTGCCGTACATCCAGAAGAGGATCCACTTCATGCGGTGCGTCTGGCCCAGCCACCCGGCGCCGAGGCTGCCGGCGATGTTCGCGAGCCCGATGATCGCGAGCGAGACCGCGGATACCGAGGCGGGCAGGCCGCACAGGTCCACCTCCCCGGGCAGGTGCGTCACGAGGAAGGCGATGTGGAAGCCGCAGGTGAAGAACCCGGCGTGCAGGCACCAGTAGCTCGGGTCGCGGAAGGCCTGCCCGATCTGCGCCGAGAGCGTGAGGCCCGGGGCGGCGTGGCCGTGGGGGGCCTCGCCGCGGCGCTCGCGGAAGGCGAGCGACATGGGCAGCGTCGCGAGCGCTGCGCAGGCGAGCGTCCACAGCGCGCCGACCCACCCGATCGCGGCGATGAGCGCCTGCGAGAGGGGCGCGAAGACGAACTGCCCGAACGAGCCGCCCGCGTTGATGAACCCCGAGGCGAAGGCGCGCTTCTCGGCGGGGATGCGGTTGGCCGCCGCGCCGATGAGGATGGAGAAGCTCCCCGCGCCGGCGCCCGCCGCCGTGACGACGCCGAGGAAGAAGACGAGGCCGAAGGCCGAGCCCGTGAAGGGCGTCACGGCGAGGCCCAGCGCGAGCAGGATGCCGCCGGCCATCATCACGCGCACGGGGCCGGCGCGGTCGGCGATGGCGCCGAAGACGGGCTGTGCCGCGCCCCACACGAACTGGCCCACGGCGAGCGCGAAGCTCACCGTGACGATGCCGAGGCCGGTCGAGGTGTTGAGCGGCGAGACGAAGAGGCCGAGGGACTGGCGTATCCCCATCGTGACGGCGAGGATCGCCGCGCCGGCGATGGCGAGCGACCAGTAGGCGCGGGCGTTCTGCATCCGCGGAGCCTACCATCCCGCCGCGGCGGCCGAGGCCGCCGCGGCCATGCGCCGCCTCAGTCGCCCTTGCCGGGCTTCTCCTGGTGCGGCGCGGCCGGGCGCCCGCCGCCGGAGGGCTTCTCGACGTGCTGCACGGCGGGCTTCTCCACGCGCGGCGCGACGGGCTTCTCCATGCGCAGCGCGGCGGGCCTCTCGGCTTGCGGCGCGGCGGGCCTTTCCACGCGCGGTGCGGCGGGCCGCGCCATCGGCGCGGGTTGCTCGATGCGCGGCGCGACGGGCTTCACCATGGGCGCGGGCTGCGCCGGCACGGCCACGGGCTTCTCGCGGTGCGCGGGCGGCGCCGAAGGGGCCGGCCGCGTGTAGGCGTCGGGCTTCGTCATCGGCACGGCCTGCGGCGCCGAAGGGGCGGGCGCCGCCGGGGAGGCGGCCGAGGCCCGCGGGTAGCGCGTCGCCGGCTGAGCGGGCGCGGCCGGTGCTCCCGCGATCGGGGGCTTGCCCGGCGTGAGCGTGGTCAGGGGCGCCGCAGGGCGCTGCAGCGCCTGGTCGCTGGACGGCGCCCACGGCGCGGGCGCCGCGTCGCCCGGCCGCACGCGTTGCCGCCACTCGTTGCGCGAGGGGAGAACGGTTGCGCCCGGCACGACCGGCTGCGCGGCGACGACCTGCCCCGCGACGGGCGTCATCACGCTGTGCACCGGCCGGCGGGTGCCGAACTGGTCCCGCGGCACGACCGTCGCGCCGTAGTCGCGGTTGTCGCGGCGCCAGTCGCGACGGTCGTCGCGGCGGTCGCGGTCGCGGCGGTGCGGCAGCACGATGCGGTTCACGTGCGTCACGTAGGTGACGTTGGTGGTGTACCACGGCTGGAAGCTGTCGAAGGGCGACAGCGGGTACCACCCCATGACGCTCGTGGCGCCCGAGGAGATCGAGAGGCTCCACCCCGAGCCGCCCACCCAGCCGACCAGCGCCGGCGCCCACACCGGCCGCGCCGTGTGCCGCCCGGGGTACCAGCCCCAGCGGTTGCCGACGTAGACCCAGCGGCCGTAGTGGAAGGGCGCGTAGCCCCACGGGGCGTCGTCCACCCAGGTCCACCCCCAGGGGCGCACCCAGGTCCAGCGGCCGTAGCGGTACGGCGCCCAGCCCACCTCCACGCGAGTGGGGTACCAGACGGGCCCGTAGTCGGGCTCGTTGCGCCAGGTGCCGTAGTCGTCGAGATCCTCCCAGCCGGTCATCTCGCGCGGCACGTAGCGCAGCGCCTCGCGCTCCTCCCAGCGCTGGTCGCGGGCGAGGGCCCACTCGTCCATCGCGGTGGAGTACGCCGGCTCGAACTCGAAGCGCGGGTGCTCGCCGCCGGAGACGCGGATGGCGCGACTGGTGTCGATGCTGATCGAGCCGCCGGCGGTCTCGAGGCGCGCCGTGCCGCTGAAGACGGTGAGGCGCGATTCGCCACGGCCCGCGTCCGCATCGACGCGGTAGCGCCCGTTGCCGCGCAGCTGGAACCGCGCTTCCGGCGTGGTCACGAGGAAATGCTCGTTGCCGTCCAGTTCCCGGATGCGCACGGCCAGCGTGCCGCGCGCCACGTGGCCGTGGAAGACGTAGTCGTCCAGCCGGACGATGTCGAGCTGGGTGGTCTCGGCCAGGCGCAGCGCCTTGGCGCCGAAACGCACCTCCGCGCGGGCGCCGGGCTCCGTCCAGACGGAGTTCTCGCCGGTGAGCGTGAGGTTCACGCGCGCGCCTTCCCAGCCCTGCTCGGGATCGACGAACACGGCGGCCTCGCCATCCACAAGCGAAAGCCGTGCCGCCCGCCCGGGCGGATCGGCCGCCCCGGCGGCGAAGGGGAGGAATGCCAGCAGAAGCACCGCGGCCGATCGTTTCATGTCTGTCTCGCTTTCCCGGTTTCTCCGGCGACGCGCCGGCTCCACGCCTGCTTAACGCATGGGACCGCGCCCGGAGGACAGCGTTTCCTGTAACGAAATGCTACAGCTTCCGCGAATGGGCGCAGGCCGTGTCGCCTGCCATTTTCCAACACCCTGAATTCATGCCATTATTGCCCGCGGAATCCCTGCAGGTGCGCGAGGGGTCGCGCGGCCCCGCCGCCAGCCCCGATCGCGGCCCCGCCGCCTTCCGCCAGCGAAGAAGAACTCTCCCCGGGACCATCGGATGGACAAGACCACCGTCTTCACCAAGACCGCGAAGGGCATCACGCAGGTCAACCAGCGCTCGGCTTCGCTCTCGAAGGACTTGATGAAGATCCTCAAGCTCGTCGACGGCAAGTCCACCTTCGCCCAGATCATGGAGAAGGGCGAGGTCGACAAGCCCGTGCTCGAGAAGGCGATGAATACCCTGATCCGTGACGGGTTCGCGCGGGTCTTCGAGACGAAGAAGGAGCCCGACCCCTTCGGCGAGGACGACTTCGACTTCACCGCGCCCGGCAAGCTCCCGGGCAGCACGCAGCGCGTGGTGGCCGCGGCCGCCCTCGACATCAGCGAGCTCGCCCGGCAGCAGGAGAAGGCCGAGGCCGACCGCAAGGCGCGCGAGAACGCGCAGGTCGCGGCCCGCGAGAAGGCGAAGCAGCAGGCCGAGGCGCGCGCGGCCGCCGAGGCCGATGCGAAGGCCAAGGCCGAGGCCGAGATGCGCGCGATGGAGCAGGCGCGCCGCGCCAAGGAGGCCGCCGACCGCGCCAAGGCGGAGCTCGAGGCGAAGATGCGCGAGGAGGAGGCCCGCCGCCAGGCGGCCGCCGCGCATGCCGCGAAGCTCGCCGCGGAGCAGAAGGCCAAGGACGAGGAGGAGGCCCGCAACCTCGCCGCCCTGCGCGCCAAGGCGCAGGCCGAAGCCGACGCGCGGGCGCGCGCTGCGCTCGAGGCGAAGGTGAAGGAGGAGGAGCTGCGCAAGCGGCTCATGACCGAGCAGCTCGCGCGCGCCGCGGCGGAGCAGAAGGCCGCGGAGGACGCGGAGGCGCAGCGCCTCGCCGAGGCCCGCGCGAAGGCCGAGGCGGAGGCCCGGGCGCTCGCCGAGGCGCGCTCTCGGGCGGAAGCCGAGGCGCAGGCGCTGGCCAAGGCCCGTGCCGAGGCCGAGGTCGCCGCGCGCAAGCAGGCGCAGGAGGCCGTGGCCTCCGAGCAGGAACTGAAGGCGCGGCTCAAGGAGGAGATCGAGGCGCGCATCCGCGGCGAGATGGAGGCGCTGCTGCGCGACGAGATCGAGGAGAAGGCGCGCGCCGAGATGCAGGCGCAGATCATGGAGGAGGCGCGCCTCGCCGCGAAGGCCGAGCTCGAGGAGCGGCTGCGCGAGGAGCGCGAGGCGCTGCAGAAGGCCGAGATGGAGGTGCGCGTGCAGGCCGAGAAGGCCGCGCGCGAGCGCGCCGACCAGGAGGCGAAGCTGCGCGCGGAGGCCGAGGCGAAGTTCGCCGCGGAAGCCGCCGCCCGCGAGAAGGCCGAGGAGGAAGCGCGGCGCCTGCGCCGGCTCGAGGCGAGGGCGCGCGAGGAGGCGGACGCCGCCGCGCGCGAGAAGGAGGCCGCCGCCTCGCTCGCCGCGAAGGAGCGCGCGGAGGCCGCCGCCCGGCTCGAGGCCGAGCGCAAGGCGAAGATCGAGGCCGAGGCCCGCGCCATGGTCGAGGCCGAGGAGCGCGAGCGCCGCGAGAAGGAGCTCGCCGGCAAGATCGCCGCGGAGAAGAAGGCCCGCGAGGAGGCCGAGCTGCGCGCGCGCATCGAGGCCAAGGCCCGCGAGACGGTCGAGGAGACCACGCGCGAGAAGGTGAAGGCCGAGATCGAGGGCGACATGACGCGCCGCGCCGAGCTCGAGGGCAAGGCGCAGGCCAAGGCCTACATGCAGGCCAAGCAGCAGGCCGAGCTCGACGAGGAGGAGCGCGTCCGCGCCGAGCAGGAACGCAAGGCGCGCGAGATCGCCGAGGTGCTGCGCACCAAGGTCGAGCCGGACGCGCAGGAATCCGCGGCGCCCGTCAAGCGGCGCCCGCGCCGCAAGACGAACTGGGTGCGCAACGGCGCCGTGATCCTGGGCGCCCTGCTCGTGATCGGCGTGGCGGTGCTGCACGTCGTGCCGCTGCGCGGCTACGCCAACAAGCTGGAGAAGGGAATCGCCGGGTGGCTGCACGAGGACGCGGTGTCCATCTCGAACCTCAAGTTCTCGCTCATCCCCTCGCCGCACCTGAAGATCGAGGGCTTCACGGTGGGCAAGGCGCTGGACGCGAAGGCGACCCACGGCCGGGCGTTCCTGGACATCCCCGCGCTCCTCGGCGACAAGGTGGTGATCAACGCGCTGGAACTCGAGAACGTCTCCATCACGGGCGACGCCCCGCGCCGCATCCTCGGCTGGGGCAAGGTCGCCGGCAAGGCCGAGGCGGCGGTCATCGAATCGGTGAGGCTCTCCGGGGTGAAGCTGGACGTGAAGCCGGAGGTGAAGCCCTTCGAGGCGCGCCTCGCCTTCGGCCGCGACGGGGCGTTCAAGAGCGCCAACCTCTCTGGCGAGGGCAAGTGGACCGTCGCGATCCGCCCCGTCGAGGCCGGCTACGACGTGACCTTCACGGCGCGCAACTGGGAGATGCCGCTGGGTGCGCCCATCCCGATCGGCGACGTGACGGGCAAGGGCGTGCTCACGGCGACTAGCCTCACGTTCTCCGAGTTCGAGGCCGACGTCCTCGAGGGCAAGGTGAACGGCACGCTCAAGGTCGAGTGGGGCGGCGGCGTGCGGCTCGCCTCCGAGCTTTCCGCCGCGCGCCTGCTCGCGCAGGGGCTGGTGGGCGCCTTCACCAAGGACATCTCGGCCACGGGCCGCGTGGAGGGCAACTTCTCGGTCGCCGCCGAGGCGCCCACGCTCGCGGCGCTGCTCGACGCGCCGCGCGTCCAGGGCAAGTTCCGCCTCACCGACGGCTCGATCTCCAACACCGACCTCGTGGCGGCCATGCAGTCGCCGGACGCGGCTGGCCGCGCGGGCGTCACCAAGTTCGCCGAGCTGACCGGCGAGCTGGGCGCGGGCGAGGGGCGCGTGTCCTACCGCAACCTCAACCTGCAGGGCGGGGTGCTGCGTGGCGGCGGCAGCGTCGACATCGGCGCCAACAGCGCGCTCTCGGGCCGGCTCTCCGTGGAGATCCGCTCCAACGTCGCCCAGGACCGCGGCAGCTTCTCCGTCTCGGGCACCGTCGCGAGGCCGCTGCTGCGCCGCGGCGGCTGACCGGCGCTTGACGCCCGCGCCGGGCGCCGGCCTCGCGCGCCTCCTGCCGCTCTTCCGGCTGCTCTCGCCCCACCGGGCGCGGGTGGCCGTCGCCTTCGCCGCGATGCTCGTCTCGGCGGGCATGGTCCTCGTGATCGGCGAGGGGCTCAAGCGCGTGATCGACGAGGGCTTCGCCGGCGGGCGCGCCGACCTCCTGGACGCGTGGGTCGCGGCGCTCGCGGGGCTCGTCGCCGTGCTGGGCGCCGTCACCTGGCTGCGCGTCTACAACGTCTACTGGATCGGGGCGCGGTTCACGGCCGACCTGCGCGCGAAGGTCTACGGCCACCTGCTGCGGCTTTCGCCCGCCTTCTTCGAGGCGGCGCGCACCGGCGAGGTGGTGTCGCGCCTCACGGCCGACGTGACGCTGCTCGAGACGGTGATGGGCGGCACGCTCCTCTACGCCCTGCGCATGGCCTTCACGCTCGCGGGCTGCGCCGTGATGCTCCTGCTCACGAGCGCGAAGCTGGCACTCCTCGCCGCGGCCTGCCTGCCGGTGGTGGTGCTGCCGATCGGCGTCCTCGGCCGGCGCGTGAGGAAGCTCTCGCGCGAGGCGCAGGACCGCGTGGCGGCGGCCTCGGCGCACGTGGACGAGTCGCTGCACGAGATCCGCACCGTCCAGGCCTACGCCCACGAGGGGCGCGACGAGGGCGCGTTCCGCGCGCTCGCCGAGGCGGTGTTCGCCACCAGCGTCCGCCGCTCCTCGACGCTCGCCCTGCTGATCGCGGCGGTCATCGTGCTCGCCTTCGGCGCCGTGGGGCTCCTCCTCTGGGTCGGCGCGCGCGACGTGATGGCCGGGCGCCTCACCGCGGGAGGCCTCACCGCCTTCATCTTCTACGCGGTGATCGTGGCCAACGCGACCTTCGTGCTGGCCGAGGCGTGGGGCGAGATCCAGCGCGCGGCCGGCGCTTCGGGCCGGCTGCTGGACATCCTCGCCACCGAGCCCACGATCGCCGCGCCGGCCGCGCCCGTGGCGATGCCCGCGCCGTCCGCGGGCCGGGTGGTCCTGGAGGGCGTGGGATTCCGCTACCCCTCGCGGCCCGCGACGGCCGCGCTGGACGGCTTCTCCCTCGCGGTCTCGCCCGGCGAGGTCGTGGCGCTCGTGGGGCCCTCGGGGGCGGGGAAATCGACGGTGTTCCAGCTGCTGCTGCGCTTCTACGACCCGCAGGCGGGCGCCGTCTCGCTCGACGGCGTGGACGCCCGCGCGGCCGACCCGCGCGACTGGCGCCGGCGCTTCGCCCTCGTGCCCCAGGAGCCGGTCATCTTCGCCGCGAGCCTCGCCGACAACGTGCGCTATGGGCGCCCGGAGGCGACCGACGCCGAGGTGCGCGAGGCCTGCCGGCTGGCGTACTGCCTCGAGTTCGCCGAGGGGCTGCCGGAGGGGCTCGCGACCCCGCTGGGCGAGCGCGGCGTGAAGCTCTCGGGCGGGCAGCGCCAGCGCATCGCCATCGCCCGCGCCATCCTCGCCGGCCGCGCGGTGCTGCTGCTCGACGAGGCGACGAGCGCCCTCGACGCGGAGAGCGAGCGCACGGTGCAGCTCGCGCTGGCCGGCCTCGTGCGGGGCCGCACGACGCTCGTGATCGCGCACCGCCTCGCCACGGTAAAATCCGCCGATCGCATCGTCGTCATGGACCGCGGACGCATCGTGGCCACCGGCACGCACGAGTCTCTCGTCCGGGAGGACGGGCTCTA
>JAHCAK010000056.1 GCA_019634955.1 Burkholderiales bacterium
GCCGCCGCTGCCGCCCGGGGAGATGCTCGCGACGGGGCACGCACTGGGCCACCGCCTGCGCGACGGGGCGCTTCCCGCGCCGGGCGAATCGCGGCGCGTGCGCGTGGCGATCGTCGGCGCGGGCGTCTCGGGGCTCTCGGCGGCCTGGCGCCTGCGGCTCGCGGGCTTCGACGACTTCGAGATCCTCGAGCTCGAATCCGGCCCCGGCGGCAACGCGCGCTGGGGCGAGAACGAGGTGAGCGCCTATCCCTGGGGCGCGCACTACATCCCGCTGCCGACGCGCGAGGCGCGCGCCACGCGCGTGCTGCTCGCGGAGCTGGGCGTGCTCGAGGGCGACGCCGACGCAGCCCGTCCCCGCTACGACGAGCGCGCGCTGTGCCAGGCCCCGCACGAGCGCCTCTACCACCTCGGGGCCTGGGAGGAGGGGCTCGTCCCGCTCGCCGGCCGCCCGAAGGCCGACGCCGACGAGTGGGCGCGCTTCCAGGCGCGGATGCACGCCTTCAAGGCGATGCGCGGGCGCGACGGGCGGCGCGCGTTCGCCATCCCCCTCGAGCACTCCTCGCGCGACCCGGCGCTGCTCGCGCTCGACCGCGTGACGATGCACGACTGGCTGCGCGCCGAGGGCTTCGCCTCGGAGGCGGTGCACTGGGTGGCCGACTACGCCTGCCGCGACGACTACGGCTGCGCGCACCGGCAGGTGTCGGCCTGGGCGGGCATCCACTACTTCGCGAGCCGCGACGCCGCCGTCGCGAACGCGGACCCGGAGGCCGTCCTCACGTGGCCGGACGGCATCGGCTTCGTGGTGCGGCGCCTGGCGGAGCGCCATCGCCTCGTGCCGCTCGCCGGCGCGCTCGTGCACCGGGTCGAGGAGGGCGCGCGCGAAGTGCGGCTCGAGGCCTTCCTCTCGCGCGAGAACCGCACGGTCGAGATCCGCGCCGAACACGTCATCTGGGCCGCGCCCTTCGGCTTCCTCGCCCGCGCCCTGTCCGGCGATGCCGCCCTTGCCGACCACCTGCGCGCCTGGACTTACGCCCCATGGCTGACCGCCAACCTCACGCTGGCGGAGCCGCCGTACGTGCACCACGGGGCGCCGCTCTCGTGGGACAACGTGATCCACGGCAGCGATTCGCTCGGCTACGTGGTGGCGACCCACCAGGGCGTGGCCACGCGGCCGGGGCCGACGGTGCTCACCTGGTACCTGCCTCTCGCCGGCGACTCGCCCACGGCGGGCCGCCAGAGGCTGCTGGCCACGACGCGCGAGCAGTGGGCGCGGGCGGCGCTCGCCGACCTCGCCAGGCCGCACCCGGAGATCGCATCGATCACGAGGCGCATCGACGTGTTCGCCAACGGTCACGCGATGGCGCGCCCGGTGCCGGGGCTCATCTGGGGCGAGGCGCGGAGGGCCGTCACGGCCCGCCGCGGCCGGTTGCATTTCGCGCACGCCGACGCGAGCGGGCTCTCGCTCTTCGAGGAGGCCAACGATCGCGGCGTGCAGGCGGCCGAGGCGGTGCTGGCGGCGGTGGGCGGCCGCGTGAGGTCGATCCGCTACGAGGGCTGAGGGCTAGCCGCGCGCGAGGAACCGCCTCGCGAGCGCGAGCAGGCCGAGGTACACGGCGGATGCGCCGCCCACGATCGCGATCTCGAAGGGCCAGAGGTTGTGCGAGGTGGGGTCGCGCGCCGTGTCGAGGACGATTCGCCCGGCGACGAAGGCCGCGGCCACGAGCGGCACCGCGCCCGCCACGCGCCAGCCGCCGCGCCACCGGCGAAGCGCCCACGCCGGGCCGATCAAGGCCGCGGCGAGCAGGCCCAGCACCGCGAGCATGAAGCCGGTGCCGAGGAGCGAGTCGGCCACCGACGGCGGGCGCGCCATCGCGTCGGACATCTCCTGCCGGTGGCGGTCCGCGGCCTCGCGCGAGAGCGCCTCCACCCACGCGGCCCGGTCCGCGCGCGCGCCGGGCTCGCCGGTGCCGCGCACGTCCACCGGCAGGCGCAGCAGCTCGAACTCGCGGAAGGGCTTGCCGCCGCCGGCGACGATGCGCACCTCGTCGACCGCGGCGGCGCCGTCGAGCGAAAACCAGCCGAGCGCGGCGCCGTCGCCCGCGTGCCGCGCCGAGGCGTTGAACTTCGCCCGGGTCACCGGCTGGCCGCGGTGCCACGGCCTCGCCCAGAGGGCGTGGCCGTCGGCGCCGGCGTATTCGATGCGCACGAAGAAGGGCTGGTCGCGCGCGAGCACGGCCGGGGAAGCGGGGTCGGTCGCGGTGACCTGCGCGCGCAACTGGGCGAGGGCCGCGGGCGACGCCTGCAGGAGGCAGAGCGCGACGAGGGCTGCCGGGGCGGCCTTCATGGCGGGGCGCGGGCCGCGAGCGGGACTACTTCTTCCGCTTCGCGAGCGCTTCCTTCACGAGGTCCGGCCGGTCGGAGATGATGCCGTCGACGCCCATGTCGATGAGCTTCTCCATCATGTCGGGCTTGTTGACCGTCCACGGGATCACGACGATGCCGAGCGACTTCGCCTCGGCCAGCAGCGCCGGGGTGAGGAAGGTCTGGTTGGGCGCCCAGATCTTCCCGCCGGCCGCGGCGACCGCCTTCGGCACCGAGCCCTGCGCCTCGGGCGAGAAGCCGGCGAGCCACGGCGAGGGCTTGTCGGCCTCGGGCTTGAGCGTCCTCGGCGAGGTGAGGTACATCGTGCGGATCTCGGGTGCCTCCTTCTGGATCACCTGCAGCGTGCGCCAGTCGAAGGACTGCACCATCATCCGCTTCGCCATCCCGTGCTTGCGGATCTCGGCGACCACCGCGCGCGCGAAAGCTTCCGGCGCGAGCGTCTCCTGCGGCTCGAGCGGCGAGAGCTTGGTCTCGCAGTCGAAGCCCACCTTGTCGTTGCCGGCGGCCTTCACCAGGTCGAAGAGCTCGGCGAGCTTCGGGATGCGCGTGCCGTCGGCGGGCACCTGGTCGGGGAAGTCCGCCGCGTACTTCGTGCCCGGCTTGATGCGCCCGACGTCGTACTTCTGCAGCTCCGCGAAGGAGAGCTCGTGCAGCGTGGGCGTGGGCTTCTCCAGCCACTTGCCGTCCGGGCCGCGCGTGATGTCGGGGTTGAGCCGCTGGTCGTGGTAGACCACCACGACGCCGTCCTTCGTGACGGCCATGTCGCACTCGATCGTGTCCACCCCGATTTCGAGCGCCTTCTTCCAGCCGGGGACGGTGTTCTCGGGCGCGAGCCCGCGGGCGCCACGGTGGCCCTGCAGGTCGAAGGCGTGGGCGGGGAGCGCGAAGGCGAGCGCCGCGGCGAGCGCGGCGGCGAGGCAGGATCGGTTCATGGATTGGGTCCGTGGGTTGGGAACGGCCTACTCTAGCACCCGCCGCGACGGCCCCGGGCCCGCCCTTGTGGGGTGCCGCGTTCCAGCGCAGGATGCTGCCGATCCGGATTCCACGAGAGGGAGGAGAGAACGATGGACGGGACCCGTTTCGGCGCTGCCGCCTTCGCGTTCGCCCTGGCCGGGTGCGCGTGCGTATCCCCCGACCGGGCATCGGTCGCGCCCGCGGACAAGTTCAACCCCGAGGTGCGGATGGTCGCCGGCGTGCCCGAGGCGCCGGAGGTGCTGCGCTTCGGCCGCGGCGAGAAGGGCCGGATCACCTGGCACCTCAAGGACAAGGGCTACCGCTTCGCGGCTGCGGACGGCATCCGGTTCGAGGCGCGGGCCGCCGGGGAGATCGTCGACTGCCGGCGCGAGCGCAACGAGGCGAAGTTCTCCTGCGAGAACCGCCACGCGAAGGACGGGCAGGGGCTCTTCTACAAGTACGACATCAACGTCGAGGACGAGAGGGGCGCGCGCTTCACGAAGGATCCGTTCGTCCTGAACGACTGATCCACGCGCGGGCCTCGGCCAGCGCCTCGCCGGGGCCGAGGGCCCGGCCCGCGGCCTGCGCCTCGTCGAAGGCGGCGTCTCCCAGCGCCTGCCTCGCCGCGGCGGCCCGCGGCGCGAGGAACGCCTCGTCGGCCGGATCGCGATGCAGCCCCGTCAGGTCGATCAGCGCCCGGGCCATGCCGCAGAAGCGCGCCGCGCGGCCCCACTGCTTCCGCGCGGCCGCGAGCCCCGCGCACGCGTCGAGCGCACCCTGCGCCACCGGCTTCGAGCCGGTTTCCGAGGCGATGGCGATCGCCTCCGCGATCGCCTCGCATGCCCGCTCCGGTTCCGCGCGGCCGATGGCGACCATCGCGAGGTTGAGGAGGGCGATGGCGATCGTCTCCCGGTCGCCCAGTTCGCGGGCGATGGCCGCCGCCTCCCCGTAGAGCGCCGCCGCCGCGTCCGGCCTGCCCTCGAGGCGGCGCAACTGGGCCAGCGCGATGAGGGCGGCGGCCAGCTCGCGGCGGTTGCCGAGGGCGCGGGCCCGCTCGAGCGCCTCCTCGAAGTGGACGCCCGCGGCCGCCAGGTCGCCCAACCCCAGCAGGACGAGCCCGAGCGCCTGCAGCGCGGCCTCCTCGCGGGCAGCGTCGCCCAGCTCGCGCGCGATGGCGAGGCTTTCGGCGAGGAAGCCGCGCGCCGCGGCGTACCGGCCCATCCACGAGTCGAGCTGGCCGGCGTCGAAGAGCGCGCGGCAGCGCGCGAGCGTGCGCGCCTGCGCGCCCGGCCGGGCCAGCGCCTCCAGGACCATGCGGTGGGCGAGGCCCGGCATGCCGCGGTTTACGGCGTAGCGGCGGAGCGCCCGAACGAGCCGCAGGCCCGCTTCCGCGCCGCCCTCCGCGAGGTCGCACCACGCGTGCGCGGCGAGGAAGTTGCCGCGCTCGGGATCCAGTCGCGCGAGCCACGCAGCCTGCGCGGGACCCACGAGCTCGGCGCTCGCCGCCTCCGCGAGGCGGAGGAACCACGCCAGGTGGCGGGAGCGCACCGCAGCGGACTCGCCGGAGGACTCGAGGCGCTCGAGGGCGTAATGGCGCACGGTGTCGAGGAGCCGGAAGCGGCCGCTGTCGCGCTCGGGAACGACGAGCGACTTCTCCACGAGGGAAACCAGGAGGTCGAGCACGGCGGGCTCGTCGACCGGGGCGCCGGCGACCACGGCCTCGGCCGCCTCCACCGTCCAGCCTCCCGCGAAGACGGCGAGGCGGCGCAGGGCGATGCGCTCCTCCTCGGCGAGCAGGTCGTGGCTCCAGTCGATGAGCGCGCGAAGCGTGCGCTGCCGCGCGTGCATCGTCGGGTCGCCCCCGGCGCCCGGGGAAAGCCGCTGCCCCACGCGCTCGGCGATCGTCTCGACCGGCAGCGCCCGCGCCCGCGCGGCGGCCAGCTCGATCGCGAGCGGGATGCCGTCGAGCTGCCGGCAGATCCCGGCGACGGCCGCGGCGTTCGCGTCGGTCAGCCGGAAGCCCGGCTGCGCCAGGCCGGCGCGGTCGACGAAGAGCATCGCCGCCTCGTTGGCAGCCACGGCCTCCGCGCGCGCGCCGGGGCCCAGCTCCGCGACGGCGAGCGGGGAAAGCGCATAGACCGACTCGCCGCCCACGCGCAGCGCCTCGCGGCTCGTCGCGAGGATCCGCATGCCCGGGCCGGACTCGAGAAGCGCCTTGGCGAGATGGGCACAGGCCTGCACGAGGTGCTCGCAGTTGTCGAGCACGAGCAGGAGCCGCCGGTCGCGGACGTGCGCGGCGAGCGATTCCAGCACGTCCGGGCCGCTCTCGCCCCGGCCCTCCTTCACGCCCAGCGCGTTCGCGACCGCCTGCGGCACGAGCCGCGGGTCCGCGAGCGGCGCGAGCTCCACGAGCCAGGCGCCGTCGGAAAAGCCGTCGGCGCATTCGGCGGCCACCTCGATCGCGAGGCGCGTCTTGCCCGTCCCCCCGAATCCGGTGAGCGTCACGAGCGGGGACGCGGCGAGGAGCGCGGCGACCTCGCGCTTCTCGCGGGCGCGGCCGATGAACAGCGTGAGCGGCGCGGGCAGGCGGTGGCGCCGCCCGGCCGGCCCGGCAGGCGTGGCGTCGGCAAGGGCGTCGGGCTCGAGCGTGAACCGGTAGCCGTGCCCGGAGACGGTGGCGATCGCGTCCGGGCCGAGGATCCGCCGCAGGGTGGAGACCTGCACCTGCAGGTTGTTCTCCTCGACCACGAGGCCGGGCCAGGCGAGTTCCAGCAGCTCGTCCTTGCCCACGACGCGGTCGCGCCGCTCGATGAGGGCGACGAGGACGTCGAACGCGCGCCCGCCGAGGGCGGCCGGCGTTCCACCCACGAGCACCCTGCGCTCGGCGGGACGGACCTCGACTCGCCCGAACCGGTATCGCTGCGGCACGCGGCCTCCCCTCTTTTCCGGGCGATCTTACCCGCCGCCCGCCGGTTTCAGGATCTTTCAGGATCGCCAAAGGACGGCGCGCGCCTCCCGGGCGGAGAGTTCGCCCATCGACGGCGCAGCCCGCGCCGCCCCTGCCGAGGAGACGACGATGGAAGCCTTCCGCGAGATCGAGAAACCCGACTACCGCAAGTACCGCCTGCTGCGCGAGTGCCTCGTCGACGTGCGCGCCCTCGCTCCCGAGGACGCCGCGACCGGGGCGCCGCCCGCCACGGCGAGCAAGGCCCCGGCCTCGAAGCCGGTCGCCGGCCTGCGCCTCGACGGCATCGCGAACGGGGTGGTGGTGTGCATCGGCGTGGCCGTGGTGGTGGTGGCGGCGGCCACCGAGGGCCTGCACGCGACGCTGCAGAATCTCGCATGAGCGGGGACGCCATGCTTCCCCGGCAGCTCTTCTACGCCCCCGCCGGGGCACCCGCCTGAATCGACGCCCGACTCCTCCGGGCATCCTGGGGGTGCGCGCGGCTCGCCGCGGCACCCCGTTTTTTCTCAGTCCCCCGCCACCGGGGAAGGCACGGCCGGCGCCGGGCCGCGACCGCGGCGGACCCGTGCGGCGAGCCGCGCCAGCCCCCGCCACGCGGCGCGCACGCCGAGGAGCGCCAGCACCGCCTCGCCGAAGGTGAGCACGAACGCGGCGAGCGCGTTCCAGCGCGCCTCGCGCCGGTGGTACTTGGCGATGGCGCGGTCGCGCGCGATCTCGATCGAGTCGTAGAAGGTCGGCACGACCAGCAGCGTGAGGATCGTCGAGGTGATGATGCCGCCGATGATCGCCACCGCCATGGGGCGGTAGAACTCGCCGCCCTCGCCGAGGGCGAGCGCCACCGGGAACATGCCCGCGATGAGCGCGAAGGTGGTCATGAGGATGGGCCGCAGGCGCACGCGTCCCGCGTGCATGAGCGCCTCCTCGCGGGGAACGCCCTGGGCCTCTTCCTTGCGCGCGCAGTCGATGAGCAGGATCGCGTTCTTGGCCACCAGGCCCATCAGCATGATCACGCCGATGAAGCTCATGAGGTTGAGCGTGCCGCCCGTGGCCAGCAGCGCCAGCACCACGCCGATGAGCGACAGCGGCAGCGACAGCATCACCGGCATCGGCGCGGTGAAGGAGCCGAACTGCATCACGAGCACCAGGTACATGAGGGCGATGCCCATGACGAGGGCGATGCCCATCTCGGAGAAGACCTCCTTCTGGTCGCGCGAGGCGCCGCCCAGCTCCAGCCCGTAGCCGGGCGGGAACTCGATCTGCTTCGCGATCTTCATCGCGTCGGCCGTGACCTCGCCGGGCGAGCGGCCCTGCGCGTTGGCCGACACGGCGATCATGCGCTTGCCGTCCTGGTGCTGGATCTGCGCCGGGCCCTTGCCCATCGTGATCTTCGCGATCTGGTCGAGCGGCACCATCATGCTGCTGCCCGTGACCGCGATGGGCAGGCGCTCGATGTTGGAGGCGTCCACGCGGTCCTCGGGGTGCAGGCGGACGGCGACGTCGCGCGATTCCCCCGTGGGGTCCACCCAGTCGCCCACCTCCACGCCGGCGAACGCCACGCGCAGCGCCTGCGCCGCGTCGCCGACCGAGATGCCGAGCGCGTTGGCGAGCCCGCGGTCGAGCTCGATCTTGAGCTCGTCCTTGGGCTCCTGCTCCGAGAGGCCCACGTCGACCGCCCCGGGCACCTTCGAGAGCTTCTCCATGAAGTCCGCGGTGATGGCCATGAGGCGGCGCGAGTCCGGCCCGGAGAACTGGATCTGCACGGGCTTGCGGGCGCCGTTGTTCAGGTCATCGAGCACCACGTACTCGGCGCCCACCAGGCGCGCCATGAGCTTCCTCAGGTCGACCGCGACCTGCGCGGCGGAGCGCTTGCGCTCGGTGCTCTTGCCGAGGTCCACGTAGACGCGCCCGCCGGTGGCGTTCACCTGGCTGTTGGTCGCCTTCGTCTCGGGGATCGTGCGCGCGAGCTCCGCCGCCTTTTCCACCTTGAGGCGCGCGTAAGCGAGGCTCGCGCTCGAGGGCGTGCGCACGTCGATCGCGACCATGCCGACGTCGGAGGCCGGCAGGAAGGAAGACCCGCCGACGGTGGCCTGCAGGGCGAGCGCGCCCGCGAAGCTCGCCACGGCGATGAGGGTCATCGACTTGCGGTGGTGCAGCGCCCACGCGATGACGTTGCCGTAGCGGTCGGCCTGGTGGTCGAACCAGTCGTTGAAGCGGCCCAGCCAGCGGCGGATGCCGCGCTTCGGCTGGTGCTGGTAGCCCACGGGGTCGCCCCAGTAGGCGGAGAGCATCGGGTCCAGCGTGAAGGAGATGAAGAGGCTCACCAGCACGGAAGTGGCGACCGTGAGGGCGAACGGGCGGAACCACTCGCCCGCGCCGCCGCCCATGAAGGCCACGGGGATGAACACGGCGATGATGGAGAAGGTGGTCGCGGTGACAGCCAGCCCGATCTCCGAGGTGCCGTTCCTCGCGGCGGTGACGCGGTCGGAGCCGCGCTCCATGTGGCGCACGATGTTCTCGCGCACCACGATGGCGTCGTCGATGAGCACGCCGATGGCGAGCGAGAGCGCGAGCAGCGTCATGAAGTTGAGCGTGAAGCCGCTCGCCCAGATGGCGATGAAGGCGGCGATGACGGAGGTGGGCAGCGACAGCGCCGTGATGAGGGTCGAGCGCCAGGAGTTGAGGAAGGCGTAGACCACGAAGATCGTGAGCACGGCGCCGAAGACCAGCGCCTCGATCACGTTCTTCAGGCTCGCCTCGGCGTCCTCGCCGCCGTCCTGCGTGACCTCGAGCTTCGTTCCCGGCGGCAGCGTCTTGCCGATCTCCTTGGCGAGCTTCCTCACCTCGCCGGCGACCGTGACCGTGCTCGCGTCCCGCGAGCGCGTGACGGAGATGCCGACGTTGGGGTGGCCATTGCGCACGCTGAAGCCCGCGAGCTCGGCGAAGCCGTCGGTGACGGTGGCCACCTGCCCCAGGCGCACGATCTCGTTGCCGCGGCGCTTGAGGACGATCTGCTCGAACTCCGCCGGCGACTCGATGCGGCCCACGAGGCGGATGCTCTGCTCGTCCAGCGGGCCCTTCACGCGGCCCACCGGCGCGGTGGTGTTCTGCATGCGCAGCGCGTTCACCACGTCGGTCACGGAGACGTTGAACTCGCGCAGCTTCTCGGCGCGCAGCAGCACCGAGAGCTCGCGGCGAAGCGCCCCGTTCACGTTCACCACCGCCACCCCGTCTATGCCGCGGAAACGGTCGGCGAGCACGTCCTCCGCGAGGCGCGAGATCTCGGCGTGCGTCTGCGTGGAGGAGGAGAGCGCCATCTGCATGATGGGCTGGGCCGAGGGGTCGATCCGCCGCAGGATCGGCTCGCGCATCTCCACCGGCAGCTTGTGGCGCACCGAGGCGATGGCGTTGCGGATCTCGTCGGAGGCCTCCACCATGTTCTTCTTGAAGTTGAAGATGATGACGATGGTGGCGCCGCTCTCGGCCGCCGTGGAGCGGATCTGGTAGACCTGCGGGATCGACTGCAGCGACTTCTCGACGCGGTTCACGATCTCGCGCTCGACCGTCTCGGGCGAGGCGCCGGGGTAGGGGATGTTCACCACCATCACGGGCTGCTCGACGTCGGGGATCTGGTTCACGCGCAGGTTCTTGAGCGCGAGCAGCCCCAGGCACATCAGCCCGATGATGACGACCACCATCGCCACCGGGCGCTTGATGCTGAAGTCGGAGAGGAGCATCGGCGGGCCCTCCTCAGTTGCGCGCCGGCGCCGGCGCGTCCTTGGCCGCGGCCTTGGTGGGCGCGGGCGGGGTGGCGGCCTGCACGAGCTGGCCGTCCTTCAGGAGCGCGTTCGGGTGGCGGATCACCTGGTCGCCTTCGGCGAGACCGTCCTTGAGGACCCAGTCGCCCGTGCGCGGGTCGCGCTCGCCCACGGCGAGCGCCACCTTCTGCAGCTTGCCGTCCTTCACGCGCCAGGCGGAGGCGCGGTCGCCGTCGCGCACGAGCGCGGTCGCGGGCAGCGTGATGCCGTCGGCCGAGCTCGTCTCGACGTGGCCCTCGGCATAGAGGCCCGCGAGTCGCGGCTGGGTGCGCCCGGTGAAGTCGACGAGGACCTCGACCTGGCGCGTGGTCGCGTTGGCCGCCGGGTTCATGCGGCGCACCTTGCCGGTGAAGACCTGGTCCGGGTAGCCGTTCACGCGGAAGGTCACGGCCTGGCCGGGGGAGACGCTGCCCACGTTGTCGGCGGAGACGAGGCCCTCGAAGCGCATGCTGGCCGGGTCGATCACCTTCACCAGCTCCTTGCCGACCTGCGCGGTGTCGCCCGCGGAGACCTTGCGGTCGCTCACCACGCCGTCGAAGGGCGCGCGCACCTCGGTGCGCTGCAGGAACTGGCGGGCCTGCACGACGCGCGTCTTGGCGCTCTCGAGCTCGCTCTGGGCGTTGTTGCGGCGCACCTCCGCGTCCTCCAGCTGCTGGGCCGAGGCCATGCCCGAGGCGCGAAGCGTCGTCATGCGCTGGAACTGGCGCTCGGCCTGCTCGTAGGCCTGGGAGGCCGCGCGGGCGGCGGACTCGGCCGAGGCGAGGCCGTCGCGGATCGCCGTGTCGTCCAGCCGGACCAGCAGGTCGCCGCGGCGCACGACGTCGCCGTTCTCGCGCAGCACCTGCAGCACGATGGCCGAGACCTCGGCGCGCAGGTCGGCGCGGCGCTCGGGCTGGACCGAGCCCGTGATGACCGGCCCCGACGCGAGCGAGGTGCTGCGGACCGTGAGGACGTCCTCGTTGGCGAGGAGCAGCGGCTGCCCGGCGGCGGCGTTGGCGCCCTTCTGGGGCGTGGCCGGCCCCTTGCCGCAGGCGGCCAGGGCGAGCGCGAGGACGAGGACCAGGGTATGGCGAGGCGTCATGGCGGGGCTTCCGGGTGGCGAAAGATGCGGGAGGGTAGGCCGCCCCGGGGCTCGTGGCCACCGGGGTGGGACGAAATGCAGGTTTCGGGGGGCGAATTGTAGGTTACGCGCGCGGACGGCGCGTTACGGCTTGTGGCGCCCCCCGGCGGGCTCCCCTTTCCCTTGGGAGAGGGGTTGGGGGTGAGGGTCCTAGATCGTGTTCAGCACCGTCCCCGCCGCCCCGACCGCGGTGTACCCGGTGAGGGTGCGCAGGATGGCGGTGAGGTCGGCGGTCGTCCCGGAATTGCGGGCCGTCCAGGTGATGCCATCGGGGCTGGTGAGGATGGTGCCCGCCTTGCCCACGGCCACGAACTGGGTGCCGTAGGTCACGGCGAGCAGGTCGTTCGTGGTGGGGGAGACCTGCGCCGTCCAGGTCGTGGCATCGGTGCTGCGCAGGATGACGCCGCCGGCGCCGACCGCCACGTACATGTTGGTGATCGCGGTCACGCCGTCCACGGTCGTCGTGAGCGCGCCGTAGGCCGTGCCGCGCAGGTCCGCGGAGGTGCCCGAGGCGCGCGGCTCCCAGGTCGTGCTGTCGACCGAGGTGAGGATCGTGCCGGCGGCGCCGACCACGACGTAGGCCGCGCTGCCCACCGCTGCGGCGTGGAGCGGTTGCGTCGTCGGGGAGGCGGCCAGCGTCCAGGTGGTGCCGGAGGCGCCATTGGCGATCACGCCGCCGTCGCCCACGGCGACGAAGCCGCCGATCGAGGTGCCGGCCACGCCGCGGAGATTCGCCGTCGTGCCGCTCGTCTGGGCCGTCCAGGTGGTGCCGTCCTGCGTGAAGAGGAGCGTGCCGTTGTCCCCGGCCGCCACCCAGCCCACGCCCGCGAACGCGATGCCGTTGAGGTTGGCCGGCGCCGCCGGGTTGGTCGGCGTCGTGGTCGCCTGGCCGGTGACGGCGGAGAAGATCTGCCCGCCCTCGCCCACGGCGATGGTGGTGTAGCCGTTGAGCCCGAGGCCGGCGGAGAGGCCCGCGAGGCGGCCCGTGCCCAGCGGCGTCGAGGCCGCCCAGTTGGCGCCGGCGAGCTGCGGCGTGGCGACTTGCGTGGGCGCGCCCGACCCGCCCGGGCCGCCGTTGCGACGGGCGTTGATGGTGAAGGAGTAGGTCGTGCCGTTGGCGAGCCCGGAGATCACGCGAGGCGAGGTGGCCTTGGCGATGACGGCGCCGCCGCTGGTCGACCAGTTGGTCGTCGTGATGCCGGTGCCCGGGCCGTAGAAGATCCAGTACTCGACCTCCGGCTCCGCCGTCCACGAGACGGTCACCGCGCCGTCGCCCGCCACCACCTGGAAGTTGGCCGGGTAGTCCGCGGGGCTTCCCGAGCTGCCGCAGCCGGCGGCCGCGGCCGCGAGGACGAGCGAGGCGAGGAGGGAGGCGAGTTTCTTCACGGTCGGTCCTTCGGGGCGGGCACGGAAAGTCGGCAATTATCCCACAGTCGGCCGCCGCCCCCGGCGCCCTCCCTCAGGGCGCGATGAAGGCGTAGCCGCGTGCCTGGTAGGCCATCTGCGAGATCCAGGTGTTGCCGACCACCTTCACGGCGGGAATCGCGTCCTGCGCCCGGGTGCCCTGGCCGCGGATGGCGATCGCGCACAGCTCGATCGCCTCCACACCCTCGGCGTCGCGCAGCTCGTCCAGCTTGGTGGCGATCACCGGGGCGAGGGCCCGGTCCTCCGGGCGAATCCTCGCCGGGTCTGTCTGGACGAGCCGGGTGGCCGGGCCGCGGAAGGTGAGGACGAGCCGCGGCTTCACGCCCTGCGCGATGAGGGAAGCGCGCGTCTCGTCGATCAGGGTGAGGCGGTTGAGCAGCGCCTTGCCGTCGCCCTCGCGGATGTCGAACACGGCCTTGAGCTCCTTCACGCCGGCGAGCGCGTGGCGGTCGTCGGCTGCCGGCGCGGGCAGGGTCGCGGCGGCGGCCAGCAGCACTCCCAGGCTTGCGAGCAGTTTCATGGCGTTTCCTCCCGGTCTCGCCGGATGGCACCATTCGAGGCTACGGCGATGCCGTGGGCGGGTCAACGGCGCCGTGCTGTCGAAGGTCAACACCGTCCGCCGTCGTCCCGCTAATATCGCGTGCCACCCGCGGAGCCGATTCCCATGCCCCCCTCCGAAGTCCTCACGCGATTCCCCGGCCGCCTGCTGATGGTGGGCTTCGGCTGCATCGGCCGCGCGGTGCTGCCGCTGCTCTTGCGGCACACGGGCCTCGGCCCCGACCGCATCCGCATCCTCACGGACAAGGGCTCCCACCGCGACATCGCGGAGGAATACGGCGTGGGCCTGCGCGTGGAGAAGGTGACGCCGGAGAACTACCGGCGCCTGCTGGGCGAGGAGCTGCGCCCGGGCGACTTCCTGCTCAACCTCTCGATCGGGGTGTCGAGCGTCGAGCTGATCGCGTGGTGCCGCGAGGCGGGCGTTCTCTACCTCGACGCCTGCATCGAACCCTGGGAGGGCGGCTACTACGACACCACGAAGACGGCTTCCCAGCGCTCCAACTACGGGCTGCGCGAGGAGGCGCTGGCGCTTCGCCGGCCCGGGCCCTCGCCCACGGCGGTGCTGACCCACGGCGTGAACCCCGGGCTCGTGTCGCATTTCGTCAAGCAGGCGCTGCTCGACATCGCGCAGGCGACGGGGGGGCTCGCGGGCGGCGAGCCGAGGGACCGCGCCGGATGGGCGGGGCTCGCGCACCGGCTGGGCGTCAAGGTGATCCATGTCGCCGAGCGCGACACGCAGGTGTCGGCCACGGCCAAGCGCCCCGGCGAGTTCGTGAACACGTGGAGCGTGGAGGGCTTCGCGGGAGAGGGCTGCCAGCCGGCGGAGCTGGGCTGGGGCACGCACGAGCGGCACTTCCCCGCCGACGGCCACCGGCACGGCTATGGCTGCGACTCCGCCATCTACCTCGACCGGCCCGGGGCGGGCACGCGCGTGCGCAGCTGGACGCCGCTCGAGGGCCCCTACCACGGGTTCCTCATCACGCACGGCGAGTCGGTCTCCATCGCCGACTACCTCACGGTGCGCGAAGGCGGCGAGGTCACCTACCGACCGACCGTGCACTACACCTACCACCCCTGCGACGACGCCGTGCTCTCGATCCACGAGCTGGCCGGCAAGGGCTGGCGGCTGCAGCAGTGGCGGCGCGAGCTGGGGGCCGAGGATATCGAGATGGGCATGGACGAGCTGGGCGTGCTCCTCGCGGGCCACGCCAAGAACGCCTACTGGTACGGCTCGCGCCTCACGATCGTGCAGGCGCGCGCGCTCGCGCCGCTCAACAACGCGACCAGCCTGCAGACGGCGGCGGGCGTGCTGGGCGGCGTCGTGTGGGCGATGCGCCACCCCGACCGCGGCATCGTCGACCCCGACGAGATGGACTTCCGCGAGGTGCTGGACGCGGCGCTGCCCTACCTGGGCGAGATGGTCGGCAAGTTCACGAACTGGACGCCGCTCGAACACCGCGGCGTGCTCTTCCCGGAGGACGTCGACCGCGACGACCCCTGGCAGTTCAAGAACGTCCGGGTGACCTGAACGCTGGCCGGACGCGATGGCGCGCGAGGGATCGATCGCCAGCCGGATGGGGCGCCACGCAGGCGGCTGCCTCGCGTATTTCGTGCTCTTCGGGGCGCTCGCCTGGGGTATCGACGCGAGGCTGCTGGCCGGAGCCGACGAGGACCTGCGCCCGTGGGCGGGAGTCGCCGCGGCCGTGTTCCTCACGCTCGGCCTCGGTTCGCTGTGGGGCATCGTGACGGGCTACGCGAAGTGGAACCCGAAGGGCGAGCTGCTGGCGGCCACGGCGACGGGCACCCTGCCGTCGGAGGACGGGCAGGTGCTCGCCACCGGCACGGCGAAGCCCTCGGGCCTGCCCCTCGTCGCGCCGATCTCGGGCAGGGCGTGCGTCGCTTACTTCTATCGGATGTACCACGTCCCGGGGGGGGCCGAGGACGGGAACGAGGTGACCGAGTACTGGGGGCTGGCATCGACGCCTTTCGTCGTGGATTCACCCCGCGGCGCGGTGCGCGTGCGCGCGGTGCCGAGGATCGTGGACGAGGCGGCCGCGCTCGAGGGCGGGGAGGCCGTCGAGCGCGCGCGCCGGCACGTTCGGTCCGCGCGCTTCGAGACCGCCGGCGGCGCCGCGGGCATCCTGGGAACGGCGTTCACCATGCTCGACGACATCCTAACCGACGACGACGCGCAATATCGCCGCGACTGGATGCGCGACGGGGGACCCCGCGACCCGGCCGACCTCGTCCTCGAGGAGACCGTCCTGCCCGCCGGCGCCGAGGTCTCCGTCGTGGGGCCGTGGTCGGCGAGGCTGCGGGCGATCGTCCCCCACGTCGAGGGCGTCGCGCTGATGGGTGCGAGCGCCACGGCGGGCCGCGTGGGCAGGCTTCTCGCGACGGAGGGCGTGGCGCGCCCGTCGATCCTCTCGGCGCTCGCCTTCGCCATCGTGACATCCGCCATCGCAGGGGCCATCATCTGGGCCGCCATCCACTACTGAGGAACGACACATGATCGGCTACGTGACCCTGGGCACCAACGACCTGCCGCGCGCCGCGGCCTTCTACGACGCGCTGCTGGCCGAGATCGGGGCCAAGCGGATCATGGACCTCGGGCGCGGCATCGTCTGGGGCGTGTCGATGGACCAGCCCGGCCTGAGCCTCATCAAGCCCTACGACGGGCAGCCCGCCACCGTGGGCAACGGCGTGATGGTCGCGATCGCCGTGAACTCGAAGGACAAGGTCGACCGCGTCTACGCGAAGGCGATCGCGCTGGGCGCGAAGGACGAGGGCCCGGCAGGCCCGCGCGGCGAGGGCTTCTACGCCGGCTACTTCCGCGACCCGGACGGCAACAAGCTGAACGTGTTCTGCATGGGCTAGGCGGTTCCCAGCACCACGTTCACCGCGTTCACCAGGCCGCTCATGCGGAAGGGCTTGGTGACGTAGCCGTCGGCGCCCGCGGCGAGGCCGGCGAGCACGTCCTCCGGGGCGACCTTCCCCGTCATCATGATCACCGGCAGGTCGCCCAGGCGCGGGTGCTCGCGGATGCGGCGCAGGATCTGCAGGCCGTCGGCGTCGGGCAGCACGATGTCGAGGAGCACGAGGTCGACGCCGGCGCGGTGCAGCTCGCGGTTGGCCTCGGCGCGGTCGGCGGCCCAGCGCACCTCGAAGCCTGCCGTCATGAAGATGTCGATCACGAGCTGCGCGAGGTCGGCGTCGTCCTCGACCACGAGGATGGCGTAGGACTCGCCGTTGGCCGGCGGCCGGCGCTCGCCCGTGCGGCGCGTGAGGCTCAGGTAGAAGCCGACCTTCTCGAGCTGCGGGGTACCGGACTCCGCCTCCCGCTTCGCGCGTTCGAGTGCTTCCGGCGCCGGCTCGGGCGTTGGCGTGACCTCGCCGAAGTCGATCTCCGGAAGGGGGGGCTGCGTTTCGTTCAGCGTCTCGTCCATGGCTTCACTTGAGCCCGAGCACCTGCTGCACGGCCTTCACCAGGCCGCTCATCTGGAAGGGCTTGGAGACGTAGCCGTCGGCCCCGGCGACGAGGCCCGCGGCGACATCCTCCGCCGAGGACCGGCCGGTCATCATGATCACCGGGAGCTTCGCGAGCTTGGGGTGCAGGCGGATGCGCTGCAGGACCTCGAGCCCGTTCGCGTCCGGCAGCCCGATGTCGAGCAGCACGAGGTCGACGCCGGGCCGGCGGTTCATCTGCTGGTTGATCTCGGCCTTGTTGGAGGCCCAGTGCATCTCGAAGCCCGCGGTCATGAAGATGTCGATCACGAGCTGTGCGAGGTCGGGGTCGTCCTCCACCACGAGGAGGGAGTACTTCTCGCCGTTGCGCGGCGGGACCATGAGCGGCGAGCGGCGGGCGATGCTCACGTAGAAGCCCGACTTCTCGAGCTGCGGCGTGCCCGTCTTCGCCTCCGCGCGGGCCTCGGCGGCCTGCGCGGGCGTCGGGGTCGGCGCAGGGGCGGCCGGCTCGCGCGTGAAGTCGAGCTCGTCTTCGTCCGTGGGATTCGCGGGGGGGCTCATGGGAGGCGACGGGCAAGCCGACATTCTAGCCTCCGGGGCACCCTGCCGCGATCTGCGCTAGGCTGGCAGGGCCGCGCGGATGGCGGCGTTCACACGGAGCGGGAGATGGGCATTTCAATTTACGACGCGTCGGTGCCGGTGTTCGTGCGCATGCTGGGCAGGCTCGCCGTCCTCGTCGACAAGGCGGCCGCGCACGCGCGCGAGAAGGGCGACGGGGAGGGCGCGCTGTTCGCGAGCCGGCTGCAGGAGGACATGTACCCGCTCGCGGACCAGGTGCGGATCGCGGTCGACGCGGCGGTCGTCGGTGCGGCCCACCTCGCCGGCGTCGAGGCGCCGCGATTCGCCGACGACGAGGCGAGCTTCGCGGATTTGTCGACCCGCATCGCGAAGGGCGTGGCGTTCCTCGAGTCGCTGGAGGCCGCGCGCTTCGAGGGCGCGGAGGCGAGGAGCGTGAGCTGGACCGCGCGGGGGCAGGCGATCACCGTGGGGAGCGTCCCGTACCTCCTCAACCACGCGATGCCGAAGTTCTACTTCCACCTCTCGATGGCGTACGCGATCCTGCGGCGCGACGGCGTGGCCCTGAAGAAGGGCGACTTCATGGGCAAGGCCTGAGGCCGTCAACCGAAGGGACGTACCCCGATCAGCGTGCCGTGCAGGCTCATCGCGAACACGGCCCACGCACCGAGCCCCACGACGACGGCGATGGCATCGCGAACGAAGCCCCTGGCCGGGTAGGTCGTGCCCGCGGCCTTGTCGCGAAGGCGCGCGGCGCGGTAGTCGAGGATGGCCCAGAGGAGGAACGCGCCGAACAGCACGACATCGCCCAGCCGGCCGTTGGAGAGCAGGTGCGCGAGCGCCCACGCCTTCACGCCGAGGATCATCGGGTGCTTGACCGCCGCCTTGATGTGCGTGCCCGGTATGTAGGCCGCGGCGATGAGGACGAACACGGGCAGCGTGAGGAGCGAGGCCAGGTGGCGGGTCCACACCGGCGGGCTCCAGAGGTCGACGGGCGCCTCGCGCGTGAGGCCGTAGCCGTAGACGATGAAGACGAAGCCGGCGATCGAGACGATCGAGTACACCGCCTTCCAGCCCAGCGGGCCCATGGACCGGACGCCGGAGGTGCGCAGGCCCTCGGCGAAGATGCGCACGGAGTGGATGCCGAGGAAGAGGGCGAGGCCGACGAGGAGGAGGGTCATGGGGGCTTCCGGAGGAGCGTGGACGGGGTGGCCAAGGGGTCAGGATGGGATGGGGCACCTTTTTCGAGATCTAGTGCGGCACATCACGTTTCTCAATGGTTCCGATCCCGACGGCGTAGTTCCTCGAGTTGTTCGGGATGGCGATCGAGAATCCTGAGCAGCTGAACGAGGGCGAGCGGCGGCCGGGTCTTGCCGGTCTCGTAGCGGGAGAAGGCGTTCACGCCGCCGCCGAAGATCCGCGCGGCCTGCTTCTGGTCGAGGGCGAGCTTCCTGCGGACCCGGGCGATGAAGGCGGGGTCGACCATCGCCGCGTTCACCCGCCTGTTGAACTCGAGCATCGTGTTGCTGGCACGGGCCGACTCGGCCGGCCCCAGCACGGCCTCCCCGCATGCGGGACAGTACTCGCCCTTCACGCGAGGGATCCGGGTGGTCTCGCCCTTGTAGGTGTAGGGGATGTCGCGCGTCTCGCGGAGGAGCCGGGCGGATCCGCAGGAGGGGCACTTCATGGGTCCAGTTCCTTGAACGAGACGACCAGGAGGTCGTCGATCACGGTCAACTTCAGGTAGACGCGGCCGGCGTGCGTCATCGGGCGGTAGACGTCCTGCCAGATGCGGTGGTCAGCGCGCGTCGTCATGCTCTTGAAGAAATCGGTTGGCGAGAGGTCGAGGATCGTGTCGAGGATGTCGTCATACCCGAGCCCCAGTTCGGCGGCGCCTTCGAGAGCCGTCCGAGTGGCATGGACTCGGCCGGCGCTCAAGAGAGCGTGGACAACCGCGAGGCGACGGTGGGGTGTTCGCTTCTCCATGCAGAGAATAACCTACTTGGTTATCGCCGGCAATCCCGGCAGTCGATTGGAACCCGGGTGGGCGCGGCGAAGCGACGCGAATTCTCATTTCGGACGACAGGGAATCCGGATTGAAGAACACGGGGATTGGATTCAACGGGATTCGTCGGCGTCCCATGCCACTCGCCCAAGAGGGAGAGGCTCGCCTAACGCGATTCGAGATATCGGGATCTAAGGAACTCTTTGTCCCGG
>JAHCAK010000057.1 GCA_019634955.1 Burkholderiales bacterium
GCGCCGGCGGCTTCGCCTCGTCCAGCCGCGAGACGGAGAATTCGAAGCGGAAGGTCTTGCCGTCGAAGAAGAGCGAGTGCACGCCGTCGGCGAAGGTCTCGCCCACGGTCTCGAGGTCGATGTAGCGTTTCGGCACGGCGGGTTGCGTCATTCCTTCTTCTCCCGTCAGGGGCAGTAATTGGGGACGGTTCTTCAGAGCCGTCCCCGAAATCAGGGGGCGGCGAGCTCCCAGGTGCCGCCGGGGTTGGGGATGTCGCCCTGCGCGGCGATGGCGGCGCCCGACATCACCCACAGGTAGGTCGCGGCCGCGCCCTGGCGCAGCACGATGTCGGCGCGGCCGTCGCCGGTAAGGTCGGCAATCACTTTCGGCGCCCACGCGGTGCCGGGGTTGCCGAGGGAGGCGGCGTGCACGATGGCCGGGCCGCTCATGAGCCAGACCCAGGTCTCGCCGGTGACATCGTTGCGCCAGAGCAGGTCCGCGCGACGGTCGCCGTCGAAATCGCCCGCGCCGGCGAGCGACCACTGCGCCGGGTCGAGCGCTCCCGGCCCACCCGCGCCCACGACGGCGGTGCCGTTCATGAACCACGCGTACACCGCGCCGTCGGTCGAGCGGCGGAACACGATGTCGGCGCGCCCGTCGCCGTCGAGGTCGCGCACCGCGCGGATCGCCCACTCCGCGCCCGCGACGCCCGCCGCGCCCTGCCCCGCGATCGCCCCGCCGTTCATCAGCCACGCGTAGACGGTGCCGTCCGCCTTGTTGCGCCACACGAGGTCGTCGCGGCCGTCGCCGTCGAGGTCGCCCGCGCCCGCGAGGTCCCAGGCCGCCAGCGGCAGGATGCCGAGGTCGTGGAAGCTCACGGGCGCCATGCCGTCCAGCCGCCACAGGTAGGTGGCGCCGTCGGCCACGCCGCCTTCGCGCCGCCACACGAGATCCGCCTTGCCGTCGCCGTCGAAATCGCCCGCGAGCTTCACCACCCACTCCGCCGCGACCTCGAAGTAGTTGGCCGCTACGATCGCCGCGCCGTCCATGCGCCACCACGAGAGGCCGCCCGCGCCGTCCTGCCAGTAGAGCTCGCTCTTGCCGTCGCCGTCGCTGTCGCCGCGGCCGCCCAGCACCGTCCAGGCGAAGGTGGCGGGCGTCGCGTCCGCGTTGCCCAGCGCGTCCAGCGCGCGCACCGCGAAGATGTGCGGGCCCGTCGCGAGCCCCGTGTACTGGCGCGGGCTCGCGCACGCGGCGAAGGCGGCGCCGTCGAGGCTGCACTGGAACGACCCCGCCTCGGGCACGGTGAAGGCGAAGCTGAAGGAGGCGGCGCGCAGCAGCGTCGTCGCCGGCGGCATGCTGGTGATGATCGTGTCGGGCGGCGTCACGTCGACCGTCCACGCGCGCGAGGCGGGAGTGGCGTCGGCGTTGTCGGCCGCGTCGATCGCGCGCACCTCGAACGCGTGCGGCCCCGACGCGAGGCCCGCGTACGCGATTCCCGAGGCGCACGGCGCGAACGCCGCGCCATCCAGCCGGCACTCGAAGGTGCCCGGGCTCTCGGAGGACGAGAAGGTGAACTGCGCGCTTTGGGAAGCGACGGTGCCCGACGGGCCCGTGAGCAGCGTCGTGTTCGGCGCCGTGCCGTCGGCGGCAAGGTTGGGCGTGAGGCGCGCGAGGAAGCTTCCCGTGTCGCTCGGCCGCGTCGTCGTCGCGCCGCCGCTCGTCCCCGGGAAGTTGGTCGAGGCAGTGGTGCCGCCCGCCACCAGTTCGCCCGCACCGGGCGCCCACGCGAGCGCCCTCGCGGCATCGGCCCCCGTGCCGCCCAGCCACGTCGAGCGGCGCACGGTTCCCGCCGCATCGATCCAGGAAACGAATGCATCGGGGCTTCCCGCGCTGGCCGTCTGTATCGACGTGGCGCCGGCGCCAGTGATCGCGGCCGACCCGGTCGAGCCCGCGATGAAGAGTCCGGCCGGCGCGGCGGCGATCGCGGCGGCGGAATCCGCGCCCGTGCCGCCCACGAGGCGCGTGAAGTCGCGCGTGACGCCGGTGCCGTTGTCGGTGAAGCGCACGATGAAAGCGTCGCCCGCGCCCAGGGCCGCCTGCCCGTCCAGCGCGCCGGTGGTGGAGCCCGCGACCGCCACCTTGCCGGCCGCGTCGAGCGCGATCGCGAGGCCCTCCTCGTTGCCCGGGCCGTCGACGAGCGTCTTCCACCGCTCGACCCCCAGCTCGTCGAACGAGATCACGAAGGCGCCGCTGCCCGCGGGCGCGGCGCCGAAGCTCGAGGCGGTCGTCGTGCCGGCGAGGAACACGTTGTTGGCGGCGTCCGCGGCGGCGGCGTAGGCGCGCGTCGCGGTGCCGCCGCGGTTCTTCACCCAGTTGCGAAGGCCGTTGCTGTAGTGGTACTTGGCGACGAAAAGCGTGGGCGAGGCGGTCGGGCCGCCGGAGGTGGGCAGGAGCCCGTAGGTGTAGCCGGCCACGAAGACCTTCGTCTCGCCGAGGGTCGCGGGCGACGACACGGCGATCGCCGTGGCCGCATCCTCCGCGTTGCTGCCGAGCTGCTCCGTCCAACTGAAGCTGCCCAGCGCGGCGGGGAGGCGCACGACGAAGGCGTCCCGCCCGCCCGCATTCGCCTGGAGGTTCAGCCCCCCCTCGGTCCAGCCCGCCGCGTAGACGTAGCCGTCCGGGCCGACGGCGAGCGCGGTCACCGCGTCGGCGGCGGCCGTGCCGACGTAGGTCGCGTCCAGCAGCGTCGTGAGCGTGGCGTTGTAGCGCGCGATGAAGCCGTCGGGCGCGCCCGCGCTGGCCGGCTGCGCGTTGCCGGTCGTGCCGGGGAAAACGGTGGATTGCGCGCGCCCAGCGGCGTAGATCTCGCCGTTCGGCGCCACGGCCACGGCGAGGATCTCGTCGCCCGGGTTGCCCGCTGCCGACCCGCCCGCGTAGGTCGTTTGCAGCAGCGGGTCGATGTGCACCGGCAGGCGCTCGTCGCGCGGGCCCAGCGTGAAGCCGTAGCGGTTCGGGCCGGCAATGCGGTAGGCGACCTCCACGGGCTCGCGAAGGCCGTCGCGTTCCTGCCACGCGACGGGTGGCGTGAGGCGCCAGGCGCGCGCTCCCGCGCGCAGCTCGAGCGCGCCGGCGGCGTCGACCGCCATCGCCTCCACGCCGCGCACCGCCACCTGGATCGCGGCGGCGGGCGTGCCGGGGCGCAGCGCGAAGACCTTCTCCACGCCTTCGCTGCCCGCGAGGAGGCGGACCTCCACACCGGGCCAGGCCTGCCCGAGATCGACGGCGCGCCAGGTGGGCAGGCCGGCGCGGTGGCGGGCGGGGTCGCCGCGCAGGTCGTGGACGCGCGTGGGGGCCCGGTCGGCGCCGCGGGCGACGAGCCGCCGCGCGCCGACGAAGGATTCCACGATAGCCCACGGGGGCGATTCGCCGCGAGCGGGGAAGGCGCTCACCACCTCGCCCGCGCGGGTGACGTGCACGACCGCCTCCGCCGTGCGGGCCAGGTACGCGACGCGTTGGTCGAGCTGGCCGGCGTTCCCGACGAACGGGACGCTCACGGGGGCGCTGCCCAGCGCCAGGAGCGGCAGCGCGGTTGCGAGGAGGGCGGCGGCCCGGAGCCTGGTGGTCATGTCCCGCGATTCCTGTCGTGCGCGCGGGCGGCGGATGCCCCGTCCGGCGAACCGGCATTATCCGGCATCGTCTCCAGCAAATGTTTGCGCTGGGACAGGGAAAACGGACAGGAAATGGGGACGGTTCTTCAGGACCGTCCCCGAAACGTGTCGCCTACGGGGCGATGAGCTGCCAGGTGCCCCCGGGGTTGGCGATGGAACCCTGGAAGGCGATGGTGAACCCGCTCATCGCCCACAGGTAGGTGGCGGTGGTGCCCTGGCGCAGGATGATGTCGGCGCGCCCGTCGCCGGTGACGTCGGCGATGGCCTGCGGCATCCAGGTGGTGCCCGGGTTGCCGATGGAGGCGGCCGAAGAGATGGCGGTGCCGTTCATGAGCCAGATCCAGGTGTCGCCGCTGGTGTTGTTGCGCCACAGCAGGTCCGCGCGCAGGTCGCCGTTGAAGTCGCCTGCGCCGATGAGCGTCCAGGTGGCGGGGTCGAGCGCGCCCGGCCCGCCCGAGCCGGCGATGCCGACGCCGTTCATGAGCCAGATGTAGACGGTGCCGTCGGTCGTGCGGCGGAAGATGATGTCCGCGCGCCCGTCGCCGTTCATGTCCTTCACGTCGTTGATGACCCACTCGGTGCCCACGGCGCCCGCCGCCCCCTGCGCGGTGATCGTGCCGCCGTTCATGAGCCAGATGTAGACGGTGCCGTCCAGCTTGTTGCGCCAGATGATGTCGGCCTTGCCGTCGCCGTTGAGGTCGCCGGAGCCGGCGAGGTCCCAGGTGGCGAGCGGCAGGATCCCCAAGTCGAAGAACCCCAGCGGCGCGAGGCCGTTGAGCGTCCACAGGTAGGCCGCGCCGTCGGCCACGCCGCCCTCGCGCCGCCAGATGAGGTCGGCCTTGCCGTCGCCGTTGAGGTCGCCCACCTCCTTCACCACCCACTCGTTGCCCACGAAAAAGTAGTTGGCGTTCTGCAGCGTGTTGTAGTTCATCTGCCACCACGAGAGGCCGCTGGAGGAATCGCGCCAGAAGAGGTCGGCGCGGCCGTCGAGCGTCGTGTCGCCCTTCGGGTAGATCCACGCGCCCTTGTAGTAGATCTCGGAGGTGGTGTCGTTCGGGCGGAAGTCGGCCCACGCCACGTGCACGCGCCCGCCGTGCGCGATCGATTTCGGCGTCATCGCGGTCTGCGAGTCGCTGAACGGCACCGCCGGCGCCCAGTTCAGGCCGCCGTCGGGGCTGAAGCGGTAGTAGAGGTAGCCCACCTTGAAGCCCTCGTCGAGGAGCTGCTCCACCCACCAGGTGGCGTGCACGCGGCCCGCGGCGTCCTCGGCGAGGCCGGGGCCGGCGATGTCCGCGTTGCCCGGCGCGACCTGCAGGCTGTTGGGGCCCAGCCCCGAGAGGTCCGCGGGGTTGCGCCACCCGCCCGTCGCGGGCTGGCCCATCCGGTAGTAGAGGTTGTTGCCCAGCTTGTTGCTCCAGTAGCCGAGGTGGAGCTTCCCGTTGATGCCGGGGGCGAAGGTGAGTCCGTAGGCGTTCGTGAAGTCGTCCGGCAGGCCCGGCGTGGCCTTCTGCGCGGGCATGAAGAACACGCTCTTCGGGTCGAGCGCGCCGGCGCAGGTCTTGGTGCGGTAGCGCATCTGGTACTGCTGGTAGGGCGACCAGCCGCCCTGCGGGTCGCCGTTGCGCGAGGAGCGGAACTGCAGCCACAGCTGCCCGTTGGAGTCGAGCGCCCACTGCGGGTACTCGTTGTCCACGTCACCGTCGTAGGCGGAGAGGTCCACCACGTTGGTCCAGGTGGTGCCGCCGTCGCACGAGTTCATGTAGAAGATGTGGCCGACGTTGGGCGAGTTGTGGCTGTCGTACCACGCGACGTGGAAGTCGCCCACCGCGTCGGCGATCACCTCGGGGTTGCGCGAGTAGCCGCTGCCCGCCCAGCGCAGCGTGGGCGTGCCCCACGACCCGGCCGCGCCGTTGTTGGTGTTGAGGATCGTGTACAGGCCCCCGCCCGGCGGGTCGAAGTTGTTGCCCCACGCGATCATCACGCCCTTGGCGCCGGCCGTGATGGAGGGGTAGAGGTCCGTGATCGCGTTGGTGGTGAGGCGCTGCGGCGCCTCCCAGGTGAGGCCGTTGTCGGTGGAGCGTGCGTACATCACCTCGCCGCAGGCGAAGCCGCCGCCGCAGGCCGTGGGGTACTCGATCCAGGCAAGGTGCACGATGCCGTTGTAGGCGGCGAGCCGCGGCTGCTGCGACGAGCCCTGGTTGGCGCCCATGTTGGCGCTGGTGGTGATGCGCGTGTCGGCGCCCCACTGCAGCGCGGGCACGGCGGCGGAGAAGGCGAGGCCCGTGGCGGCGGCCGCGAGGGCAAGGAGGGTCTTCTTCATGGTTGTCGTCCTCGTTCTCGGGTCAGGCGCAGGCCGGGGCGGGGTCGGACCACACGCCGTTGCCG
The DNA here is from genome assembly GCA_019634955.1 of Burkholderiales bacterium. Classification (GTDB taxonomy): domain Bacteria; phylum Pseudomonadota; class Gammaproteobacteria; order Burkholderiales; family Usitatibacteraceae; genus FEB-7. The sequence continues at coordinate 6,037 of JAHCAK010000057.1, forward strand.
TCGGTGATCACGTAGAGCGTCGTGCCGATGAACTTCACCCGCGTGACGGGGCTGTAGAAGTCGGTCGCCACCGCGCTCCAGGAGTAGCCCGCGTTGTTGGAGCAGTAGAGCTTGCCGTCGAGCGAGCCCGCGAAGAGCCGCTGGTCCACGCTGGGCGAGTAGGCGATGGAGGTGAAGTTGGTGGTGGCGAGCGCGCCCGGCGTGCCGATCGTCACGGCGGCGAAGCTGCCGCCGTTGTTGAAGGAGTTGAAGAGCCCCTTGTTGGTCACCGCCGTCACGACGTTGGTGGCGCCCGTGTTCCACGCGGCATCCTTGAAGTAGAGGCGCCAGAAGCCGGTGTGCGGGGCGGTCGCGTCGTTGAGCTGCGTGCCGAAGTTCACGCCGCTGTCGCCCGAGAGGTACGGGAAGGTCTCGTTCACGAGGGCGAGCCAGCCGGTGGCGCTCGTCTGCGCGAGCTTGTTCAGGCCCGAGTTGCCCACCCACGGGCCGGCGAGCCGCTGCGACCAGGTGCTGCCGCCGGCCGCGCGGCGGTACAGGCCCGCGGCGTCGTTGGCGGTGTTCCCGTCGCCGTCGGGCATCTCGAAGATCGTGATGAAGAGGTTGCCGAGGGCGTCGAACCGGAGGTCGCGGTGGCGGATGTAGCGCGAGATCGGCGAGACCGGGCTGTTCACGAGGCCGGTCTCGTTCACGGCCGTCCACGCGTTGGTGGGCAGCGTCGCGCGATACAGGCCGCGGCCGGAGGTGGACATCCACACGTCGTTCGCGTTCGTCGGGTTGATGGCGACGTGCTCGGCGCCCACGACGCGCTCGTAGCCCGCCGCGCCGATCACGTTCTCCAGGCCCGTGCCAAAGGCGCCGCCGTTGAAGGCGGAGAAGGTGCCCGCGGTGCCCGTGGTGCTGCGCCAGACGCCCGCGGCGTGCGCGGCCACCAGCACCGTCGAGCCGGAAACGGCGATGTCGTTCGCGCGCGTCGCCTTGATGCCGGAGAAGCGCGTCGTGGTCGTCCCGTTGATCGTGATTCCACCGTTCGCGTTCACGGCCGTCGCGACGTTGAGACTCGAACCTTCCACCAGCCCGATCCCGGCAATGGCGAGCCACACCTTGTCGGCGACGTCCGGGAAGGTGGCGATGGCGTTCACCTCGCCGAAGATGTCCTGCGGCCCCTGGAATGCGTAGGACCAGGCGTTGTAGTTGGAGTGCATCGGGCCGGGCAGGCGCCACATCGAGTAGCCGCCGCCGTCACCCTTGCCGTCCGCGTCGCCTGTGCCGGCCCAGAGGCGCCCGGGGGCGACCGCGTAGTTGCGGTCGAGGTGCAGCACCTGCACGCCGGCGAGGTTGTACGGGCAGCCGCCGCATCCCGAGCCGTCGATGGGCAGCGTCGCCATCGGCCCGGACCACGCCCCGCCCGCCGCGCCGTTCTGCTTGTAGATGCCGCCCACGCCGCCGTCCTTGGTGCCGGCGTACACGGTGCCGGCGAGGTCGACCGCCACCGCCTTCACGAACTTGTTGGCCAGCGCGCCGCCCACCGTGTTCCAGTTGGCCCAGGTGGCGCCGCCGTCGGTGCTCTTGTAGACGCCGCCCCAGTTGGCGCCCTCGCGGCTGTCGAAGCCGGCGTAGAGCGTGCTCGAGTTCTGGTACACCACCGAGGTCACGTCGGTGGAGTCGAACACCGTCGAGCCCACGAGCGTCCAGGTGGCGCCGCCGTCGGTGGAGCGCGCGAGCCCCAGCCCCGGCACGCCCGCCATCACGTTGTTGGCGTTGCTGGGGTCCACGGCCACCACGCGCGTCTCGTCGTAGGTGAGCTGCGTCCACGCGGTGCCGCTGTTGGTCGTCTTGAAGACGCCCTTGCCCGTGGCCACGTACACGGTGGCCGAGCCCGAGGTCTGGCTGTAGCGCGCGGCGATCGAGTTCACGTATCGCATGTCCGCCGTGCCCGTCCGCGCCCAGGTGGGGGTGGCGACCGTGGCGTTGGAGGTCTTCCACACGCCGCCGCCGTAGGTGCCGACGTACACCTCGCTCGAGTTCACGGGCGTGATGGCGCGGGCCTCGGCGAGGTTCGCGTTCACCTGCGTGAACGCGGCGTGCGCGCGCGGCGCCAGCGCGAGGGCGGAGAGGGCGAGGAAGGCGGGAAGCAGGAATCGCTGGAGCGGCATCGTGCGCGGCATGCGGGATACCTCTTGTCGTGGGCCGGGGAGGCGGCGCGGGATGGAGCTTGCCACCGGTGTCGGGCATTATAAGGAAAAGCCCCGTGCCGTCGCCCCCCCTACCATGACCGAAATCGCCGAAGCCCTGCGCGGCCTGTCCCGCCAGGACAACTCGGCGCTGGACGAGGCCTTCGCCGCGTACTACCCGGAGCTCAAGCGCATCGCGCACGCGCGCCTGCGCGGCAGCGGCCTGCAGGGGAGCCTGCAGACCACCGCGCTCGTCCACGACAGCTACCTGCGCCTTGCCGCCGGCAAGGCGAGGGACTTCGCCGACCGCCTGCACTTCCTCGCCTACGCCTCGCGCACGCTGCGCAGCATCGTGGTCGACGTGGTGCGCGCTGAGCGCGCGCTGCGGCGCGGCGGCGACCTCCAGGTCGTCACGCTGGACACCGCCGTGGGCGAGGGCGTGGAACCCGGCGTCGACGTGGAGGCCGTGAACCGCGCGCTGGAAGACCTCGCGGCGCTGGACGAGGGCCTCGCGCGCCTCGTGGAAATGCGCTTCTTCGGCGGCCTCACGGAGGTCGAGATCGCCGAGGCGCTGGGCGTTTCCGTGCGCACCGTCGCGCGCGAATGGCAGAAGGCGCGGGCGCTGCTCCTCACGCTGCTCGCGGATTGATGGCCGGGTCCGCGGCCCGATTGCGTTTACCCGGGGGAAGGCCCCTGCCCCCGCCCCGCACCCTGCCACGCCGATGAAGATCACGCCGGAGGACTGGAAGCGCGTCGAGCCGCTGCTCGCGCGCGCGCTCGAGCTCGACGCCGACGCGCGCGCCGGCTGGCTCTCCTCGCTCGCGGCGAGCCACCCGGCGGAGGCGCCGCTCGTGGCCCGCCTGCTGGCCACCCACGAACGCGCCGAGCGCGCCCGCGAGATGGAGACGGTGCCGCGGCTCGCCCCCTTCCCGCCAGCGGGCGACCTCTTCCGCGCCGGCGAGACGATCGGCCCTTTCCGGCTCGTGCGCCTGCTCGGCCGCGGCGGCATGGGCGAGGTGTGGCTGGCGGAGCAGGCCGACGGCCGGCTGGACCGCGAGGTGGCCCTCAAGCTCCCGGCGCTGCAGGGGCGCGGCGAGGTCTGGCGCGAGCGCTTCCGCCGCGAGCGCGACATCCTCGCGCGGCTGGAGCACCCCCACATCGCGCGGCTCTACGACGCCGGCGTCGCGGAGACGGGCCAGCCGTGGCTCGCGCTCGAGTTCGTGGAAGGCGAGAGCCTCGTGGCCCACGCGCAGTCTAAGGGCCTCACGCAGGCCGCCCGCCTCGCGCTCTTCCGGCAGGTGCTCGCCGCCGTGGCCCACGCGCACCGCCACCTCGTGGTGCACCGCGACCTCAAGCCGGCCAACATCCTCGTGGACGGCGCGGGGCAGGTGAAGCTCCTCGACTTCGGTATCGCCAAGCTCGTCGACGCCGAGGGCACGGCCGCGCCCGGCGAGGACCTCACGCGGCTGGGCGGGCGCGTGATGACGATCCGCTACGCCGCGCCCGAGCAGGTGGCGGCCGGCGCGATCACCACCGCCACCGACATCTATTCGCTGGGCGTGGTGCTGCACGAGCTGCTCGCCGGCGCCTCGCCCTACCGCGCCGTGCGCGAGGGCCTCGCCCTCACCGACGCGATGCTCGTCACCGAGGAGGCGAGCGCGCTCGCCCCGGTGGCGATCTCCGGCGACCTCGACGCCATCGTGAGGAAGGCCATGCGGCGCGACCCGGCCGCGCGCTACGCCTCCGCCGCGCAGTTCGACGAGGACGTCGTGCGCCACCTCGAGCGGCGCCCGGTGAAGGCGCGGGCCGGCACCTGGCGTTACCTCGCCGGCCGCTTCGCGCAACGCCACAGGCTGCCGCTCGCGATGGCCGCGGCCGTCCTCCTCACCACGGCCGCGGGGCTGGCGATGGTGGAGCGCGAGCGGCGCGTGGCGGTCGCCGAGCGCGAGCGCGCCGAGCGGCACTTCGCGAGCGTGAGGAAGCTCGCCAACACCTTCATCTTCGAGGTCCACGACGAGCTGGAGACGCTCCCGGGGTCGCTCAAGGCGCGCGGCCTCCTCGTGAAGACCTCGCTCGACTACCTCGACGCGCTCGCCGCCGAGCCGGGCGGCGACCCGCGCCTCATGGCGGAGCTCGCCTCGGCCTACCGCAAGATCGGCAACGTGCAGGGCCAGCCGGGCGGCGCCAACACGGGCGACCTGCGCGCTGCGGTGGCCAACTTCGAGAAGGGCAAGCGGCTCTTCGCCGAGGTCGACCGCCTGCTCCCCGAAGACATCGCGGTGCTGCGCGAGCATGCCTCCCTCAGCTACGCGCTCGCCCGCGCCCGGGTGCTTCAGGGCGACCCGCGCTGGGAGGCCGAGATCGCCGAGACCGTTCGCCTCGCGGAGCGCGTCGCGGCGCTGCCCGGCGCCACGCCGCGCGACAAGGCGCGCGTGGCCGGCGCCATGGCCGAGCAGGCCAACCTCACGAGCGTCATGCACGGCCAGAGCCCGGCCGTGGAGGCGATGGTCGAGAGGGCGGCGGCGATCCTCGAGGCCCTCGCGCGGGAGTCGCCGCGGGACACGGGCGTGCGCACGAACCTCGCCTCGACCTACCAGCGCGCCGCGATCATCTTCACCGGCGACAAGCGCACCCCGCGCAGCATCGCGCAGGGCGTGGCGTACTACCGCAAGGCGGTGGAGACATTGCGCGCCCTCGCCGTCGAGCTGCCCCGCGACAACCGCATCCCGAAGCTCCTCGCGCAGAACCTCGTGGGGCTCGCCAATTCCCTCGTGCTCGCGGGCGAGCCTCGCGAGGCCGACCGTCTCATCGGCGAGGCCGTCGCGATCGCCGCGCGCCTGGCGGCCGTCGACCCGGGCAACGCCGAGGGGGCGACGGACCAGCTGTCGGTCCTCGCGCAGGCTGCGCTCGTGGCCCACCGCGCCGGCGACCCGCCGCGGGCCATCGGCCACGCGCGCGCGGCGCTCGCGATCGCGGCGCGGCTCCCCGGCGACACGCGCCGCTCCGCGACGTGCGCAGCGACGTGGCCGACACCCGGGCGACGCTCGGCCGCGCGCTCGTCGCGCGCGCCGGCGCGCCGCGGCATCCGCCGGCCGCCCGGCTCGCCGACCTGCGCGAAGCCCGGGGCCTCTTCGCCGAGGCGCTCGCCTTCCTCGACGAGGTGCGCGCGGAAAAGCTCGGCGCCTTCGCCGAGGAGGAGGAACGCGAGCTTCGCGACGACCTGCGCCGCTGCGAGGCGGCGCTCGCGCGGTTACCGTCGTAACACGACCGGCCGCGCGCTTGACCTAGGTCAGACGGCCGCGCGGGCCGTCGTCCATCATGGGCACAGCGACCGCGCCGCGAATGGTCGCGGCGCTCGCGAAGGAGAAACGCCCATGCTTCGCAGCGCACTCGCCGTGCTCGTCGGCTCGGCCATCACCCTTGCGGCCTCCGCGGCCACCCCCACCGTCGATCCTTCCTTCGTTCCCGTCTTCGCGGCGCCCGCCACCGTGCGCGCGGTCGCGCCGATGCCCGACGGCCGCGTGGTCGTGGGCGGCGACTTCACCACGATGAGCGGCCACGGCAGGGCGCGCGTGGCGCGCCTGCACGCCGACGGTTCCGTCGATACCGGCTTCGCCATCGCGGGCGCCGAGGTCACGCAGGTGCACGCGGTCGCGGTGCAGGCCGACGGCAAGGTGCTCGTCGGCGGGCAGGTGATGCGCTACGGCGAGACCCGCGTCCAGCAGAACCTGCTGCGGTTCAACGCGGACGGCACCTGGGACGCGAGCTTCGACGCCGGCGGCTTCGACTACACGGCCGGCAGCTACGGCCTCGACGCCCCGGTGCAGGCCATCGCCATCGACGCGGCGGGCCGCATCCTCGTGGGCGGGGACTTCACCGCGCCGCGCCCGCGCATCGCGCGGCTCACCGCCGCAGGCGCCCTCGACGCCACCTTCGACCCTGGCACGGGGCCCGATGCGGCCGTGACGCACATCGCGCTGCAGTCCACGGGGCACATCGTCCTCGGCGGCGGCTTCGCGAGCGTCGCGGGCACGCCGAAGGCGGGTGTGGCGCGGCTCACCGCCGCGGGCGCGCTGGACGCCGCGGCGTTCGGCACGGGCGTGGCGGGCGGCGGCGTGGCGGCACTCGCCGTGCAGCCGGACGACCGCGTGCTCGTGGGCGGGAGCTTCTCCTCGCCCGCGGAGAACCTCGCGCGCTACGGGGCCGACGGCACCCTCGAGGCGGCCTTCGCGCCGGTGGGCGTGGGGAACCTGCAATCCATCACCAGCCTCGCCGTGAGCGGCGGGCGCATCTACGTGGGCGGCTGGTACTCGTTCATCATCTTCAACGGCAACCCCACGGACCACGACGCGCGCGTCTACGTGATCGCGCAGGCCGACGGCGGCTGGCTCACGGCCGTCTCCTTCGCCGGCAAGCCCACGGACGTGCTGGCGCTCGCGCCGCGCCCCGACGGCACGGTGGTCGCCGGCGGCAACTTCACGCGCCGCGACGACCCGGGCGACTCGAGCGTGGTGTCGGGCCTGGGCCTGCTTACGGCAGCCGAGTACCCGACGCTGCATTCGACCTGGCGCCCGCAGGCCGGCGGCCAGGCCGACATCCGCGCGCTGTCGCTCGAGCCCGACGGGCGCATCGTCGTGGGCGGCGGCTTCTACCTCGCCAACGGCGTGGCGAGGAATGGTGTGGCGCGCCTGAACGCCGATGGGACCCTGGATGCGACCCTCGACACCCCGGCGATCGGCGGCGGCGCCGTGACGGGCGTCGTGCGCCGCAGCGACGGGCGCTACACGATGGGCGGAAACTTCTACGACATCGCGGGCAACAATTACACCGACGTCGCGCTCCTCTCGGCGACCGGCGCCTACGAGGCCGGCCTGTACGCGGGCATGGTGAACGCGCTGGCGCCCTACCCCGGCGACCGGGTGCTGGTGGCGATGCCGCATTCGCCGGGCGTGCGCAGGGTGTCGGCCGCCTTCGCCTTCGAGGATGCCTCCACCTTCAACCCGGGCAGCGGCATCAGCAACGAGATCCGCCCCGACGGCGAGCTGGACCGCGTGAACGCGGTGGCGGTGCAGGCCGACGGAAAGATCCTCGTGGGCGGCTCCTTCTCCACCTTCAGCGGCGCGGCGCACCAGAACCTCTTGCGCCTCAACGCCGACGGCACGATCGACGCGACCTTCGCCTCGCCGGGCTTCACCGTGTTCAACTTCCGCCACGAGATCTTCGCCATCGCCGTGCAGGCCGACGGGAAGATCCTCGTCGCCGGGCGCTTCTCGACCGTGGGCGGGCTGCCGCGGCCGACGGTCGCGCGCCTCAACGCCGACGGCAGCGTGGATGCGGGCTTCGTCACGCCGTTCCTCGACCAGGGGTCGACCGCCTACGCGCTGCTGGTGCAGGCCGACGGGCGGATCGTGGTCGGCGGCAACATCCAGCTCCTCGTCGGCAGCGATGTCTACAACGGCCTCGTGCGGCTCAACGCCGACGGCTCGCGCGACGCGAGCTTCTCGGCCCGCGTCACGGGCGCCCCGCGAGTGCTCCTCGCCGCGGCCAGCGGCGCGCAGCTCCTCGTGGGCGGGACCGTCGAGGCCGCCGACGGCATGCCGCGCGCCGGCCTCGCCCGGTACGCGACGCCGGTGGCGGGGCGCCGCGGCGACGCCAGCGGCGACGGCAAGGCCGACCTCTTCTGGCGCGAGGCCGCGCCGGGCGCCGGGCTCTCCTGGTGGACGATGAACGGCAACGCCGTGACCGGCGCCAACTACCACGAGGTGGGCGCCGAGTGGCAGGTCGCCGACGTGGGCGACCTGGACGGCGACGGCAAGGCGGACCTCGTGTGGCGGCGCGCCTCCGACGGCGCGACCTACCTCTGGACGCTCGATGGCCTCGGCTTCAAGGGCTTCCACGACCTCGGGATCCTCGATCCCTCGCAGTGGACGCTCGTGGGCAGCGCCGACTTCAACGGGGACGCGCGCGCCGACCTCCTCTGGCGGCGCAACGCCGACGGGATGCTCTACGTCTGGCTCATGAACGCCGGCACGATCATCGGGCAGGGCTCGCCGGCGACGGTGGACCTGTCGTGGGACGTGGCCGATCTCGCCGACATGGACGGCGACGGCCGCGCGGACCTCGTGTGGCGCCGCGCTTCCGACGGCGCCGTCGCGGTGTGGTTCATGAACGGCGCCTCGTCCACCGGCGGCGGCACCGTGGGCGTGCTCGACCCGGCCATCTGGTCGCTCTACGCCGCCGACGACTTCGACGGCGACGGCAAGGCCGACCTGCTGTGGCGCTCGACGGACGGCGACACCTGGGTGTGGCTCATGGACGGCACGGCATTCCGCTCCGGCGCCTCGGTGGGCAACCCCGGCCCCGTGTGGTCCATCCGCTCGGTCGGGGACTTCGACGGCGACGGCAAGGCCGATCTCGCCTGGCGGCACGCGGACGGCACGGCCTACCTCTGGAAGATGAACGGCGCGGCCGTGAGCGCGTACCTGCCGCTTGCGAACCCGGGAGGCAGCTGGCAGGTGGTGGCGCCCTGACGCCGCCGTAGGCCCAAGGTCCCTGAACCAACCGTTGATCCCGGTCACGGGAGCACGCCCGCGGCGGCGTAGGTTGGACTGGACGGATGTCCGCCTCTTCCTGGAGGCAAGTCCATGTTCTCCCGCGCACGCCGTGCCGCGCTTCTCGCACCTTTCCTCGCGACCGCCGCCCTCGCCGCCGACCCGCTGGCCGGCGTGACCGCGATCGCGGTCGGCTACAACCACAGCTGCGCCATCGTCGCGGACGGCGCCGTCAAGTGCTGGGGGAGGAACGACCTCGGCCAGCTCGGCGACGGCTCGACCACGGATCGCGAGTATCCCGCCAACGTCACGGGCCTGCCGGGCGCCGTGGTGGCAATCGACGCCGGCTACCAGCACACCTGCGCGGTGACGGCCGGCGGCGCGGCCTGGTGCTGGGGCTACAACGAAATGGGCCAGCTGGGCGACGGCAGCACCGAGGACCGCGCCCTGCCCGTCGCCGTCTCGGGCCTGTCGACGGGCGTGGCCGCGATCAGCGCCGGGTACCAGCACACCTGCGCGCGCACGACCGCGGGCGCCGCCCACTGCTGGGGCCGCGGCGGCATGGGCCAGCTCGGCAACGGCGGCACGGCCTCCTCGGAGACGCCGGTGGCCGTCACGGGGCTCGACGCCGGCGTGAGCGCCATCGTGGCGCGCGGACACCACAGTTGCGCGGTGGTGTCGGGCGCCCTGAAGTGCTGGGGCTGGAACTACTACCACCAGCTCGGCGACGACACCACGACCAACCGGCCGCTTCCCAATCCCGTTCCCGGGCTCGCGAGCGGCGTGGCCGGCGTGGCCGCCGGCGAGCACCACAGCTGCGCCTTCACCACCGGCGGCGCGGCATCGTGCTGGGGCGAGAACACCTACGGCCAGCTCGGTGACTCGACGGCGACGCCGCGCGCGCATCCCGTCGCGGTGACGGGGCTCGGCAGCAGCGTGAGCGCGATGGCCGGCGGGCGCTACCACACCTGCGCGATCGTCGCGGGCGCCGCGATGTGCTGGGGCCAGGGGGGCGGGGGCCAGGTCGGCGACGGCGGCACCAGCAACCGCACCGCACCGACCGCCGTGCTCGGGCTCGGGAGCGGCGTGACGGCCATCGCGGGTGGCGAGAACCACAGCTGCGCCCTCATCACGGGCGGCGGCATGAAGTGCTGGGGACTCAACACCTCGGGCCAGATCGGCGATGGCTGGCGGATGCATCGCCTCGCGCCGGTGACCGTCGCGGGGCTCCCGGAGACGGTGACCGCCTTCGCGCTGGGGCTCGAGCACTCCTGCGCCCTCACCGGCGGCGGCGCCGTGAAGTGCTGGGGCAATGGCGCGCTGGGCCAGCTCGGGACGGGCACCTCGGCGAAGCAGCCCGTCGCCGTGCAAGTCACCGGGCTCGGCGCCGGCGTCACGGCGATCACGGCGGGCCATTACCATACCTGCGCGCTCGTCTCCGGCGGCGTCAAGTGCTGGGGGCACAACGGCGCAGGGCAGCTCGGGGACAACTCCACCTCGACGCGCTACGAGCCCGTGGACGTGAGCGGGCTCGCGACGGGCGTCGTGTCCATCGGGGCGTACTACGTGCACAGCTGCGCGGTGACCTCGACGGGGCTGGTGAAGTGCTGGGGCTACAACGAGCACGGCCAGCTGGGCGACAGTTCGCAGGTTTCGAGCCCGGTCCCGGTCACCACGGCCGTCATCGCCGCCGGCGCCACGAAGGTGGCCGCTGGCACGGGCCACTCCTGCGCCTTCGTGAGCGGCGCGACCCTCTGCTGGGGCTGGAACGTGGTTGGCCAGCTGGGGGACGGCTCGACCATCGACCGCAACACGCCCGGGACGGTCCCCTCGCTGCCGACGCTCAACACGGCGCTCTCGGCGGGCGACTTCCATTCCTGCGTGGTCACGCCCGCCGGCGGACTCAAGTGCTGGGGCGACAACAGCGCCGGCCAGCTGGGCGACGACACGACGGCCATGCGCACGCAGCCCGTGGACACGGCCGTCCTCGGCAGCGGCGTCACGGCGGTTGCCGGGGGCGCGAGCCACACCTGCGCCGTCGCCTCGGCGGGTGCCTGGTGCTGGGGCTGGAACGCGTACGGGCAGCTCGGTGACGGGACGGGAACCTCGCGCACGGTTCCTGCCGCCGTCGCGGGGCTGGGGAGTGGCGTGAGCGCGATCGGCGCCGGGTACGGCCACGCGTGCGCGGCACTCGCCGCGGGCGGCGCCCGGTGCTGGGGGCTCAACGAGTACAGCCAGGCGGGCGACGGCACGACGAGCATCCGCCCGGTGCCGGGCGACGTTCTCGCCGCGGACGCGACGCCGGACGCCTTCGGCTTCGCCACGCAGTCGGGCGTGCCGCCCGGATCGGAGCGCACGTCGGAGGCGATCGCTCCCGCCGGATTCGACGCGACGGTCGCCGTCCTCGTGAGCGGCGGCAGCTACTCGATCGGCTGCACCGACGCGTTCACGACGGCGCCGGGAAGCCTCGCGGCCGGGCAAACGATCTGCGTGCGGCATACCGCCGCCGCCACGGCGGCCACGGCGGCCGTGACCACGCTCACGATCGGCGGCGTGGCGGGAACCTTCACCTCGATCACCGCGCTTTCGCTTTCGCCCTCGTCCGTCGTGCTCACCGGGCCCGTGGCGGCCGCATTCGGACAGCCCGTCACCTTCACGGCGAACGTGACGGGGCTCGCACCCACGGGGACGGTCGCGTTCCTGGACGGCGCGACGGCGATCCCCGGCTGCTCGGCCGTGCCGCTCGCCGCCGGCCTGGCCGAATGCCACACGGCGACCCTTGCCCGCGGCATCCACCCCGTGAGCGCGGCTTACCCGGGCGATGCCGCGAACCAGGCCTCGGTCTCCAACCACGTGATCCTCGCGGTGCGCGCCGCCGCCCGCGGCGACGCGGGCGCCGACGGCAAGTCCGACCTCTTCTGGCGCACCGCGGCGCCGGGGACGGGGCTCTCGTGGTGGATGATGAACGGGGCGTCGGCCACGGCCGCGAACTACCACGACGTCGATCCCGCCTGGCAGATCGCCGACGTCGGTGATCTCGACGGCGACGGCAAGGCCGACCTCGTGTGGCGGCGGGCTTCGGACGGCGCGACCTACCTGTGGCTGCTCGACGGCTTCGCCTTCAAGGGCTTCGCGGACCTCGGCGTTCTCGACCCGGCCGCATGGAGCCTCGCGGGCACCGGCGACCTCAATGGCGACGGCAAGGACGACGTCGTCTGGCGCGGGGCCGATGGCACCGTGTACGCGTGGCTCATGAACGGCGG
>JAHCAK010000058.1 GCA_019634955.1 Burkholderiales bacterium
CCAGCGCAGTGAAAGCGGCGCGCACCCCGTGCGGCCCCGGCTCAGCCACCCGCGAGCGCCTTCAGGCGCGCATCGTCGGGGCGCTGCGCCGAGAGCTTCTTCCACACGCCCCGGGCCTCGTCGTGCAGCTCCTGCGCCTGCAGCCAGGCGGCCCAGGTCACCCACGCCGCGAAGGGGGCGCCCTCCGCCGGCCGCGTCTCGCGCACCTGCTGGCGAAGCGCGCCGTCGGCGATCGAGAAGTCGCCCACGGTCGCGAAGCGCGTGCCGTCGGAATTGCGCGCGGAGACCTCCCACGAATAGGCCACGCCCTCGCGCAGCGCCACGGCGGCGGGCAGCGCGTACTCCGGCGATTCCGTGCGCGCCTCGTGGATCACCTGCCCCGTCTCGTCCAGCACGGCGACGGTGAAGGGGCCGGTCGCATCCGCCGCCGCCCAGCGGAAGACCGGCCGCTCCTCGAGCGTGCGCGTGCCGGAGAGCGTGAGCGGGCGCAGCCGCGCCGTCGGCCGCGAGGCGCGCATCACGTAGGCGCCCGGCGTCACCCCGCGGCGAAGCTGCGGCAGGCTCCCCATCGCGCTCTTGCGGCGCTGCACCTGCGCGGGCGGCGTGCCGCTCACGCCGTCCCGCGCGAGGACGGCGGTGACGGGGCCGGCGAGGCTCACCTCCTCGCCCGCGGCGTGCACGAGCAGCACGAGCCTCGCGCCCGGGCCCATCTCGATGCGCGTGTCGAAGGGAAGATCCGCCGTGACTTCCGCCGCGATCGCGGTGGCGCCGCGCGCGAGCTTCACCGCGCCCTGCGCGTCGATCACCATCGCGGCGGGCGCGGGCTGCGCGAGCGCGGCGGGCGCGCCGGCGAGAATGAGGGCGGCGAGCGGCGGGAGCAGGTGGCGCATGGCGGGCGGCTTGCCGGTCACGGCCCGGCGGCGGGTGGCGATGCGGCGATTCTCCCACTTCCGCGCCGCGCCGGTGTGAAACGCGTCACGGGGTCACCCGCGAGTATCCGCAGCTCTCGACCGGCGCGTGACCCTTGATCGACACCGGCCCGAGGGGCACGAGCCCGCTGCGGTCCGGCAGCCGAGCGGCCACTTCCGCCGAGAGCACGAGCCGGTAGCCCGCCTCCTTGGTGGCGCTCTCCAGCCGAGAGGCCACGTTGGTCACGTCGCCGATGGCGGTGAAGTCGTGGCGGGTGCGCGAGCCCACGTGGCCCACGACCGCGTCGCCCGCGTGCAGGCCGACGCCGATCGCGAACTGGCGGCCGCCCTCGCGCGCGGCCTCGGCGTTGAGCGCCTCCACGCCCGCGAGCATGTCGCGCGCGGCGTGGAAGCCCGCCTCGCAGGGGTTCGCGAGCGGCTGCGGCGCGCCGAACACCGCCATGATGCCGTCGCCCATGAAGCTCACCACCGTGCCGCCGCGCGCGTGGACGATCTCCACCATGCGGTCGAAGTAGCGGTTGAGGAAGGCGAGCACCTGCGGCGCGCTCATGCCCTCGCTCATGGTCGTGTAGTTGCGGATGTCGGAGAAGAGGACGCAGATGTTCATCTGCACGCCCGCGGTGTCCGGCTGGATGCGGCCGGAGACGATCTCCGCCATCACCGCGGGGCTCACGTAGCCGGAGAACGAGGCGCGCAGGCGGCGGCGCTCGTCGAGGCGGCGGTACAGGGCGACCGCCTGCCGCGCGCAGAGGGCGAGGAGCCCGGCGACGGCCACCCACGCGACCGGCAGGTGCGTGCCGCCGGCGAGCGCCCAGGTCGAGGCGGCGAGGAGCCCTGCCACGAGCACCACGGCGGCGATCGCGGCCACGACCGCCGGGAGCGCCGGCAGCACGAGGAACGCCGCGCCCGCGGCGAGCGCCGCCGTGGCCGCCGCCGGCGCCGTGCCGATCACGCGGCCGGCGAGCAGGCTGCGCAGCGCCTGCGCGTGGGCGACCACGCCGTGCACGCCCTCGCCTTCCTGCCAGCTCGCGAGGCGCACCGGCACGCGCAGCGTGTCCACGTAGGGCTGCACCGTGCCCAGCAGCACCGCGCGGCCGCCGAAGCGCGCCGCGAGGAACTCCCGGTCGCCCGCGCGCGCCGCGGCGAGCACGCGCGTGAAGGGCGTGTACTCGAAGTCCGGGCCGAGGGCGAAGTCGACGAGCCCCTCGCGCGGCGCGGCGCCGAGGTGGCGCGCCATCTCGCCCACGAGCGTCGGCACGCGCTCGCCGCCCTGCCCCAGCGCCTCGTCGAAGCGGCGCACCACGCCGTCGCCGTCCACCGGGAGCACCGCGAAGGCGGGCGTGGTGCCGGCGGCCGCCACGAAGAGCGGCTGGATCGCGCGCGGGCGCCGGCCCTCGTCGAGCGTGACCCCCAGCACCGTGGGAAACGCGCCGCGCGTGCCGACGAGCGCGCGCGCGAGCAGCCGGTCCAGCCCCGGCACGAAGGCGTCGTAGCTGCGGTCCGGGAGGATCAGGTCCAGCGCCACCACCGCGGGCCTCGCCTCGCGCAGGCCCTCGAGGAAGGCGGCCAGGTGCGGGTGCCAGAGCGCGATGGGCTCGGCCAGCTCGCGCGTGGCGGCCTCGTCGATGCCCACGATGGCGATGCGCGCCTCCGGCCCGGGCTGCGCCCGGGCGCGCAGCCACGCGAACTGCGCGTCGAGGAGCTTCGCGTCGGTGCCCGCCAGCGGGTCCAGCGCCGCGATGGCGGCGGCACCGGCGGCGAACGCGGCGGCGGCGAGCGCCCGCCGGGGCGCCCTCATGGCGCGCCGGTCACGGCACGACGATCTGCCATGTGCCTCCGGGGTTGGGCACGACGGGGTAGCCGGTCACGGTCGCGCCGTTCATCGTCCACAGGCTGATCGAGCCGTCCGTGAAGCGCCACAGCAGGTCGGCCTTCCCGTCCCCCGTGTAGTCCGCGGTGCCGACGAGCGTCCACCCCGCCGGCACGACGCCGAGGTTCGACGCCTGCGACACGGCACGCCCGTCCATGAGCCAGACCCAGGTCGAGCCGCCCGTGTCCTTCCACAGGAAGTCGGCGCGGCCGTCGCCGGTGAAGTCCCCGGTGGCAAGCGACCACACGGCCGGGTCGACGGTGGCGATGCTCGCCTGGTCGGAAACGAGGGCGCCGTTCATGTACCAGACATAGACCTCGCCCGTCGTCGCGTGCCGCCACACGATGTCCGCGCGCCCGTCGGCGTCCATGTCCGTGAGCGCCACGACCGACCACTCGAGGCCGACCGCGCCGGGCGAGCCCTGGGCCGAGATGCCCGTGCCGTTCATGAGCCAGACGTAGACCAGCCCGTCGTTGCGCCGCCAGACGACGTCGCTGCGGCCGTCGCCGTCCATGTCGGCCGTCCCCACCGGCGCCCAGGAGAGCCCGAGGACGCCGAGGTCGGCGAAGCCCTTGATGGAGAGCCCGTCGAGCAGCCACAGGTAGCCCGAGCCCAGCGTCGTGTTCCACCACAGCAGGTCGGCCTTGCCGTCGCCGTCGAAGTCGCCGGCGTCCCGCACCGTCCACTCGTTCGGCACGACGCCGAAGAAGAACCCGGTGGGCGCGTTGCCGTCCATCGTCCACCAGGCGAGCCCGCCGGACGAATCACGCCAGTAGAGGTCCTCCTTGCCGTCGCCGTTGGCGTCGCGCACCGACACGCGCGGCAGGAACACGGCGGCGATGACGACGTCCTGCGTGAGCGTCACCTGGCAGGTGGGCGCATTGGTGCAGCCGCCGCCGCTCCAGCCGGCGAAGAAGCCGTTCACGGGTGTGGCCGTGAGCGTGACCAGCGAGCCGTCCGCGTAGGCTTCCGAGCAGTCGGCGCCGCAGTCGATCCCCGCGGCCGTGACGCGGCCGTAGCCCGGGCGCGTGTTGGTGACCGTGAGCGTGCGCGTGACCGCGCCGCCGCTGGGCACGACGGGCGCGCTGGGGGCGCTGGGCGCGCTCGTGCCTGCCGCGTTGGTGGCCGTGACGGTGAAGGTGTAGCTCACGCCGTTGGAGAGCCCCGTCACGACGAGCGGCGCGCCGGGCCCGGTGGCGGACTGGCCGCCGGGGCTCGCGGTCGCCGTGTAGCCCGTGACGGGCGAGCCGCCGTCGCTCGCGGGCGGGTTGAAGGTGACGGTGGCCGAGGCATTGCCCGGGGTGGCGGCCACGCCACTCGGCGCATCCGGCGCCGTGACGCCCACGCCGCGCAGCACGAAGCTGATGGTGGCGGCGTCGGCAAGCGTGGTGGCAATCGCGAGCGTGCCTTCGCGGAAGCCGCCGCTCCCGGGCGAGAAGGAGACGTTGATGTTGCAGGTCTGGCCCGCGGCCAGCACGCCGGGGCAGTCATGGGTCGCCGCGAAGTCGCCGGTCGAGGCGATGTTGGTGATGCCGAACGCGGTATCGCCGAGGTTCGTGAAGAGGACGGACTCCGGCGCCGAGGTCGTGCCCACCACGCGCGGGTCGAAGAGGAAGCCCTCGCCCACGGTGTTCACGTTGAGGGTCTCGCCCGGCCGCCCGACGCCGCTGCCGGTGCCGAAGACGCCCGAGGGCGTGAGCTGCGTGTCGGGGTCGTAGGTCTGCCCCTGCACGAACTGCTGGCCGTAGTTGCCGCCGGTGCGCCCGAGCTGCCCGGAGGAGTTGTCGCCGAAGAGATCGAGCGTGCCGTCGGCCTTCACGACGAGCCCGTGCGCGCCGCCCGCGACCACGGTGGTGGCGCCATCGAGCAGCGGCGCCCAGATGGGCACCCGCGAGCAGGCGCGCGGCGTGGCGAAGACCGTGCAGGACTGCCCCGAGACCACGCCGAGCTGCGACAGGGTGTTGAGGCCCCAGGCGTAGACCTCGCCGTCCACGGTGCGCAGGAAGTTCGTGCTCATGCCCGCGGAGATCTCGGCGATGTAGCTGAAGGTGCCGCCGGAGATCACCGTGACGGGCGTGGCCCGCGCGACGTTCGAGCCGTCGCCGAGCTGCCCGTACATGTTGCTGCCCCAGGCGATGAGCGCGTTGTCCCACAGCACCGCGAGCGAATGCCGCCCGCGCGAGGAGATGAGGCGCGCGTAGCCGGCGCCGGTCACGTTGGCGGCCACCGACGAGCCCTCCGTCTCGAAGGTGGGCACCACGGGCGTGTAGCCGACCTCCGGCGCGCGGCCCCAGGCCACGACCTGGCCGTTCTCGAGCAGCGCGAGGTTGTGGAAGTAGCCCGCCGCGATGGCGGTGACGCCGGTGAGCACGGCGCCCGTGGTGTTCACCTTCACCTGCACCGGGGTGATCGAGCTCGCCTCGAAGAAGTTCACCTCGCCCTTGCCGAGCTGGCCGAAGCTGTTGGCGCCCCACGCCCACACCGTGCCGTCGGCCTTGAGCGCGATCGAGTGCTTCCAGCCGGCGCCCACCGCGACCACGCCCGTGAGCCCCGGCACCTTCACCGGCACCTTCGAGCAGGGGCGGTTGCCGAAGTCCTGCACGAGGCAGGTGCCGGCGGTGGCCGAGCCGAGCTGCCCTTCCTCGTTGAGGCCCCAGGCCCACACCTCGCCGCCCACGACCGCGAGCGTGTGCGACATGCCAGCCGCCACCGCCGTCGCGCCCGCGAGGGTGCCGGCGCGCACCGGCACCGTGGAGTTGGCGGTGGCGCCGTTGCCGAGCTTGCCGCCGGTGTTGCCGCCCCAGCCCCAGACCTGGCCCGAGGCCGTGATGACGAAGTTGTTGTCCATGCCCGCCTCGACGGTGGGCGAGGCGGCGGCCGGCAGCGCGGCCGCGAGGGCGAGCGCGGCGATGAGGGCGGCGGGTCGGATCATGGTGTCGCCTCCGGGGGAGGGTGCGCGTGGCGACGATTGTGCCGCAGTTTCGGCCCGCCGCGCGGGGTGCGGCGCGCTACGGCACGTGGAACGAGATGTTCGTGGGGAAGGCCCAGCCCGGCTGGATCACGATGCCCGCGGCCTTGGCGTCCATCGCCACCTCGACATAGAGGTTGTGGCGCAGGACGCGGAAGCGGCGCTGCAGGGCGGCCAGCACGCGGTCGCGCAGCGTCGCCGAAGGGATGGGATAGTGGCCCAGCTCGTAGTGCGCGGCGTGGATGCGGAAGTCGGGCGACAGCAGCCGGAAATAGCGCTGCACCTCGCGCATGGCGTACTCCTTCCAGTGCGGCGCCGTGGTGTTGCACTGCAGGATCTCCTCCACGTACGCGCCGCCGCCCATGCGGGCGCGCACGCGGTGCCAGTTCCAGGCGCGGCCGTGCGCGTGGTAGTAGTTGGGCGTGGTGACGACGATGCGCCCGCCGGGGCGCAGGATCCGGTGCACTTCCCGCCACAGCGGGATGGGGTTGAAGGTGATGTGCTCGAGGATCTCGCAGAAGAGCACCACGTCCACGCTGCCGTCGGGCACCTGCGCGAGCGAGCCCGCCGCGGCGAGGTCGCGGTAGGAGAACACGGGGATGGCGTAGCGCCGCGCCGTCTCCACCACCGCTGGGTGCGTGGTGACCCAGTCGAGGTCGGCGCCGATGACGTCGTAGCCGTCCAGCTTCCAGAGCAGCGTCTGGTGCAGCACGTGGCAGCCGAGATCCAGCACGCGCGTCCCGCCGTGAGGGCGCGTCCAGCCCTCCTCGAAGCGCTCCTTCGTGAGGCGGTAGCGGTCCCAGTGGTAGCGCAGGTACGCGATGTGCTCGTCGGGGCTTCCGGCGGCGCGGAAGCACGACTCCAGCGTTTCGAGTTGCATCGGGGGCGGGCTCGGGAAGGATGCGGGCGATTATAGACGCCCGCCCCGCCCGGCCCGGCCGGCTCAGCGGGGCGCGACGATCTCCCAGGTGCCGCCGGGGTTGGGCAGCGGCCCGTCGGCGAGGAAGCTCCACTGGACCCAAACCGTGCCGTCGGCCCGGCGGAACACGGTGTCGGTGGCGCCGTCCGCGTCGA
The DNA here is from genome assembly GCA_019634955.1 of Burkholderiales bacterium. Taxonomy (GTDB): domain Bacteria; phylum Pseudomonadota; class Gammaproteobacteria; order Burkholderiales; family Usitatibacteraceae; genus FEB-7. The sequence continues at coordinate 6,842 of JAHCAK010000058.1, forward strand.
AGTGCCCGTCGGAACGGATTGCCCACTCGGCGCCGGGATTGCCCCCGCCCTGCGTGCTCGTCACCGTGGCCCCGTTCAAGCCGAGGTAGAGGTAATTCCCGCCCGCGTCGACGAGGCGAAGGTACGGGCTGCCGGCGAGCGAGACGCCGGCGGTGATGGCGCCCGAGAAATTCCAGCGCGTCGTGTCCGGGTTGGCCACCGGCAGCGCCGTGGCGGCGAACCCGTCGAGGAACCACAGCCAGATCTCGCGCGTGGCGGCGTTGAAGAACACGATCTCGTCGCGGCCGTCGCCATCGGTGTCGAGCGCGCCCGCGGCCTGCCAGTCCGCCCCGAGCTGCCCGATGGCGCCCTGCGAGAGCACCGTGGCGCCGTCCATGTGCCAGAGGTAGAGCAGCCCGTCGTCGCGGCGGAAGAGGAGATCCGTGCGCCCGTCGCCGTTGAAGTCGCCCGTGCGCTCGATGCGCCACTGCGGGCCCAGCACGCCGAGGTCGTGCGTGCCGGTGACGGCCGCGCCGTCCAGCCGCCACAGGTAGCCCGCGCCCAGCGTCGCGTTCCACCAGTAGAGATCCTGCCGGCCGCTCGCGGCGGAATCGCCCGTGGCGACGACCGTCCAGTCCGGCGTGGCCTGCGCGAACCCGGCGCCGGAAACCGTGCCGTTGGCGAGCATCCACCACGCGACGGCCCCGCCCGCGTCGCGCCACACGAGGAGGGGGTGGGGAATGTCCGCGAGAAGGCGCGAGGCGGACAACGCCGTGCCTTGGCCCGACACCACCGGCCGGTTGCCCGATGCGAGCGCGAGCCCGCCGACGCCCGGCGGCAGGCCCGTGATGTAGCCGATGCCGTTGTAGGCGAGGTCCTTCGTGCCGTCCGCGTCCAGCCGCGCAAACCAGCCGCCGTTCAACTGGGTCACGGGCACGACGCCGGCCTTCATCGTGCCGCGCCCGGCGAGCACGAGCTTGCCGTCGCCGCGCAGGGCCATGCCGCCGAGCGTCGCGGTATCGGAGAACCCGACGACCGTCGTGGTGCCGCCCGTGCCGTAGGCGGCATCGGCCACGCCTGCCGCGTCGAAGCGGCGCACGGCGACCTGCGCGCCCTGGAACAGGAAGACCGGGCCCGCCACGAGGAGGCGATCGTCGGGCAGGGCGAGGACCGCGCGCGGCAGGACGCCCGTCGTGGCGACCTTGCCGGTGCCCGCGCCGAAGGCGAGGTCGAGCTGGCCGTCGGTGCCCAGCCGCGCGAGCACTGCGTGGTTGGCGCCGCCGCAACAGAAGAGCCACCCGGCCACGACGACCTTGCCCGTGGACTGCACGGCGAGCCCCCCCGCGAAGGGCGGGAACGCAAGGGTGTCGAAGGTCACCTTGGCGAGGCCGGCCGTGCCGAACCCCGCATCCGCGACGCCGTTCGCATCCCAGCGCGCCACGAGCAGCCCGCCGGCCACGTCGCCGACCGTCGGCGCGTGGCCCGAGAGGAGGATCTTGCCGTCGCCCTGGATGGCGAGGCCGCCGGCGCCGTCGAGCCCGGCCGTGGGGTTCATGGTCGCCACGCCGCCGGTGCCGAAGGCCGTGTCGCGCGAGCCGTCGGCGAGGTAGCGCGCCACGCAGAGCTTGCGGTCGGTGTCGGAGCCGCAGGTGCCGCCCACGACGATCTTGCCGTCGCCCTGGATGGCGAGCCCCGTGGCGGCGTTGTAGCCCGCCTCGAAGCGCGTGACGACCTGGCCCGTGCCGCCGCCGAGGGTCGCATCCGGCGTGCCGTCGGCAAGATGCCGCAGGATCAGGAGGTCGTAGGTGGAAGGCGCCGCGACCGCGGCCTGCCCGACGGAAACCACGGCGCCGTCGCCCTGCACCGCGATGGGGGCCGATGCCCCGGACTCGGAGGCAGCCGCGACGGCCGCGGTGGTGCCGCGCAGGCCGAAGGCGGGGTCGAGCCCGCGCACGGTGGCCGCGTGGGCGGCGGCGGGAAGGAGCGCGCAAAGGAAGAGAATGAAAGCACGCATTCCGGGTACCTCGTTGCGGTTGGTGCAAGTGATAACGATTGTAAGGCTACCCCCCCCCCGCCGCGCAACAGAATTGGTGTCAGGGGAAGACCGTAGAATGGGCGCTCCACGCCCGAGTGCCCGCCATGACCACCATCGTCGTCGTCCGCAAGGGGAACCAGGCCGCCATCGCCGCCGACTCCCTCACCACCTTCGGGTCGACCCGGCTCGGCCCGGAGTACGACCGCAACCCGCACAAGATCATCCGCTTCGCCGACTCCTTCATCGGCGTGGCCGGCAGCGCCGCGCACCAGCTCGTGCTGGAGAACCTGCTCGGCAAGAACCCCGACCTCGCGCTGCACGGCAAGGAGGCGATCTACGAGTCGTTCCGGCGGCTGCACCCGCTGCTGAAGGACGAGGCCTTCCTCAACCCCAAGGAGGAGGAGGACGACCCCTACGAGAGCTCGCAGATGACGGTGATGATCGCCAACCCCTCGGGCATCTTCGCCGTGTACTCGATGCGGGAAGTGTTCGAGTTCGACCGCTTCTGGGCCATCGGCTCCGGCCGCGACTTCGCCCTCGGCGCCATGTTCGTGGCCTACGGGCGGGCCGCGGACCCGGCCAAGGTCGCGAAGATCGGCATCGAGGCCGGCGCGGAATACGACACGGGCACCTCGCTGCCGCTTTCCCTGCACACCGTCACGCTCGCCCCATGAGCGGCGGCGGGGAGTCGCTCCGGGTCGACAAGTGGCTCTGGGCGGCGCGCTTCTTCAAGACGCGCGGGCTCGCCGCGGAGGCGATCGAGGCCGGGCGCATCTCGGTGAACGGCGAGCGCGCGAAGGCGTCGAAGGCGGTGAAGCCTGGCGACCAACTCGTGATCCGCCGCCCGCCCTACGAGCACGCGGTGCGGGTGCTGGGGGTCTCGGACCGGCGCGGGCCGGCCGCCGAGGCGCAGAAGCTCTACGAGGAATCGGCCGAAAGCCGCGCCAGGCGCGAGGCGGTGGCGGCCGAGATGAAGTCGATGCCGCCGCCGGTCTTCAAGGGCCGGCCGACGAAGAAGGACCGCCGCACCCTGGAACGATTCATCCGACGACACGACGAGGACTGACCCCATGAGAAAGCTCTTCATCGCCGCCGCGATCGCCGCCCTGCCCGCCTACGCCCACCACGGCTGGAGCGAGTACGACCAGGGCAAGCCCCTCACCCTCACCGGCAAGGTGACGGAATCGGGCTACGAGCACCCGCACGGCCACATCCGCCTCGAGACCCCGGGCAAGACCTGGCTCGTGGTGCTGGCGCCGCCCTCGCGCATGCAGAACCGGGGGCTGCCGCGCGAGGACATCAAGATCGGTTCCACGGTCACCGTGGTGGCCTACGCCAACCGCGAGAAGGCCGAGGAGGCGCGCGCCGAGCGCATCACCGCCAACGGCAAGACGGTCGAGCTGCGGTAGGCCCGTGACGCCCGCGAACCCGCTGGAGGCCCTGCCGCTCGCGAAGATGATGCGGGAGTCGCTGTGGGCCTACCCCACGGTCGAGACGATCCACATCATCGGCTTCGCGATCCTCGTGGGCTCCGTGGTGATGTTCGACCTGCGCGTGCTGGGGCTCTCGAAGAACCTGAGCGTGCGCGGGCTCTCGCGCCACCTGCTGCCGTGGAGCCTCGCCGCGCTCGTGCTCATCGTGCCCACGGGGTCGCTCATGTTCCTCGCGCACGCCAACGACTTCCTCGCCAACCGCACCTTCCAGCTGAAGATGGGGCTGCTGATGCTCGCGGGCATCAACGCGATCGTCTTCCGCACGGGGCCCTACCAGACGGTGGAGCACTGGGACGTCGCCACGCGCGCGCCGATCGCCGCGCAGCTCTCGGTGGCGGCCTCGATCCTGATCTGGTTCTCGATCATCGCTTGCGGGCGGTTCCTCGCCTACACCTGAGGCCCCTCGACCGGCGGCGGGCCGCCCGGTAATCTCCGCGCTTCCCCACCCACGCGAGGGATGCCACGAAAATGAAAACGAGAACGCTGCTGGCCTGCATCGCCCTGTGCGCCGCCACCCCGGCCGCCGCCCAGTTCAAGGAATCGAAGGAAGGCTGCCTCTACACGCCGCAGGCCATCGAGGCCGCGCTCGGCTTCAAGGTGAGCGAGGGCAAGGGCACGGAGGTGGGCTTCCCGGGCGGCAAGAGCCTTTCCTGCACCTACGGCAGCCCCGGCCGCAACGCCGTGATGCTGAAGCTCGAGCGCATGGACAAGCCCGGCGCCTTCGGGGGCGCCACGGGCATGGCGGGCAAGGCCGAGCCGGTCGCGGGCGACCCCGACAAGGCCTACTGGCAGGTGGGGCAGGGCGACTTGACCGACGTGGCTCTCACCTACGTGCGCGGCAACACCCGCACGCAGGTGCGCGTGACCGGCGTGAACATGAAGGACAAGGCCGCGGTGGATGCGATGCGCGCGCGGGTGCTGAAGCTGCCGCGGGTTTCCTGAGGCGGGCGATGCGCCGGATCGCCGCGACCCTTCTCGCCTGCCTCGCTCTCGCGGCGCAGGCGCAGGCGCCGAAGTCGGTGCGCGTGCTCGACTGGTTGCTGCCCGTGCCGGCCGGGTGGACGCCGCAGGTGCCCTCGAGCACCATGCGGGTCGCGCAGTTCACGGCCGGCTCGAAGCTGGGCGCGGCCGACATCGCGGTGTTCCACTTCGGGCTGGCGGGCGGCGGCACCGTGCAGGAGAACATCGACCGCTGGGCCTCGCAGTTCCTCGACGGCGCCGGCAAGCCCGTGAAGCCCGCCGTCGAGAGAGGCAGCGCCTCCGGCATGCCCGTCACCTGGGTGGCGCTCGACGGCCGTTACGCGCGCGGCGTGGGCACGGGGCCGCAGGGGCCGGGCGCGGCCGACCAGGCGCTTCGCGTGGCGGTGCTGGAGACGCCCGCGGGCAACCTCTTCTTCCAGCTCTGGGGCGACCGGGCGGCGGTGGCGGCGCAGGAGCGCGCCTTCCGCGGCGCGGTCTCGGGCCTCAGGCGCGGGCCCTAGGAGACGCCGATGACCGCACCCATCCTTCGCGTATCGCCGCTGGGCACGCCGCCGTGGGAGACGCCGAACCCGTTCCTCTTCTGCGTGCACCACGTGGACCACTACCCGAAGGGCAACGACGCGCTCGGGCCCATGGCCTCGCTCGCCGGGCGGCACATCGGCCAGGACTTCGCGGGCAAGGACGGCTGGAACATGTACCACGGCGAGCGCGTGCCGGGCTTCCCGGTGCACCCGCACCGCGGCTTCGAGACGGTGACGGTGGTGCGCCGCGGGCTCGTGGACCACTCCGACTCGCTGGGCGCGCAGGCGCGCTACGGCGAGGGCGACGTGCAGTGGCTCACCGCGGGCGCGGGCATCCAGCACGCGGAGATGTTCCCGCTGGTGCACCGCGACCGCGACAACCCGCTGGAGCTCTTCCAGATCTGGCTCAACCTGCCGGCGGCGGACAAGATGGCGCCGCCGCACTTCAAGATGTTCTGGGCGGACGAGGTGCCGGTCGTTGCGCCCGCGGCCGGCGTCTCCGTGACGCTGGTGGCCGGTGCCCTGGATGGCGTCGCGCCGCCCGCGCCGCCGCCGCATTCGTATGCGTCGAAGGCGGAGAGCGACGTGGCGATCTGGACGATACGGCTGGAGGCGGGTTCTTCGTGGATCTTGCCGGCGGCGGCCGCCGGGCCGAACCGGTTCCTCTACTTCTTCGCCGGGAAGTCGCTGCATGTCGCGGGCACGCCCGTCCCCGAGCCCCGGCTGGTCGTCGTGGACGCGGGGGAGGCGGTGCTGCTGGAGGCCGCGGATTCGCCCGTCGAGCTGCTGCTGCTCCAGGGACGGCCCATCGGCGAGCCAGTCGCGCAATACGGCCCGTTCGTCATGAACACGCGCGCCGAGCTGCAGCAGGCTTTCGCGGACTACCAGCGGACGCAGTTCGGCGGGTGGCCGTGGGGGGCGGCGGATCCGGTGAATGGGCGGGAGGGGCGGTTCGCGCGCCAGCCGGATGGGGCCGTGGAACGGCCTTCGGGGGCGCCTCGCTCCTAGCTCGAGGCGCGGCGCGGGGCGTGCCGGGTTCTTGACTGCGAAGGCGGGACCCGCGGCCGGCGTTATCGGATGGCCCGGGACGCTTCTACTTCCCGTTCAGGGGCTTGCCATTGACCTGTTTCCTCTCCAGGAACAGAATTCGGAGTGTTATCCATCAACCGGGTGGCGTTATCCGGCGCAAGACCGCCTAATAGCAGTCGCCCCAATACTAGTTAGACAGCACATGATCAGCGGCATAGCTGAGGGTATCGGCGTCGCGATTGCCGGCGTAGTAATCGGCTACGCTGGCCTGCGTCTTCTCGAGGAGTATCGCGGCGCCTTTCTGAAGAATCCTCGTGGCGTGATGACGCTCGAGGTTATGCTGGATGCAGCGAAATGCGGTGGCCCTGGATACTTGGCGATCGTGTGTGTCATCGCAGCCGTCATGCTCATTTCTGGCGGCGCGTTCATCGTCGCAATGGAAATCCTTCACCAAATGGGGCGCTGAGATGCAAACAGGCAATGTGCTGTCTAACAACGCGTTGGAGCGGACCGTGAATCATCGTGGCGCGCTGTGTCATTGCGAATGGGCGTCGTGCCCGGCCGCTCAACTCGGTCGTTAGATGGCACGTGGACGCGTCATCGTGGTGAACGCCATCAGCAAGGTGCAACTATGTTTGAATCCCTTGAAATGAGCTCGCCGCTGACAATTGGTCGATCCCTGCTCAGCTCGCTCCGTTCTCTCCTCTGCGCTGGAGTGCTTCTGCTGCTGTTTGCAGCATGTGCAACTACGGTAGAGCGGTCCAGTGCATCGGCAAAGCTGGCCGCCGCACAAAAAGTCACCGTGCTGTCAGTTCTCGGAGATGAGATTGAGTGGACGCACTTTGGGCTCACGGTGTTCGAGAACGCGGCCGAGACCCGCCGACCATCCGGCACGCTGGACCAGGACATCGCCGATGCTGTGGCGAAGCGGCTGCAAGCTCGAGGCATTCGCGCGACGCCCAGTCCGATGAACGGTTCAGTTCGCGGCCTACACTATCCCGTGTCCGGCACCTTCCTCGCGGACACGGAATCGCAGCGAAGGGAGTCTCTCAATCAGTTGGCCAAGGTCGCCGTTGCCGACGGCGCAGACCTCATAGTGGTCATCATGCGACCCTGCGCACCTGGCATGTGCCGCTCTCCCATGGGGGCCAATGGCATCACGGTGCATTCACGATCGATGGTGCTGATCAAGAACAGCAATGTGGAGGTGTGCATCCGGAACTACACGCTCATCCTCGATGGACGCACCGGCGAGGAGCTTGCCGGCCGCGTGGAGTCTCGAAGGTGCGAAGGGCGCTTCCGTTCGGATTTCGCGGCGGGGGCTCTCCAGGACTCGCTGGCCCGGCATGAAGAGGAGATCGCCAGACTCGCCGTCGCGCACTTCGCCCAGCCGGGTTCGGTTTGGGTCGACCGCAAGCCCGACTAACAGGAGGTAAGGATAGTGCCATCTAACAACGCGTTCGAGCGGACCGGTATGCATCGTGGCCGCGCCGTGCTCGCTTTGAACGGTGTGCTCGCCGGCGCGGAATTGGCGCCGTGCCAGGCCGCTCAACTAGATCGTTAGACGGCATCAACAACATTGCTATGCAACCGTCGCGAATCATCGAGGCAATTCGACAACTCACAGTGGCGTACTTGGCCATCGGGGTAGTGGGTGTGCTGTCGTGGCCTTCCCGCAATCTCGAAGTAGGCCAACGATTCGCGGTGGGCATCGTTCACGGACTTGTCGTACTCGCAGCCATCGTCTGGATTGTCAGGCGTTACCCAAATCCATTGAGCCCCGAAGATCAACCAAGGGCTACGACGGCCGCAGAGGAAACGAAAGATGCCGCCTAACAATACGTTCGAACGGCCGCATGGGGTCGGTGGGCCGCGTCTGGCCGCGGCGGAAGCATCGTGGCCGGCCGTTCAACTAGATCGTTATGTGTGCTCAATTTGCGGAGGTGGCGCATGGCAAAGAAGCGCGTGTTCGTTAGTTTCGATTTCGACAATGACAAGGCGCTGAAGGATTTCATCATTGGGCAAGCGCGGCTACCCGACTCGCCCTTTGAGGTAGTCGATACCTCGCTTAAGGAGGCAGCCCCGATGAAAACGTGGGAGGACAAGGCTCGATTGGCAATCAAGCGCTCCGACCTCGTTCTTGTAATGGTCGGCCCGAATACATACCGAGCGCCCGGTGTTCTCAAAGAGGTCACCATGGCTCGAGAGGAAGGTGTCCCGATTGCCCAGGTAATTGGCTACAGAGATGGGGACTACACTGCCGTCCCCAATGCAGGAAGGCTCTATGCCTGGAACTGGGAAAACCTGAAGAAGCTCTTCGGGTAGCGGCCGTGGATCGGGTCGGATTTGAATCCCCTTCTGTCCAGAGCTACCTGACAATTCTTCAAGGTGTTGTTAGCCGTATGGCGACCAACAGCTCTAGTTGCAAGACGTGGTGCGTAACTCTCGTCTCAGCCGTAATCGTAATCATCGCGGACAAGGGCAAACCGGACTACGTTGCGATCGCAGCGGTTCCAATTGCGCTCTTCTTCTTGCTCGATTCCTACTACCTGTCATTGGAGCGGCAGTTTCGTTCGATGTACAACGATTTCATTCAAAAGCTGCATCGAGGATCGGCAACAGTTGACGATGTCTTTCTCGTTGCACCGCGCGAGGGGATCGTGACCTCAACGGCTAGCATCGTTCGAGCATCTGGCTCCATCGCAACGTGGCCCTTCTACATTCTCTTAGCGGTCATGCTTGTTGTCGTGCGCGTCTGGATACTGTGAATTGCACACCTAACGGATCGTTCGAGCGGCCGCGCAGTGTCAGCGGGCCGCGTGTGGCCGCGGCCGGGGCATCGTGCCCGGCCGCTCAATTCAATCGTTAGACCTCACAGGACCAGCGTCCCGTGAAACCGGACTTCTCAGAGTTTTCTTACGGCTATGCGTTCACCGAGGAACTGGTCACAAAGCATTCCGCCATGCTTGTTGGAGCGCCACTATTCCCGTCCCTTTACAAGGAGGGGAAAGCCGATGGGGGCTACGACGTAAAAATACCTCTAAAGGGAAAGCCCGTATTTCTTCAATTCAAGCTATCCGATTACCTTCAGCGGAAGAATGCGAAGGAGTGTCAAGACGGGCTGCTCAAACTTCCCTATTTCCGGATGCATCTACGACCAACAAAGCACTCAGATCAGCACAATCTACTCATGGCATTGGAGGCCAAGGGCGAAACAGTCCTATACGTCGCGCCTGAGTTCCATCTTCCCGCGGAACTCAACGCCAACTATCTAGCAAAGACAGTGGTTGCAAATTCAGCCGCGTTTGCGCCAAGCGCCATTGGATCCCTTCCCACGAAGGATGAGCATTACATTGCTTTTCAGAAGGGGGCTTCATTTGGATATCGAAGATCCGATGAAGCGCTGCGCATTCTCAAACTCAATCTCACGGACGGGGTCACCACCATCGTTTCACGGCGGCAAGCTGAAGAGAGGCAACTTGGCGACGATGGACTTCGCGACATGGCGCGAAGAATGATTGAGGTTGTCGAATCCAGGCAATCAGAGGCTGTCGCTGGCATCCTGCAAATGAGTACTGCGGTGCAGGCCTCTGAGCTACCGCAGTTCGACATCGATGGTCTTAAGCGAATCGCTGAAAGTCGCCGCGCCGATGAGTCCGTAAACTACATTGCCCGAACTGTCTTCGACGCGGAAGTAGTAATCGTGCAATGAGTTCGAACACGGCGTTCGAGCGGTCCGTGGGGCATGGTGGCCGCATCTTTCCGCGGCCAAGGCATTGTGCCCGGCCGCTCAACTAGGTCGTTAGCTGTGAAGGCCCAATAGGTTGTTTGTGTCCATTCGAACTGAGTCTGAGAGACTGGGAGGTGCGACCCAACCCACACCTTTCAGGAGCTCAGCCCGAATGAACACCCACAAGAATGCCCGACTGACCCTTGCGCGTCGAATTGAAATGGTTCGAGACATGACGATGTCTGGACTGAGTGCGGCAGCAGCCGGCTACGCTCACGGGGTGAGCGCTCCGACAGCACGAAAAGGGCTTGGCCGGTTCCTGGCGCTCGGCGAGGCGGCGTTGGTGGATCGCAGCTCGCGCCCCGCCAACAGCCCCCGGTCGATTTCGCCGCAGAAAGCACTGGCGATCGTCGAACTGCGCAAGCGCCGCCTGACGCAGACGAGCATCGCGCGCAGCTTGGGCGTCTCCGAGAGCACCGTAGGCCGGGTGCTGGCTCGAGCCGGCCTTTCCAAGCTCTCCGATCTCATTCCCAAGGAGCCCGTTCAGCGCTATGAGCACGCGGCTCCAGGCGAGATGATTCACATCGACACCAAGAAGCTCGGGCGTATCGAGCGGCCAAGTCACCGCGTCACGGGCAATCCCCGCGATTCGGTACCGGGTGCGGGCTGGGAGTTTCTCTTCGTGGCGGTCGATGACCACTCCCGAATCGGCTTCACCGACATTTATCCCGACGAGCGCAAGGCGAGCGCGGAACAGTTTCTGCGCAATTGCGTGGCCTATTTCCGAGCCCTTGGGGTACGCGTCAGCCGCGTGCTTACCGACAACGGCGCCCCCTTTCGTTCCACGCCCTTCAAGGTTGCTTGTGCCGAGCTGGGCATTCCCCACAGCTTCACGCGCTCCTATCGACCGCAAACCAACGGCAAGGTCGAGCGATTCATCCAATCGGCGCTGCGCGAGTGGGCGTACCCCTGGGTCTACCAGAGCTCCGCTCACCGAACCGAGACC
>JAHCAK010000059.1 GCA_019634955.1 Burkholderiales bacterium
ATATGCACCATGACGTTAGGCGCGGCCCGTTTCGCCGTGATATGACGGCGCCGGACAGGCCCTCCGGCCTGCGGGGGAGCCGCAAAAGTGCCTGAAAAATCGGCATTTCAAGCCATGCGCGGGGTGACCGGGCGACTGCGCCGGTCGCTGCGGCAGCGGATGCTGACGCCGGTGATGCTGGGCGTGCGCTCGTTCCGCGAGGCGGTGCTCAATGCGCTCGCCGCGCGGGGGCATCTGGTCTATTGCCGGCTGCCGCAGGGCAATTTTTTCGTCGATCCGTCGGACCGGGTGATCGGCTCCTGGCTGATGTGGCACGGCCGCTGGCAGCGCGAGGAGATCGAGCAGGCGATCGCGCAACTGGCGCAGGCCGGCCGTCTGCCGGCGGGCGGCGTGTTCGTCGATGCCGGCGCCAATATCGGCACCCAGACGGTCTATGCCATGCGCTCCGATCGCTTCGGCCGCGCGGTGGCGATCGAGCCGGAGCCGCGCAACGCCGAACTGCTGCGGATGAATGTCGCCGCCAACGGCATGGGCGACCGGGTGGCGGTGGTGGAGAAGGCGCTCGGCGCGACGTCCGGCACCGCGACCCTGCATCTGCATCCGCGCAACAAGGGCGCCCACGCGATCGTCGCGCCGCCCTCGCTCGACGGCACCGAAAGCGTGTCCGTGCCGCTGACGCGGCTCGATACCGAACTCGCGGCGCTCGGCATCGCGCCGGAGACCATTGGCCTGATCTGGATCGACGTGGAAGGCGCGGAGGTCGATCTGCTGCGCGGGCTCGGCGATCTCGTCGGCCGCGTACCGCTCGCCATCGAATACGGGCCGGAGCGGTTCTCGTCGGCGGAAGGCGAGGCGTTCCGCGCCTCGCTGCGCGCGCATTACACGACGCTGCGGCGGCTGGGGCCGGGTGACGCAAAGCCCGAGCCGATCGCCGCGCTTGACCGCATCACCTCGATCACCGACATCCTGCTCTACTAACTCAATTCAGGATGCGTGTGCGCTGATGCCCGGTGCCGGAACCGACAACACCAAGCCTTGGATCGACGTGCCCGGACCGGTGGTGGTGCTGGTCGGGCCGCAGATGGGTGAGAACATCGGCGCGGCGGCGCGCGCCATGCGCACGATGGGCATCACCGAGCTGGTGCTGGTGTCGCCGCGGCATTTCCCGCACGACGAGGCCACCGCGCTCGCTGCCGGTGCCGCGGACGTGCTCGCCGGCGCGCGCGTGGTGCCCATGCTCACGGAGGCGCTCTCGGGCCGCGTGCTCGCCGTGGGGTTCAGCGCGCGCGGCCGCGACCTCGCGCACGCGCCGCGCGGGTGGCGCGAACTCGCGCCCGAGGCGGCCGCGGCGACGGCGGACGGCCCCGTGGCGCTGGTCTTCGGCAACGAGACGTCGGGCCTCTCCAACGCCGAGCTCCTCGCCTGCCAGCGTCACGCGTGCATCCCGGCGGACCCGGCGTACCCGTCGCTCAACCTCGCCGCGGCGGTGCAGGTCGCCTGCTACGAGCTCGCCCTCGCGGCGGCCGCGTGGCGCGCGCCGCAACGCCCGCCCCGCGCGCGCGCCACGGGCGCGGACCTCGAGGCGCTGCACGCGCGGCTTCAGGCGATGCTGGTGGCGTCCGGCTTCCTCGACCCGCGCGAGCCCGGCCGCGCCGACGAGCGCCTGCGGCGCCTCGCGGCGCGCCTCGACCTCGAGAAGGAGGAGGTCGCGATCCTGCACGGCATGCTCGACGCGCTGGCGAGGAAGGGCACGGGATCAGCGCCCGGCCGCTGACTCCCGCGGGCCCGCGCGCGCGACGGGCAGGGCGAAGACGCCCAGGGACACCACCGCCATGAGGAAGGCGCCCGCGAGGAAGGGCGACTTCGGCCCGGACGCCTCGATGAGCCAGCCCCCGAGGGCCATGCCCGCGCCCAGCCCGAGGAGGATGAAGCTCGAGGACCAGGTGAAGGCCTCGGTCGCGTACTGCGCCGGGGCCAGCCGCGAGACGAGCACCGACTGGCAGGCGATGCTGGGCGCGATCGAGGCGCCGGCCAGGAACGCGACGAGGGCGAAGGCGACGGGCGCGTCGACGAAGCCGTGCAGCAGGAGCGGCACGGCCATCGTCCCGGTGGCCACGGCGAACTGGCGCTCGATGGGCGCGCGGATCGCGAGGCCCCCGAAGACCGCGCCGCCGATGGCGCTGCCCAGCGAATTCACGGAGAGGAAGAGGCCGCCCAGCGCGGGCAGGGCGATGGCCGTGGCGAAGCCCGGGTAGCCCACCTCGAGGAAGCCGAAGCTCGTGGTGAGGCCGAAGGTCGCAGCGAAGACCGCGAGCAGGCGCGGCTGAGTGAGCGGGCCCAGCAGGTGGCGCTCGCCGTGCTTCTCGGTGCGGAAGTAGCGCAGCGCGGGCGAGGCGGCGAAGAGGGCCAGCGCGACCACGGTCACGGCGATGGCGAGCGCGAAGGCCGCGCGCGCGCTGGCCGCGGCGACCACGCCCGCCACGATGGCGGGCCCCAGCGTGAAGTTGACCTCGATCAGCACGGCGTCGATCGCGAAGGCGCGGCGGCGATCCTCGTCGCGGGTGAAGCGGTGGCGCCACATCGTGCGCGTGAGCGTGGTGATGGGCGGGCAGAAGGCGCCGGCGACCGCCGCGGCGAAGGCGACTGCGCCCAGGCCCAGCCCGGCCAGCGCCCCCGCGAGGACCGCGCCGAGGGCGATCGGGTGGGCGACGCCGGTGACGGCGACCGTGAGCCGCGGCCCGGAACGGTCGATGAGGCGGCCCTGGACGGGGGCGGCGATCGCCATCGCCGTGAAGTAGACGCCCGACACGGTGCCGGCGAGCGCGTAGGAGCCCAGCGACTCGCGCAGGAACAGCAGCATCGAGAGGCCCACCATGCCGATGGGCATCCGCGAGAGCAGGGCGACCGTCACGAGGGCCGCGACGTCGGGCAGGCGGAAGAAGTCGCGGTACTGGGTGGCGAATCGTCGCATGGGGGAGGGAACAGGAACCGCCGGGCCGGGAGGCCGGTCTTATAGTTGATTATTTTACTCGGGGAATAGTAGATTTCCCCATTCACCCGCCAATCCGCCAGAGCGCACCGCCATGTTCGAGAGGATCCGCGAGGACGTCCGTTGCGTCTTCGCCCGCGACCCCGCCGCCCGCACGATGTGGGAGGTCCTCACCTGCTATCCAGGCTTCCACGCGCTCACGCTGCACCGCCTGGCCCACGCCTGCTGGACGGCGGGCTTCAAGTGGCTGGGGCGCCTCGTGTCGCACTTCTCGCGCTTCGTCACCGGCATCGAGATCCACCCCGGCGCCACCATCGGGCGGCGGGTCTTCATCGACCACGGCATGGGGGTGGTGATCGGGGAGACGGCCGAGATCGGCGACGACTGCACGCTCTACCACCAGGTGACGCTCGGGGGCGTGTCGTGGAACAAGGGCAAGCGCCACCCCACGCTCGGCAAGGGCGTGGTGGTCGGCGCCGGCGCGAAGATCCTCGGGCCCTTCGAGGTGGGCGAGGGCGCGAAGATCGGCTCGAACTCCGTGGTCGTGAAGGCGGTCCCGGCCGGCGCCACCGTGGTCGGCATCCCGGCGCGCATCGTCGAGGACCACACGGCCGCGCGCATGGCGTTCGACGCCTACGCCGTGAGCGGCAACCTCGACGACCCGCTGAACCAGGTGCTGACCTCCCTCGGCTCGAAGACGAGCGATCTCGAGGGAAGCCTCGCCGAGCTGGTCCGCCGGCTGGAGGCGCTCGAGAAAAAAGAACAGGGAAAACAAGAGGATGGCGAGCCGCTGCGGGCCGTGGCCGGCCTGCGGCCGGGCGCCTCCGGGAAATAGTTGACCAAATCCATCGGCCTTTCTATACTTGAGCGATCTGGTCGGGATTAGCCCGGCTTTCTTCCACGAGGCACCCATGCGACTCACCACCAAGGGCAGGTTCGCGGTCACGGCGATGCTGGACCTCGCGCTTCACTCGACGAAGGGCCCGGTCACGCTCGCGGGCATCAGCGCGCGGCAGCGGATCTCGCTTTCGTACCTCGAGCAGCTGTTCGGCAAGCTGCGCCGGCGAGCGCTCGTCGAAAGCGTTCGCGGCCCCGGCGGCGGCTACCACCTCGCGCGCGACGCCTCGCTCGTGACCGTGGCCGACATCATCAATGCCGTCGAGGAGTCGATCGACTCCACGCAGTGCGGCGGCAAGGAGAACTGCCACGACAACCACCGCTGCATGACGCACGACCTGTGGGAGGAGCTGAACGCGACCGTCCTGGGCTTCCTCTCCAAGGTCTCGCTCGCGCAGCTGGTCGAGAAGCAGCGCGCCCGGCCCGTCGCCGTGGCCGCGCCGCGCACCCGCTCGCCGCGCACCGACGGGCCCACGATCACCGTCTGACACGCCCCGCCAGGATTACCGCCATGACCGACCGCGACAAGCCCATCTACCTCGACTACTCCGCCACCACGCCGGTGGACCCGCGGGTGGCCGAGAAGATGATCCCCTGGCTCACCGAGCACTTCGGCAACCCCGCCTCACGCAGCCACGCCTACGGCTGGGAGGCCGAGGAGGCCGTGGAGAACGCGCGCGCCGAGGTGGCGCGGCTCGTCAACTGCGACGCCAAGGAGATCGTCTGGACCTCCGGCGCCACCGAGTCGAACAACCTCGCCATCAAGGGCGCGGCCCACTTCTACGCCGCCAAGGGCAAGCACGTCGTGACGGTGAAGACCGAGCACAAGGCGGTGCTGGACACCGTGCGCGAGCTCGAGCGCGTGGGCTTCGAGGCGACCTACCTCGACCCGGAGCCCTCGGGCCTCGTGGACCCCGCGAGGTTCGAGGCGGCGCTGCGCCCCGACACCGTCCTCGCCTCGGTGATGCTGGTGAACAACGAGATCGGCGTGATCCAGCCGGTCGCGCAGTTCGGCGAGACGTGCCGCCGCAAGGGCGTGCTCTTCCACGTGGACGCCGCGCAGGCGACCGGCAAGGTGCCGATCGACCTCGCCTCGCTCAAGGTCGACCTCATGAGCTTCTCCGCCCACAAGACCTACGGCCCCAAGGGCATCGGCGCGCTCTACGTGCGCAGGAAGCCCCGCGTGCGGCTGGAGGCGCAGATGCACGGCGGCGGCCACGAGAAGGGGATGCGCTCCGGGACGCTCGCCACGCACCAGATCGTGGGCATGGGGGAAGCCTTCCGGCTCGCCCGCCTGGAGATGGCCACGGAGAACGAGCGCATCCGCATGCTGCGCGACCGGCTCCTCGCGGGAGTGCAGGGCATGGAGGAGGTCTACGTGAACGGCGACCTCGACCACCGGGTGCCGCACAACCTCAACGTGAGCTTCAACTTCGTCGAGGGCGAGTCGCTCATCATGGGCATGAAGGAGCTCGCGGTCTCGTCGGGATCGGCGTGCACCTCGGCCTCGCTGGAGCCGTCCTACGTGCTGCGCGCGCTGGGCAGGAACGACGAGCTCGCGCACAGCTCCATCCGCTTCACCATCGGCCGCTGGACCACCGAGGCCGACATCGACTTCGCGGTGAGGCTCATCCACGAGCGCATCGGCAAGCTGCGCGAGATGAGCCCGCTGTGGGAAATGTACAAGGAAGGCATCGATCTCAACACCGTCCAGTGGGCGGCGCACTGATCCACAATCCCCTCTCCCCCGGGAGAGGGCCAGGGTGAGGGTAAACGCATGGCATACAGCGAAAAGGTCATCGACCACTACGAGCATCCCCGCAACGTCGGCTCCTTCGCGAAGGACGAGGACGGCGTGGCCACCGGCATGGTGGGCGCGCCCGCGTGCGGCGACGTGATGAAGCTGCAGATCAAGGTGGGCGCCGGCGGCGTCATCGAGGACGCGAAGTTCAAGACCTACGGCTGCGGCTCCGCGATCGCCTCCTCCTCGCTCGTCACCGAGTGGGTGAAGGGCAAGACCCTCGACGAGGCCGCGGGCATCCGCAACACGCAGATCGCCGAGGAGCTGGCGCTCCCGCCGGTGAAGATCCACTGCTCGATCCTCGCCGAGGACGCCATCAAGGCCGCCATCGCCGACTACCGCAAGAAGTACGGCGAGGGCGAGGACGCGGCGAAGAAGGCGGCGGACTGACCATGGCCGTGACGCTCACCGACCGCGCCGCGGACCACGTCCAGCGCTACCTCGAACGCCGCGGCAAGGGCATCGGCCTGCGCCTCGGCGTGAAGACCACGGGCTGCTCCGGCATGGCCTACAAGCTCGAGTTCGCCGACGAGGCCCAGGATGGCGACGTCCAGTTCGAGTCCCACGGCGTGCGCGTGCTCGTGGACCCCAAGAGCCTCGCCTACCTCGACGGCACGGAGCTCGACTTCGTGCGCGAGGGCCTGAACGAGGGCTTCAAGTTCTTGAACCCCAACGAGAAGGACCGTTGCGGGTGCGGGGAGTCGTTCAACGTCTGAGTCCGCCGCGGACCCGCCTCACGGGCGGGGCGACCTGCGCCCCGCCCGCCTCCATGAAGCCCGATTTCACCCGCAACCACTTCGAGCTGCTCGGCCTGCCGGTGTCCTACGCCGTGGACGCGGCCGCGCTCGACCGCGCCTACCGCGACCTGCAGGGCCGCGTGCACCCGGACCGCTTCGCCGCCTCGGGCGAGGCGGAACGGCGCGTGGCGATGCAGTGGGCCACGCGCGCGAACGAGGCCTACAGGACGCTGCGCAACCCCATCGACCGGGCGCGCTACCTGCTCGCGCTCAAGGGCTACGACACCGGCGAGGAATCCAACACGGCGATGCCGCCGGACTTCCTCATGCAGCAGATGGAATGGCGAGAGGCGGTGGCCGAGGGGCGCGCCGCGCGCGACCCGGCGGCGCTCGAGCGGCTGCGCGGCGAGATCGAGGACTCGCGCGCGGAGATGCACGCCCTCCTCGCGCGCGCCCTCGGAGGGGACCGCAACTACGACGCCGGCTGCTCGCTCGTGAGGAAGCTGCGCTTCCTCGACAGGATCGAGGCCGAGATCGACGATGCGCTCGAGGCGCTCGCCGAGGGCGCCGGCGGCGCCCATCCCGCCACCTCCCTGAAAGGCCACGACTAGATGTCGCTCCTGCAGATCTCCGAGCCCGGCCAGTCGCCCGAGCCGCACCAGCGCCGGCTGGCGGTGGGCATCGACCTGGGCACGACGCACTCCCTGGTGGCCGCGGTGCGCAGCTCCGCGGCGGAATGCCTGCCCGACGCGCAGGGGCGCGTGCTGCTGCCCTCCATCGTGCACTACGCGGCCGGCGGCGCGGTCGAGGTGGGCTACGAGGCGCTGGCGCGGGCCGGCGACGACCCGGCCAACACCGTCTCGTCGGTCAAGCGCTTCATGGGCCGCGGGGTGGCCGACGTGGCCAAGTACGGCGCGCTGCCCTACCGCTTCGTGGACGCCCCGGGCATGGTCGCGATCGAGACGGCCGCGGGGCTGCGCTCGCCGGTGCAGGTGTCCGCGGAGATCCTGAAGGCCCTGCGCGCGCGCGCCGAGGAGAGCCTCGGGGCGGAGCTCTTCGGCGCGGTGGTCACGGTGCCGGCCTACTTCGACGACGCGCAGCGCCAGGCGACCAAGGACGCCGCGCGCGTCGCCGGGCTCAACGTCCTGCGGCTCCTCAACGAGCCGACGGCCGCGGCCATCGCCTACGGGCTGGACAACGCCTCCGAGGGCACCTTCGCCGTCTTCGACCTCGGCGGCGGGACTTTCGACCTCTCCGTGCTGCGGCTCACGCGCGGCGTGTTCGAAGTGCTCTCCACCAGCGGCGACTCGGCGCTGGGCGGCGACGACTTCGACCAGGCCATCGCGATGCACTGGCGCGTCACGCACGGGCTTGCCGACGCCTCGGGCCGCGACACGCGGCGCCTGCTCGCGGCGGCGCGCGCGGTGAAGGAGCGGCTCTCCGCGGCGCAGAGCGCCGACGCGCAGGTCACGCTCTCCTGGGGCCAGCAGCTGCACCTGGGCCTCACCCGGCGCGAGTTCGAGGAGATCACGGCGCCCCTCGTCCAGAAGGCGCTCGGGCCGACGCGCAAGGCGCTCCGCGACGCGGGCCTCGCCCCGGCGCAGGTCGACGGCGTCGTCCTGGTCGGGGGGGCGACGCGCATGCCGCACCTGCAGCGGGCGGTGGCGGCGTTCTTCGGCCGCGAGCCCCTCGTGAACCTCGACCCCGAGCAGGTCGTGGCGCTCGGCGCCGCCATCCAGGCCAACGCGCTCGCCGGCAACCGCGCCGCGGGCGAGGACTGGCTGCTCCTCGACGTGATCCCGCTCTCGCTCGGGCTGGAGACCATGGGCGGGCTCGTGGAGAAGGTGATCCCGCGCAATTCCACCATCCCCGTGGCGCGCGCGCAGGAGTTCACGACCTTCAAGGACGGCCAGACGGCGATGGCGATCCACGTCGTGCAGGGCGAGCGCGAGCTCGTCTCCGATTGCCGCTCGCTCGCCCGCTTCGAGCTGCGCGGCATCCCGCCGATGGTGGCGGGCGCCGCCCGCATCGCCGTGACCTTCCAGGTCGACGCCGACGGGCTGCTCTCGGTCTCCGCCCGGGAGAACACCACGGGCGTCAGCGCCTCGGTGGTCGTGAAGCCCTCCTACGGGCTCACCGACGACGAGGTGGCGGCGATGCTGCGCTCGGGGTTCGACCACGCGCAGGCCGACCGCGACGCGAGGGCGCTCGCGGAGCAGCGCGTGGAGGCCGAGGGCCTCGTCGCGGCGCTGCGCGCGGCGCTGGCGCAGGACGCGGACCTGCTCGCCCCGGACGAGCGTGGGGCGCTCGAGGGCGGCATCGCGTCGGTGGACGCGGCGCGGCAGGGCGCGGACCACCGCGCGCTCAAGTCGGCCGTCGAGGCGCTCAACCGCCTGAGCGAGCCCTTCGCCGCGCGGCGCATGGACAGGAGCGTCTCGCGGGCGCTGGCCGGCCGGCGCCTCGACGAGGTGCAGGTGAAATGACGCGCGTGACCGTCCTGCCGCACGAGGCGCTCTGCCCGCAGGGCGCCGAGTTCGACGCCGAGCCCGGCACCACGCTCTGCGACAACCTGCTCGCGCACGGCATCGAGATCGAGCACGCCTGCGAGAAGTCGTGCGCGTGCACCACCTGCCACGTCGTCGTCCGCGAGGGCTTCGACTCGCTCGAGGAGGCCACGGAGAAGGAGGACGACCTCCTCGACAAGGCGTGGGGGCTGGAATTCACCTCGCGGCTCTCCTGCCAGGCGAAGGTGGGCGACGAACCGCTCGTGGTCGAGATTCCCAAGTACACGATCAACCAGGTTTCGGAAGGCAAGCACTGAGGCTTGCGGGGGCAGACGCCATGAAATGGACCGACACGCGCCAGATCGCCATCGCGCTGGCGGACAAGCACGAGGACATCGACCCGCGGACGATCCGCTTCACCGACCTGCACCGGTGGGTGACGGAGCTCGACGGGTTCAGCGATTCGCCGGAGCGTTCGGGCGAGAAGATCCTCGAGGCGATCCAGATGGCCTGGATCGAGGAGACGGAGTAGTCCCGTCCCCGGAACGGAAAGGGGCGGATCGCTCCGCCCCTTCCCGCCCGGCGCCGCAGGCGCTCAGTTCGGCTCGATGCTGAGCTTGCCCGCCTTGTCGATCTCGATGTCGCCCTTCACGAAGGCGACGTTGAAGCCCTTCTCCTTCAGCTTGTGGTACGCCATCTCGGCGCGCACGCCGGTCGCGCAGTGCGCGACGATGCGCTTGTCCTTCGGCAGTTCGCCCACGCGCGCGAGGAGCTCCTCGTCGGGGATGAGCTTGGCGCCCTTGATCATGCCGGCGTTGGCCTCGTCCTGGTTCCTCACGTCGAGGATCAGGGTGTCGGCGGGGGTCGCCGCGACGAGCTTCCTGAAGGCCTCGATGCCGATGTCGCCGGGCCGCGGCCGCGGCACGTACGCGACCTTCGTCCCGGGCGCGCCCGCGGCGACCGGGTAGCCGGCGGCCTTCCAGGCCTCGAGGCCGCCCGTCACCACGGTGACGTTCGGGTAGCCGGCCTTCGTGATGGCGGAGGCCACCGCCATGGCGGCCTTGCCGTCGCCCCCGTCGTACACCATGTACGGGGCCTTCAGCTCGGCCTTCGGGAAGCCGTTGAGCGCGCCCGCGATCTCCGGCGGCGCGATGGCGACCGCGCCCTTGATGAAGCCCGCCGCGGCCTCGGCGGCCGGGCGCGCGTCGATGAGGACGTGGGGGATGTCCTTGTCGATCCACGCCTCCTTGAGGTGCGCGCCGGCCAGGACGCCCACGTTCCTCGTCGTCCACTCGGGCCAGCCTTCGCGGTAGACCTTCACGTTCGTGTAGCCCATCGCCTCGGCGCGACGCAGCGAGTTGGGGCTCAGCATGCAGGTGATGCCCTGGCAGAAGAAGATGATCCGCTTCGCCTTGTCGGCCGGCAGGCTCTTCTCGGCCAGCGCGTCGAAGCCCTTGGTGGTGAAGGGCAGGTTCACGGCGGTGGGGATGGTGCCTTCCTGCACGCGCGGCAGCGGGCGGGAATCGACCAGCAGGTAGTTGCCGGCCTCGGGCCCCTTGGCGACGAGCGCGGCGACCTCGTCGTACTTCACGAGCTTCTCGGGGGCGATCTTGATCGGCCCCTTGAACCAGATCTTCGTGGCGGTGCGCACGCCGTCCTTCTCGACCCACGCGATGCGCGCCTCGTGCCCCTTGCGGATGTCGCGCAGCGCGTCGGCGGGCTTGGCCTCGCCCGCGTCCACCACGGCGATCGTCTTCGGGTCGAAGCGCACGATCTCGGTCGCGGCGTCGATCTTCAGCTGCATCGACTGCGACTTGAAGGCCACGCTCTCGAAGTTGCCGTAGGTCTCGGCCGCCTCGGGCTTGTGGCAGTTGGTGCAGAGCCTGGGGATGTTCGCCTTGGCGGCGGGGGCCGCGGCGGGGGCCTGCGCGAGCGCGGCGGGGGCGAGCCCCATCGCGACCAGGGCGGCGAGGGTGCGAAGCTTCATGACGACTCCTTCGGACGGTTGGTTGCCGGGAGGGCGCCCGCCTGCCGTTCGTCCGCGGTCCGACGGGCCTGCCCGATGGCACCCATTGGACGCTTGCTGCAGTGCAGCGTCGTGACCTATATCAATGCTGGCTTATATACCCCGGGAATGGTCCGGGGAGTATCGGGGAGCGGCCGAAAAAAAAAGGGGCAGGAGAACCTGCCCCACAAGGCGCACTCTTGAAACTGGAGGAGAACCCTGCCGGCCTCGCACCGGCGCGGGGCTGGGAAGCCCTGGAATGACGTTTCGCTCGAAAGATTGAGCAAGCATGATGCCAATTTAACGAAATGCTTGCAAATCAGTCTGTTGCGGCATGAACCTCACGAGCTGCTGCAGCAAGCCGGTTGGGGGCGTGTCGCCCGGCAACGACAGCCGGTGCCACCTTCCGCGTAACTCCTTGATTCCCGGCGCTCCGCGCTGTCTCCGCGCGGAGACAGCGCCCGGCCTCAGCGCGGCCCCGGCTTGAACATCGCGGCCTCGATGCCGTGCCGCTGCAGCAGCTTGTAGAACTCCGTGCGGTTGCGGCGCGCGAGGCGGGCGGCCTGCGTGACGCTGCCGTGGGTGAGCTTCATGAGGCGCGTGAGGTAGTCGCGCTCGAAGCGCTTGCGCGCGTCCTCGAACGAAGTCATCTCGTGCATCTCGACCTGGATCGCCTGCTCCACGAAGACCGCGGGGATGACCTCCGTCGGGCAGAGCGCGACCGACTGCTCGACCACGTTGTAGAGCTGGCGGACGTTGCCGGGCCAGCGCGCCTTTCCGAGGAGCTCGAGCGCCTCCGGGGCGAAGGACGCCTTCTCGCGGCCGTAGCGGGGCGCCATCGCCGATAGGAAGTGCCGCGCGAGGAGCGCGATGTCCTCCGGGCGCTCGGCGAGCGAGGGAAGGCGCAGGGTCACCACGTTCAGCCGGTAGTAGAGATCCTCGCGGAAGCCGCCCGTCTCCTTCTCCTTCGCGAGGTCGCGGTGGGTGGCGGAGAGGATGCGCACGTCGATCGGGATCGAGCGGGAGGCGCCGATCGGCCGCACCTCGCGCGTCTCGATCACGCGCAGCAGCTTCACCTGCAGGGCGAGCGGCATGTCGCCGATCTCGTCCAGGAAGAGGGTGCCGCGGTCGGCGCTCACGAAGAGGCCGCGGTGATCCGCGATCGCGCCCGTGAACGAGCCCCGGGTGTGGCCGAAGAGCTCGCTCTCCAGCAGCGTCTCCGGGATCGCGCCGCAGTTGATGGCGACGAAGGGCTGGCCCGCGCGCGGGCTGGCGCGGTGGATCGCGCGGGCGAGGAGCTCCTTGCCGGTGCCGCTCTCGCCCTGGATCAGCACGCTCGCGTCGCTGGCGGCCACGCGCTGCGCGCGCGAAAGCACGTCCTCCATGAGCGAGGAGCGGGTGACGATCTCCTCGCGCCAGGCCTGGCCGGCGCCGGCGCGGCCCTTCGCGCCGCCGTGCAGCGACAGCGCCCGCGAGATCTGCGCGAGGAGCTCGTCGGCGTCGTAGGGCTTGGTGAGGTAGCCGAACACGCCGCGCTTCACGGCGGCCACGGCGTCGGGGATCGTCCCGTGGGCGGTGAGGATGATGACCGGCAGCCCCGGATAGGACGCCTGGATCTCCTGGAAGAGCGCCATGCCGTCCATGCCGCTCATGCGCAGGTCGGACAGGACGACGTCGGGGCGGGAGGCGGCGATGGCGGCGAGCGCCTTGGCCCCGCTGTCGACGGCGTTCACCGCATACCCGTTGGCCTTCAGCCGGATGGCGAGCAGGCGCAGCAGGTCGGGGTCGTCGTCGACCAGCAACAGGGAGGCTCGGCCTTCAGTCGGCATGACGGGGGGAAGGGGCCTGGCGGCGGGCGTGGCGGTGGCGGGAATGAGCATGGCTGGGCTTCGTGGTCGGGATCCCCGACCGTTGCAAGAACCCTGCCATCATGCCGCCTCCTCCCGGGACAGGTCGCGCTTGCGCGGGATGCGCACCCGGAAGTGCGCGCCGGGCCCGTCGAGCATCTCGATGCGGCCCTTGTGCAACTGCACGTACTCCTTGACGATCGACAGCCCCAGCCCGCTGCCCTTGATGGCGGCGATCGGGGCGTCGGTGCCGCGGTAGAAGGCCTCGAAGACCTTCTCTCGCTCCGGGAGCGGGATGCCCGGCCCCTCGTCGGCCACCTCGAACACCGCGTCGTCGCGCTCCTTGTAGACCTTCACGGTGACGAGCCCGCGCTCGGGGGAGTACTTGACCGCGTTGGAAAGGAGGTTGTCGAGCATGACCCGCACCTTCTCCTCGTCGCAGTAGGCGGTCACGTTCTCGCAGTTCAGGTCCAGGCGGATGCCGCGGGCCACCATCGCGAGCTTGCGGTCGTTCACCACGCGCTTGACGATGTCGCGCAGCGGCACGATGCGCGCGTCGAGGAACGAGGCCTGCGCGTGCACGGCGCTGTAGTTGAGCAGCCCCTCGATGAGCTTCCTCAGCTCGATGGAGTTCTCGCGCAGGATGCGCGCGATCTCGTGCTGCTCGGCGTTGAGGTTGCCCACGACGCCGGAGGACAGGAGGTCGGAGCCCTCGCGCAGCGCCGTGAGCGGCGTCTTCAGCTCGTGGGAGATGTGCTGCAGGAAGCGCGTCTTCTGCTCCTCGAGGGTGACGAGGCGCCGGCGCAGCCAGTCGAGCTGCTCGCCCAGGCGCACCATGTCGCCCGGGCCCTCGATCGCGATGGGGCGGGCGAACTCGCCGTCGCCGAGGCGGCGGATGCCCGCGCCCACCTGGCCGATCGGCCGCGCGAGCAGGAAGGTGAAGCTCGCGATGAGGACGATCGCCGTCGGGATGAGCGCCACCAGGAGCCAGAACACGTTGCTGCGCGACTTCACGGCCTGCGCGCGAAGGCCCTCGATGCTCTCGTCGATCGCGCCGTCGCCCAGCGTCACCAGCGCCTGCGAGCGCGAGGCGAGGCGCGCGAAGTCGGCGGCGATGCGGATGGAGAGCTCGGGAGAGGGCGCCGTGGACGAGATCCGCCCGTGGATCTCCTCCTCGTGGCGCGCGATGTCGGCCGCCTGCGCGCGCTGCGCCTCGGAGAGCGCCATCTCCTCGATGGCGCGCAGGTTGGCCGTGAACTCGGCGCGCCCTTCGCGATAGGCCTCGAGGAACTGCGATTCGCCCGCGACGGCGTACTGGCGCGCGGAGCGCTCGAGCGAGGCCACCTGGCTGCTGAGCGCCCGGCTCGCCTGCGTCACCTTCACCGCCGCGAGCACCGCCTGTTCCGACAGGGCGGCCAGCCGCTCGAACGCCACCGCGTTGGCGAAGAGCGCGAACACCAGGGGCGCCGCGACGATGGTGAAGCCGATGAGGACGAGCGACAGGAAGGAGCGCGGGTAGGAGATGCGCATCGGGAGCGCCGCCGGGGACGGAGGCGGGAATTATCCCCCGCGCGCGCCGGGGGCGGCAAACGGCCCGGGCCGCCGTGCTAACATCCGGGCCCTGCGCCATCCCCCATCCCCCGACGCCGCCATGGGCTACGAATCCGAAGCCACCCGATTCCTGCGCGACCTGCACGCGAACCACCCGGAGCTGCGCGAGCTGCGCTCGCGCAACCGCGCCACCTGGTGGGACCGCCCGCAGGACGCCGAGCTGCAGCGCGAGCGCGACGCCGCGCGCGTGCCGCAGGGCGCCTACGTCTACTTCCCGAATCCGTCTCCGAACGCGCCGCAGGGCGACGACCGCTCCTAGGGCGGGAAGAGGGCCAGCACGCCGTCCAGGCCCGCGTGCGTGAGCGCGTAGGTGGCGTGGCCCCGCACCACGGGCTTCGCGCGGAACGCGATGCTCGTGCCCGCCTCCGCCATCATCGCCAGGTCGTTGGCGCCGTCGCCGATCACGAGCACGCGCTCGCGCCCGATCCCCAGGGACCGCCGCATCCGGGCCACGTGCGCGGCCTTGCCGGCGGCGTCCACCAGCGGCCCCGTGACGCGCCCGGCGAGGCGGCCGCCCTCGACCACGAGCTCGTTGGCGTGTGCCTCGGTGAAGCCCAGCCTCTCGCGCAGGCGCTCGGTGAAGAAGGTGAACCCGCCGGAGACGAGCAGGGTCGCGAGGCCGGCGCCCTTCGCCCCCTCGAGGAGCGCCTGCGCGCCGGGCGAGAGGCGAAGGCGCTCCCGGTAGACGCGCTCGAGAACCGAGGCCTCCAGCCCCGCGAGGGCGGCCACGCGGCGCGCGAGGCTTTCCGGCCAGTCGATCTCGCCGCGCATCGCGGCCGCGGTCACGGCAGCGACCTCGGGCTTGCGGCCGGCGAAGTCGGCGATCTCGTCGATGCACTCCATCGTGATGAGCGTGGAGTCCATGTCGAGCGCGAGGAGGCGGAAATCGGCGAGCCGCCGGCCCTCCGCGACGAAGCCCCAGTCGAGGGAAGCCGCCTCGCAGTGCCGCGCCACCGGCCCCGCCGCGCCGGGATCGGCGCGGGTGATGCGATACGCCCCGCCCGTGATGCGCTCGATGGCGCGGCCGCGGGCCAGCGCCCGCAGCGCCTCCACGTCCGGGGAGGCGACCGCGGGGCCCTGCACGACGAGGTCGAAGGCGGTCATGGCGCGGCGAGCCTCGCGAGGAAGTGGCGGACCTCGGCCGCGCGCGCCTTCAGGTCGGCGTGCGCGCGTTCGATGCGCACCCGGTCGGGCCCCGGAAGCCGGTAGGGGCCGCCCGACTGCACGAGCGCGATGACGCGACGCGGGTCGACCGGCGTGTCGGGCGCGAACTGCACGGCGATCGCGGCCGGGCTCGCGTCGATGCGGGCCACCCCGAGCGGCGCGCCCGCGATGCGCAGGCGGTGGCACTCGAGCAGCACGCGCGCGGGCTCGGGAAGCCCGCCGAAGCGGTCCACCAGTTCCTCGGTGAGCGCGCGCAGGTCGTCCTCGCCCGCGCAGTTGGCGAGACGCTTGTAGATCACGAGCCGCTCGTGCACGTCGCCGCAGTAGCCTTCGGGCAGGAGCGCCGGCGCGTGCAGGTTCACCTCGGTGGCCACGGCGACGGGGTGCGCGAGGTCGGGCTCGCGGCCGGCCCTGAGGCTCCTCACCGCGTGCTCGAGCATCTCGGCGTAGAGCGCGAATCCCACGTCGTGGATGCCGCCCGACTGGCTCTCCCCCAGCACCTCGCCCGCGCCGCGGATCTCGAGGTCGTGCATGGCGAGGTAGAAGCCGGCGCCGAGGTCCTCCATGGCCTGGATGGCCTCCAGGCGCTTCCTCGCGCTGGCGCCGAGCGCCTCCTCGGGCGGCGTGAGAAGGTAGGCGTAGGCCTGGTGATGCGAGCGTCCCACCCGGCCGCGCAGCTGGTGCAGCTGCGCCAGGCCGAAGCGGTCGGCGCGGTGGATCA